>JAZUQC010000026.1:0-279996 GCA_045605525.1 Acutalibacteraceae bacterium
ATAAAGAAAACAAATTGCGGTTTGTCGGGGTGTGTAGGGAACGCATAGTATGCGATCCGCCCCTGTCCGACTTGGTTTTTTATCCTGTAGGGGATGACGCCCTCGGCATCCCGCATGAGGGTAGAAGCATCATTGATTTGAACATTACTATTTGAAATAATACATAATCGATGCAATAAATGATATAATTTTGAAATCCAAAAACGGGTCGTCGAGGCACCGACCCCTACCGAGGTGCGCGTATCACCTTGGCAGGACGGGGGCGGAATGCATAATATGCATTCCCTACGGCAAACAACCAACTCCCCATCAAACCGTAATTTGCACTTCCCTTAATCAAAAATCCCACAATTTTCCGTGAAGAACCAAAAAAATCACTGCAAAGATTAAATCTCTGCAGTGTCTACCTTATTTGATTGAAAAAACAGTTTTTAAAATTCCCCTCAAGCATCCGGGGCTGTTGAGCACAACAATCTTCAAGCAAGTTCCCTCCAATCAACACCTTGAAACAAAAAATCCTGCACAGACAAGGAGGGCTGAAACGGCAAGTATGATCAATTTTTCGGGAAAACAGCAGCCCAACAAAAGGCCGATTCCGAAAGCACAAATAATAAATCCCACATACCGATATCTGAACATAAAAAACCTCCCGTCCGTACATTATACGCAGGAGGTTTATAAATGTTTCTGCTGAGAATTATTTTTTATCCCATTCTTTGAAATCTTTTACTTCCATGTACATCGCCGTATAACTTTCATGGCGGGATGATGCAACCGCACCGTTTGCAACAGCGGCAAGAACTGCACATCCTTTATCCTTCAGATGTGCACATCCCGTAAAACGGCAATTACCGAGATATTGTTCAAATTCGGGAAAGCAATCTTCCAATTCTTCCTTACGTATGAAATCATATCGTTCATCCTTTTCCATTGAGGAAAAGCCCGGTGTATCTGCAACCATTCCGTTTCCGATGCGATACACGGTCACACAACGCGTGGTGTGGCGTCCGCGGCCGAGTTTTTTGCTGATTTCATTGGTTTCAAGACACAAATCAGGACACAACGCATTGAGCAGAGAAGACTTGCCGACACCGGAATTGCCTGTCAACACACTGAAACCATCAGATAACAACTCTCTGATCTGCTCGACACCTTCGCCACTTACAACAGAACAAAGAAATGTGCGAATACCTGCTTTTTCATACAAAGACACGAGTTCGGCACAATCACAAAGATCGCTTTTTGTAAAAACAATAACCGGTTCCAGTTTTCTGTGTACGGCAATGGCAGACATTTTGTCAATTACATACAGATTCGGCTTCGGTTCTGCCGCAGCAGCAACAATTACAAGACGATCCGCATTGGCGACAGGCGGTCTTGTCAGTTCAGTACGACGTTCATATATTTTGCTTATCGCTCCGACATTTTCACCGTCAACGAAAGCTTCAACCTTATCACCGACAACAGGAGAAAAACTGTGTTTACGAAAACTGCCTTTACACTTGCAAGTGTAAACACCATCATCGGCTTCCACATCGTAGAAACCGCTGAGAGATCTGATAATTCTTCCTTCAATTTCTCTCATCGCAGGTTATCAGAAGATCGTAATATCGCCACCGGCTGTCGGTTCTTCCGGTTCAAAGGCAGGGGGTGTTACCGGTTGTTCAGTCGGAGGTTCCGTAACAGGCGGCAGGGTGACAGGCGGATCAGTGGGTCTGGGTTGCGTAGAAGGTTCACCCTGCTGTTCAGAAGGAGTCTCAACATTGGATCCCTTGCTGACATAAACGGTAATAGCAGTATCCTTTGCATATTTGGTAGATGAGCTTGCAACAGGATTCTGACTGACAACAACACCGACAGCCTCTGTACTGTCTATTTCTTTAAATATCACATTTGTGAAACCTGCACTCTTCAAAGCCGATTCGGCAGCTGCTTTGGTTTTACCGATCACATTCGGGATCAGCACTTTTTCATCAGCAGTTTCCGCTCTGAATGTAACATTAACTGTTGCAGGATCGGTGGTAAAGTCAATCGTACCGGAATAGATCAATTCCCGTTCGGCATAAATTTCAAATGTATTCTCTTTGCCGGATCCCACGATCGTCAGGCCTTTTTTGCTGCCGTCAAATGTTTCGGTTGTGGAATCATAGAAAGTATCATTCAGATAAACATAAAGAGTTCCCTCTTTTCCGGTATTCGGCAAAGAAATGGAGAGGGATACTGCAGAAGAACTTGCTTCACCCGTACCGACTACAAGATAAACAGCAGAACCTGCAGCAACCTGATATTCAGAATCAGCAACAGGAGACTGAGAAATAACATATCCTTTCAAGGAGGGAGAACTCGGTTCCAATGAAATGCCGCCGACAACAAGACCTGCGGCACGGATCTTTTCTTCGGCCAACGATTGCAACATACCGACAACATCCGGCACTTCCACAACTTCCGTATTGATGGAAGACGCGTAATATACGGTTACTTTTTTAAGCGTTTCAAGCATTGTTCCGGCAACCGGGTCGGTTCTGATGACGTTGCCGATTGTTTCATTTTCAGCAAAAACAGGCATCAATACAACCGTAAAACCGTACGCACTCAATTCGCTCTTTGCTGTCATATAATTTTTACCGACAACATCCGGCACCGCAATCTGCGAGGTTGCAGAACGGGCAATCGTCAGTTTGACAACTGTGTCTTTTGTCATCACAGAAGAGGCTTCCGGCGACTGTGCACAGACTCTGCCTGCTTCAAATTCGCTGTTCAGCACATAGACGGGATCTTCAAATTTAATATTGGGGTATTTTGCCTTTACTTCATCAAAAGTCATATTGATAAAGTTCGGAACTTCCATTTCCTCATCGCCCATAATTTCGGACAAATAAGTAAAAACTTTGCCCAATTTACTGTCTTCGTTATCGGTAAAATAACCGGTTAGCGGATCATAAAAAATCATCAGCATAACAAAACCGACAACCGCAACCAAGGCAATCGACAAGGTCGCCAGCACAGGTACAGTCAGATTTCTGCCTCTGAATTCATAGTCATCATAATCGTCCAATTTCATATTATTCTCCGCCGATATGTCTTTGTTTGCAGATTTTTTTGTTTTTTTATTCACAGTTTCCACCGGAGTTTTCGGTGTATTTAATTCATTTGCCGATGCCACAGGTAACGGTTGTGCCGCAACATGCAGATATTTTGTAGGTTCTTTATCGACAAAACAGGTATAGTCAAACTTAATAAGAGGATCTTTTTTGAAAGCATCCAGATCCATCAGCATTTCTGCAGCACTCTGATAACGGTCATTGGGATTCTTCTGCATGGCACGCATTGTAATCTGCTCAAGACCGATGGGGGCATTTTCATTAAATACGGACGGACGGATTGCATCCTTCTGCAGATGCATAACGGTTATATCATCCGGATTTTTTGCATCAAACGGTACTTGACCGGTGAGCATTTCATAAAGAACAATACCCATAGAATAAACATCGCTGCGTGCATCCGTAAATTCACCGCGAACCTGTTCCGGACTGACATAGCGAACGGAACCGATTGCGGAGGTATCCTCCTGTGTTTTTACATCACCGCGATTGAATCTCGCTATACCGAAATCGGTTACCTTGATTGTACCGTTGGGCAATAAAAGAATATTCTGCGGCTTGATATCTCTGTGGATGATTCCCTTATCATGTGCATGCTGCAGAGCACGAAGAATTTGCATAACAATATGCAAAGTTTCTTTTGTATCCAGACCGTTTTTATGCTGTATATATTCTTTCAGGTTAATACCTTCAATATGTTCCATAACAATATACAGCAAATCTTCGCCGAAATTGACATCAAAAACTTTAACAATGTTCGGATGTGACATAACGGCAATCGCTTTTGATTCATTCTTAAAACGCTGACGCAATTCCTCATCCTCAAGATACTGCTCCTGCAGAATTTTCACAGCAACGTATCGATTTTCGGTGCGGTCAAATGCTTTGTAAACAATTGCCATGCCGCCCACACCGATAATTTCATTTATTTCATATCTTCCGCCGATTACCTTATTCAGATAGTTCATCAAAACGGATGTCACTCCTTTTTATTTTTCGATAACAGCAACGGTTATATTGTCCGTGCCGCCGTTTTCATTTGCTTCATTGATCAAAGTTTCCACAGCTTCATCAAGATTTTCAATTTTCAGAATTTCTGCAATGCGTACATCACTGACCATATTGGTCAAACCGTCAGAACACAGCAAAAAACGATCATGCACGGTGAACGGAACAGTAAAAATATCAACTTCCACACGTTCATCCGTACCCAACACCCTGGTAATAATATTTTTGTGCGGATAAAATTCGGCATCATTTGCCGAAAGTTTTCCCGCATCAATCAGTTCCTGCACAAGAGAGTGATCCCGGGTAATTTGTCGTAAGCCGTTTTTATTAAAAAGATAACCTCGACTGTCACCGACACTTGCACAAACCAGCGTATTATTCAGTGCAATGCCGGCAACTACAGTCGTCCCCATGCCTTTGTGTCCGACATTTTTTTTGCTGTCATCACTGATAAGAATACCTGCAGCTGTAATCGAAGTGGTCAATAAATGACCGGCAGATACCTCTGTCATATCACGCCTGTATGCCCGACGTATTCTGTCTGATATAAAATCAACAGCAGTTCCTGATGCGACCTCGCCTGCCAGTGCACCCCCCATACCGTCACAAACAACAGCCCATGCAAATAAACCGGGTAAAAGTCCGCCTCTGCAAGCATCTTCATTCTGTTCACGCAAGCGTCCGGTGTCCGTTTTCATTGCATAATGCAAATACAATCACTCCCCTTTCATTTTCTTTTTTCTCAATTGCCCGCAAGCGGCATCAATATCTGCCCCCAACGTACGGCGAACCGTAACAGTCAATCCGTATGACTCCAGAATTGCGGCAAACTGTTGCACCCGTTGCGGTGTGCTGCCGACACAGCCCGTTTCATCGACTGCATTTACAGGAATCAGATTGATATGACACAGCATACCCTTGAGTTTTTTAGCCAGTTCGCGTGCACAGTCATCACTGTCATTCACACCGCGCACCATAGAATATTCAAAAGATATGCGTCTTGAAGTTTTTTCAATATAATCACGGCAAGCGCTTAACAATGTATCAACATTCCACTTTTTATTGACGGGCATCATCGAAGAACGCAAAACATCATTCGGAGCATGCAAAGACACAGAAAGAGTCAATTGCATTTTTTCCTCGGCCAAGCGGTAGATATTCGGCACAATCCCGCAGGTAGAAAGAGATATATTACGCATGCTCAGGTTAAGCCCGTCTGCATGGCTGACAAGTTGCAGAAACCGCACTGTATTGTCATAATTATCAAGCGGTTCGCCCATTCCCATCATAACAACATGAGACACTCGCACCTGTGCATCTTTCTGTGCTGCAATGATCTGTGCAAGAATTTCAGAAGCAGTCAGGCTACGTACAACACCGCCAAGCGTTGATGCACAGAATGTACACCCCATTCTGCAACCGACCTGAGAAGAAACACAAAGTGAATAGCCGTATTTGTATTTCATCAATACAGATTCAACAAATTCGCCGTCATGCAGACGAAAAAGATACTTAACAGTACTATCATACACCGAAACTTGCTTATTTTCAATAGCACAATTAAAAATTTCAAACCTTTCCTGCAATTCTTCGCGCAACTTCAACGGAAGATTTGTCATTTCGTTGAAATTTTCAACACAATCCACATGCAACCAACGAAAAATCTGTTTTGCACGGAAAGAAGGAAGTCCCATTTCTTTGCAAACAGCAGTCAATTCCTCCGGCAATAACGAGCGAATATCCGTCAACATGACACATCCTCCGCTTTTTTTCTCATTTTGGCGACAAAAAAGCCGTCCTTAACACCGTCGGGGATAATCGTGCAAAAGTCACAAACCGCCTCAAACGCGGGATTATTTCTTAAGAATGCATTGCAAACTTCTTCATTTTCGGCAGGATTGAGTGTGCACGTGGAATACACCAATATGCCGCCGTTCTTCACCATTTCGGAACAGGAAGTCAATATTTGCAACTGTAATGCAGGTAGCAGGTCAATTTCCGATTTATCTTTGTATCGAATTTCGGGCTTTCTGCCGATTACACCAAGACCGGAACAAGGCACATCGCAAAGAACACGGTCTGCATTTTTGACAGTATTTTTCAGATAAACAGCATCAGAACACACGGTTTGCAGGCATGATATGCCCAAACGCTTTGCGTTTTCTGAAATCATATCTGTTTTAAACGGGTGCAGATCGCAGGACAATACTTTTCCGTTATTGTTCATTTTGCAGCAGGAAGTAAAACTTTTCCCGCCGGGTGCCGCACAACAGTCAACCAAAAAATCGCCTTGCTGTGCATCAAGAACTTCACAGCAAAGCTGCGAAGAATAATCCTGTACAAAAAACAGGCCATCCGCGAATGACTGCAAACGGGTTATATCACCGACATTTTTCAATATCAAAGCATTGGGAAGATCTTCCACACAGACGGTTTCCACACCTTCATTCCGCAAAATTGCACACAGATCTTCAGATGTTGTTTTTAAGGTGTTGACACGGATATACAAATGATTTTCCCCTTGTGAAGAAGATAAAATCTGTTCGGCATTTTTAAGTCCGTAAGCATTTATAAAATGAGAAACAAGCCATTCCGGGCAGGAATAGCGAATGCTGAAATCATATACAGGATCTTCGGTCTGCGGATATGTAACACCTGCCGCCGCAACTTTTCGCAAAACGGCATTGACGAGCCCTGCAGCAAAAGCACATCCATTCTTTTTAGCGGACTTAACTGCTTCATTCACAGCAGCACTTGCAGGAATTTTATCCATAAACAGCAATTGATATGCACCGATTCGTAAGACGGTCAACACCTGTGGTTTAAGTTTTTTGATCGGCTGGTTCAGGTGTTTTACAAGAAAATAATCAAGTGTCAATTTACACTCCGTCACACCGAACACCAATGCAGTCGCAAGCTGCACATCCTGTGCGGTCATTTCCGTGCGACTGAAATAAGAGCGAAGTGCAACCGTTGAATATGCACCGTCGCGTTCCATTTTCTGCAAAACATCAAAAGCACAATCTCGTGCAGTTGCCATCATAAAAACTCCTATCTGCGGCGTTTTCCGCCGAGGAAAATCATAACAAAACGAAGCAGGTTCGCAAGAGTTACTGCAAGAGATGCCACATAGGTCATCGCGGCAGCACGAAGCACCTTTGCGGCTTTTGATTTTTCTTCATCGCCGAGAAGACCTGTTTCATTGATCACGGCCAATGCTCTGCTGCTTGCGTTGAATTCGACAGGCAGCGTTACAAGCTGAAAAACAGCAATAGCGGAATAGAGAGCCAGACCAACAATGATCAGAGGCTCAAAGCCAAGAAAATAACCGATCATTGCCAACGGAATTCCTGCATAAGAAGCAATATTGCAAACAGGCAGAATTGCATTTCTGACACGAATCGGTGCATAACTTTGTGCATGCTGTGCGGCATGCCCCGCTTCGTGTGCGGCAATACCGACGGCGGCAACAGATGCTGTATTATAAACTCCTTCCGACAAGCGGATCACTTTCGCTTTCGGATCATAATGGTCCGTCAGTTTTCCGCTTGTTGCCACCACACGCACATCGGTAATTCCATAATGACGAAGCACTGCCGCGGCAGCCGCCGCACCTGTGATTCCGCGTACATTCATTTCCTTTGACATTTTTTTATAGGTGCTTTTTACAAGGATTTGTGCACCCAATGCCAGCAAAAATGCGGGAACAACAAAAAGCAGATAATAAGGATCAAAATACATTTATTCCACTTCCTTTATTCAATACCTAAAATCGTTTTTTCCGTAAAAGCCCTGCCGCGTAAAAAGACATCCGCATCCAATCTTTTTGCCCCTTCAAGCTGCAAGGAGAGAATCTGCAGACAGGTATCGGCACCGCAACGCACAAACAGTTTGCCGTCTTGTGCAGTTACTTCACCGATATCATGTCCAAAAATACGCTCACTTTCACATGTTTCAAATATTTTCAAAGTTTTCCCGCCGAGTTTTGTAAATGCAACAGGCCACGGATTCATGCCTCTGACATGGTTATGCAATGATTTTGCATCTCTTGTCCAATCAATCAGAGCATTTTCCTTTTTGAGAATCGTTACATAATCCGCCTTCTGTTCGTCTTGTTTTGTCGGGGTAATTTCGCCTTTTGCAAACAGTTCAAGCGTTTCAATCAAAACGGGAGCTGATAATTCTGCAAGTCGGTCAAACAATTCACCCGCCGTTTCACCGGGATCGATCGGTGTTTCTTTTTGCAAAAGAATATCACCCGTATCAATGCCGGCATCCATAAGCATGGTTGTTACCCCCGTTACCGCATCTCCGTTAAGCACGGACCATTGAATCGGTGCCGCCCCTCTGTAGCGAGGAAGCAGCGAACCGTGAACATTGATACAAGCATATTTGGGAATATCAAGAATTGTCTGCGGTAATATTTTACCGAAAGCAATAACAACAATATAGTCAGGCTGCTGAGCAACAATGCGATCATACGATTCCTGCGTTTTCATGGATATGGGCTGATAAACGGGAATTTCATGTGCTGCGGCAAACTCCTTGACAGGCGACGGGGTAAGAATTTGCTTTCTCCCCTGCGGCTTGTCGGGCTGCGTGACAACCAGCGTGATCTCATGTCCGTTTTCATACAATGCCTTTAAACAAGGAACCGCAAAATCGGGTGTTCCCATAAAAACAATACGCATTTGTTATCCCTCCGTCGGATACAGAGTTTCACCGGGTGCAAGGCGGTCAGAATATAAAATACCGTCCAAATGGTCAATTTCATGGCAGAAGCAACGTGCCATGAGCTCCGTGCCGTTGTAAGCATGCTTCTTGCCGAAACGGTCAAACGCGTGGATGCGAACGGAATAAGGTCTTTTGGTGACCCCGGCACGACGCGGCAAAGAAAGACAGCCTTCCGCTTCTTTCTGCTCGCCTTCCTGTTTGACGATTTCGGGGTTGATAAGTTCCACAAATTTACCGTCCATATTGATAATAACAACGCGACGAAGCACACCGACCTGCACAGCGGCAAGACCGAGCCCTTCCGCCTTTATAAGGGTGTCCTTCATATCATCAAGCAATTCAAAAAGGCGTTCATCAAAATTTTCAACAGGTCTGCTCTTTTTACGCAGAATGGGATCATCATCTGTTCTGATTGTACGCAAAGCCATTCTTTTTTCCTTGTGCAAAAAAAATGCACTGTTCCTTTCTTATAAAGATGTGAGCGGATTCATATCCGCAAAAACTGCTATATCTTTAAACTCTTTATTGCTGTCAAATTGTTTCAGCAACCGACTCAGAAAAGTTCTGAATGCGGCTGTATTTTTACATTTGATCAATAACCGCTGTCTGAATTTATTGCTGATTTTTGCAATACGCGGCGGTTGCGGTCCCAGAACAATCATTTTGTGGGCCGGGTTGATTTTGCCGTTTTCGTCAATCAGCGTTTCAAGAAACAATCTTGCGGCACTTGTAACCTTGCACTGATCTTCACCTGTGAATCCAAGCAGACAAATGTCACAATAAGGCGGATAGATCATAGATTTACGGATTTTGATTTCATCCGCAAAAAATTTCTTATAATCCTGACGGGAAGCAAGGCCAAGGACACCGTTTTCGGGAACCATAGTCTGAATAATAGCTCGCCCGGGTATTTTTGAGCGTCCGGCCCTTCCGACAACCTGTGTCAACAGATCAAAAGCGTTTTCGGCAGATCGATAGTCGTCATTATAGACCTGTTGATCTATATTTATAACCCCAACGAGAGTAACATTCGGAAAATCAAGTCCTTTTGCAATCATCTGTGTGCCGAGAAGAATGTCATACTCCCCTCGTTCAAATGAAGAAAGTGCATCCGAATGTGCGTGACGTACACCGACCGTATCAGCATCCATACGCAGAATCCGTGCTTCACGAAAACGGTGTTGCAATTCTTCTTCCAGCCGTTGTGTACCGACCCCCGAATAGCGGATATTATGCTCACCGCAGGACGGACATGATTCGGCAAACGGTGTTGAATAACCGCAATAATGACACATCAATCTGTTATTTGCCGCGTGGTAAGTCAAAGAAATACTGCACGACGGACAAGACATTACCTGTTTACAGGAACTGCAAACAACAAAAGTATTATACCCTCTTCGATTCATCAACAGCATCGTTTGCTGTTTGTCGGCAAGATTCTTTTCAATTTCTGCTGCCAGAGGCCTTGAAACTGCAAAAAACGGGTCACGCAAGTTCTTGTCGCTCATATCAACCGTGCTGACAGTCGGCAAAACGGCTGCACCGTAACGACCTGCCAACTCACAAAGCAGATATCGCCCGTTCAGAGCATAAGCATACGACTCCACAGAAGGAGTTGCCGATGCCAGAACCAAAAGAGCGTTATGGTTTTTACAACGAAATTCTGCAACATCACGAGCATGATAACGCGGTGTCATTTCCGACTTATATGTATGCTCCTGTTCTTCATCAATAACAATCAGGCCGATGTTTTCCAAGGGAGCAAATACGGCACTTCTTGTCCCGACAACAATACGAACTTCTCCGTTTTTGATGCGTTGCCACTCATCAAAACGCTCGCCGACGGATAAACTGCTGTGCAAAACAGCCACTTTTGAGCCGAAATAAGACGAAAAAACGGATACGGTCTGCGGTGTCAAAGAAATTTCAGGAACAAGAACAATACAATTTTTACCGTCTTTCATGACGGAATCTATCAGTTTCAGATATACGCTGGTTTTTCCGCTTCCCGTTACACCGAACAAAAGAGCGGTTCTGCGTGACTTGGTCTGATATGCTTCATAAAGTGATTGAAATGCAGTATTCTGCGACTCGTTCAGTTTTAATTGTTCAATCGTACTGCCGTCTGCTGAAAAAAGTTTTCCCGGACTGCGGTCTATTTTCACATCAAAGAATTCAGCAGCCCCTTTTTTGATCAGTGCCGCAACAACAGACGAAGTACAACCGCAATAGTAACAGATTTCTTTAACAGATGCTGCCGACACATCCCGCAACAAAGCATAAGCAGCAGCCTGCCGTGCAGACAAGTCATAATCCTCCGCTTCGAGAGAAGGATCAACCGGACGCACCAGAGAAATATTCTTCTCGCCGCCTGTTTGCAATACACTGCGATTGGCTTCAAGAAGTCCTCGTTTCTGCAAGTTGTGCAACACTCCGTTGTCTTCTTTTAACTGCAGTGCTTTTAATAAAGTCTGCTCGGATACATAATCACCGCGTTTCAGAGCAAGCTGTAACACAAGTTTTTCATCATCTGAAAGTGATGCTGTTGCAGTTGTATCAGCATCAACAGCCGCACGGTAACAACGCACCGTTTTTAAGGAAAGTCCCTTCGGCAGCAATGCACGAACAGCTTCAAAATATGTGCAAAACGTCTGTTCTGCAAGAAATCCGGCCACCTGTATCAATTCTGCATTGAGAATCGGAGATTCATCCAATACGGAACAGACATCTTTTAATTTTTGGGGAGTTTCTTCCTGTGTTGCATTCTCTATCGCGAAAACAAAGCCCTGTCTTTTCGTGTTTCCCCTGCCGAAAGGCACAAAAACCCGACACCCCGGCAGAAGAGTTTCTGACAGAGCGTCAGGAATCCGATACGAAAACAGCTTGTCAAAACTGTAGGCACTGTTTTCAACAGCAACCTTTGCAATACGAAAATCTTTCAAACTGCAAATCAGAATTCAGCGTCTTTGGATTCAACGATTGCAAACTTTTCACTCTGAAAATCAGCAACAGCCAAGGTTACCGGTTTTTCAAGCAGACTTTCCTTCTCAGCAATGGCTTGATCGGTAATATCTCTTGCACGCTTTGCGGTTGCGACAACAAGAGAATAACGGCTGATACCGTCTTTAAGCAAGGTGTTCAGGTCAACATTAATCATGATACATTCATCCTTTTATAAATTTAAAATATTATATACTTCTTCAACTGCTTTTTCAAGCACATCATTGACAACAACATGGTCATATTCGCAACTTTTTTTCATTTCTTCTTCGGCAGTCTGCATTCTGCGTGCAAGTTCATCCGCATCCATTGTACCGCGGCAGTTGATACGCTCCACAAGTGCTTCCTTACTCGGCGGCATCAAAAATACGGAAACCGCTTCAGGATACATTCTTTTAATCTTCAGTGCACCGTTGACTTCTATTACCATGGCAACCTTTTTATACAGTTTGAGCAAACGGTCAATTTCCGAACGCAGGGTGCCGTAGTAACTGGTTGCATAATGCACATACTCAACAAATTCATTGTTATCAATTCTGTTCAGGAAATCTTCTTCTGTGATAAAGTAATAATCAACACCGTCTCGCTCGCCGTCACGCGGTTTTCTTGTTGTTGCGGATACGGTTTGTCCGATTTCCTTATCACGCAGTGCCAGTGCATCATATACCGTATTTTTGCCGCATCCGGAGGGCCCGGAAATAATCAACAAGCGGCCTGTATTTTCATTTTTCATCCATACTTCTCCTGGTCCTTCTTAATCCGTGCTGACAATTCTGTCTGCTGTCAAATACGACAAGATCACATAATCACAATCCGTAATTATGACCGATGCCGTCTTTCTTCCTTGTGTTGCATCCAGAAGCCTGCCCTGCTCTTTTGCAGCTTGTATCAAACGTTTGATCGGGGCACTGTCGGGTGCAACGACAGCAACAATACGATCTGCATTCACGGCATTGTCAAAACCGACATTGATAAGTTCCATATCGCCCGCCTCGGTTTATTCAATATTCTGAATCTGTTCGCGGATTTTTTCCACTTCAGCTTTAATTTCAATCACTCGCTTTGCAATTTCAACATCCTGCGCTTTGGAGCCGATGGTGTTGGCTTCACGGTTAATTTCCTGCACAAGGAAATCAAGTTTTCTGCCGACAGGCTCTTCGCTCTTGAAAATTTCACCCAATTGTGCAATATGACTGCGTAATCTTACAGTTTCTTCGTCAACTGCGACCTTGTCCGCAAAAATTGCCGCTTCCGTAAGCAGACGCTGTTCATCCACCTTTGCATCCTGCAGCAATTCACGCATACGGGAAAGTATTTTTTCATTGTATTCGCGAACCGTCTGCGGAGAACGCTCCTCTATAAAAGCAACATGTTCGATGATCTTTTCACCGCGACCGAGAATATCATCCCTGAGCTTTTCACCTTCGGTTTCACGCATGGAGATAAAGTTTGCCACGGCTTTTTCAATAACTGTTTTCACAGCCTCCCAAACCGCTTCTTCATCAGCAGGTGCTTTACGGACCGTAAAAATATCATTGTGCGAAGTCAACATGGAAACGCTGTCCCCCGCCTGCAGACCGAATTTTTCGGCAAGTGCGGTAACCGCATTGTAATAACCTGCGGCAAGTGATTGGTTGATTTCGACAATAACATCAGATTCATCCAATGAATCAATAATGACCGTCATTTCAACTTTTCCGCGTGAAATGGTTTCCTGCACATAAGAACGAATTTTTTCTTCAATAAAAGAATACGCTTTCGTGATTTTCGGATAAAATTCAAGATAGCGGGCATTGACACTTTTGATTTCTGCCGTTATATTGAGATTTCCGACAAGTTCACCGGCTCTGCCGAAGCCTGTCATGCTTTTTGTCATAAGTCTTCCTCTTACTTTCTGTTACTGCTCTGTCTTTTCAGGGATACAATTTCCTCTTTGGTAAGATAACGCCATTCACCGGGCTGCAGCATACCGAGTTTGACACCGCCGACAGATTGTCTTTTTAATCTTGCAGTCAACAGTCCTGCTTCTTCACAAAGTCTTCTGATCTGGCGATTTCTTCCTTCATATAAAATGATTTCAAGTACCGTTCTGTCAGGATCATCCGCAAGAACATTGACCGTTGCAGGCAATGTTTCTCTGCCGTCGATCATGATAGATGAAGTCAGGATATTCAACTGCTCCTGCGTAATCTTCGGTTTAACGGTGACACGGTAATTTTTAGCAATATGTTTGGACGGATGCGTTAACGCATTAGCAAATTCACCGTCATTGGTAAACAGCAGAAGCCCTTCGGAATCACGATCCAATCTGCCGATGGGATAAATACGTTTACCGACATCAGCCACCAATTGTGCAACACATTTTCTGTCCATCTCATCACTCATGGTTGTAACAAAGCCTCTGGGCTTGTTGAGCATGACATAGACATAATCTTTTTCCTGTGTTACTTTTCTTCCGTTTACGGAAACAACATCCTTTTTCGGGGATATTTTATCACCGATCTGTGCTGTTTCACCATTCACTTTGACAAGACCTGCGGCAATCAGTTCTTCACATTTTCTGCGAGAAGCAATACCGCAATCAGCCATATATTTTTGTAATCTGATCAATTCATCCATAGGAAAACCATCCGCTTAATAATTGCAACCATTGTTGCATTTTTGTTTTCTCTTGTATAACAACTGCATTGAATTCAACATCATCCGTTGCACATAAGGGTGCTTCGGCAATCTTTGTGCCGTTATAAAAGCAACTTATCTTACCGACAATATCCCCTTGCCTGACAGGGGCATACACAAACGGTACTGTGGTAACCTGCAATTGAAGATCAGCCAAAGGCTGCATTGCACTGTACACCATTTCAACTGCCGGAACACAAGCGACACTGTTCGCTTTTCCGCCGACCACATCCACATAATATTGCGGCGTATTCTCGCAAACCGTGAAACGATTGACGGCTGCAAAACCGAAATCCAGCAACGCACAATGATCATTCCAATCGTCGGAAGCATTTAATGTGACCGCAATCAGGCACGTTTCATTGCGCTGTGCAGCTGTTACAAGACATCTTCCGCTTTTTTTTGTGAAACCCGTTTTCACACCGATCAGGCCACTGTATGACTGCAACAAGCGGTTATGATTTTTAAGCCATATCTTCTTTTCCCCGATGTGTATTGTCGCTGTGTATTGGCCGACAATTTCCGCAAACAATTGATTCTGCAAAGCTTCTCGTGTCAGGAGTGACATATCATAAGCTGTTGAATAATGATTTTTATCATCCAATCCGGACGGGGTTGCAAAGGAAGTGTCAATCATGCCGATCTGTTCTGCTCTGCGGTTCATAAGATCAACAAAAGTATTCACCGAACCGCTGACTGCAACAGCAACCGCATTTGCCGCATCATTACCGGATGATAACATCAATCCGACAAGAAGATCATACACGCGAACCCGATCTCCCGGTTTTAAACCGAGGGAAGTGCCGTCTATATTCAGAACTTCATTGCCGATTGTGATTTCGGCTTCCTGCGATAAATTTTCAATTGCAAGCAGTGCTGTCATGATTTTAGTGGTGCTTGCCATAGACATTTTTTCCCGTGCATTGTGTTCATAAAGAATCTGCCCGGTATCTGCACAAATCAGAACAGCACTTTTGGCTGATACCTGCAATGATGCCGCATCAGCCGAAAAGATGATATTAAATACAATTAAAATGATGCAAATACAGAATAATTTGCTTTTCATAAAACCACCCATACATAGTGTATGGACAGTCTAAAAAACTTATTCCGCCGTGTTTGCTTTACGTTTGTCAATAACACCCGTCACCTTGTCGAACATTTCGGGAACAAGGTTAACAATACGTTCTGCGGCATTGTCATCAGCAGCAATGTACTTAACGGAAACTTCGCCGTTCTTGACAATCAGAAAAGCAACGGGAGTGATAGTAACACCGGCACCGCCGCCGCCGCCGAACAATTCAACATTATTCTTGGACGGAAAATCCGAACCGCCCGACGCAAAGCCGTAAGTAACCTTGGAAACGGGGATAACGGTCAGACCGTCAGCGACCATCATGGGTTCACCGATAATCGTGCTGACATCGACCAACTGACGTACCTTTTCAATGGTTGTAGCAAGGATACCTGCTGCTTTCTTTTCACTCATTAGAAACACCACTTTCTTCTGTATTATTATTTACTTTATTATTTGCTTTTTTCCGTGATTGTAACACGGGTTTGAGCATTCTGAACGCCACTTTGAAACCGAACTTGAATACAAGTCGGCCGACCAGCAAAAGAACCTCTCCGATCAATCTTGCAGGTCTGAACCAAAAAGAAATATGCATTTCTGCCGTGCTCTTTCTGGCTAAAAAATCAGGGGTGATATTAAAGTCATATTTTCTGACTTTATATTTTGTAACAAATGCACCGAGCATCGGAAAAACAGTAGAACACAACTGACCGTAATAGATCGCAGTTTGTGCTGCATCATTTTTGGTAACAGTCATATCTACCATAAGCTCGTCCACAACAAAAGCATGAAGTGTACCGCCGAAGAAGGAACCAAGATAAGAAAACAATTCTTTAATCAAAAGGATAATACCTTCGACACCGCCGTTGGAATCCATAAAAATATTCAGAATATTCGGCTTTCCCTGTGCCGCATTCGTCGCCGTCGCTACTTCAGCAATATCCGCAGCCTGCTGCGGATCAGTTGTCTGCGATTGCACAGGCGTTGCAGGTTCTTCCGTTTTCACCGGTTCAGGTTCAACCTGCTGTTCATCTGCTGCAGTGTCTCCTTTTTGCGATTTCTTCATTTTCTGCTTTTTCTTCATCGGGAATACGGGAATATTCAAAAACATCCAACGAACTGAAACTTTTTTTTCTTCACCGTAATCTGCAACAACGCGTATTTTTACAAACAACGCCGCGATTACAATGGCAAGGATGGCAAGGATCGTCCAGCCTATGATTTTCAATATCAAAAGAACGACACCCAAAAAAGAGCACCTCCTTATAAAATAGAAATCTGTCCGCTTATTACACCGTCGGTATTGGAAAGGCCTTCCAATGCCGCGAGTCCTTCATTGTCTTCCGGAAGTTCGGGGAGATCCTCCAGAGAAGATAAACAAAAACATCTTAAAAAGTTTGTTGTAGTACAGTATAGCAAAGGTCGCCCCGGTAAGTCAAGTCTTCCGCACTCTTCTATTAAATCTCTTTGGCATAAAGTTCCCACAACACCACTGCAATCGACCCCCCTGACCTGTTCAATGAACGATTTTGTAACGGGTTGATTGTAGGCAATAATGGCAAGCACTTCAAATGCCGCCTGACTCAAAGGCTGATTTCTGCGCACATCAAGCACTTTTCGGATATCTTCAACATATTCGGGGCGAGACAAAAACTGATAAGATTCGCCGAGTTTTTTCAGAACAATCCCGCATTTTCTTTCTTCATAAATAACAACAAGACGATCCAGAATTTCGCGGATATCATTTTCATTCATTGCAAATGCCTGGGCAATCTTCTGCACTTCCACGGGTTCGCCCGAGGCAAACACAACCGCTTCAACAGCATTCTGCAATCTGTTCATTTCTTCATTCAAAATCAATATCCCCTTCCGGCTCACTCAATAAGGTCACGCAAAGTTTTCCGTCGTCGCCGTCTTCAAGCAAAATGTTTTTTCGTTTTGTCAGTTCAAGTACAGCCAAAAAGGTGGCAACCAATTCACTTCTGCTTTCCGCCTGTTCAAAAATAGCATGAAAACTGTGTTTTCCTTTTCCTGCAATGCGTTTGACAACACTGCGAATAGTGACAGACACAGAAACAATCTTTTTTGCAACAATGCCTTTGAATGAATCGAACGGCGGCGGCAGTCTGCGCAAACGTTTACCAACAGCGTTAAGATAGGCTCTCGTCAGTTCTGTTGCATCATGCACACGACGATAGGTCATATCCGCAGGAATCGGCTCTGCGGTACGGGCAAAAGTAGAAAACCCATCCGTCTGTTTTGACAATTCATTGGCAAGAATTTTGCAATCGCGATATTCAATCAGTTCCCGTTCAAGTTCTTTCTTAAGCGTCTGCGATTCTTCATAAACCGGCAAAAGCGAAACAGTTTTGATGTGCACCAATCTTGCCGCCATTTCCAGAAATTCGCTTGCCTGTTCAAGATCTTCCTCCGCCACATTTGCAATGAATGCGGTGTACTGTTCGACAAGAGCGAAAATAGAAATGTCATTGATATTCAGTTTGTGTTTTGTGATCAGATGCAAAAGAAGGTCAAGTGGTCCTTCAAAAACATCCAATTTATACTGAATAATATCCATTTAAAATCCTTTATTTACTGAAAAATATTGATGAGCAATGTTTCAAGCCATGAAACCACGATAAAAGAAGCATCACCGAAAGAAGGTAATAAACCAAGTCTGTTATTCAGGAAAGCAAGTCCCAAAATGATATAGATAAAATAACGCTCATATTGTAATAATTTATAATAGTACTTATCTGGCAAAACCAATGTTACCAGTCTTGATCCGTCAAGCGGCGGGATCGGAATAAGGTTAAACAAAGCCAGTGAGAAATTATAAAGTGCAACATAAAAGAAGAACAAATTGAGTAATACAGCCACATTGGAGGGTGCGGCAAATGCGGCAATAAGGGCAGCCGCAATCACGGCAAGAACGGACATCAGGATATTGGACAACGGCCCCGCCGCAGATGTCAACGCAAAGCCCAGTTTTCTGTTTTTGAAATTGCGGATATTAACGGGAACAGGTTTTGCAAAACCGACACCGATAAACAACATCAGCATCGTTCCCGCAAAACTCAGATGAGCAAAAGGATTCAAAGAGATTCTGCCGCTGAGCCGCCCCGTATCATCCCCAAGCCGATAAGCAGCATAGGCATGTGCTGATTCGTGTACGGGCAGACTGACAAACATGCAGAACAGCAACGCAGCAAAACTGACCATCAGGTCAAGAATATCCGCACGGGCAACATCACCGGACAGCAACAATGACAACAAAGACAATACCATTCTCGTTACATCCTTTCAATGCTTATTTTTCAATTACAACAAAACGGTCAAGACCGTAAAAATCCTGCACACCGACAGCATTTTTGATCGTCGGATGTTGCGAGGTAAACAAAGAAATAATCTGCGAAGGTTGATCCTCTGCACATTCAAAAAAAATTTTCCCATCCGGCTTCAGTTCAGAAAACCAAACAGAAGACAGAGCCCTGTAAAACATAAGCCCATCTTCCCCGCCGTCAAGTGCCGTCATCGGCTCATGCAACACTTCCCGTTGCAGTGCCTGTAACTCTATTGCCGGGATGTACGGCGGATTGGATATAATCACATCAGCAGAGGGCAAATCGTCAATTTTCGGATTCAACACATCACAAGCAATGATATGCACATTCTGCAAATGAAACTTTTCGACATTTTTGCAAATACACTGCAGAGGCTTTTCATACAATTCAAATAAGAACACCTGCACATCCGGACAGGCAATTGCGACCGAAAGCCCGATACATCCCGTTCCGGCACATATATCATAAACCGTTTTACATTTATTTTCCTTTATGTAACGAATGGCCATATCGGTTAATTCTTCCGTTTCAGGGCGCGGAATCAACACACCGGGAAAGACAACAAATGTATTGCCGTAAAAATCCCATTCACCGAGAATATACTGCAATGGAATACCATTCGCTCGTTCATTTAACATGAATTGCGTACGCACTCTTATATCTTCCGCAACGACATCACAAAGATGTAACGAAAAAACACTTCTGTCTAAACCGGAAGCAAGTAACACAATTTCTTTCGCATCAAACGAAGCATCTTCAATCCCGTGCTGAAGCAAAAACTGTTCCCCTTGCTGCAGGAGTTCACCGACTGTTTTCATACGGCATCGTCATCGGGATTGTCCGTTATGACAGTCTTCAATGCAATGATACCGACTTCAATAATATCATCTGTCGGTTCATTCGTTGTGATTCTCTGCATCCACATACCGGGTGCTGTCAGAATACGCGTAAAAATGTTATTATGCTTACCTGCAATTTTGATACATTCATAGCCGATACCCATAATCAAAGGCAAAATCAACAATTTCAGAGCAACCCACAGAATTCCGGTAACTGTTTCAGGAACGATCAGTCGCAGAATGGTGGTTACAAAAACGCTGATAATCAGAACAACAAAAATAAAGCTGGTGCCGCAGCGAGGATGAAAACGCTTTTGTTTTTTAACATTTTCGACTGTAAGCTCTTCGCCTGCTTCATAACAGAAGATTGCTTTATGTTCTGCACCGTGATACATAAACACACGCTTGATATCTTTGGTTCTTGAAACAAAAAACATATAAAGGACAAGAAGAACCATCTTCAAAATGCCTTCAAACAAAGGCTGCAGGCTGATCAGATCCACATTTGCATTTTTAGTCAGCAAGCCATTGAACAGTTCAAAGAGTTTTGTCGGTGCATACATAAAAAGCAAAAAACAAATGGCAAATGCAAGAACGGTAGCAACAACCATCAGTGCCGAAAATACTTTTTCATTCAGATGTTCAGACAGCCAACGATCGATTTTTTCCATATTTTCAGGCTTTTCTTCCTCTTCAAGCTGGCCCGAAATTTCAGCGGAAGCCATTAAGCATTTATACCCGATCAACATGCTTTCAACAAAATTGACAACACCTCTGATGATCGGCCACCCAAGAAACGGCACCTTGTCTTTGATATGCTTGAAATCTTTCATTTCAACATGAATTTCACCATCAGGCTTGCGGACAGCCATTGCCGCACCTTTCGGACCGTTCATCATAATACCCTCAATCAGGGCTTGTCCTCCGACACTTGTGACATGTTGTTTTTTACTCATTTTAATTATCCTTTCCGTCCTGATCACTTTCTGCCTTTAATGGCAATCGGATGGCAACCAGTGTTCCGACATTCAGTCGGCTGCTGATTTCAATCGACCCGCCGTGACGTGTGATAATTTCATCCGAAACCGCAAGCCCGATGCCCGAGCCTTTCGCGGAAAGATTGGACTTGTAGAATTTTTCTTTTACATGCGGCAATGCTTCTGCAGATATACCGCATCCGTTGTCTTGTACACAAACAATCAGTTGTTCATTTTCCGCCAACGCTGTAACGCGGATTTTTCCGCCGACGGAAGAATATTTTACGGAATTGTCAAGAATATTGACAAATACCTGTTTGAGTCGATCTGCATCTCCCATCATTGGAGCTGTAAAAGCAGGAGATTCATATTCAATCGTAATACCTTCGCGTTCAGCACGGTCTTTGAAGACGTACACAGCCATATCCAATTCGGCAAGAACATCAATTAATGTCAGTCGCAGGGTCATTCTGCCGCTTTCAATTTTGGAGAAATCCAACAAATCTTCCACAAGCGAATACAGACGTTCAGTTTCATCAGAAATAACACGCAATCCGCTTGTAAACAATTGTGTATCCTCTGCCGGGACATCACGCAGTGTTTCAGTCCATCCTTTTATGGCAGTCAGCGGTGTGCGAAGCTCATGAGAAACAGTCGAAATAAAATCATTCTTCAGTTTGTCGGTTCTTGCCAGTTCTTCGGTCATAAAATCAATGGACCGACAAAGTTCACCAATTTCATCATCGCGTTCCGAAGAAAGCGTGCGAACAGTAAAATCCCCTGCAGCAATACGCTTTGTGACATCATTCAGCAGATTAACGGGTTTTACAATGGAACGAATAAAGAACCACCCCGAAAAGAACACCAGCAGCAAAGCAAACACACAGACGGCAGAAATCAGAATATTCATATTGTGCCATTGTCTGTCGATATCGGCAAGAGAAGTTATAAATCGGACAGCACCGTTATTGATACCGTCTGTTTTTGGCAGGAGGACCGTCAATGCAAACACATTTTCTCCCGAAGAAAAAGCTCCGGTCCACTCACCTTTTCCGCTTGAAGACAGCAAGGCTGCATCATAATCTTTGCAATGCACTTCCTGCGGCATAAACCCGGTAGAAGTAACAATGACATTCCCCTCGCCGTCAAGCACCCAGACTTCACAGATGTTGGTATAATCAAAATCTTCAACATAGCTTCTTGCACAATTGGCAAATGTTTCTTTATCAGCATTCAGATAAGCACTGAAATAATTTGCAATTGCCGTGCTTTGGCTGATGGAATAAATTCTGTCTTTTGCATAATCATGGTAGTAATCTTTAAAAACAAAAGAAACCATAGCTGCAACGCAGGTCAAAATAAGCGTAATGACAACAATTGTAGAATACAACCATCGTTTTGTGATGGACATTCCGAACAAATCATCATCTCCAGTATTTTAAGGAATCCATTTATAGCCGATTCCCCAGATTGTAGTCAGATGTTCCGGTTTTGAGGGGATATCTTCAATTTTCATGCGTAAGCGGCGGATATTCACATCGACAACCTTATCATCACCGTAGTAAGATGTTCCCCATACATATTTCAAAATTTCATTTCGGTGCAATGCAACATCAGGATTGCTGAAAAAATACTCCATCAGTTGAAATTCAACCTGCGTCAATTCAACAGGAATATTATTTTTCATCAATGTACGACTGCGAAGATTCAACACAAAAACACCGGAGGTCAGCAAGTCAGAATGCTCCTTGCTGTTGATGGTGAGTTGCTTATTGATCGTTACGCGACGATAAATTGCATCAATTCTTGCCATCAATTCGGAAGGAGAAAACGGCTTTGTTATATAGTCATCCGCACCAACCAACAATCCCGTCACTTTGTCCATTTCCTGCGTTTTTGCTGTCAGAATAACAATACCGATTGTACTGCTTTTACTGCGCAGATATTTGCAGACTTCCAGACCATCCACAAGAGGCATCATAATATCAAGCAAAGCAATATCAAAATCGCCGTTGTATTCATTATATAAAGAGATCGCCTGTTCACCGTTTTCCGCTTCTACAACCTCAAACCCGCTTCGTTTGAGATTGATAACAACGAATTCCCGAATGGATCGCTCATCTTCAGCGATCAATACTCGTTTCAATCAATTCACTTCCGTTTCAATCATTGTTAAGGATTCGCGTATGATATCAGGGGTCAAACCGAGAGCCGTTCCGGTTTTACTGATATCAAAGCTGACGCCGTTTTCACCGTTCACTTCTTTTAATGTCAGCGAAAACAACAACTCACCACGTTCCGCGTCCACGGAATCATAGAGATAGAAATCCGTTGTTTCGGAAACAAAATCATAAGAAATACTCAGCCTGCCGTAATATCCCAGTTTCAGCAGATCCATCACATAGCATCCCGAGGGATCGTGAAATTCGGCTTTATAAATTGACAAGGTTCCGTCATTCAGACAGTGGTAATAATTTCTGCCGACTGCCACGGGGAGCAAGCCTTCCGCAACATTCGTAAAAACAGAAGCCGGCATTTCGTATTCACCGGGAATTTCCATCATGCCGTCTTTGTCAAGATCGGCTGTGTATAACGAAAAGGATCTTGTTGTTTTCAGCAAAGAAGCTGATTCATGTTTATGAAGCAACAACATGTAGCCGCTTTCAGCTGTCCATGTAACGACTTCGGTAATCATAGTCTTCGCATCATGATATAAACAGTCTATATACACTCGGACCTGGTCCGAAACGGAATCCGCGGCAAGTGCGGAAATTGCCGTTATCCCACTATAAAGTGGCAAAGATGCAACAACATCAATACGACTGCCTTGCGAATCATTCATATACTTCAGGACACGGACAAACGGGATGCTGTTGCCGGAGTCCACAGAAACCTCAAGAACAGTATAAAGAATTTCCGTAATGCCGTCCTGATCCACATCCAGACATACATAAGATGAATACTGTACGCTGGACATCAACTGTACTTGCAACAGGCTGTCCTGATTCGTCGGGGTTACAGAATAAACCGACATCGTACGATTGCTGTGTTTTGAATTGAAGTTGACAATAATTTCTACAATGCCGTCATTATTAAGATCCCGAAACAACAGTTCATGTACTTCATTTTCACTGCAGGGTTCATCATCACAAGAAACCCATTCGCCATTGACATAGTCAAGAAAATGAATGTGTGCCGTTGCGTTGGCAGAATAAAATGCAATAGCTTCCTCGCTGCCGTCTGCATCATAATCATAAAGAACAAAGGCTGTTCGATATTCACCAGAACGAGGTGAAAGCAATGACACGGAAGTGCCGACAGCTTCTTCAAATGCACGTTCAATTTCAGCAGATTCACCGGTCAACTTCGGAGCACGCATCAAACTTTCAACAGAAGCAAAATCAAAACTGCAACCGTTGATACAAAGTAAAAGCAAAAACAGTAAAATAATTGCCGCCGCTTGTTTTATTTTTCCAGTCATCCGATCACCAAGTTATTCACTGACCGTAACAGTGGTCTTATATTTGCCTGCAATCCATGCATAATCACAATCATCAGGTAAAGCAATGGCAACTGCAACCGTCTGCTCCCCTGTCGTCAACTTATTGAGCTGCAAAGCATCAGGCTCTGCATATATTTTGGTAAGATCCAAATACTCTGCCTTGGTTGAATCACAGATGATAATGACATTTTCCACGTTTTCACCGAATTCATACAAATCCGCATCATCACCGCTGTATATCACGGGAATACTAACAGTCTGTGCGGTCAATGCATCCGCATTCATAGTGAGTGTAACATCAAACGTTTCAGGCAAAACATCATAAAAAATACTTCTGTTATAACGTTCAGCTGTTACCGTCTGCATTGAAGACAGTGAAACCGACGCCATGTCGACTCTGCCTACCGTAATACTGTTTGCAGACATCAATGCTTCACTTTCTGTCGGCACATACAATGTCAGTGTTTTTCCGTAATCATTCAACGAATAAGATATAAGTTTTTCAAGATCAAGCCCTTTCGGTGCATTTACAAAATCGATTTTTGTTTGGTATGTTTTTTCAACAGAAACCTGCACATCAAGATAGATGTTTTCCTGTTCCTTAATGGTTGTATAGTTAATATTTTTTCCGTCCGCAACAAATTCAAGCGAAACGGGATGGTGTGTGGTTACGGAAATCGGCTCACTGAATGAAACATTGGCTCTGATTTCACGGATATAGTTCATTTCAAGTGAGGGACCGATTGCAAGAACAGTCGACGGACGAAGCGTCATACTGTCAATGATGCAATTCTCCGCAACTGAATAATCATCAGCACCGTCAAGAATCAACTGGAATTCCTTTTCAACCGCAGAATCAAAGTAAACGGTAATATACTTCGGTTCAACGGCAACAACCGTAAGATCAGCGGAACTGTTGATCAACTGAGCAGTCAACTCCACTTCATAAACACCGGGAGTCCGTATATCCTCCAATTTCGGTTTGACAATAATTTTGTCGGATGTAAAAGAGGTATCATTCACAAGGTAACTTTTACCGTTTACGGTAACATCACAATAAAACTCATTTGTACCGAAAACGGTCAGATCCAGAAGCCCGGGTACAGTATCCGTCAGATTCATCTGAACCTTGACATCCTGAAAAATACGATTTGTTTCAGGCGTTTCATACATGGAAACCACGCACCATATTGCGAGTGAAAAAAATAAAGATATCAGAAAAATAACGGGTTTGCTGCTGAAAAAATCATTTTTTTCTTTTTTGCCGCCGGCAATCAATTCTTTATCAGCCATTTTTGTCCCCCCGTTTAAAAATATCAAAGAAACGTTTCTGTGAATTATTCTGCTTCAAAAGAAGCGACGTCAACAATTCACGAAGCTCGCCGTCAGAAAGCCCTCTACGCATCTGACCGTCCACAGCAACCGAAATCATGCCTGTTTCTTCACTGGTTACAACAGCAACGGCATCAAAATTGATACTGACATTCAAGGCCGCCCTGTGGCGAGTGCCGACATGTGCATTGATTTCATAATCATTTTTCAGCGGCACAATACACCGTGCGGCAACGATTCTGCCGTCCTTGATAACGATTGCACCGTCATGCAAGGGAGCGTTTGGATAAAAAATGCCGCAAATCATTTCATATGTTGTAACAGCATCAATGGGAACGCTTTGTTTCTGCAAATCACCAAGCAGGGATTCGCGTTCAAAGATGATCAATGAACCTGTTTTTGAAGCACTCATGGTTGAACAAGCACGACAAACGGCGTTGATACAATCCGTAATCTCATTATCATTATTCGAGGAAAACAACAACTTTGCTGAAAAACCGCGTTTGCCTGCATTCTCCAAAGTCTGTCGAATTTCATAGTTAAAGATAATAAACAGGAACAGAATGAAGTTTCCGAACATATTTGAGAAAATATAGGAAGTTGTTTTCAGACCGATTACGGAAGCAATGATGTAAAGAACAGCAAGCAGGAAGAAACCTTTGATAACCTGAATGGATTGCGATTTTCTCAACTGAATCAAAATGCAGTAAATAAGAAAAGCAACCAAAAGAATATCCAAAATATCTGTGATAGGATCAAAATTGGAAATCAGATCGCGGAATTGTGTTGCAAACATCTGTATGGAATCCCATATATTACCAATCATTCAGTTTTCTCCCCTTTCTGTTATCAATGCAACCGCATGAGCAGAAATGCCGAGCAATTCACCCGTAAATCCGAGCCCTTCCTCAGTGGTTGCCTTAACATTCACATTGGAAATGTCGGTATTGCACGCCTTGGCAATATTTTTACACATTGACGGAATGTGCACCGCCAGTTTCGGTTTTTGTGCAATCACGGTTGCATCAATGTTATGCACGGCATAGCCGCTTTCCTGCAATTTGCAAACTACGCATTTCAAAAGTTCAATGCTGTCTGCACCTTTAAAACTTGCATCGGTATCGGGAAAATGCTTTCCGATATCCCCCAGAGCGGCGGCACCGAGCAAGGCATCGCAAACGGCATGGGTCAGGACATCGGCATCCGAATGCCCCAACAAACCAAGTGTATATTCAATTTCAACACCGCCGAGAATCAGTTTTCTGTTTTCTACAAAACGGTGCACATCGTAACCGTGACCGATACGCACTTTAATTCACTCCTCAGCCTTCTGCCATTTCGTGGCGTAATGCCCTTGCCGCAGCAAGTTTTGCGGCAGTGCAGATTACTTTGGTTGCAATTTTCAGTTCTTCAACAGACGGACATGTCGGAGCAAGACGGATATTGCTGTCCGTGGGATCCTTACCGTAGGGGAAGGTTGCACCGACTTTTGTAATCGTCAGCCCTGCCTGCTTGCAAAGCTCACCAACATATTTTGCAGAACCGACATTTACATTCAGGCTGATAAAATAACCACCTTTGGGATGGGTCCAGTCTGCGATGCCGAGATCGGTCAGTTCTCTGTCAAGTACTTCTTCAACTGCAAGGAATTTCGGACGCAGAATCGCGGCATGCAGTTTCATGTGATTCTGTACATCTTCAAGATTCTTGAACACATGGCAATGACGAAGCTGATTGAGTTTATCATAGCTGATGATCTGCAGGGAAAGTCTTGCACTGATTTCATTGATATTGCGATTGGATGCAGCAATGGCAGCGACACCCGAACCGGGAAACGTAATTTTTGAAGTGGATGCAAATTCAATGAAGTAGTCTTCATGTCCGTATTTTGCAGCTTCTTTCAGAATATTCTTGAGCTTTGCATGATCATCATAGAAATCATGTAAAACATACGCATTGTCCCAGATCACACGAAAATCGGGAGCAGCAGGTGTCATTTTTGCAAGGCGGCTTACTACCTCATCGGAATAGGTTACACCGTCGGGGTTGGAATACTTCGGAACGCAGAACATACCCTTTACAAGCGGATCCTTGATAAGTTCTTCAACCTTATCCATATCAGGGCCGTTTCTCGTCATTTCCACATCGATCATTTCAAGACCGAAATGTTCAGCAATGGCAAAGTGACGGTCATAACCGGGAACAACGGCAATAAATTTTGCACCGGTCTGTTTTGCCCAGGGGGCATGACCGCCGGCACCGTGTGTCATGCACTGTGAAATATAGTCATACATAAGAACAAGACTGGAATTACCGCAGGCAATAACATTGTTGTAGTCCACATCAAGAATTTCACCGAACAGTCGGCGGCATTCTTCAATACCGCACAGAAGACCGTAGTTGCGGCAATCTTCGCCGCTGTTGCTGAATGTACCTGTATGATGAGTAACGGAATTCAGAAATGCTTCGGAAAGGTCAAGCTGTTCTCTGGAAGGCTTTCCGCGTGCCATATTGATATTCAGCCCTGCATCTACAAATGCGTTGAATTTGATTTTGTTTTCATACTCGAAAACATCGAGTTCTTCGGGAGTGTATTCGCTGAGTTTTTTCATAAATATTTCACCTTAATTTGAATTTATTTTTAATTAAAAATCTGCACTGCCGGTCGTACGCGGGAACGGAAGCACTTCACGAATATTGGAAATACCCGTTAAATACATAACAAGTCGTTCAAAACCAAGACCGAATCCTGCATGTTTTGTAGAGCCGTAACGTCGGAGATCAAGATACCACCAGTAATCTTCTTCGCGCAAGCCAAGCTCTTTGATTCTTTCCGTCAGAACATCAAGACGTTCTTCACGCTGACTGCCGCCGATGATTTCACCGATTCCCATAACAAGACAATCCATTGCAGCAACTGTCTTGCCATCTTCATTTAACCGCATATAAAATGCTTTGATTTCTTTTGGATAATCCGTAACAAAAACGGGTTTCTTGAAAATCTTTTCGGTCAGACAACGTTCATGTTCGGTCTGCAGATCGCAACCCCATGATACCTTATATTCAAAGCCGTCATTATATTCTTCAAGCATTTTAATAGCATCCGTGTATGTCACTCTGCCGAAATCTGCATTGGCGACCGTTGTCAATCGTTCAATCAGCCCTGTGTCGACAAACTTATTCAGGAATTCCATTTCCTGCGGACAAGCGGCAAGAACATCCTTGATAACAAATTTGATCATATCTTCTGCAAGACACATATCATCCTGCAGATCGGCAAATGCAATTTCCGGCTCAATCATCCAGAATTCCGCCGCATGGCGCTGTGTATAGGATTTTTCGGCACGGAAGGTCGGCCCGAAAGTATAAATCTTACCGAATGCCTGCGCCATAATTTCGCCCTGCAACTGGCCTGAAACCGTCAGAAATGCTTTTTTGCCGAAGAAATCTTGTGAATAATCAATTGCACCGTCTTCGGTTTTCGGCGGATCCATGGGATCCAGAGTAGTCACTCTGAACATTTCTCCCGCACCTTCGCAGTCACTGCAGGAAATCAGCGGTGTATGTGCATACAAGAAACCGCGTTCATTGAAAAACTTGTGAATGGCAAAAGCAGCAGCAGAACGAACACGCATGGCTGCCCCAACCAGATTGGTACGAGGGCGAAGATGTCCGATGGTTCTGAGATATTCGACAGAATGTCGTTTTTTCTGCAACGGATAATCAGGTGTTGAGTTCCCTTCCAAGTCAACAGATACTGCATTCACTTCAAAAGGCTGGGCAGCTTCGGGAGTAAGAAGAAAAGTACCGTTGATAACTACCGCGGCACCAACATTGAGTTTGGCAATCTGTGCAAAATTTTCCAGTTTATTTTCTTCAAAAACGACCTGCAGACCTTTGAAACAGCTGCCATCGTTGATTTCCATAAAACCGAAATTCTTGGAAACACGCACTGTTCTTATCCATCCGCAGACTGTAATGCTTTTATTTTCATATTCCGAAGCTTTATTATAAAGCATCTTAATTTCAGTTCTCTTCATTTCATATTACTCCTATTATAATATTAAAAATTATTATATCATGTCAACAGAAAAAATACAATATTATTTTTAACAAAAATAAAAAAAATCGTCTGTTCTTTTCAGCAAAACAGACGATTTTTGTATTCATTATTCTCCGCGTTCTCTGATAACCATGCGAATCGGGGTTCCTTCAAGGCCGAAAACTTCACGAATCTGATTCTCAATATAGCGTTGATAGCTGTAATGGAACAAATCTTTTTTGTTGACAAAACAGACAAATGTCGGCGGTCTAGTGGACGGCTGGGTCATATAATATATTTTCAGCCGCTTGCCCTTGTCTGTAGGTGGTTGAACTCTCGCCTGTGCAGCGGCAAGAATTTCATTAAGTTTACCCGTTGTAATACGCATTGCATTCTGGGTATCAACAAATTTAATCAGTTCAAACAAACGGTCAATTCTTTGCCCGGTTTTGGCGGAAATAAAAATAATCGGTGCATAGGACATAAAAGAAAAATCATTCATCAGTTTTTTGCGGTAGGTATCCATGGTGGTGCCGTCTTTTACGACAGCATCCCATTTGTTGACCGCAATAATGCAGGCTTTTCCCTGCTCATGGGCAATCCCTGCCACTTTGGAATCCTGTTCGGTGAATCCTTCCGTGGCATCAATCATAATAACACATACCTGAGCACGCTCAACAGCCGTAACAGCACGCAGAACGCTGTAATGCTCGATATTGTCTTCCACCTTGGATTTCCTGCGAAGCCCGGCAGTATCAATCAGCATGAATCGGCCGTGTTTGTTTTCAACATACGTATCCGTTGCATCTCTTGTGGTACCTGCAATATTGGAAACAAGAACACGTTCTTCACCGCAAACGGAATTCACAAGAGAAGATTTGCCGACATTGGGCTTGCCGATGATTGCAACCTTGATAAGCTCATCATCACCGTCATCCTCCGGGCAGTCGGGAAGATATTTTATTACCTCATCCAAAAGGTCACCCGTGCCGTGACCGTGTACTGCAGAAACTGCCACGGGATCACCAAGACCGAGGTTGTAAAACTCATAAAATTCAGCAGGCGGCTCACCGACACGGTCGCATTTGTTTACACACAACACGATAGGCTTGCCGCTTTTGATAAGCATAGCTGCCACTTCAGCATCCGTGGCAACAACCCCCGTACGCAGATCCGTTACAAAAATAATGCAATCTGCACTGTCAATTGCGATCTGTGCCTGACGGCGCATCTGAGAAAGAATGATATCATCGGAATAAGGTTCAATACCGCCCGTATCCACAATCATAAAAGTACGACCAAGCCACTCACAATCCGCATAAATACGGTCACGGGTGACACCGGGAGTATCATGTACGATCGCAAGACGCTGTCCGCACAATTTATTGAACAAAGTTGATTTACCGACATTGGGTCTGCCGACAACGGCAACAACCGGTTTTGCCATATTTGTCAACCTCCAATCATAGAATAAAGAGCATCAAATAATTCTGCTCCGCCACAGGAAACGGGAATCACCTGCTGACCGACAGCAGCGGAAACATCTTCAACCGTCAGATCATCCAGAAAAACAGGATCATCTTTGCTGCGTAACATTACATCAGGAATCAAAATACAAGTTTCATCCGAAATCCGTTCCTGCAAACCACCAATCAGATCATTCCCTGTAATCAAACCTGCAACCGTCACAGACTCTCCGAAAAAATGATTTACTATTTCATGGACACGGATTGTAATCTGCGGAAATTTCTGCATAAACATACAGGCAAGTTTGCATATGTACGGATAAGCAGCAACACCGGTTGCCAATCCGATCACCTTTTTTGCACTCCTGACAGGCATCGCCTGTTCAAGCGTATCCCTGAAGTCTGCTTCCAGCAAGGTCAGCATGCCGACCCCGTTGTCCAGCTGACAGAAATCCCCGTAATATGAAACATCGGGCAATTCATGCTCTGCGGCAAGATAAAACTCATCAGCAGCAAATGCGAGCCGTTGTTTGCCGTTCTGCAACAAAGATTCATTAAACATATCAATTCTGTGCAATACATCCTGAGCAGTTTCTTTTGTATAAGCGGTAAGATTATGCAGTCCGGCACGATGTTTTGTAAGCCCGACAGGAACAGCCGCTATACTCTGCACATATTCGCCTAAATCCGACAATGCCTGCAAACTGAAAGACAATTCTTCACCGTCATTGATCCCCGGACAAAGGACAAGTTGTGTATTCAGCCGGATTCCGGCATCTGTAAAACGCTTCAGCAGTTGTAATGACGTACCTGCATGCGGATTTTTCATCATCTGCACGCGAAGTTCCGGATTCATGGTATGTACAGACACATTGATGGGACTGATGTGCATTTTTATAATTCGTTCAACTTCCGATTCGGAAAGCCCTGTCAATGTAATATAATTGCCGAACAGAAAAGACAATCTTGAATCATCATCTTTAAAATACAGACTGCTTCGCATTCCCTTCGGCATCTGATCCACAAAACAAAAAATACATTTATTCTTACAGGCATGATGCCGATCCATCAAATACGTATCAAAACACAAACCAATGGAATCAACATCTCCGTTTGTGCGGACTTTGCGGATCTTCTCCTTACCCTTTGCATTGCGGTATGTAATTTTCAAAGTGTCATCCGTGGCATAAAAACGGTAATCCAATACATCATTGATCGGATTGCCGTTAATTGCAACAAGACAATCCCCGTCCCGCATACCTTTGCGAAAACAGGCAGATTTCTTTTCAACTTTTGCAATTTTAACAGCCACAGAACATCACCTCATTGCACAGCAAAAAGGTGGGGAAGTGAGACTTCTCCACCGATTCACACCAAAATAGCGGAAAGCTGACCGAAAAATCAGTCTTCTTCAACAACAACGACCTGTCTGCCGTTGTAGTAACCGCAAGCAGGGCAAAGTCTGTGAGCTCTCTTGAATTCGCCGCACTTCGGGCACTTATCAAGCTGGGGAGCACTCATTTTCCATACGTTAGAACGTCTGGAATCTCTTCTAGCCTTGGAAACTCTTCTTGCAGGAACTGCCATAATTTATAAACCTCCAAATTGTATTACAACTTTATTCACCCAACAACTGCTGTAATGCGGCAAGTCGCGGATCAATTTCTTTTTTACAGCCGCATTCGGCCTCGTTGAGATCGGCCCCACACTGTGAACATAAACCTTTACAATCATCCTTGCACAAAAAACGGGACGGAATGGCAAGCCAGATGTCTTCCGTTACCAAATCATCCACAAACAGACGCATGTTTTCGACCTGCACATAAAGATCATCAAAATCTTCATCCTGCATTTCAGTCAAAAGTATGTGATGTATCGGAATGGTAGCATGACGGACCAAAGGCTTGCAACAAAGTGCACACTGTGTTGCATAATCAAACTTTGCTTTGGCTTTCAATGAAACAATACCCGTTTTGTTGAAGATTTCGCCGACAACATGAACGGGGGTTGCAAAGGCATCGTCTTCAACGGTGTATGAATAATCAAGCGGCTGAACAGAACCGTCATTATTAAAAATGGATTCAAGTTCAGCAAACAATGATTTTCACCTCTTATATAGTATTCAGTTATGCAAACAGCACAACAGAAAGCAAAAGCAACAAGTATTATATATGTTTCAATTGCTTTTGTCAACTATTATTTTTCAAAAATTAAAAAGACAATCAGCAATTATCAGATAATTTCACAGGAATCAAGAATCTTCCGGGGAAGATTTTCAACATCAGTAGAAACAGTAAATACAAAATTGGTATCACTGACGGCACTGAGTCTTGCAACTTTTTCAAAAAATACGGAAAGAGCTTCATAATCCTTGCCGCCGATTTTAAGGGTTGCATCCACAAGAATATCGGTAATGTCGTGGTCGCCTGCACAGATTCCGCACAGCAGACCGTAAAAAGCATCATATCCGCAGATACCGTAAGCATCCGTAGCCACAAGGCGAACCTTATAACTGAGCTGGAAACGAAGCAGGTCTTCCTTTTCAATACAGATAACATTGCCTTTTGATGCAGCAAGAGCACTGTTGACACAGTCGATCAATCTCTTTGTTTTGCCGCTTCCTTTTCCTCCGACGAGTAACTTAACCATAATAAATCAAATCCTTTCATTTATAAATATATCAACCGAGTCTGCCTGCCAATTCGGCAGCCAGCTCTTCATATCCTTTTTTACCGAGCAGGGCGAACATATTCTTTTTATAGCTTTCAACACCGGGTTGATCAAACGGATTGACACCGAGAATATAGCCCGAAATCGCACAAGCTTTCTCAAAGAAATAAATCATTTCGCCGAGTGTGTAAGCCGACATTTCATCTGCTTCAAGAACAATATTGGGAACACCGCCGTCCGTATGTGCAAGCACGGTTCCTTCAAAAGCCTTACGATTGACATAAGATAATGTTTTTCCGGCAAGGAAGTTGAGTCCATCGGCATTCTCTGCGTCTTCTTCAATTATAACGTCAGTTTTTGCCTTGTCAAAGGTGACAACCGTTTCAAACAGATTGCGAAGCCCTTCCTGCACATATTGCCCAAGCGAATGAAGATCGGTCGAATAAATAGCGGAAGCCGGGAAAATACCCTTGTTATCCTTACCTTCACTCTCACCGAACAACTGCTTAAACCATTCATTCATCAAAGTATAATCAGGCTCATAGCAAACCATCATTTCCGTGGTTTTGCCGGCTCTGTAAAGGATGTTGCGGATTGCTGCATACTTATAGCAATCATTGGAAGCGAGATCCGTTTTGCAGTATCTGCTCATTGCATCTGCCGCACCCTGCATCATGGCATCAATATCAACACCTGCCGCAGCAATGGGCAGCAAACCGACTGCCGTAAGAACGGAATATCTTCCGCCGACATCGTCCGGGACAACAAATTCAGCATAGCCTTCACGGTCAGCGAGTGATTTCAGGGTTCCTTTTGCTTTGTCGGTCGTCACATAAATGCGTCCGACAGCTTCTGCTTTTCCGTATTTTTTCTCAAGCAGACCTTTGAACAGTCTGAAAGCGATTGCAGGTTCCGTTGTTGTACCTGACTTGGAAATAACATTAACGGAAAAATCATGATTTGCACAATATGCAAGCACCTCATTGATTTCAGTAGGGCTGATGGAGTTACCGCAGAAAAAGATTTTCGGTGAATCCTCACAAACAATATTATAGTTTTTAGAACGGCAAAACTCAATAGCGGCTCTTGCCCCGAGATAACTTCCGCCGATACCGATTACAACCAGTGCCTGTGAATCCTTGCGAATCTTTGCGGCAGCAGCCTTGATCCGGTTAAATTCATCTTTATCATAATCAACAGGCAAAGTCAACCAACCGTGAAAGTCTTTCCCCGCTGCGTTTTCTTTGTTTTCATAAAGAAAAGCATGGGCTTTTTCGACTTCGGGCTGCATGCTTTCAAGGACTTTGTCTGTGATAAAAGCATCAAGATATTTGCAATTAAGCTTAAAGGACATAAACTAAGTTTCCTCCGGAACGTATATAGATGTAAGAATTGTACTATAAATTGAACAATAATGCAAGTAAAAAAGAGAAATAATTTTCACTTTTTTTGCATTTAATTTTATGTATATCCTTGTTTTTATCTTTAAAAATTGGTATAATGACAAAAAATATGCATTGCGGAGGAATTGCCATGCGAGAGGACATGAAATTCAGAAATGCAGTCAACGGCTTCAATAAAACCGATGTAATGAACTGTATTGAATCACTGCTGAAGGAAAATGCCGAACAGAAGAAAAGAATAAAAGAACTGGAAGAACAACTTTGCGATTGCCAGGCTACACTTGCACATGCAAAAGAAGAAACGAACAATAAGGATATGTGTGCGGAATGTGATGCTGCAAAAGTTGCACAGGCACAATTGGGTGCTGCCATGATGGATGCAAAGCGTTTTTCGGAGCTGATTCTCAAAGAAGCGAACGACAAATCCGCACAAGTGCTCAACAAAGCGCTGTCGGATGTTACGGATGCGACCGAAACCGCAAACGGCCTGTCTGACTCCCTCAAAACTGCAAAAGAGAACTTCGCAGTTACCCTGGATTCCTTACAGGATGAATTGGCAACGATCATTCTTTCTTTTATGGATTTCAAAACGGAGCTTGAGAAAAAAGGTGAAAAATTCATCTATTCCACTGATTTTGCCGCCATGACAGCAGGTGAAAAACAATGAGTGCTACACTGCAGCATGCCATACACACAAACTCCGCCCGAAAAGAGTTGCAGAATCTGCATGCAGGTGATTCCGTGTTACTCAGCGGCACCATCTATACGGCAAGAGATGCGGCTCATAAAAAATTGTGCACGCTGATTGCCGAAAAACAACCCTTACCGTTCGAGCTGCAGGAGGCGGCTATTTACTATGCCGGTCCGACCCCGACAAAGGATAACGGTCAGATCGGCTCAATCGGTCCGACAACATCTTCAAGAATGGATATTTTTGCACCGATCCTTCTTGCAAACGGTCTTGCTCTCATGATCGGAAAAGGTGCTCGCGATGAGGCTGTGTGCAATGCCATCATGCAAAACAATGCGGCATATTTCTGTGCCGCAGGCGGTCTTGGTGCCCTTATCAGCAAAAGTATTCTCAGCAGTGAAGAAATTGCATTTCCCGAACTGGGGTGCGAAAGTATAAAAAAACTGACCGTGGAAAACATGCCGCTTATTGCGGCAATTCTTCCGAACGGGGAAAATATTTTTAACAGACAGGATACATAATGACGCATTCAAAAATTATTGAATTAAGAAAAAAAATTATCGAAAAAGATTTTTCAAGAGTCAACAAAGAACAGTTCAAGGCCATTACATCCGTTAACGGTCCGTTGCTGATCCTGGCAGGTGCGGGAAGCGGCAAAACCACCGTAATTGTCAACCGTATTGCCTGCATGCTCCGTTACGGCAATGCTTACAACAGCACTTTTGTTGATGAGTGGGCGTCGGAACAAGATGTTGATGCCATGCAAAGATATCTTAACGGCGACAATTCGGAATATGAAAACATTTCACATCTTTTGAGCATAGATGCACCGAAGCCATGGCAGATTTTAGCCATTACATTCACGAACAAGGCGGCCGGTGAATTAAAAGAACGCTTGCAGAAAATGCTTGGGGATGATGCCGGTAATGATATCTGGGCAAGCACATTCCATTCCGCTTGTGTCAGAATTCTTCGCAGAGAATGTGAAAAAATCGGTTATACCTCTCATTATACCATTTATGATACAGATGACTCCAAACGTATCATCAAAGACTGCCAACAGCATTTCGGCATTGATGATAAACATCTTCCTGTCAAAGCTATTCTGAACATGATCAGCCGTGCGAAGGACTCTTTGATTGACGCACAAGAATTTACCAAAAATGCAGGCGGTGATGTCCGTGCACAACAGGTTGCAAAAGTGTATGCAAGATATCAACAGCAATTACAGGCGGCAGATGCAATGGATTTTGATGACATCATTGTCAACACCGTACGTCTGCTTGAAAACAATCCGGACACACTCGATTACTACAGAAATCGTTTTAAATATATTCTTGTTGACGAATATCAGGATACAAACCATGCACAGTACAGGCTTGTCAGCCTTTTGGCGGGCGGGCATCACAACCTGTGCGTTGTCGGCGATGACGACCAGAGTATTTACCGCTTCCGCGGTGCAACCATTGAAAATATTCTTTCTTTTGAAGAACAGTTTGCCGACACAACGGTTATTCGTCTTGAACAGAATTACCGCTCCACACCGAGCATTCTTGCGGCTGCCAATGCCGTTATTCAGAATAACACCGAACGTAAAGGCAAAAATTTATGGACAAGCAGACCTGACAAGGACAAGATTATCACCAAAACATGCGATACTGATATTCTTGAAGGTATTTTTGTTGCCGATACCATTGTCAACAACTCGTCAGACGGTTATTCTTTCTCCGACCAGGCTGTTTTATATCGCATGAATGCACAATCCAACAATGTGGAACGTGCACTTGTCAAAGCAGGGATTCCCTATCGCATCATCGGCGGTCATCGCTTTTATGACCGAAAAGAAATCAAGGATGCACTGGCTTATCTTGCAGTTATTTCCAACCCCGCCGACACAGTACGCCTTCGTCGCATTATCAATGAGCCCAAACGCGGCATCGGTGAAACCACTGTTACAAGGGCCATTGACTTTGCAGGTCGGCTGGGCATTTCTGTTTTCGAAGTTATGCGCACCGCCGATGAATTTGCTGACCTTGCGAGAAGTGCCAAAAAATTAAACGAATTCTGCGATATGATTGACCGCTTCCGTGCTTTGCGTGCAACGGAACCCGCATCACAACTGTTCCGTACCGTCATGAACGAAACGGGTTACATTCAATCATTGGCATCCGACCCCGCAACAATGGAAGAACGTTGTGCCAACCTGGATGAATTGTTTGCAAACATGGTGCGATTTGAAGAAGAAAACGGAGAAAATGCAACGTTGGAAGGCTTCCTTGAGGAAGTATCCCTTCTGACCGACATAGACAATTACAATGCAGATCTTGATGCCGTTACATTGATGACCATGCATGCCGCAAAAGGTCTTGAGTTTCCTTGCGTGTATATTGTCGGCATGGAAAACGGCATCTTCCCCGGTATGCAATCCATGATCAATGAAGCAGACATGGAAGAAGAACGACGTCTTGCCTATGTCGGTATTACAAGAGCAAAAGACAGATTGTATCTGCTCAATGCCGCAAGTCGCATGCTGTACGGAAAGACCACATCCAATCCTGTGTCGCAGTTTTTGAAAGAAATCCCAACAAATCTCATCGAAGACAGAACCGAAAAGAGAAGATCCCTCTATGGTGCTTCTGTCGCTTATGGAACATCAGGCAGCGGCTACACGGGTGGTAATTACAACAGCACTTATTCACAACCGCACCGTGAGCGATATGCCGATATTCCCGACGATGACCGGAATTATCAGCCGCAAAAAAAAGCCGTCAATTACGGTTTTTCAGGCATGGGCTCGTCATCTGCACAAAATAATACACCTGCCCCGGATTTCAAGGCAGGTGATGCTGTCAGACATAAAAAATTCGGCGACGGTTTCATTCTTACCGCAACTGCATTGGGAAATGATCAACTTTTAGAAGTTGCATTTGATTCCTGCGGAACGAAAAAACTGATGGCAAAAGCCGCAAAACTGGAAAAAATTTAATTTCCGAAAGGCGTGGTGAGATGGGAGTAACGGAAATTTGTAATTTCCTGCTCCTTATCAAACCTGTAAATACTCAGCATCAGACCGATACCGATATAAAGGCACAGATTGGAAGAACCGCCGGCACTGTAGAACGGCAAAGTGATGCCGATAACAGGCAGAAGCATAAGGCACATTCCGATATTGATCACGGTCTGTCCTGCAATCATGGCGGCCATACCGTAGCACATCAGTGCCGCTGCGTTGTTCCTTGATTTTCTTCCGTTCTGAATCAGGCGAACCGTAATACCGACAAGAATTGCCAATACAACAAAACAGCCGACAAATCCGAGTTCTTCTCCGAATGCGGAAAAAATCATATCGTTACGACTTTCAGGCACAACACCCGCCTGGGTATAAGCACCGTTAAACAGTCCCTGCCCCGTCAGTCCGCCGTTTTTCATGGCAGCCATTCCAACTTGTTGCTGATACATAATATCCTCATACAGTTCAGGATAAAACAACCCTAAAAAACGGTTTCTCTGAATATCATCAAGAACATATTTCCATGCAAACGGCAACAAAGCACAGACTGCAGCAATGCCGATCAGGAAATACCGCAGACCGACACCTGCGAAAAACATCATCACAATAAAAATAATGACAAAAACCAGGGCACTTCCCATGTCACCCGACACGGCAACCAGCCCAATGGGAATCAATGCATGGATGCAAAGAAAAACAATGTGCTTAAAATGTACCAATCTGTCCTGTACAAGTTCTATGTGAATTCCGAAGGTTATAATAAAACCGATCTTCAACAATTCCGATGGCTGAAAATACAAGCCGCTTGAACCGAGCATCAGCCATGTTTTTGCATCAGGGCGCGATTCGGGGCCGACGCCGAAAATCAGCGTCGCAAACATAAGCAATAAGCATACGCCTCCTATAAGAGGAACCAATTTAAAGATCAGGTTGTAATCAATAAATGATATGACCAGTGCACAGAATAAACCCAGAACAACAGCAAGAAGCATCGTTGACGCATCACGCGACAGCAAACTGCCCTCCTCTTTAAAAACAAGCGTAACACTTGCAACCATAAGAACACCGAAAGCAGATGCTGCGGCGGACAAAAAAAGTAATATTTTATCGGTTTCCCGAAATGCAATTTTTAAGGTATTGAGGATGCGTTGCATCATTTTTTAATCCTTTGCTTTTATATTTGATTTTCATTATAATCTTTTTTTACACATTTTGCAATATCAAGTTTACGGAGTTATTATGCAGACGTTTATTTCAAACAACGAAAACGAAACTTTTGATTTTGCCGCACAGTTTGCAAAGCAATTGCAAGGCGGCAGTGTTATTGCCTTTACGGGTGGAATGGGTATGGGAAAAACTGCATTTGTACGCGGTGCCTTGCAGGGACTTAATAATCCGTCCCGTGTGTCAAGTCCGACATTTGCACTGGTCAATGATTACGGTGGCACACCGACGGTGTATCATTTTGACATGTACCGCGTTTGTGATGCGGATGACCTGTATTCAACAGGTTACTTCGACTATCTGACAGATAACTCCATTCTTTTTATTGAATGGAGTGAAAACATCACTGACTGTCTGCCTGAAAATACCATTTTTGTAACCATAGAAAAAGGGCAACATGAAAATCAACGGATCATTACGGTCAGAACGGGGGAAAAAGAATGATTATTCTTGCATTGGAATCTTCGGCTGTTGCGGCAAGTGCCGCCGTATGTAAAGACGGTCAAATCATCAGCGAAGCCTTTTTGAATATCGGCCTTACTCACTCGCAGACCCTGCTTCCGCTTGCCCGGAACGCACTTTCTGCCGCCAATCTGAAAGTCAGTGATGTGGATATTTTTGCAGTTTCTTACGGCCCCGGTTCCTTCACAGGCATCCGAATAGGCGTTGCTGCGGCAAAAGGTATGGCACTTGCAAACAACAAGCCGTGCTACGGCATATCGACACTCGAAGCCATGGCCTGGACGGTATCTGATACAGATGCATTGATTTGTCCAATTATGGATGCCCGTTGCATGCAGGTCTATACGGCTTTGTTTGCAGGCAAAAACAATCAGATTGAAAGAATAACAGCGGATGACGCTGTCAAAATCGACGAACTTGCCAACATATTACAGGCAAAAAAACGTCCGATCCTTTTGCTTGGTGACGGTGCTGAAAAATATTACCCCCCGCTACACGAAAGCGGTTTACATGTCACATTAGCAAGCGGAGCCATTCGTCAGCAACACGCAAGCGGCACTGCATTAGCGGCTTGGGCACGCTACAAAAACGGAATTGCTCCGATTGAATCCGAAAAACTTGTTCCCTGTTATCTGCGTCTTTCACAAGCAGAGAGGGAACGTCAAAATAAAGAAAAAGGAGAACAAAAACAATGATTGCATTAAGCAGCGACCATGCCGGATACCCCCTCAAGGAGGCAATCCGGGCATATTTTGACGAAAAAGGAATCGAATACAAAGATTGCGGTGCCTATTCCGCTGACTCCGTAGATTATCCCGCACAGGCTAAAAAAGGCTGTGATTGCGTAGTTTCCGGCGAATGCGAAAAAGCCATTCTTTGTTGCGGAACCGGTATCGGCATTTCAATGGCGGCAAACAAGGTCAAAGGTATCCGTGCCGCTTGTTGCTCGGATTATTTCAGTGCAAAATACACCCGTATGCACAACGATGCAAACGTACTTTGCCTGGGTGCAAGAGTCATCGGTGTCGGTGCAGCACTTGAACTTGTCGAAGTCTTCCTGAACACTGAATTCGAAGGCGGCAGACATCAAAGACGTGTTGACCAGATTATGGAACTGGAAGGTTAAAAGACAACAAACAGGGGCTGTTGCTAAATGCAACAGCCCCCTCATTTTTATACAATTTTTTTTACGATTGAAAAAACATATTGTCCGTCAGGGCTTTTGTGGGAAGAATCATACAAAAACTTTTCATCCGAACACCTGACTTCCCCGTTTGCAAATTCAAAATTCACATCACGCAAATTTCTGAAGGTTCTTCCTCGTGCAGTAAAATATGCTTCCTTCATCGTATACAGCTTCCAATACTGCAACATTTCGTCTTTGACATCGCAAATATCAAAACGAACAATATCAGCAAGTGAACGTACGGTTGTTGCGTAGATCTGCCGTAATTCGACATCTGAAAAGTCCTTCTGTGCTTCGGAAAAGCGGAACGGTGCAACATGTCTGCAATCAATGCCGACAGGAACTTTATCAGCCACACAACACAGAAAATCATCCGCCATGCTCAGACTGAAATAAGCGGAAAAATTACTGACAAGACAGAGCCTATTGATTCCCGTCAGAATATTAAACGCAAATTCGGGAGCATCCGTCAGTGCCGACAAGCATTTTCTTGCAATCATTTCAAATGCGACGGCATTTCTTTTTTCTGTTTCAGTTTTCATTGCAAGAATCCTCTCTTGACGACTCGGAGAAAGGATGTCAAATGTTTCTTTGTACATTTCAGCTGTAACAGCACTCAAATACATACTTTTGCAGACCATATCAAAAATTATTCTCCGTTTTCCGCTTGCGAATATGCTTCACATATCCGCCTTGCCTTTTCTTTCACCATATCACGTAATGTTTCAGGAAATACAACCCGTGCATGTTCGCCGAATTGCATAATATATGATACCAATCCGTCTGAAACGGTTGCCGTAAAGCGAACACTGAAGCGTTCAGCAGTACTCCCCTTTCGCAGATTTACATTCTCACCAAAGCGGTCCAAAATCTGTTCAAGAATTTCAGAATCGCATTCCAACTCAACCACATCCGTAGTGCCGGTAAACATATTGAACTTTTTACCGACATAGTCAGCCGTATTAAATATTGCTCTGTATTCACAAACCTCGTGAATCGGACGTATATTTTCCTGCAACACTTCAACAGAATGAATTCTGTCGATACGCCAATGCGAAAGATTGTCATACTTTCCGTTATTGGCAATCAGGTAATAGTGATCATTAGACCAGATCAAAGCATAAGGGCTCAATTCAAAACTGCGGCTTTCTTTTCGTGCAGTGAATTTTTCTCCCATCACTCGCTTTGCATACTGCAAACGAACTCGCTTACCGGACTTAATAGCCGTATCAAGTGCATCAATTGAATAATAGATCTCTTCGTTGCTGCATTTGGGCCGTGCATCAATATAGATCTGTTCTTTTATCTTTTTTTCCTGATGCTCACTGGCAAAACCACCGATTTTGGCAACCAACGCACGGGTTTTGGACGGGGAAATAAAATCTGCCGCCTGCACAGCATCTGACAACAAGCGGACCTCCGCCAATTCAAAATCCCTACTGCCGAGAAAATAACCTTTTTTCGGTGATGTCGTGCTGATGATATCCATTCCATATTCACGCAAAATGGATATATCACTGTACAACGATTTTCGTTCAGCCGCAATTCCCGATTCCTGCAGATAATCAATAATATCAGCCGAATTCAGAATATGCTCTTCATCCGAATGCCGTTTAAAAATATCCGCAAGAACCAACAGCTTCATTTTTGCATTGGCATTGCCGGCCATGAGAGTCACTCACTTTCTTAATAACGCATCTGTGCGTTGATTTCTTTAAGCATTGTTTCGTTAAGTTTGACGAGTTTTCTGTCATACGTCAGAATGCCGTTGACTTCAAATTCAACGTCGCTGACCTGCGTATAGACCGTGGCACAAAGTCCTTTCTTGATAAGCGGAATAATCTGTGTTTTAAACAGAATCTTATAGGCCTTGGAAAGTGCCTTTTCGGAAGTAAACATGATATAACCGAACGATTTCTTCTTATTCCATACATGACCGTCAATAATGCGGGAATATCCGCCGAATTCACTCAGCACAAAAGGTCTTCCCTCCTTGCGGCCGGGCATGGTCACGGGAACGATATAACGATGAATGCTTCTGAACTCGGGACCGTGCTGGTCATGCCAGCCGCTTGCGTGATCGACAAAGCGGGACGGGTCATATTTTTTAACAGAGTGGCCGATTTCATAGGCATCAAACTGCCCCCAACCTTCATTGAACGGGACCCAACAACAGATGGAAACGTTATTATAAAGCGAATCGATCACTTCAAACAGTTCACGGCGGAAATCTTCACGCCATTCGGGCTTTTCACGGCTGAATGCCTTATATTTATTATCCTTAATATCAATACTCAGATTCGGCAAAACACCAGCAATCCACTGGCTGACGGGCTTTCCGCCCGAAACCATATCCTGCCAGACAAGCATACCGAGTCTGTCACAATGATAATACCAACGGGCAGGCTCAACCTTGATATGCTTTCTGAGCATGTTGAAGCCGAGTTCTTTCATCTTTGCAATGTCATAAATCATTGCTTCATCCGTAGGCGGTGTCATACCGCCATCGCACCAATACCCCTGATCGAGCAGACCATTGTGAAAATAAGGTTCGTTATTCAGGCACAAACGCGGAATTCCATTCACCTTGCGGATAGAATATTTACGCATGCCAAAATAAGCTACCACACAATCTGTTACTTTTTCACCGTCGGTCAACGTAAGGCGAAGATCATAAAGTTTGGGATTTTCAGGACTCCAGCATTCATAATCAGACAGTTTGAGAACATCACTTGCCTGCATCTCCTGTGTGAGAACAACCTTTTCACCATCCAGAATTTCGGCAGTGATTTTGGTTTCTGAACCGACGATTTCAAGATCCACTTTCAGCGAATCGGTATCAATATCGGGAAGCAACTTTACATTTTTGATATAAGAAGCCGAAACACCTTCCATCCATACCGTCTGCCAGATACCGGACGTAGCGGTATACCAGAAGCCGTGGGATTCAAGTGTCTGTTTGCCTCTCTGCTGCCAGCCTTCATCCGTGGGGTCATACACGGCAACACGAAGTTCGTTTTCACCATCGTTGAGTGCATCCGTAATATCCAGCGTAAAAGGCACATAACCGCCGACATGTTCGCCGACAAGTGTCCCGTTTACATACACTTTGCATTTCCAGTCAACCGCACCGAAATGAAGCAGAATGCGGTCATTGCGGATGTCTTCATTTACCGTGAATTTCTTGCTGTACCAAAGAATTTCGGTCGGTTTAAGCTGTTTGCAAACACCAGACAACTGCGACTCAATGGCAAAAGGAACAAGGATTTTGTTATTGAATGCTGTCGGTGCAACATCAAGAGAATTGCCGATTGCATACAAAAACTCACCGTTGAGATTCTGCCAATTCTTTCTCGCCATCTGCGGACGGGGATATTCATTCAGGGGACAGTTTTTATCCACATCATCATAAAATTTAGTCTTGATATATTCCATTTTCATCCTCCGTTTTTTATAATACAAATAGTATATGCTTCTTTATTGTAATAGATTTTACAAAAAAAGTAAATATATTTTTAAAAATATTGACAACTTTATTATCAATGAGTATAATATTATTGTCTTCGGGGCGGGGTGCAATTCCCCACCGGCGGTAAAAGTCCGCGAGCCTGCTTATATTTTTTGGCTGACAGGGTGCAATTCCCTGACCGACGGTTACAGTCCGGATGGAAGAAGAGCGTTGTTTGCCGTCCCGTAAGTGGGACTTTTTTTCTTTTTCGGAGGCTTTTTTATGAATGACAAACACGCAAAAATCTTAAAGACCGTAGAACTTGCCATGCTTGCTGCCCTTTCCGTGGTTTTGATGCTCCTGGTGCGTTTTCCGCTGATTCCGTCCGCCGCTTTTCTTGAGTATGATATGGGGGATGTGCCTGTTCTTATTTCTACTTTCCTATTTGGTCCGATTGCCGGCTTTGCCGTACTGGTTGTCGAATCTCTCATACAGGCGATCACTGTCAGTTCGGCAAGCGGTTGGGTCGGTTTTGTGATGCATGTCTGTTCTTCAGGTGTTTTTCTGATTACGGCTGGATTGATCTACAAAAAATTCCAATCTGTAAAAGGGCTTCTGTTGGCACTTACAGTCGGCAGTATGCTGATGACAATTATAATGATTCCGCTGAATCTGATTTTCACCGTCCATTTCCTCGGCTCTCCGCGTGAAGTGGTTATTGACATGTTGATTCCTGCTATTATTCCGTTCAATCTCTTCAAGGCGGTTCTCAATTCCGCAGTTGCGGGACTTATTTTTATTCCGTTGCAGAAAATTCTGAAAAATGCAAAATTACTTCCGTAATTGTCAAAAAAAATAAAAATTACATATTGACAAGTTGCATAAAATATTGTATGATGTTTTATGCAAAGTAAATAACTTATAACGAGTGGTGGAGGGAACGGCCCTATGAAGCCCGGCAACCTGCATTTTGTAAGGTGCCAAATCCGACGGTTCAACCGAGAGATAAGTACAAAAGCTCACGGTGTCCCGTGAGCTTTTTTAATGGAGGAAACAGAAATGGCAAAACACTTTTTTACATCCGAATCCGTAACGGAAGGTCATCCCGATAAAATCTGCGATCAGATTTCCGACGCAGTACTTGATGCAATGCTTGAACAGGACCCCATGTCCCGTGTTGCTTGCGAAACCGTTTGCACAACAGGCATGACCATGCTGATGGGGGAAATCACAACAAAGGCACAGGTCGACATTCCCGCTATTGCGAGAAAAGTCATCTGTGATATCGGTTTCGATCGTCCCGAAGCAGGTTTTGACGGTCACAGCTGTGCCGTTTTCACCACCTTGGACAAACAGTCTCCCGACATTGCAATGGGTGTTGATGCTTCACTTGAACTCAAAGATGGTGAAGATGATGCTTACAACCAGTTCGGTGCAGGCGACCAGGGGATGATGTTCGGTTTTGCTTGCAATGAAACAGAAGAACTGATGCCCCTGCCCATTGCCCTTGCCCATAAACTCGCATTGAAATTAACTGCTGTTCGCAAAGACGGCACACTGCCCTATCTGCTTCCCGATGGCAAAACACAGGTTACTGTTGAATATGAAGACAATACCCCCGTCCGTGTTGATACGGTTGTTGTATCTACCCAGCATCTTGCAAGTGCAACGCTGGATCAGATCCGCAGAGATATTCTGCAATATGTTATCAAACCCGTTATTGACGAATCCTTACTTGATGAAAATACCAAGTATTATGTTAACCCCACAGGCCGTTTTGTAATCGGCGGTCCCGTCGGTGACTCGGGTCTTACAGGCAGAAAGATCATTGTTGATACATACGGCGGATATGCCGCACATGGCGGCGGTGCATTTTCGGGCAAGGATCCGACCAAGGTTGACCGTTCTGCGGCATATGCTGCACGCTATGTTGCTAAAAACATTGTTGCCGCCGGGCTTGCTGACAAATGCCAGGTAGAACTCGCTTATGCCATCGGTGTTGCAAAACCCGTTTCCGTTCTTGTTGACGCGCAAGGCACAGGCAAGGTTTCCGATGCTGTTTTGTCGGATGCTGTCAATAAAGTATTCGATCTTCGTCCTGCCGCAATTATTGAATCCTTACAGTTACGCAGACCGATTTACCGTCAGTTGGCTGCCTACGGTCATCTCGGCAGAACCGATCTTGAACTGACATGGGAAAAAACAGACAAAGTTGATGCACTTCTCGCCGCAGTTGCACAATAAAAGTTTAAGAATACAAAAAACAGCCGTCTGCAATGCAGACGGCTGAATTGTTATTAGTTTTTTATGCTTCAGCTTTTGCGGCTTCTTCCTGTTCCTTTTTGCGAGCCTGTCTTTCTTCGTAAGGAATAAGATATTCGGAAACATCCTTATAGTTGATGGTGATACCCTTTTTCTTATTGATTACGTTGATAGCAATGACTGCACCCCAGGTTACAATGAAACCGATGAGAGCAAACGGAGAAGCACTTGCAGAGAAGATACCGGGGAACACATCTGCCATAGCACTGCTCATGAGCACAGAACCGATGAAAGAGATAGTAGCAAAGCCGATTCCCATACCGGCAAGGGTGATATTTCTCTGAATACCTTTGGGAGAACAGGACAAGGTCAGCATAATAAGACCGACAAGCCATGTCACAACAGCAAGAGCAAGACCGACAAGAGCCACAGCAAACCAAATGAATGCCATACGGGTCGGTTCAAACTTGATTGCGGCAAGAATGGCATTGATGTCAAAACCGTAATCGGTGAACAATGTCACAACATTGATAATAGAAGTCCATCCGATATTGACGGTTTCTTTGAACGGAACATTCATAGTGATAGAGCCCATCGAAAGCAAGGATGCCAACAAGGGAAGCACACAAAGAACGATACGGATTTTTGCATATTTATCGCCGATGAAAGAGGACTTGATTCTGTCTACCTTCGGCTGGAACATAGCGTGTTCGTATTCGGCTTTATCAGCTTCAGCATTCAGTCTGTCTTCAATGCCGTAATAAACAACGTTTACACCGCATTTCGGGCATTCCGGACGCCAATCCGTAATCTTGAGTTTATAATTACATTTAGGACAATAAGCAGCCATAAAATCACCAATCCTTACACTATAATACTTCTAACATAATAGCACAAACGACATTTGATTACAAGGGGTATTCGCTTTTTTGTGCAACTATTTAAAAAGTGCAATGCCATTTTGTGCAGATTACATAAATTCAGAAGTTTCAGCGAGCAGAAAGAACCTCTTCCTCATATTTTTTCACTGTGTCAAGCCATTCTTCGCGTACGGGAACCCCCTGCTGTTCGCAGAAAGCATCCCACACATCAGCAAAGGGATAAGATTTGAGTTCTTCTGTCAGTGCAAGCAATTCGGTAAATCTGCCTTCATCCTGCATTTTTTTGAATTCAGCATTCGGGGTCAGTAATGCAAACAGTAATGCTTTCATCATATTACGCATACCGATAATCCAGGCGGCAATACGATTGATGCTTGCATCGAAATAGTCAAGACCGATGATCACACGATCAAGTGCATCGTTGCGGACGATTTCCTTTGCAATTTCCTTGAGTTCATCATCAAAATTGACGACATGGTCGGAGTCCCAACGCACACCGCGGGATACATGAAGGGCTACCTTGTCGGAGAACACAAGCAAAGCGGCAATTTTGTCAGAAATGACTTCGGTGGGATGATAATGGCCGGAATCGAGCAGACACATCAGATTGTTCTTTGCACAATAAGTCATATAAAATTCGGAAGAACCGACGGTGTAGGATTCAAGACCAATACCAAAAAGCTTTGATTCAAGACAATCGAGCAGTTCTGAATTGTCGTACTTTTCGGCAAGAATTTCATCAAGCGATTCCTTGAGTCTGACGCGAGGACCGACACGGTCTGCCGGGGTCTGCTTGTAACCGTCGGGAATCCAGATGTTGTTAAGTGCAGGTGTCCCGAGTTCTTTGCCGAAGTAAGCACCGACTTTACGCATGGCTTTACAATGGTCAATCCAAAAACGGCGGATTTCTTCATCAGGGTGCGAAAGAGTCAGACTGTCGGCGGCTTTGGGATGCGAGAAAAGGGTCGGGTTAATATCAAGCCCGATGCCTCTTTCCTTTGCAAACTTCACCCATGCTTCAAAATGTTCCGGTTCAAGTCTGTCGCGATCCACCTTATTGCCGTTGAATACAGCATAGGAAGAATGCAGGTTTACGCGGTGTCTGCCGGGAATAAGCGAAAAGGCAACATCAATATCCTGCATAAGTTCTTCGGGGGTTCTTGCTCGTCCCGGGTAATTTCCCGTTGCCTGAATACCACCCGAGAGTGCATCATCAGAGTCAAACCCCTGCACATCATCGCCCTGCCAGCATTGCATGGAAATCTGCACTTTGGAAAGCTTTTTGAGTGCTTCATCGGTATCAACACCGATTTTTGCATACAATTCTTTTGCGTAATTATATCTTTCAGCAGACATATTGTTCTCCTTATTTCAGTGCAATGGCGGCTTTTGCCTTTGCAACAATGTTAGCGGCATTCAGCCCGAAGATTTCAAGCAGTTCAAGTGCGGGACCGGATTTACCGAACACATCCTCCACACCGACACGAAGAACAGGTACGGGTTTGATTTCGGAAAGTGCTTCCGCAACAGCCGAACCCAGACCGCCGATGATATTGTGTTCTTCAGCCGTTACAATGCAACCTGTTTTATTGGCGGCATCAAGCAGAATTTCCTTATCAAGCGGCTTGATGGTTGCCATATTGATAACGGCGGCACTGATACCTTCTGCCTTGAGAAGTTCCGCAGCGGCAAGTGCACGTTCAACCATAAGACCTGTTGCAACAATGGTCACATCCGTGCCTTCGGTCAGATAAACGCCCTTGCCGATTTCAAACTTATAGTTTTCGTCAAATACTCTCGGCACTGCAAGTCTGCCGAAGCGCATATAAACGGGTCCATTCATTTCTGCAGCGGCAAGAACGGCAAGACGGGCTTCGACATCGTCAGCAGGATTGAGAATGGTCATACCGGGGATGGAACGCATAAGTGCAATGTCCTCACAACACTGATGGCTTGCACCGTCTTCACCAACGGAAATACCTGCATGGGTAGCACCGATTTTAACATTCAGGTGCGGATAGCAAATTGTGTTACGAACCTGCTCAAAAGCTCTGCCAGCAGCAAACATGGCAAAGGAACTTGCAAAAACAGTATAACCTGCACTTGCCATACCTGCGGCAACACCCATCATATTGCCTTCTGCAATACCGCAGTCAATGAATTTATCGGGATGTGCCTTTTTGAACATACCTGTTTTTGTTGCGGCTGCAAGGTCAGCATCAAAAACAACAAGTTTTTCCATTTTGTCGCCGAGTTCAACGAGAGCTTTACCGTAAGCATCTCTGGTTGCGGTTTTGATAATATCAGCCATTGTAATACTCCCCTTTCCTTATGCGTTTTCAATTTCCGTTTTTGCGGCATCGAGTTCTGTCATTGCCTGTGCATACTGATCCGCATTGGGAGCAGAGCCATGCCAGGAAACCTGATTTTCCATAAACGAAACGCCTTTGCCCTTGACGGTCTTTGCAATGATGGCAGTGGGCTTGTCATTGCAGGCATTGAATGCATCAAATGCCTTTTCAATATCGCAATAACAGTTACCGTCGATTTCAATAACATTAAATCCGAAAGCGGCAAACTTTTCGGGAATCGGATAAGGTGAGTTGACTTCTTCAACCGTACCGTCAATCTGCAGATTGTTGTTATCCACGATCACACAGAGGTTGGAAAGTTTTTTTGCAGCAGCGAACATAGCGGCTTCCCAGACCTGTCCTTCCTGAATTTCACCGTCACCAAGGATGGTGAACACACGGAAGTTGTCTCCTGAACGCTGCGCAGCAAGAGCCATACCGACAGCGGTAGAAACACCCTGACCGAGAGAACCTGTGCTCATGTCAACACCGGGAACATAATTCATGTTGGGATGACCCTGTAAATAGGAATCGGATTTACGAAGTGTTTTGAGATCTTCCACGGGAAAAAAGCCGCGTTCTGCAAGCACAGCGTACAGTGCGGGAGCGGCATGACCTTTGGAGAGGACAAAACGGTCACGCGTTTCACACTTCGGATTTGCGGGATCAATTTTCATTTCCTTGAAATAAAGATATGTAAGCAATTCCGTAATCGAAAGCGATCCACCGGGATGTCCCGATTTTGCATTAAAAGTGCCTTCGATAATGCCTTTTCTGACATTGCAGGCAATCAGTTTGAGCTGTTTTCTTTCTGCTGTGTCCATACTGAGGGTCACTCCTTTTATAAATTTTTAAATTATTTATTTATTTTTTGCACAAATGCCTGAAAATAAGCAGGCAGATCTGCAGAAAATTCAAGATATTCACCGCTGGTCGGATGAATAAAACCGATCACAGCAGCATGCAAACATTGGCCGACAAGACCATATGTCTGTTTTGCATTACCGTATACTGCGTCCCCTGCAACAGGGTGCCCCAGGGCGGCACAATGCACACGGATCTGATGTGTGCGCCCGGTTTCCAATGTAAATTTACACAATGAAAAGCCATTGTATTCCGCCAACACTTCATAATGTGTCACCGCATGGCGGGGGTTGAGTCCGTTGACAGCCTGTTTTTTTCGGTCTACTGCACTTCTGCCCAAAGGCAGATCGACGGTTCCCTTTTGTTGCGGCATTCTTCCGACCACAACAGCACGATATTCCCTTTTGAAGGAATGTACTTGAATTTGCTGTGCTAAGTGCTGATGTGCAATATCGTTTTTTGCAACAATCAGCAATCCGCTGGTATCTTTGTCGATGCGATGCACGATACCGGGACGAATCACCCCGTTGATCCCTGATAAAGAATCACCGCAGTGATAAAGCAACGCATTGACCAAAGTGCCGTCATGATTTCCTGCCGCAGGATGTACAACCATGCCTTTCGGCTTGTTGACAACCAAAAGGTCATTGTCTTCATAAATAATATCCAACGGGATATTCTGTGCAACAACATCAAGATTTTGCGGATCGGGCAATTCAAGACAAATACTGTCTCCTGCTTTCGGTTTATAACTTTTGGAAAGCGGCCGGTCATTAACAAACACACTGCCGCTTTCAATGTGCTTTTGCACTGCGGAACGGGTCAGATCCGAAAAACGCAGACAGATGAGTTTATCAAGTCTTTGCCCTTCTTCTTCGGCAGTAACCGCAAAAATACGCTCATCCATGTTTTTCGTCCTTGCTTTCTGCTTTTGAGGTCTTTTGACGTTTCATATCGGCAACCAAATCATAAAGCAGATAGATGATCAAAGTGATTGCGGAACAGGTTACAAGGCAATCTGCAAAATTAAAAACAGGAAAATCAACAAACAGAACCTGAATGTAATCCACCACAAAACCGAGGGCGATTCGATCTATAAGATTCCCGAGACCGCCTGCAATTAAAAGCGGAATGCAGATGTCATAGATAATATGGTGTGTTTTTGAAAACACAAGATAACCGATTCCGCAAAGCAAAGCCACTGCCGTAAACACGGACAAAAACTGTGTATTTCCCGTAAAAATACTGAAAGCAGCCCCCGTGTTTTCGGCATAGGTCCATGCAAGAAATCCGTCAATGACTTTTACGCTGCCGACAGGTTTTAAATTTTCCAAAACAGCATATTTTATCAATTGGTCGATTGCCGCAAGCAACACAACAGAAATCAGCTGTACGGCAATGACCGCTTTGCGAGATTTTTTCACTTTTCTTTTTCCTTATTTCTTTTTGATACGGCGAAAAAATCCGCCTTTTTCGTTTTTTGTTTCAACAACCGGTTCAGCGGTTCTGGACTTAGGGGAATCTTCAAAGACACTGAAATCAATTTCAAAGCCCAGATCAAAATTATCCGATTCAGTAGTTTCCTGTTCTTCCGCAGGTACATCGGAAATGTCTTCAAACATACGCAAAGAATCATCGTAATCTGTAAACACGGCATCTTCACGCACATAATCTTCATGAATAGGGGCTATATATTCTTCATCTTGTGCAGTGGCTGCAACAAATTCTTCCTTCGACGCATCATCAGAAATCTCTTCAAAACCAAGGTCACCGATATCTTCAAAATCATCGAAATCTATCCAATCACTGTCTTCGGCATCGGATGATTCTTCGTTTTCTTCGTTGTCCTGCATAACGGCTGCAGCCTGTTCATCAACTTTCTCCGAAGGAGCAATTGCACCATCTGTCAACACAGTTTCATCGGTGACGACTGGTACAAATTCATCATCGTTCAATTCTTGTTGAGCGATCGTTGTTTCGGAGATAATTGTATCATCCAGGGATTCAAAATCATCAGCAAAGAAGTTATCTTCTTCTTGTTCATCAATGCTTTGCGTTTCCTCAACAGCTTGTGCATCATTTTCGGTAATTTCTTGAATTTCGCTTACAGCATCAGCGACGATATCGGAAATTTCCGGTGTATCACATGCCTTTTCTTCACAATCAACAACCGGATCTGCCTCAACAGGTGCAGATGACGCATCAGAATTCAATCTGACCGCATTATAGGCATTGATCATGGAATCAAAATCAGGCAAATCTGCAAATTCGATATCAGCAACCTGTGTTTCCTCTTTAATAAATGAGTCATCCACGGTAACAAATCCGTTATCGCCGACAATCGTGTCGACAACCGCCGAAACATCCATCGCAGCATTGCTGATAATCTGATCTTCGATTGCAGAATCAACTTCCACTGCAGGCAGGTCAGACATTTCTGCCGGTTCACTTACAAGTGATTCAAAGTTGTTATCAATATCAATACGATGCTGAATATCTTCAACCATCGCCTCAAGACTGTTTTCCTCTACATCAGCAATCGGTTCGGGGAATTCGGTGCGTTCTTCATACAACCCCTTCGCCATCAGAATTTCTTTGGAATCATTCACGATTTCCGCAGCAGATTCCTTTGCACGTTTCATTCCGTCACGCAGCATGGTCTGGGGATCAAATTCGGGAATATCACGCAGAGGACGCTTTGCCGTTTCCTCTTTCTGCTCATCATCGGTCAGCAATTGTGCCAACATCTTCTTACGTAATTCCATTGCCTTTTCACGCAATGCATCATATTCAGCCTGTGCAAATGCAATGGAATCGGCCAACTGCTGTTTCACATCCGCACTCAAAGCAAGCAGACGATCATTTTCCTGCTTTGCCCCAAGAAGCATGTCCGCAGCCTTTTCAATGGCTTCATCCATCATGCGTTGTGCATTTTCGTCAGCGGCTCTGGTCGTTTCTTCTGCCTCTGCTTTGGCAGCTTCAAGCATTTCAACGCGCTTGCGTTCTGCTGCCTGCAATGTCTGCTCCACACGGCCTTCCACATCATCAAAAGCAACAGAAACACGGGTCTGTGCCGTTGCTATGATCTTCTGCGCATCGGCTTGTGCAGAAGAAATCAGATTGCCGGACATATCCATTGCCTGTGACATTCTGGCATCAGACAATTCCGTAATTTCTTTTTTCGTTTTTTCCGCATAGTCTTTTGCTTCACTGAGAATTCGATCTGCCTCAAGTTTAGATGCAGAAATAACCTGTTCTGCCTGCAGAAGCACCTTTTCGCAAACCTCATCGGAATATGATTTTGCATCGGTCAGCATTTTTAATGCCTGCTCCTTGATACGCGCAAGTATTTGTTGGCTGCTGAGTTCGGATCGCTGTTTAGCGTCCATCGAAACCATTTTGGCCTCCGTAAGCATAGCAACTGCTTTATTTCTGCCGTCATCCAATAAATCCTGTGCCTGTAATGCCGCTTCCTGCATCTGTTGATCATACTGTTTTGCAGCATCCGTGGCAAGACGCTGTGCTTCATTAACAAGATTTTCGGAAGTTACACGGCTGTTTTCAACCAGTTCTTCGGCCTGTTGCTGACTTTCAGTAATAAGTATTTCAGCCTGCTTACGGCTTTCTTCAAGCAACTCTTCAGCCTGTGTGGCAGAACTGATTTCAATTGCTTCTTTTTGTGCCAATGCGGCACTAAGCAAAGATTCGGTCTGTTCTTTTACGGAAAGCAAGAGAGCATCCGCTTCTTGTGCAGCTTCCGTTGTAATGCGATCTGCCTCTTCTTGTGATTTTTCAAACAGAATACGGGCAGCTTCTGCTTTTTCTTCAATTTCGGCACGGGCATTTTCACGCAGTTCGCCTACATATTCCTCAATGGACAATGCTGCTTCGTCCTTGATTGCCTGTGCATCAGCTTCGGCCTGTTCAAGAACAACCGTTGCCTGCTCCTGTGCATCCTGCAACATTTTTTCTACGGCAATACGGGTTTGTGTCTGAATTTCAGCACATTTTTCATTCGCGGTTACGGTATAACTTTCCGCAAGAACACGTGCCGATGCAATCAGGCTTTCATATTCCGCTTCTGCAGCAATAGAGATTTTATGTGCCTTATCGTTCGCAGAATCAATGATTGTTTCGCCGTCTTTCATAATGCGTTGCACTTGTGCATTGGCATCTTCAATCATTTCGTTGGCACGCTGCTGGGCAGACGCAATCAATAATTCTGCATTTTTCTGTGCATTCATCAAAACATCACGAAGAACAGATTCGTCCTTGCGATATTCTTCAAGTTTTGCGGCCAGAATACCGAGTTTTCTGACCAGTTCTCCGTTTTCGGAAAACATGGAACTGTAATCCTCCGTTACGGTACGGAAGAAATTATCAACTTCGCGAGGAGAATAGCAACCGTTTTCAAGAAGCTGGAAATTATGAAGTTTTAATTGAGTCGGATTCAGCATAATATAATCTCCCTTATTTTATATCCAGAATTTTTATACAAAGAACATTCCGTTGTTTTCGAGTTCATCCAACAGATCACCCAGGACATCAACATTATAAGGTGTGATCATATATGTTCGTTTTGCAATCTTTTTGAGATTTCCGCCGTTTGCATACGCAACACCGCTCAAAAACCATAAAATTTTGTTGATTTCTTCTTTTGCGGTATCTTCCATGTTGATAAGAACCGTTCTCTTATCAAGCAGTTCGTCAGCAATAGCGGTTGCATCATCAAAACGTTCGGGTTTTTTCAGAACGACCTGCAATTTTGCCGTGGTGTGAATATCCACTACCCTGCCGCCGGACGAAAAACCGGAGGCAACAGACGAAGACGATCTTCTTTCTGCTCTGCGCGGCGGCGTCACGCGGGTAATGCGAGGTTCCGGATCGGGTTCACTTTCTGCGACTTCAACATCATCGGTATCCACATCATCAAAAAATTCGCTCTCATCAATATTCAAGATTTTTCTTACTTTATCACCAAAAGCCATATCTAACAATCCTTTCATTTATTCAAAATTTATAGATCAATATCTTCTGTGTCCGAACAATGCACTGCCGATGCGGACAAGATTTGCACCTTCCAACACCGCTTGTTCATAATCCGATGACATTCCCATGGACAGAACACTCATCTCTTTCAACTTATTATTGTCTTTGAGTTTTTCATATTGCTTTCGTACCTTTTCAAACCAAGCACGGATTTCAGCCTGCGTGTCACAGACGGGGGGCACAGACATAACACCGCAAACCCGAATTGCATCCATCTCTGCTATTTCCAGGGCGTTTTCGGTGAATGCAGTCGGTAAAAAACCGGTTTTCGATTCTTCTTCACCGATATTCAGTTCCAATAAGACCGGCATGACAAGCCCTGCGTTTTTTGCTTGCTTTGAAATCTCACAAGCTAATTTTACACTGTCTACCGATTGGATCATGGTTACTTCGCGTATAATCTTTTTTACTTTGTTCGTCTGCAGATGACCGATCAGGTGTGCTTCGTAATTTCCGTTGAGAAATTCCTTTTTCTCAAGCAATTCCTGTACTTTATTCTCACCGATCAGATCAATCCCGAGTTGCAAAGCATGATTCACAAAAACAGGCGGAACAGTTTTGGTTACAGCCATAAAGCGAACGGAATCACGAGCAACACCGGCCTGTGTTGCTGCATTTTCGAGATTTTCAAGGATGATACGGTAATTCTCTTCAATCTCTTTGAAAACCGTTTCATTGGACAAGTTTTCCGTCATAAAGATCTGTCCCCCCTAAAATAATTTCGTCAAATGCTTTGATATAACCCGTTTTTCCGCTTGCATCTACAATTGCAAAATCTTCTTCCGAATAGATCGGATTCACATTTCGGAAGCGAATGACATTGCCGAGCAGAACGTATACTCCCTGCTGATCATCCACAACACGCAAAGCGGTTTTATCAACACGGATCCCCGTGTAAGTTTCAAGAGAAATAATAACTTTTGCCTTACGCAGATTTGCATAATTGGCATCCATTGCCGTTGCACTGAGAATGAGTGCGGTGGTACCTGTGCCGTCAGCATTCATTGCAGTCACTTTGCACTCGATTCCCCCTGCCGGTTCATCCGGAAAATCAACCTGCAGACGCTGCCCGATATAAAAGTCAGAAACGACTTCAGTCGGCACATTGCAGACGATATACCAGATAAAGCCGGTAATCAGTTTGCCGTAAGGAGAACTCACTGCAACCGGTTTCAGATTTAAAAGTGACTCAACACAAGTTGTGTCAATTTGCTTTACATTTTTTGTTATTTTATCAACATCAGTTACAAAAGAAAGCCCTGAATACGCACCGCATACCGATTCATAACCATCCGCAGCATTGACATAATAGCCAGCAACCACTGCCGGAATGCCTGTATAATTGGTTTGTTTATTCAGCATCTGTGTGCGTTCGGCATACAGACCTGCCAAAGCAGCTGAAACATCAATCGTGTTTCCAACCGCAATATTTCTTTTCGTAACTGCCGAACGAAGTGCATCCGTGTATGTTTTCAATTCACGAATATTGCGATCACCAACAGCATCAATCAATGAAAAAACACTGTCTTTCACTTTTTCATCATAAGCAGTAATATCTGACAGCGTGCTGACTGCCGAAGTATTCTGAATGCTCTCATAGTAAGCGATGTCTTTTTCAATATCCTGCAGATCATAGTAAACCTGTGCATCGGATTCATTTCTGAAAATATTTACAACGCTGTCATTTCCCGAAACCTTCGTGCCGTCCTCTATAAGAGGAACAACATAGCCGTCTTTTCCGCCCCCTTGAATATAACACTCATCACGCAATACAAAGGCATCTGCCTCAATGCTTTTTACATAAGTTGTTTTTTTTGCGGTAACAGTTTCAAGTTCAACCAAAGGGTCATCGGTGATCTGAAAAACATGATATCCGCCGAGTAATGTCGCAAACAAAAGCCCGACGATCAGCAAAAGGATCTTAATTTTAGGTGAGGTGATCCTGAAATCTATGTTCGTGGAAATATGCGGTTTCTTCTTTTTCTTTTTACGTTTTTCCTCTGCCACGTTTAAACTCCTTTCAGAAAACCGCTTTTTTCTATCAGATCAAATGCCTTTTCTGCAATCTGCTGTGTCGAATCAGACGGATTTCGTTCTATATAATGGATATTATTATTTCTTTTAAACCATGTTATTTGCCTTTTTGCATAGCGCCGTGTTTCTCTTTTCAGATTTTCAATAGCTTCTTCACGGCAGATTCTGCCGTCAAACCATCCGCTGAGTTCTTTGTAGCCGATGGCTTGTGCTGCGGTATCGGCCTGCTTGTTTTTTAAAAAATCTCTTGCTTCTTCTTCCAGGCCATTTTCCAGCATGATATCCACACGTTGATTGATGCGATCATAAAGATATTCACGATCGGGAAAAGAAAGCGCAATCCAGAAAACATCATAGCGGCTCGGCTCGGCAACAGAACGCAATCGCCGTTGCGTAGCCGTTTCCCCGGTCAGATAATACACTTCCAATGCACGGATAATGCGCCCTGCATTGTTCTGGTGCAACCCTGCGGCCGCTTCGGGATCGATTTTTCTTAATTCTTCCAACAGTTTTGCGGCTCCTTCGTTTTCAAGTCGTGCAGTCAACTGTGTACGCATTTGCTCATTATCGGGTTCTTCTTCAAAACGGATATTATTTAAAAATGATTCAGCGTAAAGACCTGTACCGCCGCAAAGAACCGGCAGTTTTGCGCGGCTGCGGATTTCTTCAACCGCCTTTGTTGCATCTTCAATGTAACGGGCAACACTGTATTTTTCGTAAGGCGAAACAAAATCAATCAGATGATGGCGGATTCCCTGCATTTCTTCGGCGGTGGGCTTGGCGGTTGCAATATCCATCCCTTTATAAATTTGCATAGAGTCGGCGGAAACAACTTCGCCGTTATACCGTTTTGCAATTTCAACAGCAAGGCTTGTTTTACCGGAGGCAGTAGGACCGACAACGGCAATTACAGGTGTTTTTTCCATACTTCCTCCGTTTCTGTTTATCCGAGTCTGCCGAACTGTTTTTCAAGTTCATAACGCGTGATTTCTGTTAGCACGGGTCTGCCGTGCGGGCAATAGCGGATATTATCATCCGCCAACACCATGCGAATAAGTTCTGCTTGTTCAACAGGGTTTGTGGAATCCCCTGCTTTGATGGCGGCACGGCAAGCGGTGTTGTGATACAGCCAATCGAGCCGTTCGGGTATCATGGAAAGTTTTCCTTTTTTCAATTCCCCTGCCAATTCGCACACAAGCGAAGCAATATCGGCATTGGCAAGCTCAAGCGGGGCTCCGCGAACAATAACACAGCCGACACCGAAATCTTCGATCATGTATCCTGCTTTTTCAAACAAAAGCAGATTTTCAAGCACGGCATCATACTCACCGGCGCTCAAAGCTATACGCACGGGCACAAGTAACATCTGAGTATTGCCCGTTTGCGCATTCTTTTTGATTTTTTCAAACAGAATGCGTTCATGGGCGGCATGCTTGTCGCAGATGATGAATTTATCGCCGTATTCGGCAAGAATATATGTTTTGAACAATTCCCCGACAATGCGCAACGGGATTTCGGATTCCGTTTTTGCGACTTGCGGTTCCTCGATTTTTTCTTCATAAACAGTAGGAGCAAGGTTTTGGGATTGTTTTTGTTCTTCCAACACCTTTTTTGCGGTTTCAACAAAAGACGGTGAACTGTCCTGCAAAAAAACAGGAGCAGCTTGGCCTTGCAAAGTTTCAGCCAAAGACTTTTTCATAACAGATGCAACAAATCCCGTTACAACAGGCTTCATTTCGTCTGTTTTTTCTGTTATTGCAACAGAATCTTCGACCACATCAATCACAGATGAAACAGGGGGTTGCGAGACAGGAACTGCATATGTTATTTTCGGAGGTTTAACAGGTTGTTCAACTGCCGGTTGGGATGGCTTATTTCCCCAGGCAGACTCCATTTGTTGTTTAAAAGAAATCTGGCTTCCTTGCGTTTGCGCAACAGCAGGGCGCGGAGTTGGTTTATTAACTGAAAATGAGGGTCGGGTGTCTCCTTTTGCAAGGGCGGATTTGGCGGCATAGTAAACCGATTCAAAAACCCGACGGTCATTGGAAAATCGAATTTCGGTTTTAGCGGGATGCACATTCACATCCACACTGCCGGGTGCTATATCGATATTCAGCACAGCCCCCGGGAATTTTCCGACCATGATATTATTTTTGAATGCTTCGTCCAAAGCGGCAGCCGCGGTCGGAATACGAACATAACGCTGATTGACATAGAAGTATTGCATATTGCGGTTGGGTCTGCCGAACAGAGGTTTTGTAATAAATCCTTTCACACGGATTCCGTCAAGCTCGTAATCACAAACGGCCAGCCCTTCGGCAAAATCCCTGCCGAACAAGGCATAAACAGTATCGTACAATTTCCCGCTGCCGGGGGTTTGCACGGTTTCTTTTCCGTCACGAATCAGACGGAATGAAATTTCGGGATGCGAAAGCGCTGTTTTGGTAACCACATCCGCCACATAATTGCCTTCCGTGGTATCTTTTTTCAGGAATTTCATTCGGGCAGGCGTATTGCAAAACAAATCGCGGACAATGATGGTGGTGCCGACCGGACAGCCGCTTTCTTCTTTTGTTTTCTCTTCACCGCATTCAATCACATAACGTGTGCCGAAATCGGCATCGTGCACCCTTGTGAGCATCTCAATACGCGATACTGCCGCAACGGAAGCAAGTGCTTCGCCGCGAAAGCCGAGTGTTGCAATGGCATCCAGATCAGCCTGTTTGCTGATTTTACTTGTTGCGTGGCTCACAAATGCGTTTTCAACATCTTCGGGGGCAATGCCGCAACCGTCATCAGTTACGCGCAGAAAAGCAACGCCGCCGGAACGAATTTCAACCGTCACACGTTTTGCACCCGCATCGATGCTGTTTTCAAGCATTTCCTTGACAACGGAGGACGGACGCTCGACCACTTCACCTGCCGCAATGAGAGAATAGATCTCTTTAGGCAAGACGTTGATTTTCGGCATATTCACATCCTCCTTTGTCAGTTAGGGTGACGGGTATAATCCGAGCCCGTTTTTTACAGGCGGATTTCCGCCGATACTTCGTTAAAATACTCGAAAATCCGTCGAGGATTTTCTGCATTTTGTGCCTTGTCTCGCCAAAAATCCGCACTGTAAAAAATCTTCGACCCGAAAACGAGATATTTTTATTGGATTTTTAGGGTTGAGACCGCAGGAAGGCTGTCGCCTTTCAAGGGTAAAACGCCGAAAAGACTTAAAAATAGCCGTTTTCGGGCGGGTTCAGATTACACCCGTCACCCCAATCAATTAAGTTTCTTTTTTATTTCATAAAGTTTTGTCAATGCTTCAATGGGGGTCAATGTGTTGAGATCCAATGCGCGGATCTCTTCAATCAAAGCATCGTTGCGACTGTCGGCAAAAGACATCTGCAATTGCGGTTCATCTTCAACAGTTTCTGCCGTTATTTTAACAGGCAATTTTGTGCCGTCTGTTTCTTCCAGTTGTTTTAGAATAACTTTTGCACGGGAAACAACCGACTTCGGGATTCCCGCAAGCAGGGCAACTTCAATACCGTAGCTGCCGTCTGCGGTACCTCTGACAATGCGGCGCAGGAATGTGATTTCATCACCGCGCTTTTTGACACAAGTGTTGTAATTCTTAATGCCCTGCAAGTCATTTTCCATTTCTGTCAGTTCATGGTAGTGTGTTGCAAACAGGGTTTTACAGCCGATTTTTTTGCGGTCGTTGGTGTATTCAAGAACGGCTCTTGCGATGCTCATGCCGTCAAATGTGGAAGTACCTCTGCCGATTTCGTCAAGAATCACAAGGCTTCTTGCTGTAGCAGTAGAAAGGATAGAGGCAACCTCACTCATTTCTGTCATGAAGGTAGATTGCCCTGCCGCAAGGTCATCCGATGCACCGACTCTTGTGAACACTGCATCCACAATGCCGATTTCTGCCGAAGAAGCGGGAACAAAGGAGCCGATCTGCGCCATAATGACAATCAAAGCGATCTGACGCATGTAGGTGGATTTACCTGCCATGTTGGGGCCTGTGATCAGAGCACAACGATTTTCGTTGCAGTCAAGCAAGGTATCATTCGGAACAAAAGGTGCATCCGTGAGATATTTTTCAACCACAGGGTGTCTGCCCTCTTTGATGATACATTTGTCGGACAGATCCACGATGGGTCTTGTGTAGCCGTTGCGCACGGCAACTTCCGCCAAAGAGCACAAAACATCAATCTGCGCCAAAGCGGCTGCGGTTGTGCGGATAACAAGTTGCACATCTGCCGCTTGCTGACGGACAAAACTGAACAATTCAAATTCAAGTCTGCAAATGCGTTCACGCGCACCGAGCACTTTTGCTTCAAGATCCTTGAGCTCGCTTGTGATAAAACGTTCGCCGTTTACAAGGGTCTGTTTGCGGATGTAATCTTCGGGCACATTTTCTTTGAACTGATTGCTGACTTCGATATAATAACCGAACACGCGGTTGTAGCCAACTTTCAGTTTTTTAATGCCGGTTCGCTCGCGTTCACGGTTTTCAATTTCTTCAAGATAAGACTTGCCGCCGTTTTCAATTTTGCGCAATTCGTCCAGCTCGGCATTGTAGCCGTTGCGGATCATACCGCCTTCGCGTACGGAGAACGGAGGGTCATCATCAATTGCTGCTTCAATCAGTGCCTGCAATTCGGAGAGCGGATCAATTTTCCCCGCAAGTTCCCGCAGGAGATTACTCTGTGCATCAGCAAGATGATTTTTGAATGCAGGCAATGCCGCTAAAGTCAGCGAAAGAGAACGCAGTTCCTTTGCATTCGCGGTACCGTACAAAATACGGGTAACAATACGTTCAAGGTCGTTGATGTCTGCAAGCATTTCAACAAGAGAACTGCGCACGGCGGTGTTGTGATACAGTTCTTCCACTGCATTCTGCCGCTGTGTGATGGGGCCGACGCTGACAAGCGGCTGTTCGAGCCAAGCATGTATCATGCGTTTGCCCATGGCGGTTTTGGTTTTATCGAGTACCCACAGCAGAGAACCTTTTTTCTCTCTGCGGCGTTCATTTTCCGTCAGCTCCAGATTGCGCCTTGCTGCGGCATCGAGTTTCATGAACTTATCCTGCGTATACACGGAAACGGAAACGATACCGGAAAGATCATTTCTTTGTGCATTGCGAAGATAAATCATCGTTTCGCCGAGTGCACATACTGCACAAGGCTTATCAGCAAGATCAAGTTCGGAAAGACTCTGTTTAAAATGCCGTTCGGTGCTGACTGTAAATTCCTGCAAGGTAAAAGCATTTTCATTGATTACGGACGTTGCCGCATTCATTTTTCTGTTTATGTATTCTGTCAGTTTTTTATCGGCTGAGGCATTTTCATTGAGCAGAATTTCCGTCGGCAGATACTTTGCAAGTTCGTTAATAATGCGCTCACTCAGTCGCTCCCCTTGCAGTTCGCATACATAAACAGCACCGGTGGAAACATCGCAGAAACAAAGTCCCGCCGTTTCATTCAATTTGTAAATGCAGGCAAGGTAGTTATTTCTGGATTCATCCAGCATGGTGCTTTCGGTAACGGTACCGGGGGTTACAATGCGGACGATATCACGTTCCACAAGACCTTTTGCCTGCGAGGGATCCTGTGTCTGTTCGCAGATAGCGACCTTATAGCCTTTTGCTATGAGTTTGCCGATGTATGTTTCCGCGGCATGAAACGGAACACCGCACATGGGTGCACGTTCAGGCTGCCCGCAGTCACGACCTGTCAGAACAAGATCGAGTTCCCGCGATGCGGTGATAGCATCGTCAAAGAACATTTCATAAAAATCGCCGAGGCGGTAAAAAAGGATTTCATCCTTATGCTGCTCTTTGATTTTAAAATACTGTCGCATCATAGGTGTAAATTCAGCCAATGATACCGCCTCCTTTCACTGATTCATTGCGTAAAATTCTCAGCCGCAACCGCCGCAGGTGGAGCAGGAACCCGTGCAGGAACCGCCTTCGGGAGCGGGTTCGCAGGTCGCGGGATCCTCGCCGTTGACACAAAGGGAAAGGATCTGAATGATGTAGTTCATCATATCATCAACGGTCTGACGTGCGTTTTCATAGTTACGCATATTTTCGTTGAGCATCACTTCGCCGTACAGTTTGCGGAAATCTTCATCAAAAGCGGCAAGTTTTGCTTCGTCGGCATCTTCTTTCTGTGCTTCGGTCTGATAAGACAGCTGCAGAAGATTCAGTTTGCCGATCAGGTCGTTGAGGTTCTGATCTGCTTCATTAGCGGTCTTTGCCTTGACATAATCAAGGTAACGTGCATCCTGCTGAATCGCAGCACCGAGTTGTCTGGTCAGTTCAATAACATCCATTTTTGTTTTCTCACTTTCTGAAATTAAAATTTATTGTACCCATTCGCCGTGGACGACCCAATTGCCTGCGGATGTAACTTTTACATCACAAAATGTTCCGACAAGTGAACGGTCCCCTGCAAAATCAATATTGACATTTCCTTGCGTGCGTCCGGTCAGATAACCGTCCTTTTCGCGGGTTTCATCTTCCACAAGAACACGATATATCTGTCCGACCATGGATGCGGTTCGTTTAGCTGCAATTTCCTCTTGCACTGCAAGTAACTCACGCATCCATTTTGATTTTTCCGCATACGGAACAGGATCCGGCATTTGTGCAGCTTTTGTTCCCTTTCGCGGAGAATATATGAACGTAAACATAGAGGTATAATTTACCTCTCGTACCAATGAAACGGTATCGCAGAATTCTTCGTATGTTTCCCCGGGAAAACCCGTGATGATATCGGTCGTCAGGGACAGGTCAGGCATTACGCTTCTTGCATATTCAATCAGCGAAATGTAATGCTCTCTTGTATAACGGCGGTTCATTTCTTTCAAGATACGGTTATTACCCGATTGTACGGGAAGGTGCAAATGTCGGGCACATTTTTCACACTCTGCCATAGCATCCAAAAGTTCTTTTGTGCAGTCTTTCGGGTGCGAAGTCATAAAGCGGATAATAAAATCGCCTTCGAGAGCATTGAGTTTACGAAGCAGGCGGGGAAAATCAATATCCTCATCAAGGCCTTTGCCGTAAGAATTAACATTCTGCCCGAGCAGTGTAATTTCTTTGGCACCGCCCGCAATCAACTCTTTCGCTTCTTCCAGAATCGCTTCACTTTTACGGCTTCGCTCTCTGCCTCTGACATAAGGCACAATACAGTAACTGCAGAAATTATCACATCCGTACATAACAGGCAGCCATGCTTTTACATCCCTGTCACGGAAGACCGGCAAACCTTCTGCAATGCTGCCGTCGGTTTCTTCGGTTTCAAAAACGCGTTTTCTGCCCGTCAGGACTTTATAAAGCAATTCGGGCAACCTGTGAAAGGCAAAAGTGCCGAACACAAGATTGACAAAGGGATAACTTCTTCTGATGCGATCCGAAACATGCTGCTGTTGCATCATGCAACCGCACAGTGCAATAATCATATCGGGATTCTTTTCTTTGATGGGCTTGAGTGCACCGCAGTTTCCAAACACCCGATCTTCCGCGTGTTCACGAACAGCGCAGGTGTTGAACAGCACAAAATCCGCTTCCTCTGCCGAGTCGCAAAAAACATAGCCGCAAGCTTGCAAAAGTCCTTTCATCCGTTCGGAATCAGACACATTTCCCTGACAGCCGTAGGTATGCACAAAAGCTTTCGGCACTCTGTCGGGAAAGCGGGCAGAAAGAACAGTTCGCACAAGGTTGATATATTCTTTTTGTTTTGCGACCTCAGACGGTGACAAGGCTGTAAGTTTACGCTGTTCCAAAATAAACCTCCGAATGAAAAGAAAAGCTCATTCATAGATTATATATTATAAACATTTAAAAGGCAAGACTTTTTTTGATATTTTAAAATAAATTATATAAGGAAATTCTTTCCTGCTCAATGACCGCCTGCAATTGTTGGGAAAGTTGCATACAAACGGTTTCAAGTGTATTGCTGTCTTCTTGCATCGCTGCAGCATAGATCTGCAAAACCAGATTGACAATCTGTTCGGTTCGATTGACATCAAGAAACAAAGATAAAATTTGTTTCTTTTCTCTCCATTGGCTTACAAGCAGCTCTGCAGCTTCCCTAATCTGTGATGAATCTGAAGAAGATGCAATAACATTGGTTGTATCAAGCAATTGCATCGCAATATTTTTTGTCACAAAACCACCGCCGATACTGATACTCAATGACACAATAACCAGCAAAAGGGCTACCGTAAAACGCAAATTCAACACAGTTTTCCGTCCTTTCCGAAGGCAATAAATTCCCCTTCGCCGTCCACTGTCAGCAATAGAATATCATGTGGTGTTTTCTTTTTACTTTGCAGAAATTGCTCCATTTTTCGTTGCGTGATTCCGCTTTCGCGTAATCCGTCCGGAAGAATCTCACCGTCGGCAATCAAAGTACACGGAATCCCCTTATCACGAGGAATACACTTAAGATCGGCAGTGGTTGGAGTGCGGTATTGCGGCTTCAGAAACACACTCAGACTGCCGTTTGTTTCAGCCACTGCAAATTCCACCTCACTGATATCAAAAACATCCTTCTGACGCAAGGCTTCAAGGATATCATCCAATGTATATCGCAGTTTCTTACTTTCTTCATAATCAATTTCACCGTTACGGATAAGCACCACACTGTTTCCCTGTAAAATCGTTCTGACTTTTGCATTTTTCAGCGATAAAAAAGACAGCAGCAACTCAACACCGGTTAACAACATCAGTGCTGTCAAAGAATACAGCAAGGGAATATTTCTGTCAACCATCGGGGCTGCCGCAACTTCCGACAAAAGAATGGTCACAACCAATTCAGCCGGTTGCAATTGCCCGATCTGTCTTTTTCCCATCAGACGCATAACAATGATGATCACGGCAAATAAAAATGCAGTACGAACAAAAACCGTCAACAAAACTCTCTCTCCTTTTTTGTCAGTATATCCTGTCAGGAACGGGAAATACATAATGCGAAAGGAGAATTTCCCATGGAAAGCAATAAAAACAAATCCGTTGCCGAATCCGCCGAAAAGGGTAATCAGCACACCCCCATTCACAAGGAAGCCATTGAAAACAAATTACTGCTCCGAGAACGCTTCGGCAACAGTTTTGATCTTATTTTCAGAGAAGTAAACAGCGGCAGCATCTGCTATACAGCAGCATTTCTGGATGGAATGTGCGATCGTCTGTTTTTATCACAAAGCGTCATACGCCCCCTCTCGCAACCGCTTGATTGTGCAAAGGAAGATGCCATTGATACATTATACGACATCTTGTATGAAGGCATTGAACGGGACATGGTCAGCACCATGGAAGAAGTTGAGCAACACCTGATTGCAGGAAGTCTTGTATTCTTTGCAGATACCTGCACAAAAAGTGTTTGCTTCAATGCACCTGTTTTTGCACGCCGTGCCGTATCCGAACCGCAAAGTGAACAGCAGGAAAAAGGATCTAAAGAAGGTTTTACGGATTTCTTCAAGGACAATGTCACATTGCTTCGGAGAAGACTGCGAACACCTGAACTGCACATAGAAAGAATAAACATCGGCAAAACCAGCAACACTTTTGTGTGCCTTTGTTACCTTGCAGATCGTGCTGACAATGAATTAGTGGAACAGATACGGTCAAAACTTTCAAAAGCAGACCCCGATATTGTATTGGGAGCCGGCAGTTTGCGGCCTTATCTTGAAAAAAGTTCACAATCTTTTTTCTCGGGCATCGGCTCTACGGAACGACCCGACACATTTGCGGCAATGCTGTCCGAAGGCAGAGTCGGACTGATTATAGACGGTGTGCCGTTTGCCTTATTCATGCCGCAATTTTTTACGGATCATCTGCGCGCATTGGATGACTATCTGACCAAACCGTATTATGCTTATCTTTTGCGGATTCTGCGGTTATGCGGCTTGTTTGTTGCCACGATGTTACCGGGATTGTTTGTTGCGATTTGTGTCTATCATCCAGAACTTTTACCAACAGAGGTCATGTTTGATATTGCCGTTTCCATCAGCCACACCCCGTTCCCTTTATTTGTTGAGGCACTGATCATTCACTTCATATACGAAATCGTCCGAGAAGCGGGACTTCGCATACCGAAATCGGTCGGACACGCCGTCAGCATTGTAGGAACTTTGGTCATTGGTGATGCCGCCGTTACAGCAGGACTTATTGCCGCACCGATGCTCATCATTGTAGCATTGACTGCCATTTCATCGGCAATCATACCGGGTATTCATGAACCGATGGCGGTCCTGCGATTTTTATTTATCCTTGCCGGCGGCATCATGGGGCTGTTCGGCATTATGCTGACTGCATCTGCTGTCTGCATAAGCATCTGCAGCATTACTCCGTTCAGAATTTCTTATGCGAATCCGCTTGATTCTCGGAAAGCAACAAAAAACAACCGTTTGATTTGACATTCTTTGCAACACAGACAACTCATTTTTCAAGGAAGCATTGTTATGAAGAACAAAATCTCATCTCTTCAGCTTTTCTGCATTCTTTTTGTTTGCCGTCTGCTCGGCACGTTTACCTATATGAACCAACTGCAAACAACACTGCATGCAGGCAGCCGCATTATTTCCACGCTCATCTGTCTGATCCTTTCCGTTCTGACAGCCCTTCCCGTCTTGCTGTTTCTGCAAAAACAAAAGAATACTTCATTTTTGAATTCCGTGTGTATAATATCCGATAAAACAGCTCGAATTATCGGTATTTCTTATACCGTTGTTTTTCTTTTTGCGGCTGTTATCACCCTCACCCGCTTTGGTTTGTTTGCAGGCACGGTTCTTTTGCAGAACACCGGGCTTTATATTTCTGTTTTTTTTCTTTTGCTTGTCAGTGTATATTGTGCACATCAAGGCTTGCAACCGCTTACACGAACTGCCGTTATTTTTGCAATTCTCCTTTTGGTCTCCTTGATTGCCGTTATCGCCGGCACGGTCGGAGAATTCCGACTGATCAATATTCCCGCCGTACAAGGTGATGACGTCCCCGCCGTTATCGGACAGGCCTTTTTTTCCGCTTGCCGTAACATTGAAATTCCCGCGATATTGTTTATATCGGAAGAGATCAAAGGAAAAGCACACACAACCGTTCTGAAATTCATCACTGCATTCTGCATCATTTCCACCCTGCTTTTCACCATAGCAGGCGGCGTATTGGGAGAATACGGCGAGCAACAGATATTTCCGTTATTTACCTTATCTTCCGTTGCAAAATTCGGTCTTTTCGGACGAGCGGAAGACCTTCTGACCGGTATCTGGATCGTATGTACAATGCTCAAAACAGCTTTTCTGCTGTATGTTGCATCACGGTGTTTGCAAAAAGCACTGCACAAAGAAATGAAAACCCCATATATCGCCATCGGAAGCGGATTGATTTTTGCCGGATATTTACTTTTTTCTGCTGATATTCCGACAACAATCCGACTTTTGCGAACATGGCTGCTGCCGGCAGGATATGTTCTTTTTACGGTTTTAATTCCGACCGTTTTATACTTTTTTATCAAAAAAAAGGAAAAGAAATCAAAAAAGGAGAACAGCACATGAAATTTCTGTCTGTTTTACTGTGCATCGTTTTGTTATTTTCAGGCTGTTCACAGAGCACATCAACGGAACTGAGCAATCGCCTGATTATTGAAGCAATCGGGATAGATACGGACGATGACGGGTACAAGGTAAGCGTCCTTGCTCTGAACACTCTGCAAACAGGCTCCGCAGGTTCAACGGACTCCCCCGACGGCATTGCAAAAGTGTTTACCGCAAAAGGTAACAGTATTGCCGACGCTTTTGCACAGATTGATCTGATTTCCGCACAAATACCGCTTTATTCGCAGGCAAGAGTTTTGCTGATCGGAAAAGAAGTAGCAGAAAACCAACCGCTTTCCGCACTGAATTTTTTCATCCGTGAATACACGACCCGTGATGACATTCCCGTTGCCGTTGCGGAAACAACCGCTAACAAAATCATCACGGCTGATCTCGGAAAAAATTTACTTGTTTCCAAAGTAATTGACAACTTATTATCATCGGGCATACGAAACGGACAAACTGTTCGCGTGCCGCTATACTCTTTCATCAGCCGTCTGCTCAACAAAACAGATGCGGCATACCTTCCCGTGTTAAAAGTTGAAAAAAATGCACAGAAAAAAAATGAACTCCGATCTGCAGGTGTTGCATTGTTTGCAAACGATAATTACACCGCTACACTAAAAGCGGCAACGATGGATGGTTTTTTATACGCAAACAATCTCGTAGACAGTGCTTTATTGGAAATTGAATACAAGGACAAAAATATTTCTCTTTCTGTCCGCAAGATAAAAACCAAGACCAAAATCAACAAAAAGGATCCTTCCGTTTTTTCTGTTGACATTTCTTTCTCGTGCGATATCATAGAGCACAACAGCATGAAACAGGATTTAGACGAACAGGATATCCGACAAATAAAGATTCTTGCACAAGAGAAAATTAAAAAATATATCGAAGATTTTTTATATTTTACTTTGCATGATTGCGGTTGTGATAGCCTCGGTTTCGGAAAAAGAATACGTAATAAATATCCGACATATTATGAACAAATCGGCAAAAATTACACTTCTTTTTTGAAAAATATACAAACAACGGTTGTTGCCGACGGGACCGTGCACAGACCGGGACGGGAAGCTTTACTTGGAAAATAAAACATTTTTCATATTTTCAGTTGTTTTCTCCAAAAAAAACTTGATTTTTCCAAATAACATTGGTATAATTATAACAGTTTCAAAACAATGGAGGAAAATGACATGGATCTTAAAGCAATTGCCGAATTTCTTATTTCCTTATTTACACTGTTGTTCAAAGCATTGGATGAAGAGATCTTAGGTTTTGACATCAGCGGTATGCTTGGCATGTAAAAAATCAAAGAAAATGTCGCCTCTGTGCGGCATTTTTTTATTTATCTCACAAGAAAGGACGGATTGAAATGAAAAAACTGCCCGTTATAGTCATAGGTCGTGAATTCTGCAGCGGCGGCTCTGAAATCGGACACCGCATTGCTGCTCATTATTCCATTCCTTATTATGACAGAAGTATTATAGACAAAACTGCAGAGGTGTTGGAATTAAGCACACAGATCATCTCAGATCACGATGAAAAACCATTCGGGATGTTCGAACTGACCAATCTGCCCTATCGCGACAGTTGGTATGTTGAAGATCCGTCCGTATTGCTTCCGATGGGACTTCGGGTTGCGGATGCACAATTTGACATCATCAAAAAAACAGCACAGGAAGGTCCCTGCGTCATTATCGGCAGATGTGCGGATTACATCCTGAAAGACATGGAAAATGTTGTCAAAATATTCATATATGCCGACCTGCAACAAAAAATTAAACGTGCAGTCAATCTGTACGGCTTGAGCGAAAAAACGGCAAAACGTTTGATCAACAAGACCAACCGTGCAAGAGCAACGTATTACAACAAATATACGCACCAAAAATGGGGTGACCGGAATCACTTTGACTTATACATCAATGCCGGTGCAATCGGTACTGACAATGCCGTAAAACTGATTCAGTATTACATAGATAATCTTCGTTAAAAAAACAGCGGGGAGCATTCAGCTCCCCGCTCTATTATGTATTTTATGAAATTCTGTCCATCAGTTCACCGATGGTAATGTCAGGATTTTCAATTCCTTCTACCATAACCCGTACACAGTTTTTGTGCAGTGCATCAATGTTTTCAGCAGAAATAAGATTGGGACGGTACATATAATAGAAATCCATACCGCCGTCAGACTGGGTAGGAAGAGAGAAAACATACAAAGGCATAATATATCTGCCCGGATTATAACCCGCAAATTCAATTTTGATGCCGTCATCATGCGGGAGATACAGTGGAAGCCATGTGTACATCATAAAAGAAGGACCTTGCGAAGTCTTGAAATTGAAGATTTTCTGCTGCATGACTCTTGCATGCATATAAGGGAAATTAGAGTGGCGGTACAATTGGGTACGCAGACTGAACATATAAGCCAAGGCTTCACGGAAAGTAGAAGTTTCTTCTATGATTGAATGCACCTGCAAGGGCTGTGCCAGACACCCTCCCATGCGTTTTGTTTTATATGTTACACGGCGGCTGCAAAGCGGCAACATCAGCGTATCCGGTGTGCGGTAGTTAATAGCGGATGCATGGGTACGCATGCCGAGCATAACAAGATTTTCGGGGGCATTTTTGGTTTCCAGACAGAAGTCAAAAATCTTCTTTGCCTGCACGGGATCAACATGATAACGAGCAATTTCACACTTGTCGTGAATCATATCATAAGCAGCAGGAACCCGCAGATCGGGATTTTTGGTCTTTTTGCGCATTTTTTCAAGGAATGCGGGACCGTGAACACCGGCATAGAAAGGCTCACCATTCTGTACCCAGTAGTCATAATAGAATTTCTTATCCTTTTCATAACGGGCAGTATCTGCAAGATATGCAATATCAGCTTTGATAGCATCTTCATACGGATACAGCGGTTCGGGAAGTTCCTCACCTTTACTGAGTGCATTGTAGACAGCAAGCAGATCACCGTAGAATACACCGCAAGCAAGTGCATCCATGATAATGTGTGATGTATTAAGATAAATACCCGTATGACCTTCCGGGGTGGTAAACAGAATGATGCGAAAAACTTCATCTTTCAGCCATCTGACAGGCTTCTGTGCATCGGCTTCAAGACATGCCTGCATTTCTTCCTTGGTTGCAAAATGCTTCACAGGGATATCATCAAGCACCACTTTTGGCAGAAAATGCTGACGAATCTCTTTGTCAAGTTTAAAGAAACGAAGACGCATACAGTCATTTCTTTCGATTTCAATATTGACAGCCTTTTTGAGCAGATCCATATCAAACTTTTGATTAATGGTAACAGAAGTCGGAATCTGCATAATGCTTTTATGAATCGAAAATTTAATCATATAATACATTGTCTGTTGTGATGCAATCAACGGATAATGTACTGCCGGTACTTCCTTCTTTCTCATTTAAAAACACCTTTCAGACATCCGAAAAAATCGGAACAAAATAATTTATCAACACATGACATTATAATACTGTCGCAACAGCAAGTCAAGATACAATCTGCCGTGCATGTGCATTTTTTGTTACAAACAAATGCAGTTTTGTAATCAATTCAAATATTGACACTCACTTCTGCCCAACGCAGAATCAGACTTCTCTTTAATTCATTGCGGACAGATATTTCGATTTTTTCTTTTTCAAAATCATTGCCGAGATAATATTCAAAACAGCACACATTTCCGCTGATGCACCGATTTTCACGTAATTTTCCATTTTCATTGCGAGCAATAACAACAGGTTCTCCCGTATATTGCAATTCTTTTTCACCGCAAAGCACACGCAGACTTTCCGCTTGCCGCGTTCCGTCTGTTGCCAAAACAAAACACAGGGGGGTTCCTTTGAACACCGGACAAATATCAGCAGTAAAATGATAAACCGCTCCGGGCAGAATGACTTTTTCTTCATTCACAAGCAATAAATGTCGCCTTCTTGCCCCCACACAATTCCGCAAAGAGCCACAGTTTTCATACACATCATAGAGCATGGTATCGGGATTCATAATATCGGCACAAAATCCGTTCAGAAACAAACCGCTATACCCTTTTGCAAGAACCTCAACAGCAATACCGTTCATGATTTCCGGGGTGGGATACCACTTTTTTCCGTTTGCTTCGCAGAGGATCTCATTGACACATACAAAAACAGAAAAGTCCATTTGTTCGGACAATCCTTTTTCTTTCGGCAAAACATCTCTTAATCCGTTTTCATCAGCACAAAGAACAATACCTTGAACAACCTTGCGCAAAGAGTCTTCCACCATATCCAGTTCCGCATTCTGCGGCAACAACAGGTACAGCATTGCATCCGTGCAATCGGCAAATTCAACAACAGCAGAAAGGTCTTTTACATTGCGGCAATCAACAAGAAAACCGTCCGTACAAAAATCCGCAGTTGCCGCTTTTGCACAATCTTCAACCTGCACGGTTTGCAAAGAGGTAATTCCCAGCACACGGCAACGTTCCGCCCAGATGGAAAGTGCCGACTTGTTGCTTCCCGCAAAACAAAGCGTTTTTACGGCGGTTGCGTTATATTGATCAACCATCGCAGCAATATCGTTTTTTCTTGCGTTCACGCCTCCGATTTTGGCAAGAAAATCCTGTTCCGCTTCAACATTTATATTGAGAATCAACTGTGTTTCAGTATTTTTTTCACTCTCAAATGCATCAAATTCAAACAAAGTATCCACTGCTTTTCCTTACTTTCTGTAGTATTTATCGGTACGCTTCAGATAATCAACCAGCATCATCGGCCAATCGGTCTGTATGCAGTCAAAGCCTTTGTCTGCTATCCATCCCCAGCCGTAATCCTCACTCTGTGTCAGTGCACTGTCATCACTATGACCGCCTGCAAGCTGTTCTTTATAATTATAAATAATGGTATTTGCCCAGCACAAAATATTATCCTTGTGCATTTTTTCAAGGAAAGCATCGCTTGCAAGTTCATCCTCATCGGATTTAAAAAGAATTTCAACACCGACATAATTGATATTACTACGCAGCAGTCGCTCATGGGCAAGATGATTTTTGCGAATAATGGGCATAAACGGCAATTCGGGAGCAACTTCCTCAAGAACATGGAGCACCTTATCGGACAGACTGCTTTTTACAAGCATCTGCTCTGTCATATTATGTCGCTTGATGGCTTCCTGAATTTTTTGCGGATTGTCCCAGAATTTATCAATATTGATAAAACAGCGCCCCTTGAATTGTTCAAGAAAATCGTCAAAATCCGCAATAGTGAACTGGGTGGCAGTCTTATCGTAATTCACATAGTGCATTTTTTTGATTACATCCAGATTCAGATGTCCCAAAGACAGAAAACGGTTCAGATGTGCACGTTCCATACCGGGATGAAAAAGGAAAAGTTTTCCGTCCTTACTGCAACTGACATCCACTTCGATCATATCTGCACCTTGTTTGAGGGCAATTTCATAAGCCGCCAACGTGTTACAGGGAATATTCCCGCCGGCGGCACCGCGATGTGCAACAACAATGATATTTTCTTTTGCTTTCTGCTGAAGATCGAATTCCATTCCGACCCCTCCTAAAAAGTACGTATATATTGATTATATAATACTTTTGCACTGTCTGTCAAGAATTCAAACAATGCAATTTCTTGACAGACAAAACACAAAAAGATATAATGAATCCATATTATGTATCGGAGAAAAGAATGATGTTATACAATGAATTCAAAGGATTGCAATTACCCTTGTTGGGAATGGGGTGTATGCGTCTTCCCGGTGACGGATATGCGAAACCCCGCATTGAAGAAAACGAAACCGAACAAATGATTGATCTGTGCATGCAAAGCGGTATAAACTATTTTGACACCGCATGGGGGTATCACAGCGGCAACAGTGAACCGTTGATCGGAAAATTGCTGCAAAAATACCCGCGTGAAAACTTTTATCTTGCAAGCAAGTTCCCGGGATATGACCTTGGCAATCTTGGCAAAGCGGAAGAGATCTTCACAAAGCAGCTCGAAAAATGCAGGGTGGATTATTTTGATTTTTATTTATTTCACAATGTATGCGAACTGAACATTGACGGCTATTTAGATGATGAAAAATACGGTGACTTTTCATATTTACTCAAACAGAAACGAAACGGCAAAATCCGTTTTCTGGGGTGTTCCGTACACGGTGATATTCATGTTTTAAAACGCTTTTTAGCCGCTTACGGTAAGCACATGGATTTTTGCCAGATTCAACTCAATTACCTCGACTGGGAATTCCAGGATGCAAAAGCAAAGGTTGAATTGCTGAAAAAATACAACATCCCCGTTTGGGTCATGGAACCATTGCGCGGCGGCAAACTTGCAAATATCGACAAAAAATATGCAGACCGCTTGCATGCTCTTCGTCCGAATGAAAGCATTCCCGCATGGGGATTCAGATTCTTGCAGAGTATTCCCGAAGTGAAAGTGGTTTTATCGGGCATGTCGAGCCTTGCGCAGTTGCAAGAAAACATAAAGATCATGTCCGAAAGCAAACCTTTATCCAAAACAGAATGGAACACATTGCAGGAAATAGCCAACGAAATGGCAACTGCAAATTCACTTCCCTGCACAGGTTGCCGTTACTGCGTGGATCACTGCCCGATGGAGTTAAACATTCCGTGGATCATTGATATGTTCAATGAAATCAACCTGACAACAGGTGTTGTGCCCGTAATCCGCATGCGGTCTTTACCGACAGACAAACAACCGTCTGCCTGTCTGCAATGCAGAGCCTGCGAAGCGGTTTGTCCGCAACAAATTAAAATTGCAGATATCATGCAAGGATTTGCGGAAAAACTGAACAAATAAAATCTGAGGTACCGCTCGCATTGAACGGTACCCCACTTTTTTATGTCATCATTTCCTTGCGCACAAGATCAATCATAATATTGGTGTTGAGCCGGAGTGCAGCTATCGGGTATTTGATCCGCACTCCGCCATGCCAGAACGAATCCACAAAATCCTGCACAATTTCTTCATTGGTTTTACCCTCCTGCAGTCGGGTCAGGATAAAATCAATCGCCATAAGCGTTGCTTGCTTGCAATGGGAAAGAAAATAATCCCTGTGTTGTTCATCAAGCAATCCCCTGTGCGGTAAAACAAGTTTTTTAATGGGCAAAGCACAAACGCGGTCAATGGAACCAAGGGCGGCTTTGCAACCGACCAGAATGGCAGGCAGAATCAACCGATCGCCGGAATAAACGCCGATCGATTCGGTTGAAAGCAAAAGCTGCTGTTCTCTGCAATAAAAGCCAACAGAACAATTGGTGTGTCCCGGCAACCACAGCACTTCAAACTCCATATTCCCTGCTTTTATGATATCGCCGTCACGCACCTGTATATCTACCCGCAGTTCATCTCCAAGGAACGGATAATCCGTCACACCGCAGGTGGCGGCATGCTTTGCATCAAGGTCTTTCATAACACGCTTTGCACCGTCGCGCTGAAAAACCTGTGCAGTATGCTCCCCGGCAACCACTTTTGCATCGGGGTAATACCGAAGCACATAAGCACTTCCGAGTGCATGGTCATAATGCGAATGGGTCAGAAAAATATAATCAAGCGGACGGTCGCCGAGGTAATTTTTTATATTTTCAGCAATACCGAAACCCGTAAAACCGAATCCCGTGTCATACAGCACCGCTGTTTCGCCGTCATCAAGCAAGTATGCAGCATCCCCCGGTTCTACTCGCATATCAAGAATTTTGATTTCGTTCATCTTATTTTTCCTTTATCAGCAAACAGGAATTTCTTTGCATTTCAAATTGCAGCTTGTTGGTTTCGCAATGCAAAGTTGCACCGTGTGTTTCATCAAGCAGATACACCTCATAAACCGAATCTTTTCCGAAATCAAGCACAATTTTCTTATTCAGCAAAGAGTCATCTTCCGCATAATAAGTCACAATTGCCATCAGTTTGTTTTCTTCATTGACACCGCAAAGTGAATATATATTTTCAATGCTGTTCAATGATTTTATCTGCTTATAGCCGTCATAAAACTTTCCGTACCACAAAAACGGATAATATCCTTTCAGCGGTCTGTAGGTATAATAGTCAAAACAGCCGTTAAACACAGACGGGCGGGTATCGTAATACATCATCATATCGATGTCCGTATCCTGTGCAACGCTCATACAAGCCATAACAAAAGCGGCACCTTTCATCCCGTGAATCTGTTCGAGAGAATACACATACTCCTCACCCCAATCACGGACATAATTCCATTCATTGAGAATACTTTCGGCTTCTGCATAGCCGTATTTGGCAAGAATCTCGTCCACCTGTGCACTGCGCTCTGCAATTTGCAAAGGATTGGTTGTATAGATATGCCATGAGAAGAAATCCATCGGCACGTGGCGGGTTTGCATTGCATTCAAAAACTGTTCGGTCCACGCAAAATCACCACAGATGGCAGGTCCGCCGATTTTCAAATCCGGAAAACATGATTTAAGATGCTTTGCAGCAATCTCATAAAGATCAAAAAACTGTTCGGGAGTGCCGCCCCATGTGCGTTTGTTGTTACTGTAAACATCCAGATCGGGTTCGTTCCAGATTTCCCAATACTGAATATTCAGATGAAAACCGTCTGCCCAACCTTCGTTATAATGGCGAATAACGTGCTCACAAATCACAGCCCATTTTTTAAAATCCTTCGGCGGCAGCGTACCGTGCTTTTTGATCTGATGTTCAATGGTCTGACCGAGACGGAAAAAGGTTTCGGTGTCGGCATCGAGTGCCACTAAGATCGCTTCATCCGTGCAGGCAAAATCGTAAGATGCAGGATCATAGGGATCAAGATCAAAATTCGGAAAAATGCAACTGATATCATGGCTGTAAGGACCGCCGTAAACACCGCACATGGCGGAATCATGGTTGCGGGCATAGCAAAAACGGGCAGCCTTATAGTCTTCAAGATTGGTACGCCATTGGTCTTGTGCATGGCGTTTGTGCCACGGACCACCGTTGGTTGCATTGAGAATACGAAATTTCCCTTGCGGATTCGCAATATCAAAACGAAGAATATCCATACCGATTTCTCCTTTTCAGATTGTAAAAGTATTGATACCGCCATGCAGTATCTTTTTATAATCACCGAACACAAAATCAGCCGTTTTATTTTCGGGCAAAGCGATTTCAAAATGAATACCGTTTTCGGTTTTATTGAAACTGACACTGATTTTGCCGCACGGCAGAACGAGTGATCCGTTGGCGAATGAAAGATTTTCGGGCACTTGCGGTGTAATGACAAGTTCGTTATATGCAACACTGTTTTCTGCCTGACGGATTCCGAGAATACCCGTAAACAAATATCTTGCCGATGCACCGAACATGGGATGATTGTGGGAATCGTTTCCGTTCCAGTTTTCCCATACGGTGGTAGCTCCGCGGCGTTTCATATAAAGATATGTGCCGAATTCTTCACTGTCAATAAGATTGAAGAATGTATCAATGTAACCGTTGTCCGTCAGAAGACCGCAAAGGATATCGGTTGCAATGAATCCTGTATCAAAATAGCACATTGCATTGTATTTTTCTGCAATATCAGCGAGTTTTTCTTTGTCAGAAAGACCTGCCCAAACGGCATACACATCTGCCCCTTGCACACCGTTACAGAAAGATGTACCGTTTGCATCTTTATAATTTGCAACAACTGCGGTTTCAAGTTTATTGATAAGCTTTTTATAGGATTCAATATCTTCTGTTTTGCCGATGATTTCTGCAATTTCACACAAAATACGAAGAATTTTAATAAAGAAACAGGTATTTACAAAGGGCTCGGGGAGGGTAATTTTTTCCCTTGTGCACCAGTCACCAAGGCACCAACCACCGTCTTCTTCACGCACAATCAGGCCGTTTTCGCACTTTGTCAGCAAATATTGCACCCAACGTCGCATTGGTTCATAGGTTTTATGGAGTATCTGTACTTCGCCGAATTGCTTATAAAATGCCCACGGAACAAAAACAATTGCACATCCCCAACCACCGGGGCCACCGCCGCCGCCCATCATGGGTGCAGTGTGTTGCACATGGCCGCTGACTTTGCACTGACAGTCAAGAATATCCTGAATCCACTTGCGATAGAATTCTTTGGAATCCAGCAACAGCATCCCTGCGGGAGCGCAGACTTGTCCGTCACCTGTGTACCCGAGGCGTTCACGGTGCGGGCAATCTGACGGAATACTGCCGTGCATATTGGTAAGTTGCGAACGGACATAGGCTTCATACAGGAAATTAAGTCCTTCCGAACCGCTATCAAAGGTTGACGTAACGGCTGTGTCGGCATGAATGACAAGCATTTCAATGTCATCAAAATTGCCTTCAATTTCAAAATAACGGAATGCATGCCACAAAAACTTCGGACAGAATGTGTATGTTTCACCTGTGCAAATGAAGGTGTCTTCCTGAATCTGTTTTCTGCCGGATGTGCAGGTGTAGGCACCACCGCAACTGCGGAAAGAAAGTTCTCCGTTTTCGTCAAGTTCTTCCGAAAAACGAATAATGATTTTATCACCTTTTTCATTTTTTGCCGTCACTCGTACAAAACCGCTTGTGTTTTCGCCGACATCATAAATCTTTTTACCGTTCTTTTCACCGAGTAATTCCGGACAAAGGGTACGAATGACCTTATCGGGTGTGCCGAGAGCCTCACAAAGTTCGGTTTCGGGTGCGGTGCAAACGGTGACTTGTCTTTCTTCAAAAGTCACACTTACAGGGTCGATGACTTCGCCGATAAACAAGCTCGAGTATGTAATTTCGCTGTCATAATACATTTCCGTTCCGTCGGACAGCAAATCAACGATGCCATTATCGGTATAAAGTCGGATGCAGTAAGCAGTTTTCAGTTGTTCACCGAAAGACATATTTCCCTCTGCAACACGCTCGTCCTGAATATACCAACCATTGCCGAGTTGAACGGTCAGTGTGTTTTCAGCATTATTCAATAAAGAAGTAATATCAAAAGTATAGTAGTAAAGACGATGGGTCAGCGTATCAAAAATCGGATAACTCCATTTTGACATATCGCGTTTTTCATAGTCTGTCACCACGGGCAAAAACAGATTGTCCGTAACATTCTGACCGTTGATTTTTGTCTCAAAAAATCCGCAGGATGTAATAATAAGTTCCGCTTTTGTGCAGTTTTCATACAAAAACCGACGCAGAAAAACAGGTGAAACACTGTTTTTATCTGCACCGATCCATAAAGCATTCTTCAAAGGATTAACACACATACCGTAACCTCCGTCAATAATATAGTTTTATTATGTTTCTTTTATTTGTGTTTGTCAATTGCTTTTTATATTTGACTGTGATAAAATGAGTGCATAAAAACGAAAGGATTGTCATTTATGAAAATTGTTCTTCTTGACGAAACAAAAACCATTCTCAGCAATCCCCTTTCAAAACACAATTATTTCGGTTGGCCGACCGTTGCAAAATTAAAAAACGGAAGAATCGCCGTTTCGGCTTCGGGATACCGTTTAGGGCATGTCTGTCCGTTCGGAAAAGCTGTGATGGCAATCAGTGAAGACAACGGCGAATCCTATACAAACGCATTCCCCGTAATTGACACCGTGCTTGACGACCGCGATGCAGGGCTTTGTCCGTTTGGTGAAAGCGGTCTTGTGCTGACTTCTTTTAATAACACACGACAATTTCAGAGAGATTGTGCACAGGATGAACCCGAAGAAATCAAAAATTATATGTGCAGTTATCTTGACACCGTTTCAGACCAAGAGGAAAATGCGGTGCTGGGTGCCACCTTCAGAATCAGTTTTGACAACGGACTTTCTTTCGGCAAACTGCACATCAGTCCCATTACATCCCCGCACGGTCCGACCGTCTTGCAAGACGGCAGTATTCTTTGGGTGGGATATTCATTCATTACAGATGATGCAAAAGCCGGCAAAGAAGATTACCTTGCCGCTTACAAAATCAATACTGACGGAACAATGGAGTTTGTCGGCAGGATTGATGACACCTACGAAAACGGTGTGCGTATGTATGCAAACGAACCGCATGCCATTCAGTTGCCCGACGGCAAAATCGTGTGCCATTTCCGCACCGAACAGAACTTTACCACCTGGCAGACCGTTTCCGAGGACGGCGGAAAAACATGGTCGAAAGCCGTAAAACTGCTTGCCGACCGGGGCGGTGCGCCTGCCCATCTGATGCTTCATTCTTCGGGCGTGCTGATTTCCAGTTACGGATTCAGACAAGCACCCTACGGCATCAAAGCAATGTTCTCCACAGACGGCGGCAAAACATGGGACACCGACCACTGGCTTTATAAAAACCACATCAGCGGCGACCTCGGCTATCCATCCACAATTGAACTCGAAGACGGCACTCTGCTGACCGTATTTTATGCAAAAGAAAAAGAAAACGGTCCGTGCGTGATTATGCAACAGAAATGGAAAATTGAGCAATAAAATGCTGAGCACCGATTCTCCGTAAAGGAAAATCGGTGCTTCTTTTTACTTTACTTCAAAGCCTGCAAAACCGAATGCAGGGATATCGGAAAGAAATACTTTGTCTTGTTCCAATCTGCCTGTGCAGTTGATAAATGTTATTTCATTATATTCTTTACCAAGTTCAACAACGGGGTTGACGACAATATCGGCAAAAAAGTTCCACAAACCGACGGCAAATACGCCATCCTTTTCTTTTGCCTGCATATACAATGCGGGATTGCCGTAACAGTAAGCAGGCAGTTTCGTTCCGTTGAGCCATATAACATTATCGGCATACTGCCGACTTCTTTCATAGTGTTTGAGCAGTCTGTCCGAGCCTTTTCTTGTATTGAGATTGAGAATCAGAAAACGGTTACCGTTTGCATTTTCATAGCGGAACGAAACGGGAATTTCTTTACCGTCAACTTGCGTCATACTGAGGATTTCTGCATTGTCTTTCAACTCCAAATCATACACAATACTGCCTGATGCACTGATGTGGTTATTATCACACAAAAACCGTTCTTCTGCGGCATTCGTGACAGCTTTTCCGATTTGTTCAATGCCGACATCAATTCCGCGTTGCATCAGAATTTCTGCGGCGGCAATGTCGAGAATCAAACCGTTTTCAAGTGCAGACAGCGGTAGCTTTCTTGCGTTTTCGTCAAAGACAATACCGCACACACCCGATCCCTCATAAACGGTAGGAATTGAGTTGTAAGCAAGCGTCCTTGCGGCTTTGGAAAAGAAAATATTTTCTATGTCAATGCAGTCATTCACCGCCGTAGGTGTGACGGCATCGGCAATTTTCTGCATACTCTCATACACACGTACACCGACACTCTGTTTGGGTACAAAATATGTATCAATGGCTTTATATAAATCGCGGTTGCGTTCATGGAGTACCGCATAGCCCGTTTCATAATCGGCATTGGAAATATAATCCATGCCGTATTTTAAAATACCGTCCGTACAACCTGCCGCACGCAGTGCCGTGTCAAATCCTTCGACATAACTTGCGGGTGTACAGCAACGAGGTCGGGGATAAGCATCGCCTTCGGAGAAAATTTCAATGTCCCTCTGCCGTGTCCAGACGCTTTCCATGCGTTCGAGTTCAATGACATCCTGCAACTGATTGCCCCAACCGTTAAGAGCCGCCCAATAGGGTGCACCGATAAGTCGTACAAAGGGTTTATTGTTTCCTGCCAACAGTGTTGCAATTTCATAGGCATTGGTGCCGTCCAGATCCCATGAACTCATGCAGGCACAAAAACCGACACGCATGGATGAATCCACGGCATCCACCGCATTGCGTACATTTTTTGCAAAATCGCGAAAAGCATCCCCGTTGACCTGCAGAAAGGCATCACGGAATTTGTTTTTGCCGCCCGTGGTGATGTATTTTTCAAGTTCTTCACGGGTGCTGTTTTCTCCCGTCAGACGGTTGATTCTTTCAATATGTCCGTCACACAGGCAAGCAGCGGCATCGGACTGAAAGCCGTAACGGAAGTCATCATCAAACATAATCAGATCGACACCGCTTTTTGCAATGTCCGCTATATAATCACAGGCAAAACGGACAAAATTTTCATCCGTCGGGCATTTATGTCCTTCAATCTCTTTTCCTTTTATGGTACGCATATCACGGTAACTGCTTTCAGCACGGATCCAGAATGTCCAGATCCATGCACCGACTTCAAAGCCGTGCGACTTGAAAAAAGCGGCATTGTCAGCAAGCTCCGCAAGTGCTTCTTTTCTTTTTACAGGGGCGGTTTCGTAACAAGAGAGCGCAAGAAAAATACGCTCGGCATCAAAACGGTGAATCTCTTTGCACACCTTTTCACGATCAGCACGCTTAACATTTGCATTCATTACGGGAACGGAAATTTTGTACATACCTCGTCACCTCAATCAGTCAAATTATCAGGATATTTGCCATATGCCCAAAGCGTAGCTTTTTTGGTAATTCCATCGTATTCAATGAACTGCAACTCGTATAATTTTATCATGATGCAATTGCTTTTTATTGCTCTTCTTTTCTTTTTCCATTTTCATCAAAGTATTTTCTAATCTCTCTATTCGGCAGACACAGCATTATTAAAAAATAAAAAACTATTTGTACCGTAACAATTATGGCAGTTGTCGGACCGAGAATATCCAAAGACTGTCCAACCATCAACAATTTAATTGCAATCGTTAAAGGCAGTACAATTAAAACCATTTTAAAACAAAGTTTGCCTGCATATTTTTGAGAAAATTCCCATGTGTCTTTGCTTTTAGACGACAAACCGTTCCGAAAACCATAGTGGGAATAATAATGTGAAGGAGTAATAAAATAAAACAATACTCCATTCAATAAGACAAGTAAAGGAAAAAAGCAATCCACTATCAACAAAGCAAGCCAATCATTCATAGTTGTCCCTCTTTGATTAAATAATCTTAATAGTAACAGCATTATAGCATATGAAAAGCAAAAAAAGACAGCAGCAAAACAGATGCCACCGTCTTCCAGCCTGCAATTATGAAAATTGATCCTTATGAGCCAGCACATACTCATAATTCAATGTATTCAAATCTTCCTCATAGGCAAAAAATGCATCATCACAAACACTCAGTTTTGCATCAAATGCTTCACTGTCAATCGAATCCAATAAATCTGCACGCTCATCTGCATCGGCGGGAATCGCACAGCCAAACGAATCAACAGCTTGCTTACAGATTGCAGCTGTTTTAACAGCTCCGATTGCAATAAACGCCGATTCAATTTCATTGGCAAAATCACCACTCGAATTATAAAAGAACTGTGAAAATCCGCCGTTATTGACTTCCATTTCCACGGCTTGCGTAACAAAAAACACTCTTTCGGCTTCAGTTAATACACTCATATTTTCACCGTAAGAACATTTTTGCGCAATGTGTGTGTCAAGAGCAATAATAAAGTTGTTTATATCTTCAATTTTCCAGATTTCTTCCATTTCAACACCGCCGTTTTTATCAGTATTTTTATCAGATTCAGATGAAACACAAGCACTGCAAAGAAGCAAAGTGACAACAAAAAACAATAATTTCAACGAAGTTTTCATGTAAATCACCTCTGATAAATAATGTATCATAGTAAGCAAATCAAGTCAATATAAAAAACGAGCTCATACGTTTTTTGCTTCCCAAAGATTCTTTTCAACCCAGCAATTCGGGCATTTTGTTCTGCTGCACATACAATGTTTCCACACAAAAGGTTGCTTGCCCATTTCCGTCAGATTGTTTTCCAAAAAGGGTTTCATTTTTTCTTCATATGCCTGCTTTACGATTGCGTGCAAATCCTCATACGACTGCAACTGCCAATCAAACCGTCGGTCGGGCTCTGTATAATTTTTCCAGTCGAATATATCAGTTCCTTTTGTATATAACCTTTCGGAGTAGCAGCAACCGCCGCCGATATCGACCTGAAAATAATACAAATCGGAATAAGGGGATTTATCAGCCCAAAACTGAATCTCTTTGTCTTCGGAAATATGTTTTCGCCAACGGTTGCCTTTTTTTCGAAAACTCAACGGTTTCAACACATCGGTAATTTGCTGCAAAAAGAGTTTTCTTCGTTCTTTAACCTCCGCAAGCAATATATCTTTGTCCGTATGCAAATAATTCCGATACAGTTCTCCGATTGTATTGCTTGCCGTAATTTCATCCGCATGGGAACAGATTTCCAGATAAAATCGCAGATTGCAATCATCGTCAGAACAACCGTGCTGTTTGAAATAATCCCGGGCTTCCGCAGTCCATAACATTGCGGTAGACATCACACCATAAACAATTCCCACTCCGGATTGTAATTCTTTTAAATTCACAACAAAGGCAGTTTTATCCGTCAGTTTTTTCCAGAAATGAAGCGGTACACGGGTTGCTTCTTCAAAATTGTTTTCAAGTAGTAAATTTTTATATTTACTGATACTCATCATCAAAAAAACCTCCCGTCGGTTGTTGTTTGATTCCATTATAACATGAAACAACAAAAAATAACAGGGGCAATTCACCCCTGTTAAAAAATTTAAGCGGCTGCGTCGAGCATATTTTCGATAAAGATGCCGTAGCCTTTGGTTGGGTCGTTTACAAGGACGTGGGTGACTGCACCGACGAGCATATCGTTCTGAATAATGGGACTGCCGCTCATCCCCTGCACGATACCGCCGGTTTTTTCGAGCAGTTCTTCATCCGTGATCCTGATGACCATGTTTTTAATTTCGGCATTGTAATCGGCATTGATGCGCTCAATTTCAATATCATAGCTTTCAATGGTCTCGCCGTCAAGAGAAAGCATGATTTCGGCAGGGCCTGCCTTGACTTCCGTTTCCCATGCCACAGGGTATTCGCCTGCACATAAGGGAGCTTCATACAAAATACCGTAAACGCCACTCTGACAGTTCTTTTCTATACTGCCGATGACTTCTTCTTCCAGAGAACCGCCGAGTTCCCCTGCCGTGCCGCTTTCACCTTTTTTAATGTTCCAGACATAGGCATCCACGATCTGACCGCCTGCAATGGGCAACATTTCACCCGTGTCCATGTCACTGACACAATGGCCGAGTGCGCCATAAATGCCCGTAGACGGATCATAATAAGTCATGGTGCCGATACCGACCGTGGAATCACGAACCCATGCACCGCAACGGTAAATACCGCTTTGCTTGCACAACTGCGGTGTAACAAGAGCATGTTTTTCCTGCGTACCGCGCAGAAAGGTCATATCAATTTCCTGCCCGCTTGAATCGGAAATTGCCGCCGAAAAACTGTGGTTATCCGATACCTGCACACCGTTGACGGCGGTTATGATATCGCCTTTCTGCAAGCCTGCATCTTTGGCGGGCGACACTTCCCCGTTGACCGATTCAAAAGGCTGTAAATCGACCACAATCACACCGTCGGTGAGCATCTGCAAACCGATGACATCCCCGCCTGCGTATACATATTTTCTGTCCGTTTGTGTAACAGACACGGTTTTTACGGGAACCACCCCGAACAAAGCATAATCCTGTTGTGAGTTTGCCGTTTGCGATGCCGATGCCGATGCCGAGACCGCAGCATGTCGGCTTGCAACGGGGCTGTACATACCGATCGCGGGAATTTCTGCACTGACGGTGATTGCCTGCGGCAATGTAAAATACCCGAACAGCACAAGGCCTAACACGGCAACACAGCAAACACTGAAACAAACAGCAATACGTTTGATGTGTTTTCTCATTTTCTTCCTCCGAACTGTGTCTGCATTTTGTCTGCAGTTTTGTGACACGCTTTCATTGTTGCCGCGATGCGACAGAATAAACGATGCAAACTTTGTTCAAACTGCTCTTATTCTGCAGAAGTTGGAAAAATTTGCAAACAAATAAAAACATTTTGCTTTTAAGTATTTACAAAGAAAGTTGCAATATGCTATAATTAAATGAAATGTTATATGTATTTATATATCACAAGGGGAATGAAAATGAAAAAGGCCTCATTGATTTTTGTTTTAATGTGCTTGCTGTTGCTTTGTGCATGCGGCAAGGATGAAAGCTCGCTGACAACAACCCGTTCACAACCGTCCTATGCATTCCAGACAACACCTGCCGCGACATTGCCATCGGTGCCCCCCACAACGCAATTGAATGTCGGCAACACGGTCGGCACGCAGATTTTTTACACAAGCACAAACATCTGGAGTGATTTTGATGATGTACAACGGTATGATAACACGCCCGTTGACACCACAGTCACCCCGGCCGATGTGACTGTATTCAATTATCCGTTACAGACGGTGCTTGCTTATTTCTCCGAAATTGCATTTGCAGACGAGGGAGAAGGTGCCATCGGTGCCGCAAGAAAATGGATCAAGCCCATTTATTATGAAATTTACGGCACTGCCGACGAGGTGGATGTTGCAGTAATTCGTTGGGCTTCTGAATATCTCAACGGCATCAAGGGATTCCCCGGCATGTTTGCAGCAACCGCAACAAACAAAGCCAATGTAAAATTTTATTTCGGCAATATGGCATTTGTGCAGAACGCACTCGGCATTACCGACAATACAGTGCAAAGCTGCACACGAATTTTTTATAATTCGGATGATTACCGCATTCAGCTTGCAAAGGTGGGCGTTATCACCGATACGACATCAAGAGAAACCCGCAATTCTTTAATTCTTGAAGAAGTGTTGCAGATGCTCGGTCTGAATCAGAACTCCTTGAACTATCCGCAAAGCCTGTTCTACAAAGCCAATGCATTACCGCAGGTTCCCGATGAACTGGATCTTTCCGTTGTTCGTTTGCTGTATTCCCCTGTAATCAAAAGCGGCATGAACAAGGCAGACGGTGTGACCGCAGCAGCAGATGTGCTGAAAACCCGCTATGAATCGGGTGTTGTTTACACCGAACCGAAAGTTGACTTCACAATGCTTGCATTGGAATACGCAATCACCACGGTAACAGATGCACCGACGGAAGAACCGACAACGGAACCGAATAACGATAACAATAATGATCCGACCGACCCGCCGCCGACCGATCCGCCGGTAACAAATCCGCCTGCAACCGATCCGCCTGAAACAGAAACGGCAACAAGACCGATTGTCACAATACCATACCCATCCAATACAACGGAACCGCCGACACAAAAACCGACAGAACCGATTGTAACCAATCCGCCGGTGACAAATCCCCCCGATTCGGATGATCCGACCGGGCCGACCGTGCCGGAGATTGACATTTAAAAACAAAATAAGTTACACCCTGCTGTTACCGAAAACAGCAGGGTGAATTTTTATTTGTTGTTCATTTTTGCCAGACAGCGTTCGGCAATCTTGTAAACATCACCGCAGCCCATGGTGAGAATCAGATCCCCCTCTTTTGCATTCTCGCAAAGGAAGTTGACAATATCTTCAAAATTCTCGTCCTTCGGCTTGGGTGCAAAGGTAATACATCCGTCGATTTTTTCAGCAAGATCGGAGGTATGAATGTCATAGGTATTGACTTCGCGAGAGCCCATGATTTCCGTCAGCACCACTTTATCGGCTTTTGAAAGCACACTTGCAAAGTCATCCAGAAGCATATAAGTGCGAGAGAATGTAAATGGCTGAAACACTGCCCATACACGGTTATAGTTCATCTTCATCGCGGATTCAATGGTGACAAGCAGTTCGGCGGGATGATGTGCATAGTCATCCACAACCGTTATACCGTTGACAATACCGAGTTCTTCAAACCGTCTGCCTGCACCCTTGAATTCCCCCATACCGATGATAGCTTTTTCAAGGTCTGCCCCCGCATAATCGGCTGCAGCAAGTGCACTGAGTGCATTACAGACATTGTGTTCGCCGGGAATGGCAAGTTTTACATGGCCGACTTTTGTTCCCTTTTTGTACGCGTCAAAACAGGCAAAGGCCCCGTGTTCATATTCCACATTTTCGGCATACCAATCATTGGTTTTGGCTCTGCCGAAAGAAATGAGCTGTTTTTCGGTTTTCATATCGGCAACAGCTTTTTTTGATTTAATGCAATCACCGTTATAAATAACGCATTCACTTGCAAGATCTGCAAATTTTGTAAAAGATGCAATCAGATTTTCAACCGTTTTGAAATATTCAAGATGATCTGCATCAATATTGAGAATCAAAGCACACGAGGGGGAAAGTTCAAGAAAATGATCCTGAAATTCACAGGCCTCACAAACAAGAAGATCCGTTTCTCCCATTCTGCCGTAGGCATCAATGAGAGGCAATTTGCCGCCGATGACAGCAGAAGGGTCAGCATCTGCATTCATAAGCATCTGCGTCAGCATTGCGGTGGTGGTTGTTTTTCCGTGTGTGCCGCAAACACCTATGCACTTGCCGAATTTGCGGGTAATGGCACCAAACAAAACGGCACGTTCAAAGGTTGGAATACCGGATGCCTTGGCAGCAACCAGCTCGGGGTTAGTCGGCAAGATAGCGGCGGTGTAAACGATCATTTCCGCACCTTCAATATTTTCCGCTTTCTGCCCGAGCGTTACGGGAATTCCGTAATCACGAATGCGTTTTAATGTGTTGCTTTCGTTATTATCAGAGCCCGAAAGCTGATAGCCCTGTTTATGTAAAATTTCGGCAAGCGGACACATTCCTGCACCGCCGATTCCGATGAAGTGAATCCGCTTTACGGTTTCAAGCAGTTTATCAATCTGCATCAGATCATCTCCTGTCTTTACTATATTATAGAAATATTTTTTTATAAGTCAAGAAAAAACCAAAAATTATAACACATTTTACCCACACGCATAAATTGATAAAAGGAGGCGTATTCTATGAATCATAATACCAATCTTGCCGTGATCGGCGGCGACTCACGACAGATTCACATGGCAGTACAATTGCAAAAGGACGGATACCGCGTGTCTGTATCTGCTTTTGATCTTGCACAATTGCCGACTGCTTTACTGAATAAACCTTTGGCAGAAGTGCTTTCGGAAGCCACTGCCGTTATTTTTCCGTTGCCTGTATCAAGGGATGCAAAAATGCTCAATGCCTCTTTTTCAAAAGATAGCATTTCTTTGCATTCCGTAATGCAGTTGATTCGTCCCGACAGTCTTGTTTTTTGCGGGATGCCGCCTTCCTTTTTTGAAAAAACACTGGAAGCACACGGAATAAGAGTAATTGACTATTTCAAGAATGAGGAGCTGACCTTGCAAAATGCTTTGTTGACAGCGGAAGGCGTGATCGGAATACTGACCGACCGTCTGCCGTGTACAGTTTTCGGGCTTCATTGTGCCGTTACCGGTTACGGACGTGTTGCAAAATATACTGCACGGGCCCTGCAGGCACTCGGTGCCGAGGTTGCCGTTTTCGCAAGAAGCCGCGAAGCACTGACAACAGCTAAATGTGATCAGCTCCGAGCTTTTCCCTTGCAGACTTTGCAACAGCATATAAAAGAATATCAATGCGTTATCAACACCATTCCTTCTCCGGTGATCGACGAAAAATGCATTTTGCAAACACAAGCAGATTGTGTTTTTATTGAAGTCGCAAGCGTACCGTTCGGAATCGACCAGACTGCGGTTCAAAAACACGGCAAAACACTCATCAAAGCCGTTTCACTGCCCGGAAAAACGGCACCGAAAACCGCAGGAGAAATGATTGCAAAAACAATTGAAAACTATTTAACGGAGGGATCCTCTTGACTGATAAAACCATCGGTTTTGCGATCTGCGGATCATTTTGCACATTCGGGAAAGTACTCTCCCGGTTACAAACATTATGTGACAGCGGATTTGAAATTATTCCGATTATGAGTTTTAATGCCTTTTCAACAGACACGAGATTTGGCACGGCGGAATCATTTGCACAGCGGCTTGAAGCTATGACAGGTAACAAAGTAATTTGTACTATTGAAGATGCCGAACCGATCGGTCCTAAAAAAATGCTTGACCTGCTGATCGTTGCACCGTGTACCGGAAATACATTGGCAAAACTGGCAGTCGGCATTGCCGATACACCGGTAACACTTGCCGTCAAATCGCAACTACGCAATGCACGTCCTGTTCTGATCGGCATTTCCACCAATGATGCACTCGGCACAGCTGCCGCAAATATCGGCACACTGATGAGCCGCAAGCACTACTATTTTATTCCGTACAGACAGGATGATTTTGTAAATAAACCTGCTTCCGTTGTGGCAGATTTTTCGCAAATTCTGCCTGCCGCAACAGCGGCACTGGAAGGTCGGCAAATTCAGCCGATGCTGTTACAATAATGACAAAAAATACTTAATTTTTCCATATATTATTGTTTGCATTGTTCTTGCAAATTCTACATTTTTATGTTATATTTGATACTATCATATAAAAAAGAAGGATAGCAAAAATGACTCTGCCGCGTTTCTCCCGTTTCTCAAGAATTTTATGCGTTGTTCTGGCTCTTGTTTTTTGCCTTTTTATGGGTGCTTGCTCCCGTGATGTTGCCGTTGTTGAACAAACAGGCATGATTATGGAAGTTACCGTTGCAAGACAAAACGAAATTGAAGCTGTGATTTCCGATGCTTACACAACAACAGAAGCTCCCACAAAAGCCGCATTGGGTCAGAATTGCATCGGTCTTACGGAAGATGATCTTCCCGAAGATGCAAAAATAGTTTATCTTACATTTGATGACGGCCCTTCAAGCAACACACAGCCGATTCTTGACATTCTGGATGAATACGGTTGCGGTGCAACATTTTTTGTTATGAATTCCGATTACAGGGATGAATACAAAAATATTGTTGATCACGGTCATGCCATTGCTCTTCACACTTATACACATGATTTTTATGATCTTTATGCCTCAGTGGATGATTACTTTGCAGACCTTGACCGCATTTCCGATCTTGTTTATGAGAAGACGGGTGTCCGCTCCATGCTTATCCGCTTCCCCGGCGGCAGCAGCAATACAATCAGCCGCAATGTCTGTTACGGCATCATGAGTGAATTGACTCAAGAAGTTGAAAACAGAGGCTACAGTTATTTTGACTGGAATGCAGACAGTCAGGATGCCAGCGGCAACAATATTTCCGCAAGTTACATTTATGAATCTTCCACTGCCAGCTCTGCAAACCGCATTATCCTGCTGATGCATGATACGGATGCAAAAGACACGACGGTTGATGCACTGCCTGATATAATTGAATACTATCAGAGTCAGGGCTATTTCTTCCTGTCGCTGAATGAAAATTCACCCACTGCACATCACGGTGTTGTAAACTGAATACACAAACTCAAAAGCGAGGTCAGATGACCTCGCTTTTTTCAGTCTGCTGCAACAGGATTCACAGTTACACCTGCAATAAACGGTGTATACGTTTCATTTCCGTTAAAACGGACATTTCCGTCATTGGTGAAAAGAAGTGTATTTGCCCCCTGTTTCAAATGCACATTGAATGTGACGGTTTTGAAGGTTTCCCATGAATATGTATTGCGACAGAATACATTCCGCATCTGCTCGCCGTTGACACAAACCGTCACATAACGCTCAATCAGATCCACATTGTAATCATGCACACCGCCTTCGTCATTGTTGGCATACAATAATGTGACACGGTAATCCCCTGCCTGTTCAGCATTAAAAGCAAAACTTATACTGCCGCCGTTGCACACAAAGGAATCAATGTAATCTGTTCCGTTTACATCTGTGCGAATACTTGTATTTTTAAGAACAGCATCGGACAGTTTCAGCACGATTCCCGCATTCACGTTTTGATTGCGTTTAACGGCTATTTCAGTCATCGTTGTTGAGCTAAAGTCAAAATAATTCAGCCCACGTCTGCAATAAACCGTTGCCATTGCATCCTGATTCGTGCTTACCTGTGCACCGTCTACCGAAAATCCGGTTTCAATCACATCGGTATAAACTGTATAATAACCGTCAGTCGGTGCTATCACAAGGAAAGAAGTAATGTCCTCGTTGCTTCTGTCCGCATCAGGTAAAACAGATACGGTATCGCTGTTTGTGCTTTCGCAAACAAGCAATGAATCAAGCACATAGGTTCCCTTCTGATGCATCACTTTTACGGTGTGTTCCCCTGCTGACAATTCAGTCGTCACGGTGTAGCAGGAGGTGTACTCACTTTTGATTGTATTGGGTAAGGAAATGGTTTGTTGCACTTCATCTATATACAACTGTACCTGCGAGTGAACTCTGCCGTCAGGATCCTGTTTGCCGTTTTCAGCATAACCACCGTCATTGGAGTTGCCGTAAACAAAATCAAGGGCATATACACCGCTTTCAGAAACGTTGAATGTCAACGAAACACCATCACCGATGTTTTCCATACCGCCGACCATGCCCTGCAGTTCACCGCTTGTCGGGCAATAACTGTCATACAGATATGCATTTCCGAGCAATGTACCGTGTTCAAATTCATATCGAACGGGGCGGACATCCGTTTGCGGTTGTGTTTGCAAATCGTCCGCAATTTCAACTGTCACATGATAAGCATTGGCTTCATCCATATCTTTCATGGCTATCACAAGACGATCCGATTTTTGTGCAACAGTATAATTCTGAACCACAACAGGCTTGTTGACAATACCGTAAAGTCCTTTATAAACGGTTTCTTCGACGGTCACCAACAGAGTTTTATCTTCAAATACGGTATCTTTCAGATTATCAAATACAATTTTCGCTTCGCCTCTTCTGCCACCGCAGACAGCGGTGATTTTTGCATCTTCCGCCTGCAGAGAGGCGATTCCCATAAATCCCTGATGGTCAAGGCTTTTCTTCTTACGGATGGATCGTTCAAGGTCGGATTTAAATAAATCATGGCTTTCGCTTGCAAGCGTTTCGCCTTCCATATCCGCATACCAACGCATCAGCCACCAGTTTGCATTCGGGCTGTTATCGTCGGCACAGACATCATTAAGGTTGTTTGACAATCTCCAATAGGCATTGTTTGCATACACTTTGGAATCTTCAATTTTGGTGATATACTGCACCATTTTTCCGGGATAGCCGTTGTCCTGCATTCTGCCGTATTCAGTAACGATGATCGTGAGGTCTTCAATACCGAGAGCATCTTCAATCTGTCTGTAATCATTCACATGATCCTGCCAATAATAGACCGAATCATCATGCAGTTCATGGTAAATCATAATATCGGGCACACAGTTGTTTGCAACACAAAACTGTAAAAAATATTCAATTTCGCTATGATCGTAATCACAGAAACCGGGGCCGCCGATCAAACATTCGGGATTGACTTCCCGTGCAACATCGAAAGCCTGTTTCCATGCATCATTGAAGTTATCTCTGCCGACGGTGTTGTATTCTGCCCATACACCAAAACGGTTATACGGATCGTCTGTTGTGCGTGTTTCACCGAACCACACACCGTTGTCGCATTCATTGTAAAGACAGTAAACAACCTTTTCGCCGTAGTCTTTTGCGGACAGTTTAGTGACTGTATCACGCACTTTGGGCAAAAAATCTTCATCAAGCAGTTTCTGCCAATCATAGGTACCATCTGCACGTTGTTGCATGATTTCATCATGCAGATAGTACCATGTGTCATACGCATCCTGCAGATACACAACATTGTAATCCGTTGCAATCAGCATTTCTTCCACATGATCAATATCACCGATGGGATGCTGTAATCCGTCAATGACTTTCTGCGAAACGGAAGAAATATCCACACTTTCACACATGGCCGCACTCGGTACACCGTTTTCGGCAAGTCCGTACAGATAGCCCGATGCTCCCGAAGTGACGGGCCCGGTTGTATTTTGCACATCAAATGTAAGAGTCGGTGTGTATGTCAAAAAGAAAATCCCCACAGATGCACCGCAAATCAACACAACACACAACAAGGCAATAATAATTTTTTTCAGTATTTTTTTCATGTATTTTATCCTTTCAATGAACTGAAAAACGGAGAAGTGAACTGCACACCTCTCCGTGTCAAATTATCTGTTTTTCAGTCTTTTATCGAGTTTGGTTGCAAGTCTTGTTCCGACACTCTGGAAAATCTGCACCAGAACCACAAGCAGCACAACCGCCAACAGCATAATAAGATATTTATAGCGGTAATAACCGTAGTTAATGGCAATCTTACCAAGACCTCCGCCGCCGATAATACCGCTCATGGCCGAATAACCGAGCACGGTGGTCAAGGCAATGGTTATATTTGAAATCAGTGAAGGAATGCTTTCGGGAATCATCACCTTGGTGATAATTTGAAACGGACTTGCACCCATGCTCTGTGCGGCTTCAATGATATTGGGGTTGACCTCGCGCAGACTGCTTTCCACCAAACGTGCAACAAAGGGAAATGCTGCAATGACAAGCGGAACAATGGAAGCGACCGTACCGATGGTTGTACCGACAATCAGTCTTGCAAGCGGGAATGCCATGATCATAAGGATCAAAAACGGGACAGATCGCAGAAGATTGATCACAATATTTAACGTGCTGAGTACCGCTTTCGGCAGGGGCAGCACACCGCCCTTGTCACCGACAACCAGCAGAATACCCAATGGTAAGCCGAGCACAACCGCAAAAAAGGTAGCAACAACCGTAACATAAAATGTTTCCCACAATCCCATTAAAAATTCGGATTGCACCACTTCCCAAGCCTGTTGCCATGCTTCGGGAGTAAAAATCTTGTCGTACATCAGTCTGCCACCTCCTCAACAGCAACATCTTCTACTTTTGTCAGGTAAGCAATTGCATCGTCAAGCATTTTTTTGTCTCCCGAAATGCCGAGCAACATATTACCGTAAGCCTTGCCGCCGATGGTTTTCGTAGAAGCCGCCATAATATTGGCACAAATACCTTTTTCGAGTGCCATGCGGGCAATCAACGGAGTGCCTGCTGCATCGGCTCCGTTAAAGACAATGCGGATTCTGTATTCATCTGCAAATCGTTCCACAACAGGTGCATCAAATCCCTCGGGGAACACAAGACGTTTTGCTGCATCTGACTTGGGAGCTGAAAAGATTTCCGAAACACTTCCCTCTTCCACCACAACACCGCCGTCGAGAATGGCAACACGGTTGCAGATTTCTTCCACAACGCTCATCTGATGCGTGATGACAATAACGGTAATGCCGAGTTTGCGGTTGATATCTTTAATCAGTTCCAGAATGGAATGCGTGGTCTTCGGATCAAGTGCACTGGTTGCTTCGTCGCATAAAAGCACCTTCGGCTCGGTTGCCAATGCTCTTGCAATGGCAATACGCTGTTGCTGACCACCCGAAAGCTGTGCGGGATACGCATTGGCTTTATCAGGAAGACCGACAATTTCAAGCAATTCCATAGCACGTTTTTTTGCATCCGCCTTTTTCATACCTTCCAATTCAAGAGGGAAACAGACATTTTTCAGGCATGTTCTTTGCATAAGCAGATTAAAGCCCTGGAAGATCATGGTGATATTTCGGCGCATATCACGCAGTTGTTTCTGTGAAAGTGCTCCCATATCCGTGCCGTCAATCAACACTTGTCCGTCTGTGGGTCTTTCGAGCATATTGATGCATCTTACAAGTGTGCTTTTTCCTGCACCCGACATACCGATGATGCCGTAAATATCGCCGTCATTGACGGTCAAAGTAACATCTTTGAGTGCTTCAACAGCACCGTCTGTGGTTTGAAAAGTCTTTGTCAGATTTTTTAATTCAATCATAACATGTTCTCCTATCTGTGACAGCAGATAAGATACGGCACAAAGTTTTATGCTGTATCTTATCTGCTCTCTTCAAAAAACAGCCCGGCGCCGGAGCACCGGGCTGAAAAGATCAATTCTTATTCACCCTTGATGGTATCAAGAGAAGCCTGTTTGCCGCCGTAGATGCCCATGGGTTCAACATGGATTGCACCTGCGGAAACGATTGCAGTGCCGTTTTCGGCATTGAAATCATCAAGATAAGGAAGATGCTGGAAGTAGTTGGCATCGATTTCGCCGTTGTCAACAACCGTGTTGGGTTGAACATAATCGGTGAATTCGCGGATATCAAGAGTAACATCCTTTTCAGCAAGAATGGTTTTTGCAACAGCAAGGATCTCACTGTGAGGAGCAGGAGAAGCAGCTACGGTGATGGTCTGACCTGCAAGAGCTGCATAGTCAACGGTTGCATCATAGCCGTCACCGGCTTCTTCAACAACACTGACAACAGAACCGCCGTAGGTGTTGACAATATAATCGGCAACAGCCTGACTCTTGAGAGCAGCTACGAGAGCCTTGGTTTTGTCACTTTCTTCATTGCCCTGCTTAACAGCAACAATGTTTGCATAAGCGGAGGCGGCACCTTCCTGTGCCAGAGACTGCGTTACGGGATCCATTTCTGCTGCAATGGCATAATTGGAGTTGATAACGGCATAGTCAACGTCCTGCAGAATGTTGGGAATCTGAGCAGCTTCCACTTCACGGAATTCAATGTTGTAAGGATTGGATTCAATGTCAAGAATGGTAGCGGTGATGCCTGCACCTTCCTTGAGCTGAATCAGGCCGAGGGTTTCAAGAAGCATCAGTGCACGTGCTTCGTTGGTGGTATCGTTGGGAACAGCAATAACAAATTTTTCCTGCGTTACAACGTCACCGTTCGTGTTGGGATTGGTGGTATCATCCTTTGCACAGGCTGCAAAACAGCAGACCATCATGCAAAGTGCAAGGGCAAGAGCGAAAAACTTTTTCATGATTCTGGTTCTCCTTTTGACAAAATTCTTCTGATTCTGTTTTGAATCCATAACATTATACATTATATAATCAAGGATTTCAATAGTTTAGGATTGCTTTTTTTTCGTAAATGTGATACGATTTAAGAAAAAAACAAAGAGGTTCGATATGTATTCTCTCGGTATTGATATAGGCGGCACAAAATGTGCGGCTGTGCTCGGAAAAGGTGAATTGCCGCAGGATATACAAGGTTTCATCATTGATAAACTCACTTTCCCGACTGACGTAAAAAGAGGTTGGAAGGCGGTTGTCGACCAACTGCTTGCAACGGCAAAAGAATTACTGCACCAAAACAATGTAAAATACGATGAACTGATCGGCATCGGCATCAGTTGCGGCGGCCCGCTCGACAGCAAAAAGGGGCTGATTCAATGCCCGCCGAACCTTCCCGATTGGGACAATGTTCCCATTGTGCAGATGTTTGAAAACACTTTCGGCGTTAAAACATATCTGCAAAATGATGCCAATGCCTGTGCGGTTGCAGAATGGCGGTTCGGAGCCGCAAAAGGGCTTGAAAATGCTGTTTTTCTGACATTCGGCACAGGCATGGGTGCAGGGTTGATTCTGAACGGGCAATTATACAGCGGTACAAATGACATGGCAGGTGAAGTCGGGCATGTCCGCATTGCACCCGACGGTCCTGTGGGCTACGGCAAAAGAGGTTCCTTTGAAGGCTTTTGTTCAGGCGGCGGCATTGCACGACTTGCACAAGAAATGGCAAAAACAACTGAACACGCCTCCCCCTTACTCGAAAATCCGGATACAATGACCGCAAAAAGTCTTGCTCTTGCCGCAAGAAACGGCGATGCATTCGCACAGGAAGTTTATAAAACCTGTGCCGAAAAATTAGGATTGGGACTTTCGATTCTGATTGATATTCTGAATCCGCAGGCAATTGTGATCGGCAGTATTTATGAACGTTCACATGATCTGTTTGATCCGATCATTCATAGCGTGATTCTGAATGAAGCACTGTCTTTGTCGGTACAGAACTGTAAGATTCTGCCTTCCCATCTCGGTGATTCCATCGGTGATTTCGCCGCCTTGGGACTTGCATTTACAAAGAAATGAGGAAAACATAATGAACATACAAACAATTTTTGATAAACTTTTTAAAGATTATCCCGTACTTGATTGTGCGAAAACAAGCATTCTGCAAAGTTTCGACCTGCTTCTTGACTGCTACAACAACGGCGGTAAAACGCTTTGTTGCGGCAACGGCGGTTCAGCCGCAGACAGCGAACACATTGTGGGAGAGCTGATGAAAGGATTCAATCTGCGCAGACCGCTGACAACGGAAGAGAAGGCGTTGTTCAATGAGATTGAAAACGGTGCATACATTGCCGATAAACTGCAAAGTCCGCTTCGCAGTATCGCCTTGACTGCCCACAGTGGACTTATTTCCGCATTTGCAAACGATGTGGATCCTGCCCTGGTTTTCGCACAGCAGGTATGGGGTTATGCAGATGCACCGGCAGATGTACTGATTGCACTGAGCACATCGGGCAATTCAAAAAATGTGGTAGAAGCCGCCAAAACGGCAAAGGTCAAGGGCATCCGCGTATTGTCAATCACCGGTGGTAAAGACAGCAAACTGACGTCCCTTTCCGATGTATGTATTCAGTTACCTGCATACACACCGTATGAAGTGCAGGAATTGACCTTGCCTGTTTATCATGCACTTTGTGCCGCGTTGGAAGCGAAATTCTTTACAGAATAACCCAAAAAACCGTCCTCTCCGTATCATGGAAAGGACGGCATTTTTATACAAAATTGGCAATCAGAAACCAAAAGTACTCAAAAAGGCGACGAAACAATTGTGTTTCACGAAGAGTAACAACTTTTCCGCATTCTTCGCAAAGTTCGCCAACGGCAGAACGTGTATGCGTGTGCAATGTCAAGGCTTTCAGACATACATTATTCAAACCTTCCACGCTTGTATCATACCAGATTCCATCGCGTTCAATCTGCACAAAACTCTGCCCGGCTTCGCTGTAACTGACATAATCATCCGCATCCGTGTTTTCAATTGCAGCATTGACGATCGGACAATTTTGGTTTGCAGTCAAAGTGACACAAACCGAAAATATTTCTCCTTTTTCAACCAAAACGGGAGCTTGCAGATTCACAACATGATAGCCGTACTCTTCTGCAATTCCGCTGATACTTGCCGCTTTTATATCCTTCACGGGCACTGTTGAGCCGACATCAAGTCCGGTATACAAATCGACCGTAAATTCTGCTCCGTTTTGCAGAAACCATGTGCCGACTGCTGCAATTTCACAATCCGCATCAGCCGTAAAAACATTGCAAAATCGGATATAATCATCCGTATGCACTCTGCCATGAAAGCCAAAGCCGTCATATTGATAGTTTTCAGAATAAGCATATTTTGAAGTTACTGTAAAAGAAACGATCTGATTTATGGAAATTTCTTCATAAGAAAGCCAGAAATAACCGTTATCTCCCCAATCGTCCCCCCAACTGTTTTTGCACAGCCAGGCACCGTCAGCAGACGGTTGACAGGATTCGGAAAAATTCTGTTTCGAAAAATCATCATCCCAACCGACAACAATAACGGCATGATTGGTTACGGTTTGGTCATTCTGATAGTATGCCGTTGTCGTTGCATTTGTGTGATAGTTCCCGACAGCAGAATAAAACGACAACTGTACACCACCATCCCTCATAACCGCCTGCTTGATTGCATTCATCTGCGATTGAGAAATGTCACTCAGTTCATCTATTCCTTTTGAATAATGGCAGACGGCACTTGACAGCGTAGCTTCGCGTTTATAGCGGTCGGCTTGTTCATAATTGCCCATAGAGGAAAGATTCTGTCCGTTGAATGGAAATTCCGATTCCAAGGCAGGTCCGTTCCATGCAGAAAGTGCTGCTGTCGCATCCAGCCAGTTGCCGCCGTGTAAAAAAGGATCAGACAGTAAGGTGCCGTCACCCGATGTACGATCTCCTATATAAACAAGACTGCGATGGGCAAACCAGGCAAGGTGTGAAGGGGCAAAAGAAACAGTAGGCTGTGCTTGCCGCTGCAAATTCAGCGACAGTAGATCCGTTGCCGTGATTGCCCAGCAAATGTTTGCACCGCCCTGATCAACAACATCCGTTTCAATTCCGTTTTCTCTGCCATCATATCGGGAAGGCAATGTATTTTGCACGGGGTGTGCTGAAAACAGGATGGGGTGTTTCTTATTATTTACCGCTTCCGTCAAAGGGACATTTTCCCAATACGGATTTCCGTCCGGAGTCGTTTTCAATGAGGCAACGGGTAACTGCGTTGCGAAAACTTGCAACGGCAACAAGGGCAGTATTAAGAAAAGAATAACAAATGTAAAAAATCGCTTCATGTTATACACGCCTTTGCGACAAAAAGCCGCCCACAGGCGGCTTTCAGAATAAAAATCAGGCAAAAATGGCTTTGAACCATGCAATGATGTTTGCAAAGAAAAGTTTCAGCCATTCATAAGGACTCAGGCCGTTGTCTTGCTTCTTTTCAAACACATAGTCACAGGAATCACAAACAGAATCCCCGTTCGTATCAGCGTGTGCGGTCATGGAAATGGTGTTTGTTTCAACACCGCCACAGATACGGCAGATTCTTTTTTCAAGGCCTGTCTGTGTGCAATCGGCTTCGGAAAGCACTTCCCATTCACCGTAAATATGTCCGTTTGCCGGCACATTGATCTGTTCAATGCGATCTCCGCACAACTTGCAGATAAACTCCGTATACCCGGGGTCAATGCATGTGGGCGGATGATAGGTTGCATCATATTCATGTGCACATTCCGCACCTGCCATCATGCCGAACGATGCGAGCAAAAGAATGCTTAATAAAACGGATAAAATCTTTTTCATCAGAAATTCCTCCGATAATCAAAATATACAATTAAAATATAACAAAAAACTGCTGTGCTGTCAACTCTTTTATTTTGCATTCACGTGGGAAACAAAACGAAGGAATGCTTCCTTACCTTTTTCATCGCGTGTATAAACACCTGCATGTTCAAGCACCTTTGCAAACACGATGCCGACTTCTTTTTTGAGGATCGCATCGACATTTTCTGCAGAAAGGCCAGGATAATTTTTCTTAATTTCTTCGGCCCATTCTGCGTGTTTTGCCGTGCGTTCATCTGCAAAAAGATCGTCGCCGTTCACCATTTTTTCGGCGAGAACGGCCAGCTCCTCTTTAAGTCTTGCGGGAAGCACGGCAAGTCCCATCACTTCGATAAGGCCGATGTTTTCTTTTTTGATGTGGTGCAATTCAGCATGCGGATGATAAACACCAAGCGGATGTTCTTCGGTTGTGATGTTATTGCGAAGAACAAGATCAAGTTCAAATTTGCCGTCACGCATTCTTGCAATGGGCGTTACGGTGCTGTGAGGCGTGCCTTCGGTTTCGGCAAAAATGAAAGCAGATTCGTCCGTGTATGCACGCCATTTTGTGAGAATCTTATCTGCAAGCTCAACCAGTGCATCCGTATCATCGGAAGAAAGGCGGATAACTGCCATCGGCCAGCGGACAATGCCCGCTTTGACATTGTCAAAACCGTCAAACTGCAGTTCGGTTTCAATTTCGGCTTTTGCCATGGCAAATTCATAGTTGCCGCCCTGGAAATGTTCATGCGCAAGAATGGAACCGCCGACGATGGGCAGATCTGCATTCGAGCCGATAAAGTAATGCGGGAACAAGGTGACAAAATCGAGCAGTTTTCTGAAAGCAGAACGGTCAATGACCATGGGGACATGCTTTGCATTCAGTGCAATGCAGTGTTCGTTGTAATACACATAGGGTGAATACTGCATAAACCAATCGCCACCGCCGATGTGAAGCGGCAGAATGCGGTGGTTTTCTCTTGCGGGGAAATTGAGATTGCCTGCAAAGCCCTCGCATTCACGGCAGAGCATACATTTGGGATAGCCGCTTTGCGGTTTGTTCTTTGCCGCCGCAATGGCTTTGGGGTCTTTTTCGGGTTTGGAAAGATTGATGGTGATGTCAATTTCACCGTATTCACTGTCGGCTGTCCACTTGACATCCTTGGCAATGCGGCTGCGGTTGATGTAGTTGGTGTCGCCGCTGAAAGTATAGTACCAGTCGGTTGCCTTTTTGGGATCTACTTCATACAAAGCATTGAACTTTGCAATGACTTCGGACGGTTTGGGCATGATCATACCCATCAATTTTGCCGTAAAAAGGTCGTAAGCGGCAATACCGTCATCAATCACACCGCGACTGACGGCATCTTTGGTCAGAGCATCAAGAATGTCTTCGATTTTTTCGGACACATCCCCGTCTGCGGCATCGTCATAGCTTTCAAGTTCAAGCACCCACAGAAGACTGTTGGCAGCCCATGCTTTATCGGCATCGGTGATAAAACCTTTTTCGATTGCATATTCAACAAGCTTCTTGATATAAATATCCATATCCTGCCTCCGCTTATTTCTGTGCATCACGTACACGCTTCATCATGCCGCTGAACACTTTTTCCATTGTATCGGTTGTAAGATAACCGAGAGAATTGGTTTCGTGGTAATGATGACGGTCAAAACGGTCATGCCAGGTATTCAGATATGCCTGCGTGGGATGCAGGATGAAGTCATTCTTTGCAACCATATAACCCGTCATGTCGTTGGTGACACCAAAGACAACAAGCTTTTCATCATCTGCAATTTCTGCAAGCGGTGTGGAGTTGATGTCTGCCGGAAGTCCTGTTGCGGAGTGTTCGGCATCGGCATAGCCGCCGTAAATATTTTCGGGGAATGCTTCACCGGGAATCATGAGGATCTGACGGGAGCCGATCTTCAGATATGTCATTTCGGTAATAAGAGCCATGCCGAGTTCACCCTGTTCACAAGGTGCTTTTTCGCTTGTAACAGCACCAATGGTGGGCATGAGTGCAAGCAGGCAGTTATCAACGGGAGCATAGTAAGGCTGACGAAGTACGGTAATTTCAGAATTAAGCTGCTCGTCATTGTCAATTTTCCATGCGGCATCGCCGAGAATCTGACCACCACGCATGGTGCGTTCGGTACGGTCTTCGGCAACAGACGGAGCGATGTCCACAGCGGCAATGGCACCGACAGCAAACAAAACATTGACCTTTTTGGTTTCGTTGATTCTGCGACGCATGTAGCAGGGATAATCGGCACTGATAAGGGAGTTGTCACCGCCCATGGTATTTGGATGTGCACTGTAGTTCATAAACCATGTTTCGGCACTGCCGTCTGCAGGCACAAAACGAAGTCTTGTGAGTTTGTCACTGCAGAAAATGGGTTCTCTGTGGTCTTCAATAGCTTCGGGAACACTGATATCGCCCATATACAGATTTCCGACGGTGCGGTTCTGCCATGCTTCGATAGCAACTTTCTTAAGAGCGGCAAAAAGCTGTTTCTGATAGGATTTGTTTTTTCCCGAAACGGGAAGCGGTCCCCAATAACCGACAGTGTCGATGCTTGCATGCGTGTGTGAACAGGAAATGCTGATGTTTTTACATCCCTTTTCCGCACAGAAATCTGCAAGGGATGCACGCACTTCATTGACATCATAGCCCGTAAGACCGACAACATCCGCACAAAGAAGCAGAATTCCTTCTCCTTCTTTACAACCCAGCCACATTGCACTGACCGTTGTGGGATCTTTGACACCCGTTACGGGATGATTGATTCTGTAGCCTGCAATATAATACTTCTTTGTATCGACATCGGCCGGCATCACTTCTGCACTTGCAAAGCCGCAAACAAACGTATTATCTTCTTCATTTTTCATCATGGTCGGTTCAATTTCAGGCAGGGGTGCAGCCTTCCCTTTTGCGGCAAGACGTTTTGTGCTCAGATGAATGATACCGCCAAGTGCTTTTGTAGCAAGATCAAGAATTTCCATATTAAAGTTTCCTCCGAAAAGAATTTTCTTCTGTTAATGTTTTATTATAGCACTGTTTTTTCCGTTTGTCGAGTAGAAAAGTGTTATTTTTTAATTTAAGAAATATTGACCTGCAGAGAAAACAATGGTAAAATAAAAAAGATTGGAGGTTTGCAAATGAAAAACGAAAAAAAGAAAATTTATACGGTTGCAACAGCACATCTGGATACCTCATGGCTGTGGCACTTTGAAAAAACGATCTCCGACTTTCTGCCCCGTACTGTATATGACAATGTAAAATTGTTTGAAAAATATCCCGATTATAAATTCAATTTCGAAGGTTCTTACCGATATGAACTGTTGGAAGAATACTATCCCGATTTGTTTGAACAAGTAAAACACTACACGGCAAAAGGACAATGGAACCCCTGCGGAAGTTGCTATGAAAACGGCGATGTCAACACCCCGTCGCCCGAAGCATTATGGCGCAATATTCTGTACGGAAACACATATTTTGAAGACACTTTCGGCAAGCCGACAACAGACATTTTTCTGCCCGACTGTTTCGGCTTCGGCAAAGCCTTGCCCGCTGTTGCCGCACATGCGGGCTTAACAGGTTTTTCGACTTCAAAACTGACATGGGGCTGCGGCGAAGATATTCCCTTTGACATCGGCAGATGGAAGGGAGCTGACGGCAAAGAAATCTACGCAGCACTGAAAACGGGAGCATATACCAACGGCTTTGCATCTGTTCGCAACCATACAAAATTGTTGAAAAAACTGAAAGAAAACAAGATCAATTACAATCTTGACTGCACTTTTGCATATCACGGAACGGGTGACAGGGGTGGTGCACCGTCCGAACAATCGGTGCGTACGGTTGTAAAAGAAGCAAAAAAGAACGAAAAAAATGCAATTGCTGTTCTTTCGGCTTCGACACAGGAATTTTTTGAAGATCTTGCCGCCTTGCCGCAGGAACAAAAGGACATGCTTCCCGTCTTTGACGGTGAATTGCTTCTGACCGAACACGGGGTTGGCAGTTATACATCCCGTGCCGTTTCCAAGCGTTGGAACAGAAGAAATGAACTGTTGGCAGATGCCGCAGAGCGAAATGCAAGTGCCGCTTTTGCATTGGGATATTGCGAATATCCGCAGGACATGCTTGACGCGGCATGGAAACGGGTCATTGCCCATCAGTTCCATGATGACATAACCGGCACATCGTTTCAGACATGCTACAAACGCAATTGGAACGATTATGTGCAAAGCATGAATGTGTTTTCCAATGCATATACTGCCGCCGTGCAGATTCTTGCCAATGAAATGGACACTTCTTTCGTAAAAGGAATTCCTGTTGTGGTTTCAAACCCCGTACAGGGTGTCAATGAAAGAAAACAAACCGTCAGTGTCAGTCTTCGAAGTAAAAATGCGGATTTTGCACGTGTATTTGACAACAACGGTAACGAAGTTTATTCTCAGGTTGCTGAACGCAAAAACGGATATATAACCGTTTTATTCAGTGCACAAGTTCCGTCCTGCGGTTTAAAGGTATATGATGTCCGTCTTTCCGATTCCGGATGCAGACTTGAAAGCAACCCGATCAAAGTAACAACCAATACACTTGAAAATGAAAGATACCGCATAAAAATAAATGCCGACGGCAACATTGAAAGCATCGTTGATAAACAGTTGCAAAGAGAATTGCTTCACGCCCCCGTTCGTATTGCAATTCACGATAATATTCATTCCAAAATGTGGCCTGCATGGGAAATTAAATGGGAGGATATCAATTCGCCTGTCTGCGACTACGCACAAAAACCCGCCATCCGCATAACCGGATTCGGTCCCGCAAGAGGCTCTGTTGAAATCACCCGAACCATCGGCAATTCCACATTCAGACAAACTTTATCACTGGATGCCAACGGCGGATTTTTGCAGGTTGAAAATGAAACGGACTGGCAACATGAAGCTTCGTTGTGCAAGATTGAATTTCCGCTTGCCAATAAAAATGCCTTTGCTGAATACGACATAGGAATCGGCACAGCCAAAAGAGCAACAAACACACAACGTCTGTTTGAAGTACCTGCACAGCGTTGGGCGGGCATACGTGAAACGGAAAGCGATTTCTGCATTGCGGTTTTATCCGATTCTCGCAACGGATGGGACAAACCGGATGCAGATACTCTTCGCATGACCTGCATGCACAGTCCGCTTTCGGCTTACCGTTGGGAATGCTCACAACATCTGTTGGAGTTCGGGCTCAACCGTTATTCTTTTGCACTGTATGCAGGTTACGGCAATATGCAGCAGGCTGCTGACGAATTCTGCCAGCCGATGCACACATTTGTAACCAATACACATGAAGGCAAAGCAGGAAGCAGCTTTTCTTTTGCCAATATCAACAATGACAATATACGCATCAGTTGCATCAAAAAGGCTCACAAAGGTGATACAATTATTGTCCGTATTGCCGAAACACAAGGTCGGGATGCAAATGACGTTTGTTTGTCATTCTGCACTCCCGTCCTTTACGCCGCCGAAGTCAACGGCGTTGAAAAATTCATCGCTGATACGGCCATTACAAACGGGAAACTTCATTTTTCAATGCGAGCAAATGAAATCCGAACATTTTCTGTCACTTTACAAAAAACAAATACCGATGCGAAAATAAAAACAGAGAGTTTGTCATTACCGTACAATGCAGTTGCGATAACAGACAATAAAAACCGTAACAAGAGCACCTTGCCGGGATCCATTTCTGTTCCGAAAGAAATTCTGCCCGATCGTCTTCTTTGTGCAAACAAAAAATTCAGACTGCAGAAAGACGGTTTTTCTGCAGTTCGGTGCGAAGGACAGACCATTGACCTGCCCGTCGGCAATGAAAATGTTTCATTTCTGCTGACCTCTTTGTCGGGTGATATAACGGTTGTTTTCAAAGCAGATGAAACGGAAATTCCCGTCAGGGTTTGTGATTGTTTTGAGGCGATAGGCACATGGGATCTGATCGGCATGGGCGAAACGGGGTATATAAAGCAACAACCGCTCGGTTTTACTGCCACACATACGCACAATCCGGACGGTGATATGATTGCAAAACAGTTTTATATTTTTACCGCCTGCATACCGACCTGCAATGCAAAAACTCTGACCCTGCCCGACAATGACAACATTCTGATCTTTGCAGGCACAAGCGATACCGTAAGCAACAGGTTATTTGCTGCAGATGCACATTTTGACAGGCTCGAAAAAAGACCGTTCAAATATCTGTTAAGCGAACGTGCTGTCAAGAAAACCGCACCGAATAAATTTGAAAGCACCGTCATGCGTATGTATGACCGTGAAAAAGTGTTTTACAGCGATTTCGGCATCGGAGCTACCGCAGTACAAGGTGCACAGATGTACTATTCAGTCAAATCCGTCCTCAATCCCGAAAAGAAACAAAAAACAAAAGACAAATAACAAAAAATATCCGCAGGAGAGCAAAATAAAAGCTCTTCTGCGGATTTGATTTTACTTTTCACCGAACAAAACACGCACCTCAAACAGTTTCCCGCAAGCGGGGCAACGTGTCTTGTGTTTCCCTTTTTTCTTTGCAAGTCTTAATACTGCTTTGCAATCGGGACACTTTTTATAAACATGATCACGGTCCTGCATTTTGCGTACAAACATACGTGCTTTTGGTTTTGTTTTTTCGGCTTGTTTATGAACATACGGTTGCCAATTTCCCCACCATCGCATAAAGACCTCATTTTCCTTTGCACGGCGGGAAATATTTTTTGAAAGAGATCGGAAGATGGTAACTGCAAAGATAATCAGGGAAAGAATATACAGTGCATATCTGATCTTATAAAGAACGAGTGATTTCGTTATAAATACAAGAATACGGAAAATAAAACCGACTGCCACAAGTAAGATATAAACAAAAGACAAGAAATGATTGAGTGTGTCATTGCCGTATCTGCCGTACATAAAACGGTTATATGATTCCTGCAAGCGATATATGAAATTCATAAAAAAGTAACCTCCTAACAACAAAAGAACGGGCAGAATGTGCCGCCGTATCCGCCGTAATATCCTCCGTCAGCACACAAACAGCTCAACAGATTACACAGCAAATTGGTAAAGCACAAGCCTAAACAGAATTTATTCACACGAATATGCGGCATTCCGTAGCGGGTCTGTCCCGTCGTACGGTAACGAAAGCCTGCATTTTCCATACGGTCAACAAGATCCGCATATCGCGGATTATCAGGGTCCATTTCAGCAGCTCTTTTTGCATAATCCATACCCAAAACGATATTCCCTGCACCGTAGTTTGCAATGGCGGCAAGATAATACCATTCGGCTGTTCTGTCCGACATGGAATTGAGTATCTGTAATGCCTCTGCATAACGGCGGGCATTGATGAGAATTCGCACTTTACCCAACGTATCGGTTGCATGATCGGAATATGAACTGTAGGTGCCGCCGAACGGATTAAAACCGCCGAACGGATCATAAGAAGTGCGTCTGCCGTACGCTGAACCATAGGGATTTCTGCCGCTGTCGGGGCGGTTGCCCGCACCGTTCGGATTTTTGATACGATCATAAGCGGCATTGATTTCACTCATTTTTTTTGCGGCTGTTTCATCACCGGGATTCAGGTCGGGATGATATTTTTTTGCAAGCTTACGATAAGCTTTGGTTACATCTTCTTCACTTGCACCGGGTGTAACACCTAGAACTTTATAAGGGTCATCCATGCCGTTTTTTCGCCTCCTGTTGATTCATAATTTCCGCTTTTGTCCAGACACCGGAATAAAGAATGTTTTCACACAGGTCTGCATCTTTACCTATGGGCAATTCTTCGAACAACGCTGCACATTGTGCCATCTGCACCTGTAGCATCGGCAGAATCCGGTTTCTGCTGTATCGAATAAGCGGATTGTATTTTTGTTGTTTGATATCTTTTTTCAGATCGACAAAAGCATCCATCAGATAAATGAATCTGCCGAGTGCACAACCGAAATCATATAATTTTTCACCAAGCTCGTTTTCTTCAAAACGAAAAAGTTCGCCCAACAGTGTGCCGAAAATATTGGCGGGAATATCAGGGTCGGTTTCATCACGTTTTTCCGCTTCGTGCAAATCGTGCAGACACTTTTCAATGGTTGAAAGTTGTCGGGGATACAGTTTTTTACTCAATTGCAAGCCCTTACCGAGCAACTGTGCCTGCATACGGGATTTTACACTTTTGTCATCCTGCCAGTCATCCAAAAAATTATAGTATGCCAACGCAATATTCATATCGGCGGCATAATCAGTGAATGTATCCGTTATAAACTCCCGCTTTTTGACGGGATGTGCAACACAGGAATCTGTTTTTTGCTGCAAAATCTCTCCGTTATAAACAGAAGAAAGCACAATAAGCAGAAAAACAAGATCATACGTCAGAGCTATTCTGGCCGCACTGCCGTGACGTTCACCGATTTTGCGACACAAACCGCAGTAAAGTGCACGGTACCGTGCAAGCTGTTCGGGGGACAGTTTTTCTGTATTTGCAACCACATATCCGAACACAGAATCCCTCCTTATGTCAGTTTTAAAAGTATTAAAAGATATTATACCTTATTTTTCCTTAAAAATCAATTGCAATCCGTCTGTATTCTTGTTATACTGAAAATAATTAAACTCTTTTTAAACGGGAGGAAAAAATGAATCAAACCATACAGGATTTAAAGCAACGTCGCAGTGTACGTCAATTCAAAGACGAGCAAATAAGCGAAAAACTTCTTGATGCCGTGCTTGAAGCAGGTTCTTTTGCTCCGACGGGCATGAACAGGCAGTCCCCGCTGATGGTTGCCGTGCAGAACAAAGAAACGATTGAAAAATTAAGAAAAATGAATGCTGCAATTTTAGGCAATCCCGATGCGGATCCCTTTTACGGTGCACCGACAATTGTTGTTGTGTTTGCAGACAAAAATGTGCGAACCTACCGCGAAGACGGCTCTCTTGTCATCGGCAATCTATGCAATGCCGCACACGCAGTGGGCTTGGGTGCTTGTTGGATTCACCGCGCAAAAGAAGAATTTGAAACCGAGGAAGGCAAAGCACTTATGAAAGAATGGGGCATTGCCGAAAACTATGAAGGCATCGGCCACTGCATTCTCGGTATTCCCTCAGTAATCCCCGAAACAAAACCGCGAAAAGAAAATTACATCATAAAAGTTAAGTGAGAGGTGCATTATGGCTATTCTTTTTGACAGCGAAAACAGAATTTTTAAACTTGACACGGCAACTTCGAGTTATCTTATTGAGATTTTCGAAGAGAATTATCTTCTGCACCTGTATTATGGTGCAAAAATCCCCGACACAAACTTAAATACACTGCGTTCGCGCTCCACTTATGCTTCGTTCAGCGCAGGCAACGAAAATATTCCGTTCTGTGATTTTTCGGCCGACACATGGCCGATGGAATACGGTTGCAACGGTTGCGGTGATTTTCGTATTTCCGCATTGCAGATCAAAGACAAAACAGGTTGCAACTCCACCGACATCCGCTATGTTTCGCATGAAATCATCAACGGCAAGCCTGCACTTCCCGGTCTTCCCTGCCTTTACACAAATTGCGACTGCGAAGCACAGACCCTTGCCATCAAGACCCTTGACAAAGTCAGCGGTGCCGAAGTGACCCTTTACTACACAGTATTTGAAAATCTTGGTGCCATGACCCGTTGGGCGGTTATCAAGAATACATCCGACACAGCCATGGACATTGAACGCAGCATGAGCCTTTGCCTCGATCTGCCCGAAATGAACTATGATCTCATTTCCCTTTACGGCAGACACAACAAGGAACGCACCGTTGAACGCAGACCGCTTGCACATGGCATTCAGGGTATTGCAAGCAAGAGAGGATCTTCCAGCCATCAGCAAAACCCCTTTATTGCCCTTTGCGAAAACACCGCAACCGAAGACAGCGGCAACGCCTACGGCTTCAATCTCGTTTATTCCTGCAACTTCCTTGCAGAAGCAGAAGTGGATTCCAACTGCGGCACAAGGGTAATCATTGGGATCAATCCGTCCTCTTTCGGCTGGCACCTGGAAGCCGGTGAAGAATTCTACACACCCGAAGCAGTTATGGTCTTCTCTGAAGAAGGCTTGGGCGGCATGAGCAGAACATTCCACAAACTTTATAATAAACACCTCATCCGCGGTGAATGGAAAGAAAAGAAACGCCCGCTGCTGATCAACAGCTGGGAAGCCGCTTATTTCAGTTTTGATGACGACAAACTCGTTGCATTTGCCGAAAAAGCCAAAGAACTCGGCATTGAAATGCTTGTTATGGATGACGGTTGGTTCGGCAAGAGAAATGACGACCATTCGTCTTTGGGTGACTGGTACGTCAACACCGACAAGCTCAAAGGCGGACTTGACAGTCTTGTCAAACGTGTCAATACACTGGGACTGAAATTCGGCATTTGGTATGAACCCGAAATGATCTCCCCCGACTCTGACCTTTACAGAGCACATCCCGACTGGTGCATTCATGTGGCAGGCAGAGAACGCTCGATCGGCAGACAGCAGTATGTTATAGACTTTTCCAGAAAAGATGTCCGCGAAGCCATTTACAAGCAGATGTATGATGTTTTGTCTTCCACAAAAATCGACTATCTGAAATGGGACTTCAACCGCAACATTACAGAAGCGGGCAGTGCATTACTCCCTGCCGAAAGACAAAAAGAATTCTTCCACCGCTTTGTCATGGGTACATATGAAATCATGGACAGACTGACTAAAGATTTCCCCGCAATGCTTCTTGAAAACTGCTCGGGCGGCGGCGGACGTTTTGATCCCGGGATGCTTTACTATTCTCCGCAGATCTGGACGAGCGACAACACAGACCCCATCGAAAGACTTTCCATTCAGTTCGGCACTTCGCTGTGCTATCCCGCTTCCACCATGGGGGCCCATGTTTCTGCCTGCCGCAGAACAGGCTATGACACAAAAGGTGCGGTCGCACTGTGGGGCACATTCGGTTATGAACTTGACCCGACCAAGCTGAGTGCGGAAGATGCTTTCCGTGTAAAAAGACAGATTGCCGAATATCACGAATATTATGATCTTATCCGTTGGGGTGATCTGTATCGCATTAAAACACCCGAAGAAGACGGCTTTGACTGTGCATGGGAATTTGTTTCCGAAGACAAATCCGAAGCTCTGCTGACAGTCATTGTCATGCGCAGAGATGCCATGAAGAACCACATCGTCCGTTTCAAGGGTCTTGATCCCGAAAAGATATACGAATGTGATATTGACGGTGAAGAATATCACGGACAAACACTCATGAAAGCAGGCATCAACTTCTCGCAACAGCATTGGAATGACCACGAAGTGATCCGCATTCATGTAAAGGAAGTGAAATAAAGTGCGCTTATATACATTAAAAACGGAAGACGGCATTTTTCCTGCTGTTGAAGGTTTGCAGAAAACCGCCCACCGCCTTCCCTTTGCAGACATGAATGCCCTGATTGAAAGCGGAAAAGTTTTTGAATATAAACATCTTTGCAACGAAATCGGCGAATTTGACCTTACAAATACTGAAATTCTTGCCCCCATTCCGCAGCCGAAACAGGATATTCTGTGTCTCGGTATCAACTATGCCGCACACGCAGAGGAATCCGCACGGTTCAAAAAGGAAGTATTTGAAAAAGACAGACAGTATTCGGTTTATTTTTCAAAACGTGTCAACGAAGCCGTGCCTGACGGCGGCATAATTCCCTATCCCACTGTTGATACGCAGATTGACTACGAAGCCGAACTCGCATTCATTGTCGGCAAAGATGCAAAGAATGTCAAAAAAGAGAATGCAAAAGACTATGTGTTCGGTTATACGATCATCAATGACGTAAGTGCCCGAAGCCTGCAACAAAGACACAAGCAGTTTTATTATGCAAAAAGTCTGGACGGATTCACCCCGATGGGGCCGTGCATAGTCACTGCCGATGAATTTGATTTTGAACCGCAGTTGCAAATCAGAAGTTTTGTCAACGGCGAATTAAGACAAAACAGCAACACTTCCCTGCTTCTCGCAGGCATCGGTCAGATTCTCGAGGACCTGACCGAGGGCATGACATTAAAAACCTGCTCGATTATTTCCACAGGCACACCGTCGGGTGTCGGTATGGGCTTTGTTCCGCCGAAATTCCTGGTACCCGGTGATGAAGTACGTTGCGAAATTGACGGCATCGGCAGTCTTACAAACAAATTCGCATAAAAAACACTTGCACATTGTAAAAAAATGTAATATAATTTATGTTTGGAAAATAAAAATCGGAGGTAATTTAAAATGCTTGTTTCCGCAAAAGAAATGCTCACAAAGGCAAAAGAAGGCAAATATGCCGTAGCACAGATCAACATCAACAACCTTGAATGGACCAAGACCGTTCTGCAGACCGCACAGGAACTCAACTCTCCCGTTATCCTCGGTGTTTCCGAAGGTGCTGCAAAGTATATGTGCGGCTTCAACACTGTCGTTGCTATGGTCAACGCAATGATGGATACCCTCAAGATCACCGTTCCCGTTGCTCTTCATCTTGACCACGGCTCCTATGAAGGCGCTTATGCTGCTCTTGAAGCAGGTTTCTCTTCTATCATGTTCGACGGCTCTCACTATCCGATCGACGAAAACATTGCAAAGACCAAGCAGCTCATTGCTGATGCAGGTGCAAAGGGCGTTTCCATCGAAGCTGAAGTCGGCGCAATCGGTGGTGAAGAAGACGGCGTTGTCGGTAGCGGCGAAGTTGCAGATCCCGACGAATGCAAGATGATCGCTGATCTCGGCGTTACCATGCTTGCAGCAGGTATCGGCAATATCCACGGCAAATATCCCGAAAACTGGGCAGGTCTGAACTTTGATGTTCTTGCCAAGATCCAGGAAAAGACCGGCACTATGCCCCTCGTTCTTCACGGCGGCACCGGCATCCCTGCTGACATGATCCAGAAAGCTATCTCCCTGGGCGTTTCCAAAATCAACGTCAACACCGAACTGCAGCTGAGCTTCGCAGCAGCTACCCGCAAATACATTGAAGAAGGCAAAGACCTTGCAGGTAAGGGCTTCGATCCCAGAAAACTGCTTGCTCCCGGCTGTGCAGCAATGCGTGAAACCGTGATCGAAAAGATGACCCTGTTCGGCTCCGTCGGCAAGGCATAATGACAAAACACGAAGAAAAAGCAGTAGCCCTCTTTAAAGAGGGCTACAACTGTGCACAGGCTGTTTTTGCGGCATTTTCGGACATGACAGGTCTTGACGAACAGACAAGTGTGCGCCTTGCATCATCCTTCGGCGGCGGTTTCGGCAGACAAAGAGAAGTCTGCGGTGCTGTCAGCGGTATGGTGATGGCACTTGGTGCAATCTGCGGATACGACAGTCCGACTGACAATATTGCAAAAAAAGAACAGTATACCATAGTGCAGAGTCTTATGAAACAATATGCCGACACCAACGGTTCTTACATCTGCAAAGAATTATTAGGATTGGCTGACAAAGAAAATACCGACCCGTCGCCCACTCCCCGCACGCAGGGATTTTATCAGAAAAGACCCTGCTCGGAATTGGTGGGCGAAGCGGCAAGACTGCTTGACGAATATCTCGCAGGCAAAACCGAATAACAAAAAACTGACTTCTCATGAAAAGTGAAAAGTCAGTTTTCTTTTTTTATCTTTTAGCCAATACCTGTGCGTTTGGGGTCTTTGAATTCGGCAAGGCGGATTTCGTAGGCTTTCAGTGCGACATCCTCAAAGGGGATTTTTACATCTGCGCCTGCGCTTTCAAGGAAAAATTTTGTAAACTTGGGATTCATAACAAGCAGAGGCCCGATGATGTAGGTTGCATACAGATTGTTCTTGTGAATGCCTTCAAGCTTTGCTCCGGGGCAGATTCCTGTACCGCGTTCAACAGTGATAAAACCGTATTCTTCGGGCAGATCATAGGTGTGACCGAACTGGGTTTTAAAACCAATAATATCACTGCCGCAACCGTTGCCGAGAATACTGCAGAAGAATCGCTTGTTCATCACAAGATCGACATGGCACGGGAATAAACCGAGAGCCTTGTAGGTATTTTCGGTTTTATTATCAACTTCGAGCACATGGATATATTCACCCAACACATCCACACTATTACCCGTGAACAGAATGTGCACACCATCTTCAATGAGCTGTGCAAGACGGTCTTTATAAGGCATCAGCGCATCGATGATCCGAAGCTGATTGCGTTCGGTTGTGGCGCCCATATAAATGATATCAGGGGTATGGTCTGCAAAATAAGGCTTGTCCTGCAGGTCGGTGCAGACAAATTCGGCATCGGGCAGACAGCGGCGCAGATATTCGGCATTGAACTCATCGCCGTAAAGATATGCCTTTTCATAAAGGATTTCTACTGTCATTTGCGATCCCTCCCGAATGCTTCAATTTTTTCTTCGAGTTGCTTGCGCAGTTTCATCTGTTCATCATACAGATACAGTTCAAAGAGCATGATAAAGGTGGGGGCTTTGCTGAAATCTGCAATATTAACAATGTCAAACGGCTCATGGAAGGTGGTCATGCGATCTTCCGGCACACCTGCCAGCAGAAGGCGGTATTTCATATCTTCGGCACGGAAACCGGAGATATAGATATGCTTGACGGAATCGTCAGCAAGGCGTTCAAGGTCAGCTTCATAGTACCATGTCAGGTTTTCGCAACCGATTTTAATTTCCACATTGTCGTCCAGGAACATGAAGACGGACTTGTCGCCTTCGATCTGCTTGACATAATTGCTGACAACAGAGAATGCAACGGGATTGAGCCCCTTGACTACATGGCTGATAAATTTGACATCACCGATCTGCTTTTCGTAGTAACGGGAATCCGTGACCTTGATGTTCTTAAGAGATTTTGCAATCTGTTCGGGGGTAAGGCCGAGTTCAAGAAGCAGAGCAATGGCGGCAATTTCATTATAAACATTGAATGTGCTTGCCTGAATGAGCGGATACGTAAAGGATTTGCCGTTGTGTTCGGCATACAGTTCTTTTTTCTGTGCATCAATACCTGTTACGATATGATCGGATTTCGGATTCTGCAGTCCGCAGGACGGACAACGGAAGTGCCCGATGTGGTGATAACGGCGGAATGTAAATTCAGGAACACCGCCGCAGACGGGGCAATAGCCTGCATCGTTGATGATGTTGGGTTCCCCTGCCGATTCACCTTCAAGCGGAAGAACATTGAAATGGATACGGCGGTTGTTGCCGTCAATACGCACACGCGAACCGATGACATCGTCGGCATTGAGAATCAGCACCGTATCATCAGGCACAGCATTGGTGATGATATCCGAAATAAAATCGGGATGTGCATTGCGTTTGCAGGAATCGCGGAACAAGTCAACCACGATCAGATAATCGGGATGAATGTTTCTGAAAATACGGGTGGAACTGCGTTCATCAACTTCAAGAACACAGTCATCATATTTACAACGATTGAAAATCGTGACACCGCGGGTCATGGTAACAGCAATGCCGTTTTCGGTGTTGGAGCCGAATTTATTATCCAGCACCGTATAACCGTTGGTACGAAGTGCATCTTCCAGCAGATTGCAAACGGTTGATTTTCCGTTTGTGCCTGTTACGCAAAGAATGTGCTTGGGCTTTTTGAGATAGCGTATATAATCGGGGCAGATGTGCAGAGCGATTCTGCCGGGGGTATGCGAAGCACGTCTGCCGAGTAAACGCAAGCCCGTATAAGTTGCTTTACACACAATAAAAGCAATAATGAACCTTAACATTTTTTATTCTCCTGATATCAAAAAATCAAATTCTTAATTTTGCGGCTTCTTCAGCCGATGCCAGTACGTCAGCTTCAACCGGCTGCTTGTCCGTATTCGAAGCAAACACGGTTTTTTGCAACACAAAGCCCGTATAGCGACAAGCCGTCTGTATCTGTTTCTGAATGATTTCAACACTGTGTAAGCCTGATCTCCCCGCACTCAAAAGCAAAATGCAGGGACGGTCGGTTTTTGCAAAGAGCTTTTCTTTTCGCTTTTCAGATGCTTCATAATAACGCTGAAAACGGTCCAACACAGCCTTTGCGGGGGAAGGCACGGAATAGTTGTAAACAGGCACAGCCCAAACGAGCAAGTCTGCTTTTCGCAAGTGCATATCCAGCTCGTCCAGATCCGAAAAACAGCAACGGTCTGCCGTCTGACAGGCATTGCACGCCATACACGGTTTTGGCTGAATCTCATATAAATTCAATTGCACCACATTGGCATCTTCTGCAAGTCCGCTTTTAAAAGCATCAATCAGCATCGCCGTATTCCCGTTCGGGTGCGGCGATGCGTTGAGAATCAATACATTCATTACCAGCCGAGTTTTTTCAGGAAATCGCGGCTGATTTGGGCACACTGCAGTTCTTCATGCCCTTTGTCGGGCTGATCCTGTTCCACAACAACCCACTGTGCACCTGCTTTTTCGGCGGCTTCAAGAATGGCGGGCATATTCTGCACACCGCTTCCGACGGGTTTGAAGCTGAATGCATCTTCACTTGCCTGTTCTTCATCGTCATCAATACCGATAAGAGCATATAACTTCTGCGGCTTTTCCTTGCCCTGCATGACAAAGTCTTTGAGATGCACAACGGGTGCTCTGCCGCTGTATTTGAGAACATATTCGGCAGGATTTTCACCGCCGACATTGACCCAGCAGGTGTCAAGTTCGGTTGCAAGCAGGTCTGCACTGATGGTTTCGTACATTACATCAAGACCGTATTTTTCGCCGAGTTTCACAAATTCAAAATCATGGTTGTGATACAGAAGCTGCAAGCCTTGCTTTTTGCATTCGGAACCGATGGCGGCCATTTCTTCAAGGGTCTTTTCAAAATCGGCAAATCCGGGTCTGCGTTCTTCCGGAAGATACGGAACAACAATGAAACGGCAACCGATTTCCTTGTATTTTGAAACGGTTCCTGCGGTATCTGCAAGCAGTTCATCCAGCGGCACATGTGCGGAAACCGGTTCAACACCTGCTTGAGCACAGATTTCTTTGACCTGCTGTGCGGTATGATCAAACAAACCTGCAAATTCAACACCCTGATACCCCAATGCGGCAACTTTGCGGATGGTTCCTTCAAAATCTTTTTCCATTTCATTACGTACGGAATATAACTGTAAAGCGACAGGCAATGACATAATAAAAAATACCTCCGTATATTTTTTATATACTATATCATACCTGTCGCCATTTTGCAAGATTCACTTGTGATTTTCAATAACTTGCACGAGTGCTTTTGCACAAAGATGTGCAGCATACAATGCTTCGTCCAATGTGTTGGCATCACTCCCGACTTCAAGAAGCAACGCATTTCTGCAAATATCCATATTGTATTTGCGTTGGCAGAAATACAAAGGTCGCATCAGACCTTCATGCAACCCGCTTGCGGTATCCTGCAATTCCAGAGCAAAACGCAGATTGTATTCCCACTCGGGAAAATCCGTAATCTGCCCCTCTTGCGTTCCCGTAATAATCATAACCTGTGCGGCTTTTTTGCCGTCAATTTCCACGATGGGTTTTCCGCGGCTTGTGTCGGAATAATAAAACGCATCGCGGTGCACATCCAGCACAATCTGTATGGACGGATTTTCGGCAAGAATTTTTTCAATGCCTTCTCTTGAACGGGCATAGGCACCGTTATATTGTGTATCATAGACGGTGGTGTCGTGAATTACACCGATCCCTGCATTTTCCAGAACGGACTTTATTTCTGCACCGACACGGATCATATTACGGTCTTGTGCCTCGCTTCGCGTTTCGTAAGCATTCCAGAATCCGCCGTTGTCGGACAATAAATAACTTTCGCTTGTGTGTGTATGGTAAATCAACACCAAAGGTGCCTGCATATCAGTAATCTGCAGATCAGCACCGAGCGAAAGCAGATTTTCAAAATCAGGTTGTTTTGAAGCAGTTGCATTGCGAACAACGGCATTGCACACATAGTCGGTTGCTCCTGCCGTGCTGAAATCATCAGCCAACACATCACCGTCCGCATCCTGCACGGCGAAAACGGCCAGATATTCCGCTTCCATTTGTGCTATATCGGACGGTGTTTCATAAACGGACGGCTGTTTTTGATCTCCCGAAACGTCAACACTGCCCGACACGGTATCGGATACTTCGGATACTACATTTGTCTGTGCGGCAAACAAGAAAACCGAAGCAAGCATACGGACGGGTACACCGGAATACAAAAAGCATGCCGCAGAAAAAAGCAACAAAATGCTGAAACAAAAATAAAAAATCCCAAATATTCGCCGTGTGTTTTTTTCTTCCTTTCCGTACACGCTCGTGCCCCCTTTTTGGTCATATATATGCACTGCAGTACGAAATATGTCTTCAAACAATGGACAGAAGTTCTTCTGCCGTCAGATTTTCCTGCAAGGCACAATTGATTGCAAGGGAAATCAGTTTTGCCGCTGAATCGGTTACGGTGTCAATCTCACGGGGGGAAACCATCATATTTTCAAATTCTGATTCTTTGTACGGATGCTGTATTCCCGTTACATCCTGCGACAGACTCCAAGCATCCACAACAGTCGGCACGCCGACGGCTATGACGGGAATGCCGATGGTTCGTCGGCTGATTTCTTTCCGATGATTGCCGACGCCCGATCCGGGGGAAATACCCGTATCGCAGATCTGCACCGTCCGTGCAAGACGTTTTGCACTTTTTGCCGCAAGTGCATCAACGGAAATGACTGCACAGGGCTTGATTTTTTGTGCAACAGCAGTTATAATCTCTGCAGCTTCAATACCGGTACAACCCAGCACACCGGGACTTAACACAGCCACAGGCCGCAAAGGCCCGAGTCCGATTTGCCGTTGCAGATTTTCTTCAATATGACGGGTTGCAAAAATCAAATCTGCACATTTTGGCCCCAATGCATCGGGTGTGATGGCGGTATTACCGAGGCCGACCGCCAATACCGTCCCTTTGGCCGGAAGCACAGAACGCAAAATCTGCACCAATGCATCCAGCCTGCCGTCCGTCAGCTCGCTGCTGACCGTGAACGGCGGCACTTCGACCGTAATATATGTGCCGATCGGCTTGCCGATTGTTTCTTCGCCCTCCTTGTTGAGCACTTTTATCTCTGAAACAACGGTTGAACAAATTTCGTATGTGCGATGCCTTACCCCGTTGAGGTCTTTTGTTCCGACAATTTGTGCACGCTCCAATGCAAGATCGGTTCTGAACAGCAGACAAATCTCCCCTTTCTGCTTAAGTTTTTGTCTTTTACGTGTTTTGTATGCAAAAAAAATTAAAAATTTCGAAAAAAAAGGTATTGCATTTTTTATTTATTCGTGGTAACATTATCAGGTATAAAACAAGTGTAATCAGTAAGGAGGTGCAAAATCAGATGCCCAACATTAAGTCCGCAAAAAAGCGTGTTCTTGTCAACAAGACCAAGCAGGCTCGTAACAAGTCCGCTAACTCTGCGCTCAAGACTGCTCTTAAGAAAGCTAACGTTGCAATTGAAACCAACGCTGCTGACAAAGAAGCTGTTGTTGTTGCTGCTATCAAAAAGGTCGATCAGGCTGCTGCCAAGGGACTGATCCATAAGAACAATGCAGCACGCAAAAAGTCTGCTCTTACCAAAAAACTCAATGGCTAAGGCACTTTTGCTGCATTCCGGTCTGCGCACGGCGTTCAACATATTTTTCTGAAAGGACGGTTATCAAACATGAAAAAAGCTCTTAAGATTGTTGCCATCGTACTTGCCATTGCTGCTGCTATTGCTGCTATCTATGTCATCGTAACGAAAGTCATCAAAAAGAACCAGAACACTTCGGAAGAAAATTACGTTTCCTGCTCCTGCGAAGAAGAATTCGCTTCGGAAGCAATTGCGTAAAACGCTGTCGAATGAGCAAACGGACACTCTCACGAGTGCCCGTTTTCTTTTTTTGCAACAAATGGTTAAAAGCGAAGACTCTTCGCTTTTTATTTTAATATTCCATGTAAATGACATCCTGTTCGGTTGTCGGTACTTCGGAAACAGAAGGCTCGTTTGCTGTTTGGGATGCAATTGCGTCTGCACGGCTGTTGAGATCGGAACCTTTTATCTCGGTTTCAAATTTCACCAGATCATTGATGACTTTTACATAATAGGAATCTTTTAAAGGATAAATATCAATACAATTTTCATTGACCGAAGCAATTTGTGCATCCGAATAACCGCCGTCTTCAGCAAGCAACACACGCAGGTATGCAGCAATTATCTGTGCATCAAGTTCAAAATGCTCGCAGATATCAACAGTGGAGGCTTTGCAATCATTTTTAAGGTCATAATAATAAACCGAATAGGAATATGCCCCGTCCGAATGCAACATGACGGTTGCAACGGATGTGCGGATGATTGCATATTTATCATCTTCAGAGGCTGAATATGTAAAACCATAAGCAAGACCGTCTGCGTCTTCCGCATTTGCATAACCCAGATATTTATTATATTCCGCCTCAATTTCCGCATTGATGTTTTTGGCATCTTCGCTGCTGCGGTCTATAGCGGGACAGCGGAATGAGCCGGTATAATAAGTGCAAGCACCGCCGCACTGTTCACAAGCATACTTCTTTTCCGTTTCCGCGGCAACCACAACAACAGGCGTTTTTTCAGGTTCAACAATTGTGCTTTCTGTTGTTGATTCCATCGGGTCAGCAAAATCCGCCGCACAGGCGGTTAATAAAAGAAAAACAAAAAACAAAATAATCGCAATCACTTTTTTCATTTTCCCACACCTCACATTTTTTACTTTTGCATTATACTTCTTTTTTTCGGGCTGTGTCAATTCTTTTTTTCGCAATGTTTTTTCACAAACGGCAAATTGAAAAAGAAAATATCTTGTAAATACATTTGGGTTATGTTATTATTATTTTATCCAACTAAAACAAACGGAGGATATTATGGCTGTATTTGAAATCAGAGATGATGCTTTTTATTTTGACAATGAACCGATGCAGATTTTGTCAGGTGCAATTCATTATTTCCGCATTTTGCCGCAGTATTGGGAAAACAGACTGCGAAAGCTTGCCGCCTGCGGACTGAACACGGTTGAAACGTATGTGCCGTGGAATCTGCATGAACTGCACGAAAATGAATTTGACTTTTCGGGTATTCTTGATCTTGAAAGATTCCTTGAAATTGCACACAGCCTTGGTCTGAAAGCTATTGTGCGTCCGAGCCCTTACATCTGTGCAGAATGGGAATTCGGCGGTCTTCCTGCATGGATTCTCAAATACAACTGTGCATTGCGTTGCTCCGATCCTGTTTTCCTTGAAAAAGTCGGCAGATACTATGATGCTCTTATTCCCCGCATTGCCCGTTTGCAGTGCACCAAAGGCGGCCCTGTGATCGCCATGCAGATCGAAAACGAATACGGCAGTTACGGCAATGACAAGGTTTATCTCAACTTCCTTGCCGACAAAATGCGTGAAAACGGTATTGAAGTTCCGCTGTTCACTTCCGACGGTGACTGTGACCTGATGCTGACAGGCGGCACATTGCCCGATGTATTCAAAACCGTCAACTTCGGTTCCAACCCGAAACCTCGTTTTGAATGCTTACGCCGTTATCAGCCGACCAAGCCGCTGATGTGCACGGAATTCTGGAACGGCTGGTTTGACCACTGGTTTGAAGAGCATCACACTCGCACCGACGATGATACCGCCGAATGCTTTAAGGAAATGCTTGACATGAGTGCTTCCGTCAATTTTTATATGTTCCACGGTGGCACGAACTTCGGTTTCACGGCAGGTGCAAACTGCCCGAATTACATGCAGTATGAACCCACTGTCACAAGCTATGACTACGACTGTTTGCTGAGCGAAGAAGGTTATATCACAGACAAATACCTCGCTTGTAAAAAGGTGCTTGAAGACAGAGGCATTACAAGCGACATCACGTTTGAACCCGATCAGCCGCCCGTCAGTTTCGGCACGGTCAGTTTCACAAAATCCGCACCGCTTCGTTCGCAGTTGGATTGTCTTGGTGTAAAACATTACAGCCCGAGCGTAAAATCCATGGAAGATCTCGGTCAGAATTTCGGTGTGATTTATTATAAGACCAACGTTGCCAAAGTCGGTTCGCACCCCGTATTCATGCGTGATGTACACGACAGAGCACATGTGTGGGTCAATAATGAATATCAGGAAACCGTATGGAGAAACGATGCCAATGCAACGGGTGTCCTTGATTTTGACAAAGACGAAAACACACTTGAAATCATGGTAGAAGCCATGGGCAGAACTAACTACGGTCCGTGGCTGGTTGACAAAAAAGGGATTTCACAGGACATTGCCGTCGGTCAGCAGTTCCAGTTCGGTTGGGAAATCGTTTGCATGGAACTTGACGACATTTCCAAGGCACAACTCAATGATGTTGCCGAAATGAAAGAAAACGAACCGACGATTCTGCGCGGTTTTATTGACATTGACTCTCCTGCCGACACCTATTTCAAGGGCGACGGTCTGCACAAGGGCATTGTGTGGGTAAACGGTTTCAACATCGGCAGATACTGGCTTGATGCAGGTCCGCAGAAGACCCTGTTCATTCCGGGGGGCTTATTGCAGAAAGGCACCAATGAAATCACCGTGCTTGAATTCGACAAGGCTGATTGCATGGAAATTACCCTGACAGACACAAGAGATCTCGGATAAAAACAACAAAAAGCTACCGCCGTGCAATGCACGGCGGTCTTTTCATATGCTTTATTTCTTTTTGACCTTATTGAGTTTTGCGTTGATGGCAAGAAGCTCTTCTTTTGTAAGAAGCCCCTTTGCCATGGAGCAGGCACGTTTGATGGAGAAACCGGAAATCATTTGATAAGCACCCTTGATCATACTCTTGCTGACCTTGACGTTGCTGACTGAGAAGCCTGCAACTTCACCGCCGCCACCGCCTTCTTTCTTTTTGCTCTTCATCTTTTTGACAAGCATCATCACAACAGAAAGAAGAACCAATTTTCCCTTTGCGGTTGCCATGATTTCGCCGATGGTATCGTTGATGGAGAAATAGCCGTCGGGCGTGGTGATATCAAACCAGTTGATGACATCGCCTTCTTCTTTCAGGATATAATCCTCATTCGGCTTGTCAACTTTGCGGATGGTGCTTTCATCGGAAAGACCTCCTGCAACAGCTTTGAGCGTGGTTTCGCCGACATTCTTCACATCAAAATAGAAGAATGGATATTTGCCCTTTTTCTGTTTACCGACAGACTCGCCGTTTGCAAACAGTTCCACTTCATCACAGTTGGAATAAACGGTTACCTTGGTCACATCTTCCACACGATCAATGTATCGCTTGGAACAAATGTGAACCATGGGTTCGGGATTGAGCCATGCTTTGTAGGCATAGAAAGAATCTTTCTTGTACTGTCTGTCGAATGTGACAAGACCTTTGTGGTTCATGCCGTCCTCGCCGCCTTCGCTTCTGGCATCTGCGGCAAAGTCAAACATATTCCAGACGTGCGTTGCCCAAAGATAGGGTCTTTCCGCAATCTGTTTGATGAGCTCTTCGTGATAGAATGACTGGTATTCTTCTGTATAATCGCCCTGCATGGGGGTGGAAGTGTGCCAGTTGAGTGCTTCACAGCCATATTCGCTCAACCCGACCGCACGGTTCGGATATTTTGCATGAAAATCATCAAACCACGGACCGTTCATATCCGTTGTGCCGCCGTACCAACCGAAATAGTGGTTATAGGACACCACATCGGGAATCTGCACATATTCTTCTCCGGGATCGCAGAGGGTGACCGCCGCAACCGTAGTCAGACGGGTCTTGTCCATATCGTGGCAAAGCTCGTTGAGCATTTTGTGATTCTTGATAAGGCTTTCATCAGCCGCACCGCCGATGGAAATTTCATTGGAAAGACCCCATACGCAAATGGACGGATGATTATAATTCTGTGCAATGAGTTCTTTCATCTGCGACTTGGTATTGTCATAACCGTTGGGCATGTGTTTGGAGATATAGGGGATTTCTGCCCAGATGACCATACCGTATTCATCGCAAAGGTCATAGAACACCTGTGAATGCTGATAGTGTGCAAGACGGATGGTGTTTGCACCGACCTCTTTGATCAGTTCCATATCTTCCTTGTGATGTTCGGGCAGCAAAGCATTACCGATGCCGGGTCTGTCCTGATGGCGGGAGACACCGCGAAGCGGATATTCTTTGCCGTTGAGAATGAAACCTTTTTCGGGATCAACACGGAAAGAACGACACCCGAAACGGGCAGAAATACAGTCAACTTCCTTGTCACCGTCAAGCAGTGTTGCTTTCATTGTGTAAAGATAAGGATCGACCGTACCGTGCCAAAGATGCACATTTTCAATTGTAAGTTTTGCTTCGGGATGTTCATCATCTTCCGCAAAAGCGGTGAGAATGATTTCGCCGTTGTCGATAATATCAAAACGAACTTTGCCGTCGCAGAATGCTTTTACTTTAACAATGGCATCATTACCCTTGATTTCGGGGGTTACCTGCACACCGGGTGCACCGTAATAATCAAGATCAAAATGCTTTTTGCTGACAGCAATAATGCTGACATCACGGTAAATACCGCCGTAGAACGTAAAGTCGGCCATCTGCGGATAAACGCGGTCATTGGCAGAGTTGTCAACCTTGACAACAAGCAGGTTTTCGTCTTTAATGTCCTCGACTTTTGCACGGAAGGTGGAATAACCGCCGTCGTGTTTTATAAGGCTTTTGCCGTTGAAGAAAACTTCGCTCGAGGAATTGACACCGTCAAACTGAAGATAAAACACTTCACCTTCCGGGAAATCAGACTTGGCAAGTGTTTTTGCAAAATAGCAAGTACCTCTGTAATAGTCATTGCCGCCGTCCTGACCGTCTTTTTCATTCCAAGTGTAGGGCAGATTTTTTTGTTCCCAATCGGTCGGAACGCTTGCGGGCACGGCTTTTGCTGTTTTTGAAAAAAGCCAGTTGTCGTTGATTATTTTGATATTTCTCATACTGTCCTCCTGCATTGATATTCACATATATCTTTTTTATTATATCGTAAAAGAAAATAATTTGCAACTGTTTTAATTATTATTCTTTATATACCACATTTTTGAGCAAAATGTGGTTTTAATACAAAAAATATTGCTTGCGAACTGCGTCAAATTCCGTGCATCTTTCCTTTTGCTCTGCAAGAAAAGCGGCAACATCAAAATCCGCCGACAAAATCCGCTTTGTGCCCGCAAGCAAAGGAAGATCAGGAGAAAGCACAAATTTATCAGGATGGACTTTGCGGATCGCTTCAAAAAGATATAAAACAGTTGCATACATATTCACATTTTGTTTGTTACGGATATGCAATTGCATCCCCTGGCAGACTTCACCCTCATAGTCGCTGAAAGTCGGGACAAATTCACAAGGACGAAATACAAGTCCGACAAAGTTTTTCTTGGCTTCTTCGGACAGATCAAACAAAACGGAAAGTACTTTTTCCGTTTGCAACCATGGTGCCCCGAACTGTTCAAACGGTTTGGTCGTTCCTCTGCCTTCGGAAATGTTTGTATCTTCAAACAAACAAGTTCCGCTGTATAAAAATACAGTATCCATTGTCGGCATATTCGGTGAAGGCGGTACAAAAAGAAGATCGGTGTCTTCAAAAACATACGCTCTTTGCCAACCCTTGCAACGAAGAACATGAAGTTGCACATCAATGCAAAACAGATCCTTATACCACAAAGAAAGTTCACCCACCGTCATACCGCTGACAACGGGTTGTCCCGGAGCTCTGCCGACATCGGAAAGACAGTCGCATTCAAGGCAACATCCCTGCACCGTAACTCCACCGAGGGGATTGACACGATCAAGCACAACAAACGGAATGCCGACATCAGCACACAGTTTCATGGCATCAAGCATGGTGTGTTGATAAGTATAATATCGGATTCCGATATCCTGAATATCAAACAGCAGAATATCAATTTCCGACAATGCTTTTTGTGCCGTCTGCAGACCGTCTGTTTTGCCGTAAAGGTCATAAACGGGCACACCCGTCTGCAGATCAACAAACACCTGATTATCAAAACCGCCTGCCTGTGCAGCAGCGGAAAGTCCGTGTTCGGGACTGAACAAAGCGCAAAGAAGGTATTTTTCTGCAAGCACATCAGCCGTTCGACGCAAGTTCTTCGTCACGCCTGAAACATTGGTTAAAAGACCGAGTTTTTTGTTTTTGAGTAATTGCACTGCATCTTTTGATTCAAGAAGATCACAGGCATTCATTACAGGCATTTTCAAAAATTTCATTCCTTCACTTAACTATAGTAAAAACAAAAATCATTGCCGTCGCTAAAATCAAAAGCAATGCAAACGACCAAATAAACTTGTTGTTGATTCTTTTATGATGCAATTCCAGCTCCTGCTGAAAACGGACAGCCTCCTGTTGACCGAAAACCTGCAAAATCCATTCAAAGCAGGACGGAGTCTTCTTCTTGCAAAATGTACGACTGATTTCAAGTACAGCCGGACCGCCTTCGTCAGTTTCCCGATAATTATACGCACAGAAATCCAAAATAATAACGAAGAATAACACAAGCGGACACCAATCACTATATGTATCATCCAAGTGCACATAAAAGACATCCAATAATCTTTCGACACTTGCGGGTTTGGTAATCTGTGCAATCTTTTGATCCTTGTCATATATTCCAATCACAATGTTGTTATATGTTGAAGCAAATGCAACTTCTGCCGCACGAGCACCGTATACAATCGCACCGCGACAACCGGTTTTATCTTTGTAATATTGCAAAGTGCAAGGTACTTCATTGTCATCAATGACAGAGATATTAAAACCTTTTTTTGCGGACAAACAAGCTGCTCTTCTCGATTTTCTGTCAATACCGCAAAAGCCTGCATCAGCCTGAAACATCGTTTTTTCGGAAGCATCTGTTAATGTGATATGTCTGATTCCGTCATACTTTTTACGATACAACAGTTTAGACGAGGGTGACAGCGCAGAATAAACAACAGTACTGTTCAAATCCGTAATTTCAAAACGATTCTCTTTCTTTGCTGTTGTCTGCACAATTTTATAAAACATCCGCTTTCACCTCATTTTGATTATATCACAAAAGTGCTGTTTGTGCAACAAAAAGCCGCCCGACACAGCGAGCGGCACAAGGATTATTGATTAATAATTCTTTGCGTTGACTTCAAAGTAAGCCTGCGGATGGGCACATACGGGGCAGACTTCGGGAGCCTTCATACCGACGGCGATGTGACCGCAGTTGCGGCATTCCCAGACCGTTACACTGCTCTTTGCAAACACTTCCTGTGCTTCCACATTGTGAAGCAGAGCACGGTAGCGTTCTTCGTGTTCCTTTTCAACAGCGGCAACAGCACGGAATTTAGCAGCAAGAGCTGTAAAGCCTTCTTCTTCGGCTTCCTTGGCGAATGTTGCATACATATCGGTCCATTCGTAGTTTTCACCTTCGGCGGCAGCAAGCAGATTTTCAGCCGTGGAGCCGATGCCCTTGAGTTCTTTGAACCACATTTTTGCATGTTCTTTTTCGTTATCGGCAGTCTTCTGGAAAATCGCAGAAATCTGTTCAAAACCTTCTTTTTTTGCAACACTTGCAAAATAGGTGTACTTGTTTCTTGCTTCGCTTTCACCGGAAAAAGCAGCTCTGAGATTCTGTTCGGTTTTTGTACCTGCATAAGGATTTGCATTGTTCATTTTTATTACCTCCGTTTACCGTCAGAACGGTTTTTTTTCTATTCTACAGTATTGTCAAAAAATTGTCAATAATACAATAGTAAAAAACAGATAAAATATCTTATTTTTTGACATTCAACATTGTTAAAAATATTCATTGACAAATTACTATATGCGTGTTAGTATATATAAAAATTGAATAGTAAATGCGATGACGAAGAATGTCGAAAGCAAAAGTCTTCAGAAAGCAGACGGGTGATGCAAGTCTGCGGCGGATGTTTTCATACGGCTGTCACTTCCGAGCAGGTGTTCCGAACAGTAATATCAGTAAGAGCATCCGTAACCGCTGCGTCAAAGCGGAAGGCTTGTCAGAGCCGTAGAGCGGCATCGAAAGATGCAATTTGAGTGGTACCGCGGGAATTTTTCTCGTCTCAGAATCAATTTTCTGGGGCGTTTTATTTTTTTAATACCCCCCGAACAGGAGGAAAAAATGAACACTGCAACCGGCAACAAACTGAATGAAATTGCAGCACGTATCCGTGAAATGCGAGAAGTCAGCGGACTGAGCGTAAATGAAATGGCAACTTTGACGGATGTTACTGCACAGGAATATATTTCCTATGAAACAGGTGCGGCGGATTTTCCGTTTACATTTTTGCACAAATGTGCCATCGCATTCAACCTTGAAATCGCTAACCTGCTTGAAGGTACAACTCCGAAACTGACTTCGTACACCGTCACAAGAAACGGCGGCGGTCTTGAAACCATCAACGAATCGGGTATTCTCATGAAAAACCTTGCAGCACAGTTCAAAAACAAGATTGCTGTACCGTACATGACCCGTTATGAGTATCATCCCGAACAGCAGAACAAACCCATTCATGTCACCACGCACGGCGGTCAGGAATTTGACTATATTATCAGCGGCAGTCTGAAAATTCAGATCGGTGCACATACGGAAGTGCTGAATGCGGGTGACTCCATTTTCTATGACAGTTCCACGCCGCACGGCATGATCGCAGTCAACGGCGAAGACTGCCATTTCATCGCCTTTGTTATTCCGGGTGAAAAGAGCGAAGAAAAGAAAGCAATTGAAACCATCATCAGCTCCGTCAAACGCGACAGACTGGTCTGTGAAAAATACATTCATACCACCGAAAACGAAAAAGGTACCTGCACGGACATTTCGTTCAGCAACACCGAAAACTTCAACTTCGGTTTTGATATTCTCGATGAAATCGCCCGTGTCAAACCCGATCAGTTGGCCCTGCTTCATCTGGATGCAGACAAGAACGAAAGAAGATTCACCTTCTCTGATCTCAAGCGTGCTTCCAATCAGACGGCAAACTATTTCCGTTCATTGGGTATCAAAAAAGGCGACAAAGTCATGCTCGTCCTCAAGCGTCATTATCAGTTCTGGTTCTGTATGATGGCACTCAACAAACTCGGTGCGGTTGCCATTCCCGCCACCAACATGTTGCAGGAACATGACTTTGAGTATCGTTTTAACGCCGCAAACATTGATGCTCTTGTCTGCACGGCAGACGGTGACACCGCAATGCATGCCGAAAAAGCTGCAGCAAAATGCGATTGCGTGAAGAATCTGATTCTTGTCGGCGGTTCCCGTGAAGGCTGGCACGATTTTGACAATGAATATTCTTTATATACAGGCAAATTCGACAGACCTGCCGATGCCGCCTGCGGTGAAGACCTGATGCTGATGTTCTTCACTTCCGGCACCTCCGGCAACCCGAAACTGACCATGCACAACTTCATGTATCCGCTCGGTCATTTCATCACCGCCAAATACTGGCACAATGTTAACCCCAACGGTCTGCATCTGACCATTGCCGATTCGGGATGGGCAAAATGCCTGTGGGGTAAACTCTACGGTCAGTGGCTCTGCGAAGCCCCCGTTTTCGTTTACGACTTCAACCGCTTTGATGCACACGACATTCTTCCCCTGTTTGCAAAATACAAGATTACAACATTCTGCAGTCCCGCAACGATGTACAGAATGCTCATCAAGGAAGATATGACAAAGTATGACTTCTCTTCCGTGGAACACGCTTCCATGGCAGGCGAAGCACTCAACCCCGAAGTGTTCCGTCAGTTTGAACGCGAAACGGGACTGAGTATCATGGAAGGCTTCGGTCAGAGCGAATCGACCCTTATCATCGGCAACCAGGTCGGTCAGTCACATAAAATCGGCTCCATGGGTAAACCCGTTCCGCTGTATGATGTTGACATCGTGGATTCCGACGGTGTTTCCTGTCCCGTTGGTGTTTCCGGCAATATCGTCATACGCACACCGAAACTCGGATACCCTTGCGGTCTTACCATGGGTTACTATCAGGATGACGAAAAGACAAACGAGGTCTACCACGACGGCATGTACTTTACGGGCGACGTTGCATGGCGAGATGAAGACGGCTTCTATTGGTATGTCGGCAGAAGCGACGATGTAATTAAATCTTCGGGCTACCGCATCGGGCCGTTTGAAATTGAAAGCGTTATCATGGAACTTCCCTATGTTCTGGAATGCGGCGTCTGTGCCGCTCCCGATGAAGTCAGAGGGCAGATCGTTAAGGCATGTATCGTGCTGACCAAGGGTACCGAAGGCACTGAAGAACTCAAAAAAGAAATTCAGAACTACGTCAAGACCCACACCGCACCTTATAAATATCCGAGAATTGTTGAATTCCGCGAATCCTTGCCCAAGACCACCAGCGGCAAGATTCAGAGAAACAAGCTGTAAGAAAAATGCAATACAAACGAGTTAACATAATAGCCGGACATTACGGCAGCGGCAAAACAAACATTGCCATCAACCTTGCAATGAAAATGAAAGAAGACGGTGCACAGGTTGTGTGTGCAGACCTCGACATTGTAAACCCGTACTTCCGATCCAAAGATGCAAGGTGTGCACTCGAAAAGAAAGGCATCGGCATGATTGCATCCGAATACGCAAACACAAATGTCGATATGCCCGCCATGCCGAGCGATGCCTATTCCATGTTCGACAACAAGGACCGATATGCTGTCATTGATCTCGGCGGTGACGATGTCGGTGCTGCCGCACTCGGACGTTTCCGCGAGGCTATTTTAGAAGAAAACAACTATGATTGCTTCTGGGTGGTCAATCCGTTCCGACCTTTGACGAGAACGGTTGAACTTGCCATGGAAGCAAAAGAAGAAATTGAAGCCGTGCTCGGTTTCCGTTTTACAAAAATCATCAACAATGCAAACTTAGGCGACGAAACAACGCAGGAAGATGTACTCGGCTCGGTCGAGTACATAAACCGCCTTTCCGAATTAAGCGGTCTTCCCGTTGCGTTCACCGCCTGTAAAGAAGAACTGTTTGCAGAGCTTGAAAACAAAATCGTAAATTTATTCCCCGTTACGCTTTATCTGCGCCAGGGATGGAATAAAAAAGGAGAATGACTATGGCAAAAGTAACATTCAATGAAGAAAGATGTAAAGGCTGCGGTCTTTGTGTCGGTGCTTGCCCGAAAAAGATCGTCGCATTGCTGACAGACAAAATCAATGCCAAGGGCTACCATCCGGCAGGCGTTACGGATATGGACGCCTGCATCGGCTGTGCATTCTGTGCAACCATGTGTCCGGACTGCGTGATCCGTGTTGAGAAATAAGGAGGAAGAGCAATGGCAAACAAAGTAATTATGAAAGGAAACGAAGCACTGGCAGAAGCTGCTATTCTTGCAGGATGCCGTCACTACTTCGGTTATCCCATCACTCCCCAGACAGAAGTTGCCGCTTATATGGCAAAGAAAATGCCCAAAATCGGCGGCACATTTTTACAGGCTGAAAGCGAAATCGCCGCTATCAATATGGTTATCGGTGTTGCATCCGCAGGCAAAAGAGTTATGACTTCCAGCTCCAGCCCCGGAATCTCGCTCAAAAGCGAAGGTATTTCCTATCTTGCAGGTTGCGACCTGCCTGCACTGATCGTCAACGTACAGCGCGGCGGCCCCGGTCTTGGCGGCATTCAACCCTCACAGGCAGACTATTTCCAGGCAACCAGAGGAGGCGGTCACGGTGACTACCATCTGCTCGTTTTTGCACCGTCTACCGTGCAGGAAATGGTAACGCTGACTGTTAAAGGTTTTGAACTTGCCGACAAATACCGCATGCCCTCGATGCTTCTTGCAGACGGCACACTCGGTCAGATGATGGAACCCGTTGTGCTTGACATCGGCGAAGTTAAAACATACGAAAAGCCCTGGGCTTTGACAGGCACAGAACTTAAAAGAGAACATAACATCGTAAATTCCCTGTTTCTGCAGCCGGAAGAGCTTGAACAGGTCAACTTCGCACGTTACAAGATGTACGAAGAAATCGAAGCAACCGAAGCGATGTATGACACCTATCTTATGGACGATGCAGACATCTGTATTGTTGCATTCGGTATTGCCGCACGCGTTTCCAAGAATGCCATTGATGCTGCCCGTGCAGAAGGCATCAAGGTCGGCATGATCCGCCCCATTACCCTTTGGCCGTTCCCGAAGAAGCCGCTTCTTGAAGCAGCGGATAAGGTAAATTCCTTTATTTCGGTTGAACTTTCCATGGGTCAGATGATCGAAGATATTGAACTTGCAATCCGTTGCAAGAAGCCCGTTTCGCTTTGCAACCGTGTCGGCGGTATGATCCCGACCACAGAAGATATTCTCAACTCCATCAAAAAAGCCGCAAAAGGAGGTAACGCATAATGGTAGTATTCGACAGACCGCACGCATTGGCAGACATTCCTCTGCATTACTGCCCCGGATGCACACACGGTATTATTCACCGTCTTGTAGCCGAAGCACTTGACGAACTCGGCATTGAAGGCAAGACCATCGGTGTTGCTCCCGTCGGCTGTTCCGTTTTTGCTTATAATTATTTTAACTGCGACATGGTTGAAGCCGCACACGGCAGAGCACCCGCAGTTGCAACCGGTGTAAAAAGAGCCGATCCTGATAAAATCGTTTTTACCTATCAGGGTGACGGCGACCTTGCTTCTATCGGCACCTGCGAAACCGTTCATGCCGCCGCAAGAAACGAAAACATCACCATTATTTTCGTCAACAACGGCATTTACGGCATGACAGGCGGTCAGATGGCCCCGACTTCCCTGCCCGGTCAGGTCACACAGACCTCCCCTTACGGCAGAGATACCGACACGGTAGGCTATCCCGTTAAAGTCGTTGAAATGCTTTCTCAGCTTGACGGTGCAAGCTATCTTGAAAGAGTTGCAGTCAACAACGTAAAGAATATCAAAAACGCAAAGAAAGCCATCAAAAAGGCATTCCAAAATCAGATGGAAGGCAAAGGTTTCTCGCTGATTGAAGTTCTTTCCGCTTGCCCGACCTACTGGGCATTGGAACCCACCAAGGCACTTGAAAGACTTGAAAACACAGTTATTCCTTACTATCCGCTCGGTGTCTACAAAGACAGATTTGCAAAGGAGGAAGAATAATTATGACAACCAAACTCCTGATTGCAGGTTTCGGCGGGCAGGGTGTTCTGTTCATCGGCAAATTCCTCGCTTACGCAGGCCTGATTGAAGACCGTGAAGTCTGCTGGATGCCCAGCTACGGCCCCGAAGTACGCGGCGGCACATCCAACTGCGGTGTCACTTTGAGTGATGAGCCCATCGGCTCTCCCGTTGTTGACCATCCCGACATTCTGATTGCACTCAATCTGCCCTCCCTTGACAAGTTTGAAGGCGCAGTCGAAAAAGACGGCAGCATTTATGTCGACTCCTCTCTGATCGAAAGAAAGGTTGAAAGAGAAGATGTAAAAGCTTTCTATATTCCCGCAACCAAACTTGCCCGCGATACAGGGCTTTCCGCAAACATGATCATGCTCGGCTACTTGCTGAAGACGAGCAATGTCATGCCCTATTCCCTTGCCGAAAAGGTTATTGAAAAGATCGTTCCGCCCACCAAGCAGCATCTGATTGAAGGTAACCTGAAAGGTATTGAATACGGCTACAACTACTGCGAATAAACAGACCGAAAGCGCCGCTTTTGCGACGCTTTCTTTCAATGAGGTAAAAAGATATGCTGACTCTTGAACAAGTAAGAATGATTATGGAAAAGGACCGCTATGCAACCGAACAGACGGGTATTGTCATTGATGAAATCGGTCCCGATACCGCCGTTTGTTCCATGCAGGTAAAACCTCACCACCTGAATGCTTACGGCACGGTGATGGGCGGTGCTATCTTTACACTTGCCGATTTATGTTTTGCTGCGGCCGCAAACAATTCAGGCGAATATATCGCCATGTCTTTTGAGTGTAATATTACATTCTTGCGTGCAACCCGCAACGGCACCCTGCACGCAACTGCCGTTCCGCTGAAAATCGGACGCAATATCTGCTTCTATCGCATTGATATTACGGATGATGAAGGCACATTGACGGCACAGGCTTCCGTGACAGGCAGCAGACAGGCGGTCGGACAGAAATGAAAAACAACAGAAACTACCCGGTGGTGACCGTCAGCAAAAAAGGGGCTCTGCAAGTGCAGAATGGGCATCCGTGGATTTACGGCTCTGATACAATTTCTGTTTTCGGCGATGTCAAAAACGGAGATATTGTGGATGCAGTTACCGAAAAAGGCACCTATCTCGGTTCGGGGCTGTACAACGACAACTCCAAAATTTTAGTCCGTATTCTGTCCAAAAATGCAAACGACCGCTTTGATGAAGCGTTTTTCACACGCAGAGTCCGCTATGCATTGCAATACAGACTGTCTGTTATGGGAAATGATACGGATTGTTTTCGTGTTATTTTCGGAGATTCCGACGGGCTTCCCGGCTTTATTTGCGATAAGTTCGGGGATGTGCTTGTGACACAGACCATGTCATACGGCATGGAATTGAGAAAACCGATCCTTTTCAATGCCTTAAAAACTGAACTGTGCAATGCAGGCTTTACTGTTTCTGCCATTTTTGAAAGAAATGACGTTGCCGTGCGTGAAAAAGAGGGACTCACTCTCGGCAAAGGGTATGTGGAAGCTGACGACCTCGGCACAAAGGAAGACAACAAAGTTATCATCAATGAAAACGGCGTTCTGTATGAGGTTGACTTTGAAAACGGACAAAAAACGGGATTTTTCCTTGACCAAAAATACAACCGTCTTGCCGCCTCCAGAATCGCCCCGGGTAAAAATGTGCTTGATTGCTTTACGCATACGGGTTCTTTTGCTTTGAACTGTGCAAAAGCCGGTGCTAATAGTGTGACGGCTCTCGACATTTCGGCTGATGCAATTCAGACGGCAAACAGAAACATTGTCCTGAACGGATTCACCAATATGCAGACAAAGACGGTGGATGTATTTGACTTCCTGACCGCCCTTGACAATGAACACAAAAAACCGTTTGATTATATTATTCTCGACCCTCCGGCATTCACAAAAAGCGGCTCGACCGTACAGAGTGCATACAGAGGATACAAAGAAATCAACCGCCGAGCCATGCACCTGCTTCCCCGCGGCGGCTTCCTTGCAACCTGCTCTTGCTCGCATTTTATGCCCGAAGATCTGTTCTGCAAAATGCTCAGAGATGCCGCACACGATGCAGGGGTTTCGCTTTTACAGGTCGAAGCAAGACAACAGGCCCCCGATCATCCCATTCTGTGGAGTGTACCGGAGACCTCGTACTTAAAATTTTATATTTTTCAGGTGTTATGATTAAAAACCGCTTCCAGGCGGTAAATCGGCATATTCTTACGCAGGAACTTGGCTTCATATTCGGTAATGATGTTGCCTTCAAATTCTGAATTGTGCAAGTCGAGTGAAATGTTCTTCAGTTTCACACCGTAAGCCGAAAATTGTTCAATGGAATATTCAAAAAAGTGCATATTGTCCGTTTTCTGATGAATTTCGCCGTTTGCGACAAGGCAATGCGAATAAATCGGCATGAATTTGAGATTCGTAAGTCTGCGGTTTTCGTAACGGTTTTTCGGAAATGGGCAGGAATGATTCAGATAAATGCGATGAATACTGCCGGCAGGAATGTACTTTTCAAGCAGTTCCGCACCGCATCGCATGAAGTATATGTTCGGAACGTTTTCTTCCATGACAGATTCGCAGGCTTCGATGATGACATTACTGTTGACTTCGACTGCAATGTAGTTGATATCGGGATTGCGTTTTGCAAGTTCAAGCACAAATCGGCCCTTGCCGCAACCGATTTCCATTTCAACGGGATTATCATTGCCGAAAATGGCCTTGTAATCAAGTAATTCTTTTCTTTTGACGATCTCTCTGTAATCCTCGTCCGTCTTTTCCACATAAAGCATTCTGGAAAGGCAAGAGAGTTTGCGTTCGTCATGATTTTTGATTCTTCTCATTCTCATTCATATCACCGTGCACTATTTTAACGCAAAAAACTTTTTATGTCAACAGGTGAAAACAATGACAGAAAAACTTTATTATAAAAACAGTAAATTATATACATTCTGTGCAACCGTGCTGTCCTGCGAAACAGCCGGAGACCGTTTTTTATGCGTTCTTGATAAGACCGCATTCTTCCCCGAAGGCGGCGGACAGAAGGCTGACACCGGAACGATTGACGACGCAAATGTGCTGGATGTGCAGGAGAAAAACGGCATGATCATCCACACAACCGACAAGCCGCTCACTGCAGGCACCACGGTACACGGTGTACTCAACGAGGAACAGCGTTTTCGCAGAATGCAGAATCACACAGGCGAGCATGTTTTTTCGGGTGTGGTACACAATGCGTATGGCTACACAAATGTCGGCTTTCACATGGCAGACGATTGCATGACGGTGGATTTTGACGGTATTCTGAATGCGGAACAACTCAAAGAGATCGAAGATGAATGCAACCGTGTCATTGCAAAAAATGTAAATGTGAACTGCATTTTTCCGACCGCAGAAGAGCTTGCAAATCTTGACTACCGTTCCAAACTGGAACTGACGGAAGATGTTCGACTTGTTGAAATTGAAGGTGTGGATCTTTGTGCCTGTTGTGCACCGCATGTGGAAATGACAGGCGAAGTGGGCATTCTGAAAATTCTGGATTGCATGCCCCACAGGGGCGGTACACGTATTACACTGCTTTGCGGTCTGGATGCTTTTGAACATCTGCGTACGCATTACAACTGCAACCGCAAAGTATCTGCCCTGCTCTCTGCAAGAGCGATCGAAACACCGCAGGCCGTTGAAAAACTGCAGGAAGATATTGTCGCACTCAAGCGTGAAATCACGGCATTGCAGACAAAAATAAACCGCCTGCTTGCTGACGGACTCGAACAAACAGACGGTTCAACGGTTATGTTTTCAGAAGATGCGAAAGCGGACGAAATGCGTTCGCTCTGCAATCTTTGTCTGCCGAAATGCGGCAATATGATGTGCGTCTGCAGCGGCAATGACGAAAACGGATATGCTTATATCATCGGCTCTGCAAACGTGAACCTGCGTGAAAAATCCAAAGAAATCAACGCTGCATTAAACGGCAGAGGCGGCGGTCAGCCGACCATGATTCAGGGTTCTTTCAAGGCAACAAAAGAAGAAATTATTGCTTTCTTCAATCAACAGTGATGTCGGCACACAGCGGTTTTTCACTGCGGTTTTTCCAGAATCCCTGTGCAAAGATTTCTGCCACATACTCCCCTGCAGCGACATCTTTCAATGTGACCGAACAGGTTTCGGGCATGTTATAAAGGTAATAAGAAGACCATACGGCGGCCTGTTTTGCGACAGTGCCGTCTTTTTTCTTGCGAAGACGGATGATGTAATCATCCACCATGTCTTCGTCGATTTTTGCCTGTGAAAAACGGATGGTAAGTCCCTCTTCCGTTTTTTCATATTCCACTTTTGCATCATCTGCAAAATACGGTTTAACGGCTGTCAGATAACGTGCATCCGTATAAACAAACGAGGTCGGTTCCCACGGTGTTTCAATAAAGCGGTCGCAGGGGAAGAAATGATCGGTCAGCACATCAACGCTCTTGATAAGCACCGAACCGTCAGCACTGACTTCGACAATAAGGTACTGTGCCTGTTCGTCGCAATCGGGCGGAATAGTGCCATAGATCTTGTCGAACTCATCCAACTCAAAATAGCTGAATGAACCTGTACCAAGGCAGGTAAAATGGCGCTGATGAATACTGCGCGGATCGTTGATCGGTGCATGGGAATGCCCGGAAAAGTCAATGATCTGCGGATAATCCATCATAATAGCAGTAAGATCATCTTCACCCCAGTTGATAGAGCCTGCAACGGTATCTGTGATGTGCGGATGCTGGAAGACGAAAATGGGCTTTTTGGGATCATCGGCTGCGGCCTTTTTGAGTTCTTCACGCAACCAATTCTGTTTGCCCTCTCTGAAACGGCAACCGTCTTCCGTGGAAACAGAAATGCAATGGAAGTCCTTGAAAATCTTGTGGGTATCGGGTTCCATATTATAAATGGAAGCAAGGCGGTCATATGCACCCTGCTGACCGTCGGTTTTGAATTCATGGCTTGCAAGCATGAGAGTTCTTTCGGTTTCGGGAGAAAGACATTCATCCATTAAATCACGGAAGGTCAGCATTTCCCATTCCGAGCCGCTGTTTGCAAAGTCGCCGACAGCAAAAAAGGCATCGATTTTATTATAAGGCTGTGATTTTGCATATTCATAAGCAAATTTCATGCCTTTTCTGTAACGCTCAATCTGATAATCATCCTTCTGAATATGAATGTCGCTTGTAACGATCATTCTGAAAATCGGGGTAAAATCAGCCATAGTATCCTCCTAAAAAGCAAGGGGATGTTCAGCACACCCCCTTTTGAATTCAGATTTTTTCTACGCCGAAGTTGATTTCTTCGCCGTTGATATCCCATGCCTTTACATAGCCTGCGGGAGCTGTAGCTTCAACAGAATCGGCAAGAGCGACCTTGGCAATACGGTCGGTGTTAGCAAGCAGAAGTGCGGTCATGGCTTCGCTTGCTTTAAAGGTGACACGGATGTGATCGGTCACTTCAAAGCCGGCTTCCTTACGCATGGTCTGCACCTTGCTGATGATTTCATTGACATGACCTTCTTCGATGAGTGCATCGGTGAGGTTGGTGTCAAGAGATACGGTAACACCGTTGTCGGACAGCGAGAATGTGCCTTCCTTCTGCGAGCAGGAAATAAGAAGATCATCCACGGTCAGTTCGACCTTACCGCTTGACAAATCCAGAACGATCATACCGTTGGCATCAAGTTCACGTTTTGCGGCATTGCCGTCAATCGTTGCAAGAGCATTGCGGATGTCGTTGAGCTGTCTGCCGTATTTCGGACCGACGGTCTTGAGCTGCGGCTTGAAGACATAAGTCAGCAATCCGTCAGCATCGTCGATGAATTCAACAGTCTTGACATTGAGTTCGTCACGGATGATTTCAAGATAGGTTTCATCGAGTGTTTCGCTGCAGGCAACAGAAAGCAGAGCCAGAGGCTGTCTGTTTTTGCGGTTTGCACCGTTTCTTGCACTTCTGCCGAGCACAACGATTTGCAGAACAAGATCCATTGCTTTTTCGAGGTCTGCGTCGATGAACTTTTCATCAACTGTCGGGAAGTCGCAAAGATGGATGCTTTCGGGAGCATCTTTATAAATATTGCAGACAAGATTGCGGTAGATTTCTTCCGTCATAAACGGAATCATGGGAGCCGCCGCCTTGCTGATGGTAACAAGTGCGGTGTAAAGGGTCATATAAGCATTGATCTTGTCCTGTGTCATTTCCTTGGACCAGAAACGCTCGCGGCAACGGCGGACATACCAGTTACTCATTTCGTCAACAAAGCTGTCGAGTGCACGGGCAGCTTCGGGAATTGCATAGTTTTCAAGCTGTTTGTCAACTTCTGCAACGGTAGAGTTAAGTCTGGACAGCAACCACTTGTCGATAACACTCAGTTTAGAAAGATCAAGTTCATACTTGGACGGATCGAAGTTGTCGATATTGGCATAAAGCACATAAAAAGCATAGGTATTCCAGAGCGTGCCCATGAACTTTCTCTGTCCTTCGAGAACCGCCTTGTCATAGAAGCGGTTCGGAAGCCACGGAGCAGAGTTGGTATAGAAATACCAACGGATAGCATCTGCACCGAATTTTTCAAGTGCATCAAACGGGTCAACGGCATTGCCCTTGGATTTGGACATCTTCTGACCGTTTTCATCCTGCACAAGTCCGAGAACGATAACATTCTTATAAGGTGCTTTGTCAAACAGCAAGGTGGAAATGGCAAGAAGCGAATAGAACCAACCTCTTGTCTGGTCAACGGCTTCGGAAATAAAGTCTGCCGGGAACTGCTGTTCAAACAGGTCTTTATTTTCAAACGGATAATGATGCTGTGCAAAGGGCATTGCACCCGAGTCAAACCAACAGTCAATAACTTCGGGAACACGTTTCATTTCTTTTCCGCATTCGGGGCAACGGATGGTAACAGCATCAATATAAGGACGGTGCAGTTCAATGTTGTCAGGGCAGTTATCGGACATGGACTTGAGTTCTTCCACGCTGCCGATGCAATGTCTGTGGCCGCAACCGCATTCCCAGATATTAAGCGGTGTACCCCAGTAGCGGTTTCTGGAAAGTGCCCAGTCCTGCACATTTTCAAGCCAGTCACCGAAACGTCCCGTGCCGATGCTTTCGGGAATCCAGTTGATGGTCTTGTTGTTTGCAATCAGACGATCTCTGACTGCCGACATTTCAATATACCAACTCTCACGTGCGTAGTAAATGAGCGGAGTGTCACAACGCCAGCAATGCGGATAGCTGTGTTCAAATACGGGTGCAGAGAACAGTCTGCCGACGGTTTCAAGGTAAATAAGTACCTGCTTGTCGGCATCCTTGCAGAAGGTGCCCTCCCAGGGGGTTTCTTTTGTCATACAGCCCTTGGCATCAACAAGCTGCACAAAGGGCAGTTTGTAGCGTCTGCCGACACGGTTATCGTCTTCACCGAATGCGGGAGCAAGATGAACAACACCCGTACCGTCTGTCAGTGTAACATATTCATCACAGCAGACAAAATAAGCATCGTCACGTCGGTCGATAAAATCAAACAGAGGCATGTACTTCTTGTATTCAAGGTCTTTACCCTTCATGCGTTCAAGAATTTCATAGTCACCGTCGATGACACTCAGAAGTCCTTCGGCAAGATAGTAAACAAACTCGCCGTTACGAATTTTGACATAATCATATTCGGGATGTACGCAAAGTGCAACGTTGGACGGCAGGGTCCAGGGAGTGGTTGTCCATGCAAGAATGTAAGCATCTTCATCCATGACCTTGAAACGGACAATGGCAGAACGTTCTTTGACATCCTTATATCCCTGTGCTACTTCGTGCGAAGACAGCGGAGTGCCGCAACGAGGGCAATAAGGGACGACCTTGAAGCCCTTGTAAAGAAGCCCCTTGTCCCAGATCTGACGAAGTGCCCACCATTCGGATTCAATGTAGGAATCGTGATAGGTTACATAAGGATTATCCATGTCTGCCCAGAAACCGACGGTTCCCGAGAAATCTTCCCACATACCTTTGTATTTCCAGACACTTTCCTTACATTTTTCAATGAAAGGGGCAATGCCGTAGTTTTCAATCTGTTCTTTGCCGTCGATGCCCAAGAGTTTTTCAACTTCAAGTTCAACGGGCAGTCCGTGGGTATCCCAACCTGCTTTACGCGGTACCATAGCACCCTTCATGGTGTGATAACGCGGGATCATATCTTTGATAACACGGGTCAGCACATGGCCGATATGCGGCTTGCCGTTTGCAGTCGGGGGACCGTCATAGAACACATAAGAGCCGCAACCTTTTCTCATTTCTGTACTCTTGCGGAAAATGTCATTTTCACGCCAGAATTTTTCCGTTTGTTTTTCGCGCTCAACAAAGTTGAGTTCGGTTGACACTTTGTTGTACATATTACCTCCAAAAAACACGTTTCATATCTTTACAAATATGCACGCATACATATTCCATAATATCATGGATGATAACATATATGTTGGAAAAAGTCAAGAAAAAATGCTTGACTTTAAGAAGTTAATGTGCTATAATTCCACCATCAAATAAAGGCTGTGAAGGAATTACGGCCAGTACGGATTTTTCAGAGAGTTGACGGGTGCTGCAAGTCAACATTGAAGTACTGAACCGGTCTCATTCCGGAGCTCAATTCCCTAACCCTCCCACGGAGTGCATAAGGAATTGCGGATCGCCCCGTTATCATGGCGAAAGACTTGATTGAGTCTGTAAAGTGACCGTTCAAAAAACGGTAATTAGGGTGGTACCGCGGATTTTTATTCGTCCCTGAGGTTTTTATCCTCAGGGGTTTTATTTTTATTCAAAAAGGAGTTCAAACAGATGAAAAGAATCAGAATTGCAGATGAAACACTCAAAGCTGCTTCCCGCAAAAGGGACATAAGCCTTACTTTCCGTGAAAAAACGGAAATTGCAAAGCTACTGGAAAAAGCGGGTGTTGATTATATTGAACTGCCTGAAATTTATGATATAAAAACAGATACACTTCTTGTTAAAACCGTCAGTGCAGTCATCCGCAAGGCTTGCGTTGTGCTTCCTGTGGGGCATTCTGCTGAAGAAATCGACCTTGCATGGAATTCGCTGAAAAATGCAGCAAAGGCAAGATTGCAGGTCTGTGTTCCGGTTTCCCCTGTACAGATGGAATATTTCTGCCACAAAAAAAGCAGTGCCGTATTGGAAATGATCGGTGAACTCGTTGCAAAATGTGCTTCACTTTGCAATGATGTTGAATTTGTTGCGGAAGATGCGACCCGCAGTGAACCCGATTTTCTTACCGCCGCCATTGACAAAGCCGTTGCAGCAGGTGCAAAAACAATCACCATCTGCGACACAGCAGGTACGATGATGCCTGACGAATTTGCCGCTTTCATTGCTAAGCTCGACATGCCCGCAGGAATTCCTCTCGGTGTCCGCTGTTCCAATGCCATGGACATGGCTTGTGCCTGCACAGCCGCAAGCATTCGTGCAGGAGCCGATGAAATTCAGACTGCTGTTGCCGGCTTTGATGCACCTGCCCTGTCGAGCATTGCACAATTATTCAGATTAAGAGGCGATTCCTGTGCAGTCACAAGCGGTCTTGACCACACGGGATTGCAAAGAATTGAAACGCAGGTCATCAATTTCATTCGCCACAGACAGGAACAGCTCTCCAAGGCGGAAGAAAACGATGTTTTTGCAAACGGAGTTCTGCTTACAAAATCAGATGATGCCGCAACCGTCGCAAAGGCTGTCAGAAAACTCGGCTATGACCTTTCCGACGATGACAATGCAAAAGTTTTTGAAGCATTCAAAACCGTTGCCGCAAAGAAAAACGTATCCCTGAAAGAACTCGATGCCATTGTGGCTTCTGCCGCCATGCAGGTACCTCCCGTTTACCGCATGAAGAGCTATGTAAGTAACTCGGGCAGTGATATCATTTCCTCTGCAACAATCGAAATAGAGAAAAACGGAACCATTCTGCACGGAATCAGCATGGGGGACGGCCCGATTGATGCGGCATTTATGGCAATTGAGCAGATCATCGGCGTACACTATGAACTCGACGATTTCCGTATCCGCTCCATTACCGAAGGCAGAGATTCCGTCGGCAATGCCATCATCCGCCTGCGTGCAAACGGTAAACTGTATTCCGGCAACGGCATTTCCACCGATATCGTCGGTGCTTCCATCCGTGCTTATCTTAATGCACTCAACAAAATCGTTTATGAAGAGGAGAAAAACTGATGAAGCTTTCTTTTTCAACAAAGGGCTGGAATAACACAACATGGCAGGAATTTATTTCAAATGCCGTGGAAGCAGGTTTTACCGGCATTGAAATCCACAACATAAACGCACCCGAATTCAACGAAAAAACAGGGCCTGCAAATCTGGAAATGGCCGCAGCAACTGTTCGCAATTTGATTGAAAACAAGCTCTGCATCCCCTGTATTGATGCACTTTGCGACATTGGTAATGCAGAAAAACTCGAAGAAAATATAACCGAAACCGCCTCTTGTATTACATATGCAAAGGCTTTGAAAGTACCTTACATCCGCATTCATGCACCCGCAGTTGATAACGATGAATGCGTGGATGAAGCCGTATTCAATTATCTTACAAAAGCGGTTCCCATGGCAGAAGATGAAAACATCACACTGCTCATGGAAACAGCGGGTATTTATTCCGACACAAAGAAGCTGTGCACCGTACTCAACCGCTTTGCCTGTGACAATCTTGCTGTTCTGTGGGATGTGCACCACACATACAGAGATGCAAAAGAAGCCCCAGATCAGACCGTTACAAACTTAGGTGCATACATCAAGCATGTTCATTTCAAGGATTCCGAAGAAACGGAAGGCGGCTTGCAATATTGCCTTATAGGCGAAGGTACGCTGCCTGTTGATGAGATCCACAATGCACTGCGCACACTGAATTATGCCGGCTTCATTTCCCTCGAATGGGATCCCGAATGGATGCCCGATCTGCAGGATCCGTCCGTTATTTTCTCGCACTTTGTCAGCTACATGAGCATGTTTGAACAAGAACGCAAAACCAAGAGTCATCTGTACGACAACATGGCACACACGGGCAAGTTTGTGTGGAAAAAGGAATCGCTTGTCAATATCACATTCCCTCAATTGCTTGACAAGATGGTCGAAGAATTCCCCGACCAGTATATGTTTAAATTCACGACTCTTGACTATACAAGAACCTATGCACAGTTCCGCGACGATGTGGATGAATTCTGCCGTGTGCTGATTTCCATGGGTGTCAAACCCGGCACGCATGTTACGGCCTGGGCAACCAACCTGCCGCAGTGGTACATTGCATTCTGGGCTGTCACCAAGATCGGGGCGGTTCTGATTCCGATGAACACCGCATACAAGATCCACGAAGCGGAATATATTCTGCGTCAGTCTGACACACATACGCTGATCATGATTGACGGTTTCAAGGATTCCAACTACAAAGAAATCATTCAGGAACTGTGTCCCGAGCTTGAAAACTTAAAACCCGGTGAAAAAATGCACTCGGCAAGACTTCCTTTCCTTCGTAATGTTATCACGATTGGTTTCCGCATGAAAGGATGTCTGGAATGGAACGAAGCCCTGGCAAGAGCTGACCTCGTCAGTCAGGATGAAGTCAACCGCCTTGCCGCCGCAACGGATATTCACGATGTATGCAACATGCAGTACACATCGGGTACAACAGGATTCCCCAAGGGTGTTATGCTGACCCATTATAACATCATCAATGACGGTAAGTGCATCGGCGACCGTATGGATCTGTCCACTGCCGACCGCATGATGATACAGGTTCCCATGGTCCACTGCTTCGGCATGGTGCTTGCCATGACCGCTTCGGTTACGCACGGATCTACCATGATGCCAATTCCCTATTTCTCCCCCAAATCTTCTCTTGCTTGCATCAACAATGAACGAATTACCGTTTTCCATGGTGTTCCCACCATGTTCAACCTGATGTTCACGCATCCCGATTTTACCAAAACCGACTTCTCCTATATGCGCACAGGCATTATGGCCGGTGCAAACTGTCCGCCGGAACTCATGCGCAAAGCCGCCGCCGAAATGAACATGACAGGCATTCTCAGTGTTTACGGTCTGACAGAAGCTTCCCCCGGATGCACCATGGGTGAAGTCACGGAATCGCTTGATGACCGTGTGGAAACCGTCGGCAAGGCTTTCCCCTACATCGAATGCAAAAACATTGACCCGGCAACGGGCGAAGATGTGCCCGACGGTGTCAACGGTGAATTCGTGGTACGCGGCTACAACGTCATGAAAGGCTACTACAAAATGCCCAAGGCCACAGCCGAAGCCATTGACAAAGACGGCTGGCTGCATTCGGGTGACCTTTGTTGCCGCGACGAAAGAGGTTATTTCAAGGTCACGGGCAGACTTAAGGATATGATCATCCGCGGCGGTGAAAATATTTATCCCAGAGAAATCGAAGAACTGATTCTCACCAATCCCAAGGTACATGATGTGCAGGTTATCGGCATTCCCGACCCGCGTTTCGGTGAAGAAATCATGGCTTGTGTGATTCTGAAAAAAGGTGAAACCTGCACAGAAGACGAAATGAAAAAGTTTGTTGATGCACACATGGCAAAACACAAAGTGCCCCGTTATGTGCATTTCATGAACGATTTCCCAATGAATGTGGCAGGTAAGATCCTGAAATATAAGATGCGTGAACAAGCTGTTGAAAGACTCAAAGAAATGGCTGAAAAACAATAAATTTGTCACCGGCAGAGTTTTCTGCCGTTTTTCGGCTTTACTTTTGTGTTGACATTCTGCCTGAAAAGTCATATAATTTTTATAATTATTAAAAAAGAGGATATGCGATGAAAAAACTGATGATCGGCAACGAAGCTGTTGCCAGAGGTATTTATGAAGCCGGTGTGAAAGTTGTTTCCAGCTACCCCGGCACTCCGTCCACGGAAATCACGGAATTTTCCGCAAAATATGATGAAATGCATTGTGAATGGGCTCCTAACGAAAAGGTTGCAATGGAAGCTGCCTTCGGTGCATCCCTTGCAGGTGTTCGATCTGCTTGTGCCATGAAGCACGTCGGTCTGAACGTTGCTGCTGACCCGCTTTTCACCCTTTCATACACGGGTGTCAACGGCGGATTACTCATTTGCGTTGCCGATGACCCGGGCATGCATTCTTCGCAGAACGAGCAGGATTCCCGTCACTATGCCATTGCCGCAAAAGTACCGATGCTTGAGCCTGCCGATTCCGCAGAAAGTCTTGCATTTGCAAAGGCCGCATTTGACCTTTCCGAACAGTTCGACACGCCCGTTATTTTGAGAATGTGCACCAGAATCGCACACTCGCAGAGTATTGTTGCACTCGGCAAACGCGAAGAAAAAGGCCGCATTGCATACACGAAGCAGGCGGGCAAAAACATCATGATGCCGGCCAATGCAAAACAGCGTCATCCTGTTGTTGAAGAACGCACACAAAAACTGATTGCATTTGCGGAAAATTGTCCTTTCAACAAGGTTGAAATGGGCGGCACAGAACTCGGCATCATCACATCGGGCACTTGTTATCAGTATGTCAAAGAAATTTTCGGCGACAGCGTAAGCGTGCTGAAACTCGGTCTTGTCAATCCCCTGCCCGTAAAACTGATTACTGAATTTGCCGCAAAGGTTAACCGTCTTGTTGTGATTGAAGAACTTGACGGCATTATTGAAACCCATTGTAAAAATCTCGGACTTACCTGTGAGGGCAAAGACTTGTTCACACCGCTCGGCGAATACTCTCAGAAAAGCATTGCAAAGGTGTTCGGTCTTGAAGAAAAGACAGGCTTTACTCCCGAATCTGCAATTCCCGTACGTCCGCCCGTCATGTGTGCAGGCTGTCCGCACAGAGGTCTGTTCTATACGCTTTCCAAAAATAAAGTCACCGTTATGGGTGATATCGGTTGTTATACCCTCGGTGCACAGAAACCGCTTGATGCACTTGATGCCGTTCTTTGCATGGGTGCATCCGTATCGGGGCTGCACGGTTTCAACAAAGCACTCGGCAACGATGAAATGAAGACCTGTGCCGTCATCGGTGACTCCACATTTATGCATTCGGGTATTACGGGTCTTGTCAACATCGCTTATAATGACTCCCATTCTCTTGTTATTATTCTCGACAACTCTATTACAGGGATGACGGGACATCAACAAAACCCCACCACTGGTTACAACATCAAAGGCGATCCTGCCGCAAAGATCGATCTTGAAGCCCTCTGCCGTGCTGTCGGAATCAAGCGTGTCCGTGTGGTAGATCCCTATGACCTGAAAGCCTGTGATACGGCAATTAAAGAAGAACTTGCCGCAGACGAACCGTCCGTCATTATTTCCAGACGTCCCTGCGTGCTTCTTAAATCCGTCAAGGCAAAACCGCCCGTAAAAATTGACACAGACAAATGCCGTTCCTGCAAAATGTGCATGAAGATCGGTTGTCCCGCTATCAGCATGGTAGACGGCAAAGCACACATTGATGACACACTCTGTGTCGGTTGCGGTGTCTGCGAACAACTTTGTGCTTTCGGTGCGATCGAATAAGGAGGTTACAAAAATGAATACAACCAGCATTATGATCGTCGGTGTCGGCGGACAGGGTTCGCTTCTTGCAAGCCGTGTACTCGGTAATCTCCTTGTAAACGAAGGCTATGACGTTAAAGTTTCCGAAGTGCACGGCATGAGCCAGCGCGGTGGTTCCGTGGTTACTTATGTCCGTTTCGGCGACAGAGTTGCTTCTCCCATCATTGAAGAAGGTGAAGCAGATTTCATTATTTCTTTTGAAAAGCTCGAAGCAGCCCGTTGGGCAAAATGCCTGAAAAAAGACGGCAAGATCATTGTGAATACACAGGAAATTGATCCCATGCCCGTCATTACCGGTGCTGCAACATATCCGCATGAAATTCTTGACGAAATTGTCAGTGCAGGTGCATTTGTGGATGCACTTGATGCACTTTCCCTTGCAAACGAAGCAGGCTCTTCAAAGGCAGTTAACATCGTTCTGATGGGCAGACTTGCAAAGTATTTCCACATTGAATATGACAAGTGGATCGCACAGATCGAGCAGCTTGTTGCTCCGAAATTTGTGGAACTGAACAAAAAAGCATTTGCACTCGGCTTTAACGCATAATCAATTTTTATATAAAGGAATGGTTACTATGAAAATGAAGTATTGGCAGGAGGAGATCGAAACCGCTTCACGCGAAACGCTTGATTCTCTTCAAAGCGAACGTCTTATTGCAACGGTCAAGAGAGTATATGAAAAAGTACCGATGTACCGTCAGCGTATGGATGAAGCAGGCGTAAAACCCGAAGACATCAAAAGTATCAAAGACATCACAAAGCTTCCCTTCACCACCAAGCAGGATCTGCGTGATACGTATCCTTACGGCATGTTTGCAACAGACCTGAGTGAAGTGGTTGAGCTGCACGCTTCCAGCGGCACAACCGGCAAACAGGTTGTTGTCGGCTACACCGAAAAGGACGTTCACACCTGGGGTGAAATCTGTGCAAGAGCTCTTGTGGCAGCAGGTGCAGATGAAACCGATTTTGTGCATGTTTCTTACGGTTACGGTCTTTTTACCGGTGGTTTCGGCCTGCACTACGGTGCACAGCAGATTGGTGCAACGGCCATCCCTGTTTCTGCCGGTCAGACAAAAAGACAGGTTACCATCCTTGAAGACTTCGGTTCGACCATTCTCTGCTGCACCCCGTCGTATGCAATGACCATTGCGGAAGCGGTTGAACAGGCAGGCATTGATGCCGCAAAACTGCCGCTGAAAGCAGGTATTTTCGGTGCAGAACCATGGACGGAAGAAATGCGTCAGTATATCGAAGATAAACTGAAAATCAAGGCTTATGATATTTACGGCCTTACAGAAGTTATGGGCCCCGGCGTTTCTTTCACTTGTGAAAAGCAGTGCGGCATGCACGTCAATGAAGACCATTTCATTATTGAAGTGCTTGATCCCGAAACATTTGAACCCGTTCCCGACGGCACGATTGGTGAAATCGTATTCACCTGCATCACAAAAGAAGCCTTCCCTGTTATTCGCTACAGAACCAAGGACCTCGGTTACATCACTCGCGAAAAGTGCGAATGCGGCAGAAGTTTTGCCCGTATGAGCAAGATTCTCGGCAGAACGGATGATATGCTTATCATCCGCGGTGTCAATGTATTCCCATCGCAGATCGAAACCGTTCTTCTTGAACAGGGTTATGCTCCCAACTATATGCTCATTGTTGACCGCGTGAACAATGCAGATACACTTGAAGTACAGGTTGAGGTTACTCCTGAAATATTCAGCGATAAGGCTGCTGCCCTCACTTCCTATGAAAAGAAGCTGCAGGTCGCAATCCGAGAGTTGCTCGGTATCCAGGCTGCTGTCAAGCTGGTTGCACCCAACACCATCCAGCGCTTTGAAGGCAAAGCAAAGCGTGTCATCGACAACAGAAAACTGCACGATTAAGCTAAGGAGGAAATTATTATGGCAATCAAGCAACTTTCCATCTTTGTAGAAAACAAATCCGGCGCACTTGCCGACATTACGGGTATTCTTGCCGATAACAGCATTGACCTGCGTGCACTCTCCATTGCTGAAACCCAAGATTTCGGCATCCTTCGTCTGATTGTCAATGATACCGAAAAGGCAGCACAGGTACTTCGCGACAAAAACTGCGTTGTAAACATCACCGAAATCTGCGCGGTTGCCGTTCCCGATACACCCGGCGGCCTTGCAAGCGTATTGCGCATTCTTGCAGATGCAAACATTGTTGTTGAATACACCTATGCGTTCATTTCCAACTCCAAAAAGGATGCCTATGTGGTGCTTCGCATCAACGAACATGATCTTGCAAAGGCTGAAAAACTGTTCAAGGAAAAGAACATCCGCGAAATAGACGAAAGCGACATTCAATCTCTTTAAAAAGGACAAGGGCGGTCTGCAGACCGCCCCGATTTTTGATTATGAATAAAAAAATATGTTTTAAGAACGGACATCTGACCGTAATGCAGGTCAGTGATCCGCAGGATCTTTCTTTTGCAAATCACACCATGATCGCCATGCTTAATAAAGTATATGATCAGGTCAAACCCGACCTTGTTGTTTTTACGGGAGATAACGTTCTCGGTAATCATCTGCGTGATGCCCGCTTCGGTTCACGCCATACCGTAAAAACGGATGCGGGTGAAAAAAGACGGATGATCAAGGCCATTGATCATATCATCGCCCCTCTCGAAAAAAGAGGCATTCCGTTTGTTTATATTTTCGGCAACCACGATGACATGAACTGCCTTACAAAGCAGGAAATAGCTGAAATTTACAGCAGTTACCCCAACTGCGTGATGCCGACCGAAAAAGAATACATTCACGAAGTCGGAACTTGCTACATTCCCTTGTTTTCTTCCGACGAAGCAAAAGAGATTTTCCGTTTCTGGTTGTTTGATTCTGCATGGCAGGACAAAGCCGAAAAGAAAACTTATTCTTATGTAACCGAAGAAGCCGTTGCATGGTTCAAAAAGATAAGCAAAAAGACCAAAGAAACCGTAGGTGCAATCCCGGGACTGCTCTTTATCCACATTCCCCTGCCAGAGCAAGCAAATCTGCTTGAAGAATGTCCCCCGCATGTCGGCGGTGTCATTGATCATCATTTATACGGTGAATCCGGAGAAAATAAATTTTATCGCCTGAATCCGCACCTTGCAAACGGTGATCTCGGTGAGTTTCCGTGCATGCTCGAAAAGAACACAGGTCTGTTCGATGCGGTTAAAGAGGACAGCTCAATCAAGGCAATTGTGGCAGGTCATGATCATACAAACTGCTTTGACGGCACATGGAACGGGGTTCGCATGATTCAGACTGCCTGTGCATCACTGCGTTGTTACGGTGTCAAAAACCGCGGTGTGCGTATTTTTGAATTTGACGAAAATAAGCCCGAAAACTTCAGAACCTGTCATCTGACCTATGATGATATTATGGGTACGGGATTTTGGGCACAGTTAAGATATTTGCTGGATGCGGACGGTTTGCAGAAATACAAATATTCCCTTTTGGGTGCAACTGCCGCCATGCTCATCGGCACATCTGCCGCCGTTATTCACAAATTGAAAAAGTAAGTAAGAAAAAAGCGCTTGGTGAACAGCTCACCAAGCGCTCTTGTTTTTATACGCCGTAGAAGATCCACAGGAAGATGTAAGCCGGAATAATAGCGGCAAGTGTGAACGGAATACCGATTTTGAAAAAGTCGCTGTTTTTGACTTCGTAACCTTCTTTGCGAAGGATTCCGATACCGGTAATGTTAGCAGAGGCACCGATAGGTGTACAGTTACCGCCGAGGGTTGCTCCGGAAAGAAGTCCGAAATACAGAACCGTTGGATCAACATCGAGTGCTGCAGCAAGACCGCCGATGACGGGAATCATGGTTGCAACATACGGGATGTTATCGATAAATGCAGAAATGAGAACCGATGCCCAGGTAACAACCGTGTAAAGGAAGAAAATGTTACCGCCGCCTGCTTTTGCAAGCAAATTAGCAGCTGCATCAATGACACCTTGTGCAGAGATACCGCCGATCATCAGGAACAAGCCGAGCAACAACCCGATGGTTTCAAAGTCAATCTGCTTGATCGGCTCAATAATTGCCGACACATTCTTCTTTCTGATGAAGTTATACACAAGTCCGATCACCATCAGCACGCAACAAATAAGACCGTTTGTGATGTCGGGTTTGTTCGGAATAAACGAAGCACCGATAAGAGCAACAATAACACCGACAAGAAGAACGGTGGGAACGTAGTCTGAGACTTTTGTTCTTTCACCTGTTTTCGGAATAGGTTTCTTTTCTTTGCGGAAGAGAACAGCGAGAATCAATGCAGAAAGCACGGCACCGAGTTCAACCGCAAAGAATATACCGGGTTTTCCATTGTAGATAATAAAGTCAAGAAAACTCATATCCAGGGCGGAACCGAGCATGATTGCGGTGGTGTCACCGACCAGCGTTGCGGCTCCTTGCAAATTAGAAGAAACGGCAATGGCAATGATGAACGGCACGGGGTTGGTTTTCAGTTTTTTACAAATCTCCAAGGCAACGGGAGCTACCATCAGAACGGTCGCAACGTTATCAACAAAAGCGGAAATGATGCCTGCAAACAAAGCCATGGCAACCGCCGCCATCTGCACCGTAGGTACTTTTTCCATAACAAGATCGGCAAGCAGGGACGGCATTTTGCTTTCAATGAACAAAGCGACGATTCCCATGGTACCTGCAATCATCAAAAGAACATTAAAGTCAATGGAGCCGAAAACATCACCAAGCGGCAACATTCCAGTAACAACAAAAAGAACCCCCGAAGCCAATGCAATATACGGACGATATTTGCTGAAAACAAGAATCAGCACATAGGTTACGGCAAACAGAATAATGGCAGGAATCATCATGTTCTCCTATAAATACAAAAATTTCGGTAAAATTGTAACATGAAAACAAACTGATTGCAAGCAAATTCACGGATGATAAAAAAGTTTAAATAGTCTGCACAAGGCGTATCTTTGCAATTTGTGCAATATCAATCAAGTTTTTGTTAATGCTTTAACGTTAAATTATTAACGTTAAAAAATAGACAATTTTAAGTAAAAATATATGCTCTTACAGAAAAATTCCTGCAAGAGCATAAGATTTAATGTTCAATTTTTACATTATTTGCAATTATGCAAGTCCCTGAATAAAGCCGACAACCTTGCAGAAAACATCAATGATGATCTGCACGAATTTACCGAATAATGCTTTGATCATGGAAGCATCTTTTGTGCCGTTGAGTTCTTCAGACTCACCGCTGAGAATAACATCCGAAATGCTGACAAGTTCATTCTTGTAATTTTCGGGATCATTTTCGTTGATGGTCAGAATGCGGCAACCGCGGTTGGAATCATCACCGTAAGAGTTAAATGTTGCACCGGGGGTATTGACAATATCAATGCCCTTATAAGGTACGGTAAAGGAGTTGATGTGGTCATGGCCGGAGAAGGTTGCAATCACATCGCCGACTGCAAGGAAGGCATCAAACTGACCGTAGTTGATTTCGCCGGGGCACGGGAATTCCATAACAACGCCGCTTGTGATGCGGTCATACTGCGGAGTGAAAGAATAGGTCACTCCATCAACGGTCTTGGTGATGTCCGGCACAGCAAGTGCGTCCGGGTAGGGCTGGAACAGTGCGGGATAAGCTTCGCCGACAATGATGTGTTGGAATGCCATTGCCGGAACAACTTCACCGCCGTTGGCTGCAGCAAGGTCAGCTGCAGTCTGCTTGTACCATTCGATCTGATCTTCATGAACAGCGTCATAACCGCCGCCTTCAACATAGGTATTGGAGTCAAACGTCCAGATGTTGAACGCATATTTACTGCCGTCGGAACTGAGAACGGGCAGATTGTGAGTGCCGACACCGAACAGTTCAGGAACGATGTCAACAGTCAAGCAATATTCACCGCCGTACTGCTGATAATATTCCAACAGTTGTTCCTTATCAACCCCCTGTTCATTGTCGTGATTGCCGAAGGTGACAGCAAAATAAGTTTCACTTTCAACAAAGGGGGTAACCAGTTCTTCAATGGCCTGTGCCTTTGTTTCTTTGGGGCCTACGGTGTTGTCGCCGCCGAGAACAACGATATCGGGATCATACTTTGCAATAGTGTAGCGGATGAAGGCAAGCATGGTTTCGCTTGCAGGGAAACCGTCCTGACAGTCACAAAGATGCATAATCACAAATTCGCCGTTTTCATCAAACTGCAGTACATCTGTGTTTTCCGTTGCAGTTACAGCAAATGCAAACGGAAGAACCATGCAAAGTGAAAGGATAACGGAAAGGACTTTTTTCATTTTCTTTACTCCTTTATGTTTAGTAAAAATATTTTACCATTTTCTGTTTTCTTTGTCAAAGATTATTTTAAAAATAATATACAAATTCTGCCCGTTATTTTTGTGCGAAAAGAGCAAGGAAAAAGACTTGCGATATTTTTTGAGTATGATATACTGAAAATAATGAAGTTTTACGGAGGTTCTCTTATGACAGATATTAAATTAGGCATTCAGCTGTACACACTCAGAGATCATATTCAGAATGCGGATGATTTTGATGCAACACTCAAAAGATTGCATAATATGGGCGTCCGTGTGATTCAGATTTCGGGAATCGGACCCATTGATCCGCAAACCACGGCTGATATTGTCAGAAAATACGATATGGATGTTTGTGTCACACACAAGGATTTCAACAGAATGCTCAATGACCTTGATGCAATGATCGACGAGCACAAACTCATTGACTGCGACTGCATGGGCATCGGCGGTATGCCCGGCGATGCAAGAGAATCGGCGGAAGCGGTGCGTGCATTCATTGCGAAGGCTACAGAAATCGGCAAAGCAATGCGTGACAGAGGTGAACGTTTTTGCTATCACAACCACGATTTTGAGTTCCAAAAAGTGGACGGCGACAAGACCATTATGGACATTCTGCTGGAAGAAACCGACCCCGATCTGTTCTGGTTTATTCCCGATGTGGCATGGATGCACTATGCAGGTGTGAATCCCGCTGAATATCTTGAAAAAATGAAAGGCAGAGTCAAGGTTCTGCATTTCAAGGATTATGTGTTACCTGACGGCGAACGCAAGTTCTGTTCTTTAGGGCAGGGGCTTGTCAATCTGGAAGATTGCTACAGGGCTTGTCAGAAACTCGGCATTCCCTACATTGTTTATGAGCAGGACATTGATTGGGTAGACAACGACCCGTTCAAGGCAACGGAAGAAAGTTGGGACTACATGAACAAACTTGCCGCAAAGTGTAACTGACAAACAAGTGAACAAAATGACCGCAGACCATCTTTTTGAATGGTCTGCGGTTTTTTGCATGGTTAATATTATTTTTTCACACATCAATAGTGCAGTGCTCCGCATTCACAGAACTGATTTGTGCGGAATATTCTGTAAAAGAAACTGAGGATTGTCCATATAAAACGCATAAATCCGCTGTCACTGTGACAAATATGATCACAATCGGACAATGCCGGATTTTGTTCAACTTCTTTCCAAAGTGCGTAGAAGGTTTCTTTTTCGGAATTCAACTGCACACGTTCTCCCGCACTCCATTTCCCGCCACTGCCGTCTTCAGAAGTACTCCAACCGTCAAAAATCTTATCACGGAAAGTAAATGTGCACGCAGGCAGTGTTATATAATCTCCGTTTTTGAAAATTTTATCATTGAACATACAGCCACTTGCACCATTCGCATCAAAAAAGACACGTACAGTCGATGCGGAAAAACCGCTGTCAAGAAACGCTTTCCTGTTCGCAATAAAGTCAATCAGTGTCGCATTGGTTTCATTCATATATGCCGATTCCACTGCATCATAAGCATCCGTTGCATAATAATTCCAACGCACGCAGTTCATTACTGCCGACGGCAACAGTTCGTTCGCCTGTTGTCCGATATTGTTCAGATATGTTGCGGTGATCAATTGTGAAAACTCATCATTCCAATAACGGCAAGCAAGCTCAAAAAAGTCATCCTGTTTATAAAGTGCATTGAGAATTGTGGGGATGGCACCATCGAATGCGTGTTGCGCCTGATAGTAAATCACACCTGCCCACCAACCTGTCGGATAACGGATATCTGTGCCGTATCTTGCCTCACTGCTTCCGAGAGCTTTATCGAAATCCCAGACGGGAGCCGCCCTGAACAGACCACTGTCCGCATCTTTACAGATATAAAAACTTGTCAATCCGGCATCAAGATTTTTGACAAACTCCTGAAAAACATACATTTTCACAAAGGAGTCAACATCAATGTATTCCGTGTAATGTTTTCCTGCAGCATTGTAACCGTCTGCGGAAAATACAGCATCTTCAAATTCCTGATAATACGAACTGATATATTGCACCTGTGCCTGCGAAGCATATTCCGGTGCTTTGAGAACAATGGGTTGCTTTCTGTCGGTCACAAAGCCGCTGACTTCTTCCGGATAACGGGTTGCAAGTTCATATTCAAGCAAATAACCGCCGGTGATATTCTCCGGATTATTAGGGATATTGACCCATTTCTGTGTACCTGCCTGCAATTTTGTGTAATCAGTTACCTGTGCACCGCCGAAAGAAAAAGAATCAAGATCATCCGTATTGACATCTTCCGTTTCAGACTCAAGATCTGCAATTTCCACCCGACCGTCCCCGACTTCAACACTCTCACACAGCAGGTAGCTACCGTAATACTCATCATTGATATACAGATCCGTGAAAACATATTCCGATGTAAATGCAAGCCCTGCCGTCTCTGCAAGTGCAAATGCAGTTGCATTGCGCAACATGGTTTTATCATAATAATTGGCAAGCAATGTCCATTTCTTTGCTTTATCCATGCCAAACAAACTTGTCTTTTTGTCAAACTTGATATTATACGGCTTTTTTACATATCCCCATGTAGCATTGCCTCTTCCCTTGATATAAGAAAGTGCACTGTCTGTTATAATCGCACCATCATCTATAATGACAATATCAGCCTCTTCTTTGTGGGATTTATCGGCATGCACTGCCGCCATAGAACCGGATTTGGTTGTAATATGCACAGATGCAACATTCTCGGATGCAAACACAGACAAAACCTTTTCGTTTCCGTTGCATGAAATTACATATTCTCCGCTTGCTTCAAAAGAAACAAAATCGCCGCTCTGAACTTGTTTACCGTCAAGAAAAACGGCCTCTTTTGCATTAAAATCAAGAACAAGCGATGTCATCGGCACATCCGACGGCATAAAAAGGTAGTACTTTCCGTTTGATTCCCGGAATGCAACTCTGATCTGCTTATTATTGATTTCAAAAATAACACCAAGGTCCGTAACTTCCCCGTCGGCAGCACTGACAAACGAAACACAAAGGGATAAAATAACAATCGACACAATCACAAAAAGAACTTTTTTAAAGATTTTCACAACCAAAACCTCCACTTTCTTTTTATCTGTTCACAAACAGTATAAAAAAAACAATTTGGCCTGTCAATACTCATAATGTACAAAAAATATCCTGTCAATGATTTTCCGTCCCGAAAATTTCTGTTAAAATTCTGTGTGCGGCTTCCTGTTTTGAAAGAATCGGAAGTTCGGTTTCTGCGTCTTTTGTTATCAGCGTGATAACGTTTGTATCCGTGCCGAAGCCTGCACCTTGTGTTCTGAGCGAATTGGCACAAATCATATCACAGTTTTTCTTTGTGAGTTTCTTTCTTGAGTTTTCAAGAACATTGTCGGTTTCCATTGAAAAGCCACAGATGAATTGTCCGTCTTTTTTGTGTTCGCCGAGATAGGCAAGAATGTCCTTTGTACGCTTAAGTTCAATTGCCATATTGCTGTCTGTCTTTTTGATTTTACCGTCAGCAACCGTAACAGGCGTATAATCGGCAACTGCAGCCGCCTTGATAATACAATCGTATGCATGCATATTTTCCGTTACCGCACAGAACATATCTTCTGCCGATTTTACTTTGACAGTCTTCACAAACATCGGCAATGCAACATCCGTATGTGCCGCCACGAGAGTCACATCTGCACCTCTTAAAACTGCCGCCTTTGCCAACGCAATGCCCATTTTGCCGCTTGAATGATTGGTGATGAAGCGTACAGGGTCAATGCTTTCTCTGGTTGCACCTGCCGTTATAAGGATTTTTTTACCGGCAAGATCTTTTTTAAAAGCAATTTCTTTGAGGATATATTCAAGGAGTACACTTTCGTCCGGCATTCTGCCGTCCCCCGTATCTCCGTTTGCAAGCATACCGTGGTCAGGCTCAATGATTTCATAACCGAACTTTTTAAGTTTTTCAATATTATCCTTGACAATGGGATTGTGGAACATGTTATGATTCATCGCAGGGGAAACAATCTTCTTGCAAGGACAAGCCATAACGGTCGTGGTAAGCATATCATCGGCAAGGCCGTTTGCAATTTTACCGATCACATTGGCAGAAGCCGGTGCCACAAGCACAACGTCAGCCCTTTTTGCAAGTGCAACGTGCTCAACGCTGAATTCAAAATTCCTGTCAAAGGTATCAATCAGGCACTTTTGTCCCGTAAGCGATTCAAAGGTAATGGGATTTATAAAGTTTGTTGCATTCTGCGTCATAAGAACCTGCACATTGCAATGCAGTTTTTTCAACATTCTTGCAAGATTTGCGATTTTGTATGCGGCGATACTGCCTGTAACAGCAAGCACTACGGTTTTTCCGTTCAGCATAATCTCAGTCCTTTATAAAAAAAATTAAATTTGCTTTTAAAGTATAGCATATATTTGAAAAAAAAGATATATACACAACAAAAAAAATATGTTATACTGATGCTGTATTGTATCTCATTTGAGAATAATAACATCTTCAGGAGGTCTGCATATGACTAAATCAAACGAAAAAGTTACAAGACTTGTATTGCTTGCTTTGTTTACAGCAATCATGATCATCATGTCAACTACTCCGCTTGGCTACCTCAACATTGGTCCTCTTGCTATCACTCTGAATGTGATTCCGCTCGGAATCGCGGCAATTGCACTGGGCCCCACAGGCGGGTTAGCCATGGGAGCCGTTTTCGGAATTACAAGTTTCCTGCAGTGCATCGGAGTTGGTGGCGTAAGTGCGATGGGTGCCGCGTTGTTTCAGCTGAATCCTGTTCTTGCTTTTCTGCAACGCTTTGTGCCGCGAGTTCTCGACGGCCTTATTATCGGTTTGCTTCACAAAGTCATGGTTAAAAAAATCGGAGAAAAAATTTCTTGCTTTATTACGGGATTTCTTGCGGCTTTTCTCAATACCGCACTGTTTATGGGGGCTTTGGTTTTACTGTTCGGCAACACGACTTACTTACAGGAATTGATGGGTGGCAAAAATGTGATTGTTTTCATTTGCACTTTTGTCGGCATCAATGCAATTTTCGAAATTCTCGCAAGCACGGTTATAACAGGTTCAATCGGTTCTGTTCTTCATAAATCAAAAATAATAAAATTAAAATGAGGTAATAGTTATGATTCTTGCGATAGATATCGGAAACACAAATATAGTAATCGGTTGTTTTGATGATAAAAAAATTATTTTCCGTGAAAGACTTTCTACCAATCACACAGCCACCGTTCTTGAATATGTGGTAACAATCAAAACTGCATTTGAAATGAACGATATTAAAAAGGAGGACATTACCGGCTCCATTATTTCTTCGGTTGTGCCTGCTGTTACAAATACCGTTAAAACCGCTGTCGAAAAATATCTCAACATAACATCCCTCATCATCGGCCCCGGCATCAAAACGGGCTTGAGCATTATGATCGACAATCCGAGCCAGCTCGGTTCCGACCTGGTTGTAGATGCTGTGGCAGGCATCAGCGAATATACAACACCGCTTATTATTATCGACATGGGAACGGCAACCACCGTTTCGGTTATTGATGCAGACAAGCAGTATATCGGCGGTATGATTATTCCCGGTCTTGCAGTATCACACGATGCACTCATCAGCAGAACTTCCCAGCTTTCAAAAATTGCTTTTGAAAAACCGAAAAAAGTGATCGGAAGCAACACCGTTGATTGCATAAAAAGCGGCTTGCTTTACGGAAATGCAGGTATGCTGGACGGATTGATTGAAAGAATAAACGATGAACTCAAAGAAAAGTGCACGGTTGTTGCAACAGGCGGACTTTCCACTGTTATTGCCCCGCTTTGTAAAAATGAAATCATTATCGACGAAGATCTGTTGCTGAAAGGTCTTATGAAGATTTATGAAAAGAACAGTTAAAATCACAAAAACGGAATCCGCAAGTACGGATTCCGTTTTCTCATGGGTATTACGGGTATTACCCTTATTTAACAAACAAAATCAGATGGAGATTTCCATTGCCGTGTTGTAAAGTTCGCGGTCAATGGCTTTCTTCATATTGAGGGCTTCGACGATATCATAATCGATGATATCTTCCTTCTTCATAGCAACAACACGATTGCCGATGCCGTTAAGAAGAAGATGCGTTGCATAAGAGCCCATCTGACTGCCGACAACGCGGTCTTTGACAGAGGGGGAACCACCGCGCTGTACGTGACCGAGAACGGTTGCACGGCTTTCAACACCGAGAGTATGCTGAATGTATTTTGCAAGAGCATTGACACCGTTGATGCCCTGTTCTTCGAGCTTTTCGGTGATACCTTCGGCAACAACGATGACAAAATGTTTTTTGTCAGTCTTCATTGTACGGCGCATACGTTCAATAATATCACGTTCAATATTGAAATCAATTTCGGGAATGAGAATGGAGGTAGCACCGACAGCAATACCGGCATTCAGAGCCAGGAAACCTGCTCTTCTGCCCATGACTTCAACAACGGAACAACGGTCATGCGATTCGGTTGTATCACGGATGCGGTCAACCATATCCATAATTGTGTTAAGGCAAGTGTCATAACCGATGGTGTAATCCGAGCAGGCGATGTCATTGTCGATCGTTCCGGGAACACCGACACAGTTGATACCTCTGACGGAGAGATCTCTTGCACCTCTGAAAGAACCGTCACCGCCGATGACAACGATACCTTCAATGTTGTTTGCCTTACATACTTCAATAGCCTTTGCCATACCTTCTTCGGTAGCAAATTCGGTGCTGCGTGCGGAATAAAGCATAGTACCGCCGCGATGAATAATATCGGAAACACTGCGCAGATTCATTTCATACATATCGCCTTCCATAAGGCCTTTGAATCCGCGGCGGATGCCGAGCATTTTTACATTGTTTTCACAGCCTGTGCGAACTGCGGCACGGATTGCAGCATTCATGCCGGGGGCGTCGCCGCCGCTGGTAAGTACGGCAATTGTTTTCATGGGTAGATCCTCCTGAAGGAATAATAACATTTTTTGTTCAATATATAATAGTCCGAATTGACTGTTTTGTCAAGACTTAACAGTCCTTTATTTTCACAATTTGACACAAAAGCGACTTTTACAGTCTTGCGGCGACATTTTTTTCGCCCAATAAAGTGGCAAGACAGAAAGCAAGCGGTTCATTCCACTCGGTACGCAGTCCGCTGGCAAAGTCATATTGTTTTTCATCCGCATAATAGAAGATAACGGGCAGCGTGCCGTCTTCTGCAAAAATACCGCAAAGACTCTTTACCTTACTGAGCACTTCACCGTTGCGGCTTGCAACGCGCAGGAACAAACCTTTTTTCGCATTGTCATGCGTCACGGACACCTGCGGTGCAGGCAATTGCTTCTTCGGCAACGCACGCATCACGGGTTTCGGCTTTTCGGGTGCGGGCGGGGCTGCGGGCGGGACGTCATTGTAATCGGGTACGGGAATATTGTTGTAATCTTCGGGCGGGACATAACCGTAGTCTGCATCATAATCCGCAGACGGGGTACTGCTTGCAACGGGTGGAGGCGGAGGAAGTTCATCCGCACTTCCCTGACTTCTTTGCAAAGGTTTGAATTCCATGGGCGGAAGACGATAATTTTTAATCAGATCGTCATCATCTTTCATGCCGTCCACGGATGCGACTTCTTCAAGCAGGAGTTTCGGCACTTCGTCATCACGCAAAGACAGTTTCCCTGTTAACAGCACAACGGTATCTTCCACAAGAAGATCGGCAAACTGTTCGTATTTCTTCGGAAATACAAGAACTTCGATCGATCCTGCCGTATCTTCAATGGATAAAAATGCCATGGTGGTGTCGTTCTTTGTGATTTTCTTGCGGACAGTGGACAACAGGCAGAGAATACGGATCTTGTCGCCGTCATGGTAGGGGCTTTCAGGGTCGTTGAGGTCGGAAGCCATCAGCGAAGATGTTTTTGCACTTCCGAGTTTTTTGGAAAGGGTTGCATATTCGGTCATGGGATGGCCTGACATATACATACCCGTGGTTTCTTTTTCAAGTTGCAGTCGTTCGCGTTCGGGCAGTTCCTTAACATCGGGAACGGGCGGTTCGCTTGCCTGTGCAAGGTCTGCACTTAAGTCAAAGAAGCCGATCTGCCCTTCAATCTTGGACTTCTTGTCGCTTTCAAGGGATGCCAAAATATCATCGATCATCAGAAGCATCTGTCGGCGGTTATGGCCAAAGCAATCACACGCACCGCTCTTGATAAGGTTTTCAAGAGAACGACGGTTGAATTCCTTACAATATACACGTTTGCAGAAAGAATAATAACTGTAAAACGGGCCGTTTTCTTCGCGTTCCTGAATGAGAAAGCTGATAAAACCTGCACCTAAGTTTTTGATTGCCAACAGACCGAAACGGATGTTGCCGTCCACAACGGTGAACTTTTCACCCGATTCATTGACACTCGGCGGCAATACTTCAATACCGAGGTTTGCACATTCATCGATGTAAGCGACAACCTTGTCGGTGTTGGAAAGCACGCTTGTGAGCATGGATGCCATGAATTCGGCTGGATAATGACAGCGCAGATATGCCGTCTGGAAAGTAACCAGTGCATAAGCAGCGGAATGGGACTTATTGAATGCGTAAGAAGCAAACGATGCCATGTCATCAAAAATGGCATTGGCGGCATCTTCCGAAATACCGCGTTTTAAACAGCCGTCACACTTCGATCCGCCGTCTGTGCCATCCGAGCCGTACAGGAAGTATTTGCGCTGTTCGGCAAGCACATCAGCCTGCTTTTTTGCAACTGCACGACGCACCATATCAGCCGCACCGAGTGAATAACCTGCAAGTTCACGGAAGATCTGCATAACCTGCTCCTGATAGACGATAACCCCGCAGGTAACGTCGAGAATGGGTTGCAGTTCAGGGCAATGGTATGTGATTTTATCGGGATGTGCACGGTTTTCGAGATAGGCGGGAATGAAATCCATGGGACCGGGACGGTACAGAGCAATAACAGCGATGATATCTTCAAGATTTCGCGGCTGCATATTGATCATGAGGGATCGAATACCGCCCGATTCGCACTGGAACACGGCGAACGTACCGCCTTCGCCGAGCATTTTATAGGTCGCTTCATCGTCGATATTGATTTTACGGATGTCGAAATCAGGTTCACGTTTGTGAATCATCTTTTCGGCATCGGCAATAACGGTCAGGGTACGAAGACCGAGGAAGTCCATCTTTAAAAGACCTAATTTTTCAACCCAACCCTTATAATACTGCGTAACAACGGAATCACCCGATTTAAACAAAGGGACATAATCGTCAACAGGACGGTCGCAGATAACAACACCCGCCGCATGCATACCCGTATTACGGGGCATGCCTTCGACCTGCATAGAAACGTCAATGAGTTTTTTGACATCGGGATTGGTGTCATACATTTTTTTAAGATCCTGCGAACTTTGCAAGGCTTTTTCGATGGTCATACCGAGTTCTGCGGGAATCTCTTTTTTAACTGCGTTTACATCCGCAAAGGACATGCCGAGCACGCGTCCGACGTCCTGCACGGCACCTTTTGCCGCCATGGTACCGAAGGTTGCGATCTGGGCTACATGGTCAGCACCGTACTGACGGACAACATAGTCAATAACTTCCTGCCGGCGTTCGTAGCAGAAGTCAATATCAAAGTCGGGCATGCTGACACGTTCGGGGTTTAAGAAACGTTCAAACAGCAGACTGTAACGCATGGGATCAATGTCGGTGATTCCGCAGGTGAAAGCGGCAATACTGCCGGCACCCGATCCACGTCCGGGCCCGACGGGAATACCGACGGATTTTGCATAGTTGATGTAATCCCAGACGATAAGGAAGTAGTCAATAAAGCCCATCTGATTGATGATACCGAGTTCATAATTCAGACGGTCCATGTATTCCTGCGGGTAATTCTCACCGTAACAGCGGATCATACCGTCATAGCAAAGACCTTTGAAGTATTCAAAATGATCCTGATCGTTCGGGACTTTGAATATGGGAAGTTTTGTGTCGCCGAACTTGAAATCCACATGACAGCGTTCGGCAATTTTGTTTGTGTTTTCAACCGCTTCGGGAATTTCGGGGAACAATGCCGCCATTTCGTCGCCGGACTTGACATAGAATTCTTCCGTGGAGAATCCCATGCCCGTGTCCTCATCAATGGTGTGCTTTGTGGACACGCAAACGAGGATCTTCTGAATTTCGGCATCTTCCTTGCGGATATAGTGACAGTCGTTTGTGACAACAAGCGGAATGCCCGTTTCGCGTGAAAGGCGGATGAGCAAAGGATTGGTCTGTTTTTGTTCTTCCAGACCGTGATCCTGCAATTCGAGATAATAATTCCCCTGTCCAAACAGATTGTTGTACCACAAACAGACTTCTTTTGCCTTTTCATAGTCATCTTTCAGCAAATTTTGCAGAACTTCACCTGCAAGGCAAGCAGAAAGACAAATAAGCCCCTCATGGTGTTGTTCGAGCAACTCTCTGTCAATACGGGGTTTGGTATAGAACCCTTCTGTCCATGCGGCGGAAACCATTTTGATGAGATTCTGGTATCCTGTCTGATTTTCACAAAGCAGAACAAGATGGAATCGCTCCGAGTCATAAGCGTGCACCTTGTCATGTCGGCTTCGGGGTGCAACATAACACTCGCATCCGATGATCGGGTGCAAGCCTGCATCATGTGCCGCTTTGTAAAAATCAATGGCTCCGTACATAACCCCGTGGTCTGTCATGGCGATGCTCGTCATGCCCAGTTCCTTTGCGTGTTTCATCAAAGGTTTGATGCGGCAGGCACCGTCCAACAGACTGTATTCGGTATGTAAATGCAAATGGGTGAAGGGTGTCATGGTTGTTTACTCCGTTTTCTGACCGTAATAAGCATTTTCGCCGTGCTTACGAAAATAATGCTTATCCAAAAGATTGTTGTCTACTCGTTCTTTACCGCCGAGCAGCTCCGTTTTAAGTGCCATCCGAGCAACGATTTCGAGTGTTGCGGCATTTTTGGCGGCTTCTTTTGCATTTTTGCCCCATGCAAAGGGACCGTGGGACTTGACATTGACCGCTACAATTGCATTGGGATCAAGATTGTTCTTTGCAAAATGTTCGGCAATGACAAGGCCTGTATTCTTTTCGTATTCGCCTTCGATTTCTTCTTTGGTGAGTGCACGGCAACAAGGAATATCACCATAGGCAAAGTCGGCATGGGTAGTGCCGTATGCGGGGATATCTCTGCCTGCCTGCGCGAAAGCGACGGCAAATTCGGAATGGCTGTGCACCACACCGCCGAGAGAGGGAAAAGCCTTGTACAGTTCGAGGTGAGTCGGGGTATCGGAAGACGGATTGAGAGTGCCGTCCACCACTTCCCCGTTCATATTCAGCACAACAATGTCTTCGGGCTTCAGTGCGGTGTAAGCAACCCCTGAGGGTTTGATGGCAAACACGCCTGCTTCACGGTCGATTTCCGAAGCATTGCCCCATGTGAAAGGTGCAATGCCGTATTCGGGAAGCGACATATTGGCTTCATACACACGCTGTTTCAGTTCTTCAAACATAATAATCAACCTCTGCCGAAAATGACGGCATTGTACTGCAGTTCACGTCTGAAATCTGCAATCTTTGTATCTTTATTGATGTGAACGAATTCGATACCTGCCATTTCGGCAAAGTCACGCATCATTTCAGCCGTAACATCATAAGACAAAACGGAATGATGTGCACCGCCTGCATAAATCCATGCTTCGGCAGATGTTTTAAGGTTTGGCATCGGCTTCCACAGCACACCGGAAACGGGCAGTTTCGGCATGTCATTGATCTGCTCAACGCATTCAATATCGTTGACGATCATGCGAAGATGGGTTCCCATATCGACAAGGGAAACCACGATAGCCGCACCGGGCTTGGCTTTAAAAACAAGTCTTGCAGGGTCTTCCCTGCCGCCGATGCCCAGCGGATGCACCTGAATTTCGGGCTTGGTCTGTGCGATGGTCGGGCAGACTTCAAGCATATGTGCACCCATGATCATTTCATTGCCGGGTTCAAAATGATAGGTATAGTCTTCCATGAAAGCAGTGCCGCCGTTAAGGTCTGCAGTCATGGCTTTGAGTATTCTTGTCATGGCGGCAACTTTCCAGTCGCCTTCCGCACCGAAGCCATAGCCAAGACGCATTAAATCCTGGGATGCAAGACCGGGCAGCTGACGAAGGCCCTGCAGGTCTTCAAAGTTGGTATGAAAAGCGGTAAAACCTCTTTCATCCATAAAACGTTTGACAGCGATTTCTTCACGTGCCTGATAACGGACAGCATCCATATTATCGGTCGCAAAGGTATAATACTTTTTGTATTCTTCGATCTGTGTGTCAATCTCGGCTTCAGTCACCTGTTCAACATAGTTGATGATATCGCCGACACCATAGTGCTCGACTTCCCAACCGAGTCTGTACTGCGCTTCAACCTTGTCGCCGTCTGTTACGGCAACAGAACGCATATTGTCGGAAATACGCAGGCAACGCAGCGATTGACTTTCTTTATAACCGACAGCCGCACGCATCCAGACACCGATTTCCTTGCGGAAGTCGGCATTTTCCCAATGACCTGCAATAACTTTGCGGGCTTTGTTCAGGCGAGCGGTGATGTAGCCGTGTTCACGGTCACCGTGTGCAGACTGATTGAGATTCATAAAATCCATATCGATGGTGCTCCACGGAATATCACGGTTGAACTGTGTATTCAGATGCAGATAAGGCTTCTGCAACATGGAAAGACCCTTGATCCACATTTTGGAAGGAGAGAATGTATGCATCCAACAGATGACACCTGCACAGGCAGGATCATTGTTGGCTTTATTCATAACATCCGCAATTTCGGAAGATGTTTTCACGCAAGGCAGAAAAACAATTTCGCAAGGAATATTCGCATCGGCATTAAAACCGTCTACCATTGTCTTTGCATCCGCATCGACCATCTGCAGGGTTTCGGGCCCGTAAAGGTGCTGTGAACCGACAACAAAGTAGAATTTATTCTGTTTCATCTTACACACCTGCCACTTTCTTTTTGATGTTTTTAAGACGTTTCATAACATCATTTTCACCTCTGCCGAAATAATCATGCAGAATTCTGTATTCGGCAAACAGTGCATCGTAAATTTCTGCGGATTCTTCGTTGGGATAATAAACCGTATCCATGACTTTGCCGAGTTTCTTTGCGGCTTCAAAAACATCATCATAACCGCCGTTTTCTTTTCCTGCGGCACAAGCACCGAAAATAGCCGAGCCGAGTGCACCGCCCTGATCACTGCCTGCAATGCGGATGGGCATGCGGATGATATCGGCATAGATCTGCATGGTCATGGGATCTTTCTTGGCAATGCCGCCTGCGGCATAGAACTCATGCACGGGAACACCGTATTCACGGAAGGTTTCAATGATCATTCTTGTGCCGTATGCCGTGGCTTCAATGAGTGCTCTGTAGATTTCTTCAGGTTTGGTCTGCAGAGTCATTCCGAGCATCATACCCGTCAGATCCACGTCAACAAGGCAGGAACGATTGCCGTTCCACCAATCGAGTGCAACAAGACCGGATTCACCGGCTTTGAGTTTTTCGGCCTTGGAACGAAGATATTTATGTATATTCATGCCTTCTTCAGCGGCTGCTTTTTTGTAAGATTCGGGCACACAATTGTCAATAAACCATGCAAAATGGTCACCGACACAGGACTGACCTGCTTCATAACCGAAGAAACCGGGCAGAATACCGTCTTCAACCACACCGCACATACCCTGCACCTGCTTTTCTTCCTTACCGAGCAACATGTGGCAGGTGGAAGTACCCATAATGGCAAGCATTTTGCCTTCTTCGGCAATACCGACAGCGGGAACGAAAACATGTGCATCGATGATGCCGACAGCAACAGCCGTGCCTTTGCAAAGACCCGTTTTTGCCGCCATTTCGGCAGTCAGTTCGCCGGCTTTGCCGCCCATGGGACTGATTTCTTTACCGAGCTTTTCTTCGACAACATTTTCAAGTCTTTCATCGAGTGCCTTGAAGAAATCCTTGGACGGATAGCCTGTACGCTTATTCCACATTTCTTTGTAGCCTGCACAGCAGGCACTTCTGTTTTCTTTGCCGCAAAGCTGCCATGTAACCCAGTCGGCGGCTTCAATGAAAGTATCGGCGGCATCATAAATATCGGGAGCCTCGTCAAGAACCTGCCAGATTTTCGGGATTGCCCATTCGGAAGAAATTTTTCCGCCGTAGTTCTTGAGCCATTCTTCACCGCGTGATTCTGCAATCTCGTTGAGTTTGTTTGCCTGTGCCTGTGCGGCATGATGTTTCCACAATTTCACATAGGCATGCGGTTCGCTCTTATATTCATCCATGAAGCACAGCGGTGTACCGTCTCTTTTAACAGGCAACAATGTGCAGGCTGTAAAATCAAGACCGATACCGATGACATCAGCAGGATTGATTTTTGATTCTGCAAGAATGGCAGGAATGGTGGTATAAAGCACATCCAGATAGTCCTGCGGATGCTGCAAAGCCCAGTCCACACCTAATTTTTTGCCGCAGGGCAAAGTTTCATCCATAACGGCATGGGGATAATCGAGAACTGCCGAGCAGAGTTCTTCACCGCTTTGTACATCCACAAGCAAGGCTCTGCCCGAAAGGGTACCATAGTCAACACCGATTGCATATTTAGCCATAATTCATTCCTCACATTCTTTATTCTGATTTTAATTTTCAAATATTAAATCTGCAACAGCAGAAAGGTCTTCAAATGTACCGCCGTAAGAAGAAAGGCTGTAGTTAATCTCATTGTCCATCCACAGCAGAATGGCACCGTTGGACAACAAATGGGCTTCAATTGCATAGTCAACAGAATCATTCGTATAGAAAATCTCATCTTCGAGATATTCGGTTTCGCCGAGAATCCCCGTCAGTGAATAGCCTTCACGTCCCGTGGAAGCGAACGCCGCTCTGTATGTATAAAGCACATCATTGAACATGAATTGCACCTGACTGATTTCATCAAACAAAATGATCTGCGAAACTTCCGAAGCTCCCTGCGGGGCACTGATTGAAATATTGCCTGCATCCACAAAAGCAGAATTATCTTCAAAAACGGAAGGCAATAATTCGGGTGCTACCGTAACAGGTCCATTCGTCGGCACTTCTTTCGCAGGCTCGGTCGGCCGTTCGTCAGTTTGCGGGGTACAACCGACACACAAAAGCAACAAAACTGCCATAATGAAACAGATTGTCTTTTTCATTTTTTCTTCCTTTCTTTGACAGATAAATAAGGGTTGTCGGGAATATAAAACCGCCACAAAAAGTCAATGGCTTCTTGCGAATAATCAATATTGATACGTTTTGATGTTGCAATTTCCCCGACAGCAAAACCGTCCTCTTCAATCCAGATGCAATCCCCTGTCAAGTCCGTTGCATTATCGTCCTTGGTCAACTGCAAAGCCTGACACAGTTTTCCGGGACCCGAACAAAGATTATAAATCTTATCTGTCTTACGGTTTTTGCACATTTCATCCATACCTTCCAAGGGTTCAAGTGCACGAATGAGAACGCAGTCGGGTATGTTTTCGATATTTGCGGAAATATTCAGACAACAGTACATTCCGTAAATGAGATAAATATAAGCCTTTCCGCCGTCTTCAAACAAAACGGCGGTGCGGTCTGTTTTGCCTTTGGATGCATGGGCGGCCTTGTCGCCTTGCCCCATATAGGCTTCGGTTTCAACAATGCGGGCTTTAAGGATACCGTTTTCGGTTTTTCTGCACAGCACCTTGCCGAGCAAATTACAGCTCAAAGTAAGCCCGTCACATAAATAAAAATCCTTGTTCAGTTTCATGATTTTTCAGGGTCATGCGGCTGTATACGCATGGTTTTGTAAACATGATAAATCACAAACCCCGGTGCGGATGCAGGCGGTTTTTTAAGATTTTTCACCTGTGTGTAATCGACTTCAACCAACCCGCCCGAAGCCAAAGAACTGAAAAATGCGGCAGCTGCGGCAGCATATTCCATGTCGACTGCAGGGACTTCTTCCCCTTTTGCTTCGAGCACAACATGAGAACCGGGTGCTTTCTGCACATGGAACCACCAGTCGTTCTTGGCAGCGTTTTTTAATGAAAGTCGGTCGTTCTGCAGGTTGTTTCTGCCGACATACACTTTGTATCCGTTCGGACTTGTAAATTCCAACGGCGGCAAAGGTTTTGTATTCTTTTTATCCTGTGCGGTTTTCTTGATGTAACCTGCTTCTTTGAGTTCGGAACGGATTTCGCTCAGTTCTCGTTCGGTCTGTGCACGGGAAAGTGCATCTTCCACGGTTTTAAAATAGGCAAGTTCCGCTTCACCTTTTTCAATCAGATCTGTCAGCATTTTTTCTGCTGTTTGTGCTTTGCGGTATTCTTTGTAGTACCGTTGGGCATTGGCAGTCGGTGTCAGATGCGGCAAGACGGGGATGCGGACAACATTATAATCTTCGTAATAATTAGGGATATCATAGTAAAATGCACCTTTTTCAAGCTGATAAAGATTTGCATTGATGAGTTCCGCGAAAATGCGTTTACTCTCTTTATCTGCACAAGCGGAAAGCTCTTCTCGCTGCAACAAAAGTTTTCTTGCCGTGCGTTCAATGAGTGTTTCCACGGTTTTGAACAAATCGGCGGCTTTGGCTTTTGATCGAAAATAGCGTTCTTTACCGAAACTGTACGCATCAAGCAGAGCCGAAAAACTGTTCGCTGTTTTTGCATTTGCACACATGGGGTGGTGTGTTACGGGCATATAGGAATATTCCGCAATCTGCCCGTCGACATCAGTACAATACCACGGTGTTGCTCTGTCCGACAATACCTTTTGCTGCAATTCGGACAGTTCCTGTGTAAGGCGTTGATGCATGGCAGAAGACAGTTCTTTGACCGGGCAATCCCCCAAGGTGACACGGTAGGCAATTTCATTGGCAAGAAGCGGTGAAATACCTTCAATACTGCCGAGAATAGCCCCGGATAGTTGTTTATTTTCTTTTGCGAGCACGCTTGCGGTCAGTTCTTCGGGGGTATTTCTCGTGAATGACAATTTATTCTGTTGCGGCGGCAAACAGTAATGCACATGCGGTAAAATTTCACGCACGCTCGATTTGGTTTCGTCAATACGTTTGACCGCATCAATAATGACCTCATTTTCATCAAGCAAAATGATATTACTGTACTGTGCCATGATTTCAATAATCAGTGCACGGTTGACACGATCACCGATTTCATTGGTGGCATCGAAATCAAAACGCAGAATACGGTCCTGCCCGACCTGCGACACGCTTTTTACAATCGCACCCGACAGATGTTTTCTTAAAAGCATGCAAAGCATGGGTGGTTTCATGGGGTTTTCGACCGCCATGGTGGTAAAATGCACGCGGGGATAATTGCCCGAAGCGGAGAAAAAGAGTTTTCTTTGTTCGGTTCTTGTACGCAACAACAAAACCGCCTCGTGTTTGGCAGGCTGATAAATTTTTTCAACTCTTGCACCAACGGCAAAGTCGGCGATTTCGTTTTTCAGAAAATGCAGAAAAAGTCCGTCTGTTCCCATTTACATCACCGTTTCAACCGGATTCTTCAGTTCGCTGACAAAAAATGTATTGGTCGGAAATACAACACGCAGTTTTTCTGCCAAAGCCGTCATGGCGAGCACTTCCGTTTCGTAATGCCCTGCTGCGGCAAGTGAAAAGCCGAGTGCATCCGCAGCAAGAAATTCATGGTGCTTGACTTCTCCCGTCAGGAGCAGATCCGCACCGTTCAGGGCGGCTTCTTCATAATAATCACTACCTGCACCGCCGCAGACGGCAACGGTTTTTACTTGTTTTTCGTGACAAGTCAGACGCACTGCGGTTTGCAGTTTTTCAGCCGCAAAACGGGCAAATTCCTTTGCAGACATTTCATTTTCCAGTGTGCCGATTCTGAATTCCGTATTCGGTTGTGCGGCTACGGAACAATCAATGCCGAGAATTTTGCACAGAGTATCATTCACCCCGCCGACCGCCTGATCCCAGTTGGTATGGGCACAGATGGCTGTCAGTCCGTTTTTGGCAAGCAGATACGGAACGCTGTCGGCAAGACAGGTCTTGACTGCCTGAAAAATAACGGGATGATGGGAAATGATGAGCGTACAGTTTTTCTGCACGGCTTCTTCCACGGTTTTCGGAGTAATATCCAGACACAGCAATGCATTTTGAAATTCAGCATTGCGGTCACCGACAAGAAGCCCCGCATTATCAAAGGACATCTGTGTATCAAAAGGGGCTATTGCATCTATATAGTTATAAACAGTTGAAATTTTCACTTGGTTTACCACCGTAAAAGTTAATTTTTATTCTTTTTATAAAAGGCAAGACAATCCTGCAACCATGCAGTTTCATCGTTGTTTACACCTGCATTCTGCAAAGCCTGCAGACGGATACACAGTTGGCGATGCAGATTTTCTGTATAAGCACAAGTCAGACGGTCTTCCTTTTGCAACAAGGTTCCGAAATAACACAATCCATTGTCGGGAGCATATTTTTGTCCGTCATAAAAAGCACTGATGGTTATATATAACTTCCCTGCATCTTCCGACACGGATTCATCGTCGATGCAAAAACCGTTCCGCAACAAAAATGTACGAACTTCCCAGACATGGGATTGCGGTTGCAGGACAAGATGCAGATCTGCCTTTTGCAACCATTCACACTCGGACAAAATTTTGGTCATCAGTGTGCCTCCCATGCCGCAGATGGTAATGTCTTCCGCTTCTTCGGGTAATACTTCGTGCAGTCCGTCAGAAATACGCAGGACAATACGGTCGGAAAGTGCATACTTTTCGACCGTTTTTTTTGCATTTTCAAGTGGACCTGTGCCGATATCAACAGCAAGGCAAAGCGGTGTTTTTCCGCCGAGCACCAGGAATGCCGGCAGATATGCGTGATCCGTACCGACATCGACTACCCGTTTTCCGGGACGCACGGCATCTGCGGCGGCAGTTAATCGTTTTCCGGGATTCACTTATTTGTTTGCAAAATAAGCGTTGATCTGTGCGACAAGTTCGTCTGCATTCACACCGTGAACGGCACAAGCCTGTTCAAGTGTTTCGCTTCTTGCGGAAGGACAGCCGAGGCAATGCATGCCCATGTTAAGAAAGAAAGGTGCAACACCTCTGTCAAAGTCAAGAATATCGCCGATTTTGGTAGTTTTTGTAACAGTCATTTTTATATTTCCTTTCAGATTTTATTTTGTATTGGTTTCAGATATAATATAAACGGGTCTGCCTTTGATTTCCGTGTATACACGGGCAAGGTATTCCCCGAGAATACCGATAACGGCAAGAACAATGCCGACCAGCATGAACAGCACACTGTAAAGCGTAACAAAAGACTGCATAAGCAGTTCATCACAGACAAAACGGCGTACAACGGCATAAATGCCGACACCGACACCGACAACACACAACAGCACACCAAGCCATAAAGCAAGGCGAAGCGGCGATGTTGTATAGCCTAAAATGCCATCCAGTGCATACTTTGCAAGTTTTCGGATGGACCATTTGGTTTCCCCTGCCGCACGTTCGCGGTTTTCGTGGCTGAACCATTTTGTGTTAAAGCCGACCCATGTAAAAATGCCTTTTGAAAAACGGATGCGTTCGGGCATGGACAGAATGGACTGCACAACCTTCTGTTTCATAATGCGGAAGTCCTGTGCACTGTCGTTGATATTGATTTCACTGACCTTGTTGATGACCTTATAAAAAGCCCCCGAAAGAGCACTTTTGAGTGCTTCTTCGCCTTCACGATCAGAGCGTCTTGCGGCGGCAACATCATAGCCTTCTTTTTCACAGGCTTCGATCATTTCGGGAATCAGATCGGGCGAATGCTGCAAATCGGCATCAATAATACCGATGTAATCTGCATGCACGGCATACTGCATGCCTGCAAGCATAGCTGCTTCCTTGCCGAAATTACGCGAAAAGGAAATATACTTACAACGCTTGTCCGTTTCGGCAAAGCGTTTGATGATGTTGAGCGTTTCATCCTTACTGCCGTCATTGACAAAAACAAATTCAAAATCGAAATTCTGCAAAGGATTGCAGACTCTGTAAAGTTCTGTACGAAGCAGTTCAAGCACATCCGCTTCGTTATAGCACGGAATAATGAGAGCAACGTTTTTCATTACTTACTCCTCGATCATGGAAATTAAATATCTGCCGCAATCGTGCATATACCTGAGTGCGGTATCAAAAAAAGCCGTTCGGAATTCGGGCGAGAAAATTATCCGCTTCAAAGGTGAAATCACCCTTATAACCGATATCCTTGAGTGCTTTGGTAATAGCACTCCAATCCATTTTTCCGCAGAACGGCAGGGTGTGAGAATCTTCAACAAAGGTGGTGTCATGAACATGCAGTGCAGTCAGTTTTTCTCTGCCAAGTGCATGGATAAACTGAACTTCGTCCTCACCGATAAGGCCAATGTGCCCTAAATCAAGACAGGCGGTGAACCACTCCGGTTCGAGTGCATCAAGAAAATCAACGAATTCAGAAGAAACAGAGCATACATTCGGAGAAATGTTGCGGGTGCGGGGATTGCGTGTCCACATATTCTCAAGTGCAATCTTCACCCCTGCTTTTTTTGCGGTGGGAAGCAGATCTCTGTACATAGCGATGTTTTTCTTTTTGTTATCGCCTTTGAAATCAACAGGATGGATGATGATATTTTTCACTCCCAGAATGCCGCAGATTTCAATGCTGCGATGCAGTTTGGGATATGTTTTTTTATTATACTCCTCATCGCCGACTCTATACGACGGGAACGGAGCATGTGCCTGATTGAAAAATACCCCGTTTTCAATTGCAGTCTGCTTTAATTTATAAGCATATTCCTCATAGTTGCTGCTGTAAAACAAATCATGCTCGTTGTAGTCTTCAAACATGGTAAAGTCAACAGCATCAAAGCCTGCGGCAGCAATGTGTCTGACAGCTTCAATATCACCGAAACGAGCAGCCGCTTCATGCGTCTGGGTTGAAAGAATCATGCAACACTCCTCCAGTCTATATTTTCTGTATTTTACAGTATAACATTCTTTTTTATATTTTGCAACTTGCATACCGAAAAAATTTATTGACACACAAAAAAAGTTTGTGATATTTTTTATTCTGAGGAGTCTATTGAATGAAAGGGGGTGCAAAGCTTGAAAATCGAAACCCTGTACAAAGAATATTTTGATGATATTTACCGGTATCTGCATAAAATCAGCGGCGATGCGGCATTGGCAGATGAAATCACACAGCAGACATTTTTCAAAGCCATGCGCTCTTTGCATAGATTCCGAGGTGACTGCGATGTCAGAATCTGGCTTCTTCGTATTGCCAAAAATACTTTTTACTCGCATAAAAAAAATACAGCCCGCTTTGTTTCGTTCCCCGAGCAAGCAATACAGCAAAGCTCAAGTGTGGCAGAGGATGTAGAAGACAAGGACACCGTACAGTGCATTCTGCAAGCATTGCACACCCTCTGCGAACCTTATAAAACGGTATTTGAAATGCGTGTCTTTGCCGAGCTTTCCTTTGAGCAAATCGGCTCTGCCTTCGGCAAAAATGCCCACTGGGCATGCGTGACATATCACCGCGCAAAAGAAAAAATCAAACAGAAAACGGAGGATTGAACATGGACTGTGATATTATCAGAGATCTGCTGCCCTTGTATGCAGAAAACATGACAAGTGAAAAAAGCAACCATGCAGTAAAGGAGCATCTTGCTGCCTGCACTGCATGTCGGCAATATCTGCATGAACTGAAAGATGAAGCAACAGCCTCCCCTGCGTTTGCACAAAGCATTAAGCCGTTGAAAAAAATTCAGATAAAGCTTCTGCTGATCGCCGTTCTGCTTATGACTGCTGTCAGCATATTATGGGGACTCGTACTGATGCAGCCCGGCGATGAAATGGCATATTCCCTGCTTGTATTCTATCTGCTGATTCCTCTGACAAGCTGCATTGTATGCGGAATTCTGACAGGAAAAACACGCATAATCCGATGGCTTGCGCCTTTTTGCTTTGCAGCAATCAACACCGTACTTCCGCTGCTCGTATTCGGCACTGCCGAATTCATTCTGACGGCTCTTGCATTCGCTTGCGGTATTGTCGGCATGCTTGGCGCATTCATCATACTCTTTGTCAAATCAAAAATAAAAGAATAATCAAAATACCAATGCAGTGAATTGTATTTAACTTTCTTTTGAAAGATATGACTTAAATCTTTTTTATAATTGAAAGTCGGTATTTATTGTGGTATAATATATATATCAATCAAAAGGAGGCAGAAGTGATGCTGACAGGAAAAAACATTGTTCTGACAGGTTGCAACAGCGGTATCGGTCTTGAAGTTTTAAAATTACTGGTCAAAGGCAACAATCATATTCTGTGCATCGACAGAGATACGGATAATCTTGTAAAATTTGACCCTTCAAAGGTAACAATCATGCATCTTGATGTATCTTCACAAGATGCAGTGGATTCTGTTTTTGAAAAAGCACAAGAAATTTTTGATTTCATTGATATATTCTATGCAAATGCAGGCTATGCCTATTATGAAGAACTCAACAATGCGGATTGGGCACACATTGAGAGAATATATGAAACCAATGTCTTCTCCCCGATCTATTCGTACGAAAAATATGTGCAATATCTCAACGGCAGGAATGGTATTTTTGCTATTACCGTTTCTGCAATCGGTGAAATGGCAATGCCCGGATTTTCCCTTTACAGTTCCTCAAAATTTGCCATGAACGGTTTTCAGCAAGGCATTCGTCTTGAAAAACCGGACAATGTACAGTTGACCTGCCTTTATCCTGTGGCAACCGACACAAACTTTTTCAAGACCGCCAACAAATTCATTTTCAAGAAGCCCTTCCCCGTTCAACAGCCCGATGTTGTTGCAGCAAAGATGGTGGAAGGTATTGAAAACGGTGCAGAAAATGTCAGTCCGTGCGTTTTGTTTGCCATTTCCAAACAACTTATGAAGTTCATGCCGTTTGTTCGCAGTATTTACTGGGGCATGGAAAAGAAAAAGTTTGAAGAATACAAGACCTCGGTAAAAGACGGAAAGGCGGTAAAATGGGATGACTGACAAAATGCTGTTCACACCAATGAATATCGGTTCTTGCGAAATCAAAAACCGTATCGTCATGGCACCCATGCTTATGGGATTCGGTCAGTTTGACGGCAAAACGACCGAAAAGATGCTCAACTATTACGAAGAACGTGCCAAAGGCGGTACGGGACTCATTATAACCGAAATCACCCGTATTGACGACAAAACGGGCTCCGCGGCTTTTGCACAGCTTTCTGCAAGCACGGATGAAAATATTTTCTCACTGTCGGAACTTGCACAGCGTATTCACAAACACAATGCAAAAATATTTGTGCAGTTGCACCACCCCGGCAGGCAGAATATCGGTCTGCTTGTCGGCACGGTCCCGCTGAGCATGCAACTGGAAAAGCTGACAAAGGGACTGTACGGTAAACTGCTTTATAAGCTCACCCCCGCATTGGGGCCGACTCTTATTGAAAAGAACGTTGCACCCGCTTCCGTTGCTCCCTCCGCTTGCGAACCTGCTTATTTTGCAGGCGGTAAGGTCAGAGCACTGACGATTGAAGAAATCAAGGAACTCGAACAGGAATTCATTGCAGGTGCGGTGCGTGTGCAGAAATCGGGCATTGACGGTGTGGAACTGCATGCTTCACACGGCTATTTACTGCAACAGTTCTTCAGCCCCGTCACCAATCAGCGTACGGATGAATACGGCGGCAGCTTTGAGAACAGAATGCGTTTTATAACCAACATCATCAACGGAATCCGTGAAAAATGCGGCAGAGATTTTCCGTTGATCGTGCGATTGACGGTGGATGAATGTTATGACCGCATCGGTCAACCCGATAAAGGCTATAAACTCGAAGAAGGCGTGAAAATAGCAAAAGCACTTGAAGAACTCAGTGTGGATGCAATTGACGTTTCATCTGCAGGCTATGACACTTTCAACTACTGGCTTGAACCGTCCTCTTTTGAACCGGGTTGGAGAAAATATATGGCAAAGGCTGTTAAGGATGCAGTCAGCATCCCTGTTATCGCCGCCAATCTTATTCGCTCCCCCGAACAGGCAGAAGCACAGTTACAGGAAGGCACGCAGGACTTTGTTTCGCTCGGAAGACCGCACATTGCCGATCCGCACTGGGCAAGAAAAGCCGAAAACGGTGAAACTATCCGCCGTTGTGTCTGTTGCTTGAACTGCATTGAAACCATGCAGACCAATGCTTACAGCGGTTCACACGGTGAATGTGCCGTTAATCCGTTTGTCGGACATGAAGGCACGGAGCTGAAAAAGGATGGTGCAGGCAGACGCGTTGTTATTTGCGGTGCCGGGCCTGCCGGTCTGATGACCGCTGACATTTTAGCACAAAGAGGCTTTGATGTTACGGTTTTTGAAAAGGATGCGCAGCCCGGCGGACAGATCAATCTCGCAAAAATGCCACCGAAAAAGGATAAAATTGATTGGTTCACGCAGGACCTTTATAAAATGGCGCTTGACCACGGTGCAAAGTTTATTTTCAACACCGAGGCAACGGTTGAAAAAATTGCAGACATTCACCCCTATGCCGTATTCTGTGCAGTCGGCAGCGCAGCGTTCAAGCCCTTCTTCGGCGGAAAATACACCTATGAAGATTTGCTGACATTTGAGGATATTTTATCCGGCAAGGTCAAGCTGACAGATAAGAATGTCGCCGTGATCGGTTCGGGCTTTACGGGACTTGAAACGGCTGAATTCCTCAATGAAGAGGGCAATCGCACAACGATTATCGAAATGGCTTCTTCCGTTGCCCCCGGCGCGTGGATGCAGCACATTGATGATATGTTACCCCGCCTTGAAGCGGCAGGAACAGTTATCAGAACAAATGAAGCACTGTGTGAAATTTACAAAGACAAGATCGTTTCCAAAAACACAAAAACGGGAGAAAAAACAGAAATGCCTGTGGATGCTGTTGTGCTTGCACTCGGTTCAAAATCGTGCAGCGAACTGTGGGAAAACTTACAGAAAACCAATTGGCGTGTATTCAAAATCGGCGATGCCGATCATCCCGGAAACCTTGCCAATGCAACAAAATCGGCTTACAATGCCGCTGTCGCATTGAAATAACCAACACGTTCCAACCTCAAATAGAAAAACACCATAAACAAGCCAACATAATAATCAGGCGGCACTCCGTAATTTCCTTACGAAGTGCCGCCTTTTTCAACGTTTTTATTAAAACAAACCCGCCTGCGGACAATCCACAGGCGGGTTATTGATGTTAGTTGAGGAAGCCTTTGAACCAGTTGATGATCTTTTCAAACAGTTCAATCAACTTCTGGAAGAATTTGATAAATCCGTTGGGAATAATGCCGTCAGAATCCACAATATCCTTGAAGTTGGAATCCAGGAAATCGCCGAGGGTACCGGCAATATTATTCAGGAATTCAACGTCACTCTTTGCAAACAGATCCTGCATGAATTTATAGTTATCGTTGGCTTCGTCAAGGGATCCATCCACGCCTTCAACAACGCCTTCAGCACCGATGAAGATGTAGTAAATGGTGTAGAGAATCTTATCCATACCATCTGTTGTCTTTGCCATATCAACGAAGTTGTCAAGCAATGCACACACGAACTTAAAGCCGTCTTCACTCAATTCATCCTTGAGCATGATCTTCAGAGCTCTTGCGTTTTCTTCGACTGCAACAAATGACATCACAAAACGAAGAATGACGGAAGTCATATCTGCTCTGTCTTCTGCAGATACATACTTCATGGTGTATGCGGTTTCGCCGTTCTTGGAGGTAAATTCAACAACCTCACCGACAGTCAGCTCAACAATCGCATCCATAGCCATATCCTTGAAGGTAAGACCGGTGCTTTCTTCCAAATCGATAAGAAGCTGTTCAATCAGAGTGTTGATGTTCAGTTCAGTCGGATCGAAACCGATAAGTTTATAAACATCAAGCTCGCCGATTGCGGGTTCAAGATTTTCAAGAACTGCAAAAATTGCATTTGCCGTATTCTTGATAACCGTATCAAGACCGTTGGAGTTGAGGAAGTAGATAACTGCGGGAAGGACTTCGAAGATTTCATTGACGGGATCTGCGAGAATAAGGTCTACCTTATCAAGAATCGGATCAATGATCAGACGCAGCATATTTTCGGGCTGGCTGTCAGCTGCAATCTTGAATTCATCCGGTGTGCGAATGTTTTCACAAGCAAGAGCTTCCATCAGCGGGATAATACCGTATGCGTAACCTTCGGCACCTTCGACAACGATCATATCTCTGCCGGTTCCGTCTGCACTGTGGAACAGAGCAATCAGATCATCACCGGTCAACAGCCATGCAAGAATCGGGTAAGTCGGTTTGAGAACTCTGATCAGTTCGTTGACAAACTGTTCTCTGTTACCGTCTTCAATATCGGCAACTCTGTAATCATTCCAATAAGTCAGATCAATGCCAAGTGCTCTGTTGAGAACTTCGGCAATCATAGTGAAGAGTTCTTCACCGAGGGATTCCTTCAGACTTGCAATCAGTTCGGGAAGTGCAGTTACAATTGCATCCAGATTTGCCTTTGTGTAGATTGTGTCACCAATCAACGTATCAAGAACATCTTCAAGATCTGCATAAGTGGTTTCACCGTCTTCTGCTTCAATGCCGAGCAGTTCAATGACTGTATCCACAAAACCGGGAAGATTTTCTTCCATGTAGCGACCCATTTCAGGTGTGAAGTATTTACCGTAAACAAGGCCGTTGAGGCTGCCTACAAGCATGGGAGAAAGAACCGTGCCGGTACCTGCGTATTCTGTGAAGAGCCAATCGAATTCCTGAACTTCAACAGAAACTGCATTGCCGGACAGGTAAGTAAGGAGAACCTTATAAATATCCTCGCCCATCCAGTCAACAAGCTGATCCTTATTTCTTGCATCAACGAATGCATCGCCGACGAAGGAAATAACAACCGTGATCATATCTCTTCTGGATTCTTCTTCGGTGTAAACCATGCGATATGCGGTTTCGCCGTTTGCGGAAGTGTATGCTTCAGCCTTGCCCATGTAAAGGGTTGCAAGGAATTCCTGTGTGAAGTCGGGGAAGTACAGCGGCACAAGATCTTCAACAATATCAAATACCGCATACCAATCAAGGTTGGTGATATCAATGCCCTCAATGAGGGTTGCAAAGTCAACTTCAACGCCGAATGCCTTGAGTTCATTGAGAATGAAGTTTACGGGAGCCAGCAGGTTGTTGACAACTGCCTTTACACCGTCTGCATTGATGAAGTAAATGACATTGGGAAGCAGATCGAGCATAGTGCCGATTGCACCCTTTTCACCGGGATTCTGCAGATCACCGCAGATTGCATAAAGAATATCAGTGAGTGCCGTAAATACATCTCTGACGACGTTTTCCATGTCGATGTTACCATCGGCATCTGTGTAAGCACTTGCGGGCTTCATGGTTGCACCGAGTGCTTCGAGAAGCGGAACAAATGCTTCATCATAGCCTGCACCACCCGTGATTGTGATGTGGTCAGCACCTGCGTAATCAGTAAGGAATTCGAAATCTTTTTCGAAGAGGAGCCATGCAAGCAGTCGGTAAGCGGGCTGAAGTGCTTCAACAAAGCCTTCAACAAACGCATCTCTCTTGGCTTCATTTGTAGTAGCAGAGTCAATGCCCCAATCCTTGGTGCAGGTTACGTTGCCTTCCGCATCAACCGTGCAGTAGTCATCGAACCAGGTTGCAAGCCCCTGTGCATCAAGAAGAACGCCTGCCTTGACGATGATATCTTCATAAGCAATCAAAGCACCGACAACAGCTTCAATCAAAGAATTGAGCAGACTGTTGGTATACAACCCTCTGGTGATGGCATTATCAAGCATCTTGCCGATGCTGGTGTTTTCATCCTTTGCGATCTTGACGATTTCCTGAACAAGAGTATCAAGTACGTCGTTGAGATAATCAGCAGTTTCCTTGTTCCAGTTGTTCATATACTGGGTGTAGATGGTGTATGCGGAGCCGGTTCTTTCGGGGAATTCGCCGTTTGCATTTTCAAGCTGTGCAAGGTCACCGTCATACATGTATGCCCAGTTGATATCGACATATTCAAATTCATCGATTGCACCTGCAAGCAGGTTAAGAACTGCCTGATACTGTTCAGCACCGAGAAGTTCAGAGAAGATTGTACCGTTGAGCTTGAATGCATCAAGAGCAAAGGAAAGGATGACGGTAAGAACATCATATTCTCTGCCGGTAATGTCAACTCTGTAAGCGGTTTCGCCGTTTACAGAAGTGAAGGAAGCGGCTTCGCCAAGACCGTAAATATTCTTTACGGTTGCAACCATTTCGGCATTTGTAATGAAGCCGGCTTTTGTTGCAAGAAGAGCAAAGACTGCATCAGTACCAAGGTTGCTGAGGTCAAAGTTGATGAGATCTGCCAGCAGTGCCTGGAGATTGTCAGCCCCGACAACATCACTCAGCTCTGCAAGAACCGCATTGACGGGAGCAAGCAGATTTTCAACAGAAGCGGTCAGACCGTCTGCATTGATGAAGTAAAGCAGATTCGGAATGAGTGCAAATACTTCTTCAATCGGATTTGCGGAAATTTCATCCACAAGAGCAAGTGCAGAATCGAGAATATCTGCTACAGCATTGCCGACATTGTAAGTCTTGGTAGTTGCATCATAGTAAGCATCTGCACTCTTCATGGTACAACCGAGAGCTTCGAAGATGGGTACAAGACCCTGTTTGTAACCTTCGCCGCCCTTAAGAGTGATCATATCACCATTGGTGCCGTTGAGGAATGCATAGTCATCAGCAAAGAACAGCCATGACAACAACTGATTTGCGGGAGCAAGAACTTCTTTGATACCTGCAACAAATGCAGCCTTCTTATCGGCAGAAGTGTCAACACCCCAATCCTTGGTGCATTCATATTTGCCGTCTGCATTGACTTCACAGAAGGTGAACCAGGTTGCGATATCAGCATCCAGCACTACGCCGATGAGATCAAGAAGATTGGCATCGAAGCCTGCAATAGCGTTGACAATCAGTTCAACGATCGCGGTAAGATTAGCATCGGTATACAGGTTATCAGAAATGACACCATGCAGAAGTTGGCCGATGGTGCTTCCCTTTGCAACACTATCCATAACGATAACGAGAATTTCGTCCAGTGCATCATAGATAGCCTGTGCAGTGGGTTCATCCCATTCATTTGCATAAGCAAGATAGGTAAATTCAACTGCCGGGAAACCGACTGCGGCGAGTTTTGCAAGTGCATCTTCGCCTTCATACATGTAAGCCCAATCGGGATCGGTGTATGCTACGGTATAGCCTTCAAGCAAGCTGATAATGCCATCAACAATGGCGGCACCGTTTTCACCGAAGAGACCTGCAAACAGTTCTTCATTGAGAGTGAACAGTTCGAGTGCAAAGGTAAGAATAACGGTGAGTACATCCTGTTCTCTGCCGGATACATCAACAGCATAAGCTGTTTCGCCGTTTACAGATACAAAATCAGCAGCTGTGCCGAGACCGTAAATGTTGCAGATCACATTCAACATTTCATCATTGAGAACAATACCTGTTTCGTTTACAAGCAAATCAAGAATTGCTTCAATACCAAGATCGTTCAGATTGAAATCAATAAGATCAAACAGCAGTGCCTGCACATTGTCAGCCCCGACAACGTCACTGAGATTAGCAATGACACCATTGAGAGGAGCAAGCAGATTTTCGACAGAAACGGTCAGACCGTCTGCATTGATGAAGTAAAGCAGATTCGGAATGAGTGCAAATACTTCTTCAATCGGATTTGCGGAAATTTCATCCACAAGAGCAAGTGCAGAATCAATGATATCTGCAACAGCATTGCCGACATTGTAAGTCTTGGTAGTTGCATCATAGTAAGCATCTGCACTCTTCATGGTACAGCCGAGTGCTTCGAAGATGGGTACAAGACCCTGTTTGTAACCTTCGCCGCCAATAAGAGTGATAATAGCTTCACCGTCGGAACCGTTAAAGAAGGTGTAAGAATCGCCGAAGAACAACCATGCAAGCAGTTCATTTGCAGGAGCAAGGACTTCCTTGAGACCGGCAACAAATGCGGCTTTCTTTGCACCTGCATCAGAGGCAGCATCAACACCCCAATCCTTGGTGCATTCATATTTACTGTCTGCATTGACTTCACAGAATGTGAACCAGGTTGCAATGTCTGCATCCAGAACTGCCCCGATGAGATCAAGAAGATTTGCATCGAAGCCTGCGATTGCATTGACAATCAGTTCAACGACAGAGTTGAGGTTTGCATCGGTATACAGCTTGTCAGTGATGACATCATGCAGAAGCTGGCCGATGGTGCTTCCCTTTGCAACACTGTCCATAATCATGACAAGGATTTCGTCCAGTGCATCATAAGCGGCAACAGCAACGTCCTCATCCCAATCATTTTCATAAGCAAGATAGGTGAATTCAACGGCCGGGAATCCGTCAGCGGCGAGTTTTGCAAGTGCATCATCGCCTTCATACATATAAGCCCAATCGGGATCGGTGTATGTTACAGCGTATCCTTTGAGCAGTCCGCTGATGGATTCAATGATTGCGGCAGCTTCTTCACCGAGCAACCCGGTAAACAGCTCTTCATTGAGAAGGAACATTTCAAGTGCGAAGCTGATAACAAGAGTCAGCACATCGCCTTCGCGGTCAGTAATATCAAGAGTATAACCGGTAAGTTTTTCTGCATAGGTGTATGCGGAAAGTTCACCGACATACAGGGTGCTGAGGATTTCACCGAGATCATACAGTTCATTACCGTCTTCGTCATAAGCGACAAACTGAATGTTAAGCGGTTCATCATTTTCACCGACTTTGAGTTCAGTAAGAAGATCAAGAACTGCTTCAGTGGTGATGTCGGTAATATCAATGGGCAGTGCATCGCCGAGAAGAGTCGTGATGCTGATTTCTTTGCCGTCACCGAGAAGCGGACCAACCATATCAAGCAGTGCATTGACAGGTGCAAGCAGATTGTTGACAGCAGATTTGACACCGTCAGCATTCAGGAAGTAAATGAGATTCGGCAGAAGCTGCACAACACCTTCAATGGTGCTTTCAGCAGTGGTAAGAGAATCAATGAGATCGAACAGGCTGTTCAGGATTGCTTCAACAGCATCCACACCTGTTGCAAACGAGGCAGCGGGAGCGAGATCAATACCGAGAGCCTTAAAGATCGGCACGATTGCTCGGTCATAACCTGCACCACCTGCAAGGGTGATAACATCATTATAAATGTAGTTATCATTAGCATCCTTATCGGCACCGGTGAAGAATTCATAATCGTCACCAAGGAACAGCCATTCAAGAAGTGCATTGGCAGGAGTGAGAACTTCCTTAAGAGCTGCAACAAAGGTTGCTCTCTTGTCGGTAGCTTCGTCAACGCCCCAATCCTTGGTGCAAACAAGCTTGGGTTCACCGGTTTCAGCATCAGTGCCTTCTACGCACATAGCGAACCAGGCAGCGATATCGGTATCAATAAGAACATCAACAAGGTCAAACAGAGAAGTATTGAAACCTGCAAAGAGGTTTACAATCAGTTCAACGATCATGTTGAGGTTTGCATCGGAATAAACATTGTCTTCAAGCATGCTGTTAATGATGGCTGCAACGTTGCCGTCGAAGTCAGCAGCGATCATAGCAATCAGTTCATCCAGCTGTGCATAAAGAGTATCAGCAGTTTCCGGAGTCCAGTCAGTGGTGTATGCGAGATATGTGATGCTTTCTCTCGGATCAGCGACATTGAACATATCACTGCCTTCGGGAAGCATGTAACCCCAGTTGGGTTCGGTATAGGTTACATCAATACCTTCAAGAATACCTGCAAGGACGGGATACAGACCGGCAATGGTTGCACTGTTCATCATTTCGCCAAGGAATGCGAAGAGGACTTCCCCGTTGGTCTTGGTAGCATCCTGTGCGGGCTGTTCGAGAGCCTCAAGCAGACCGGTCACCAGAATGGTGATTGCATCTGCTGCAGAAACGGTGGTCATCTTGTAAGCATAACCTTCATCGGTGGTTACATCAATAACACCGGAGCAGAAGCCTGTGACACCATATTCCACAAGGTTGCTTTCATAGAGGTTTGTGCCTGCAATCTGATCAACAATCTTAAGAATGTCGGAAACTCTGAGGTTGTTGAGATCAATATTGATTTCTACATAATCGGGATCATCGGAACCGATATAGATACCATGGAGAACATACTGCAGAATGGTGTCCATGTTGAATTCACCGAAGGAAATGAAATCGGAAACGATGATGGACAGAAGCTGGTTGATGTTGATATCAAACAGCGGTCTGACGGTATCAATCAATACAAGAACCGGCATAAGCAGGTTGTGAAGCAGGACGGACAGACCGTTGCTTTCAACATAATAGAAGATATCGGGAATAAGTTCAAGCAACTGAGCAGCGAAGTCTTCCGCATCGGTCAGAGCATAGAACCAGTCAAGAACAGCAATGAGGGTGTTGGTGAAACTGCCCATCGGGTCAGCATTGAACTGTGCCTGCGAAGGCACACCTACAACACCGATTGCTTCCATAAGCATACCGAGGGTGCTTTCAAAGGTTTCGTAACCGATGAGTTTGAGAACACCTGCGAATGCGGAAACATCTTCACCTGCAAACAGGAACTCAATGAGAATCTGTGCTTCGCCGAGCAGTCTGGAAAGAATATTGACGAAGGTGTAGCCGTCGCCGTCAACAAGCGGCATTCTGTTGAAGAACCAGGAAATGGTGCCGTCTTCGTTTGCAATGCCTTCAATGCCGAAGTTGTTGACATAAGCCTTATCGGTGGGGTTGATAACTTCCGCATCTTCTGCCCAGGTTTCTGCCGGGAAGAGATAGCCGAATGCCTTGAACCAGGAAGCAATATTGATGCCGACCTGATTGGTAACGACGTCTGCAATGACTGCACTTGCACTGTCGCCGAGGCCGCAAAGCATTTCAACCAGTTTGGTGATGTTTGCGTTGGTGAACAGAGCATTGATCTTGCTCTGCAGGAATGCACCGAGATTTTCGGCATCGCCGAGATCCATTTCAACCATTTCGAGAATGGTGGCAAGAAGAGAATCAAAGTTGTCTACAAGGTAGTTAGCCTTTTCTTCGGTCCAATCGTTGGAATAATCAAGATAGATCATATCAACGGGTTCAAGTCCGTCGATGCCGTTGTAGTCCCACTGACTTTCAACCCATGCCATATCTTTAAGATCATAAGTTACGGGATTGAGCACTTCCATGATAGCGGCAAGTGCACCTCTGGGATTGCCGGCAAAGGCAGAAGTGATCTTCTGAATCAAAGGAGTAACAATATCGCCGATTCCGCCTTCTTCAGTTCCTTCAGAGGAAGAAAGCATGCCCATGATCATATCCATGAATGCGGGATCTTCCAGAGCACCGACAAGGTAATCAAGCAACCAGTAAAGCAGGTCGCCCTTGTTGGATTCGAGGGGAGCCGGATCGCCTTGTGCACCAACCCAGTCAGAACAGAAGATAATTTCCTGTTGTCTGATTTCAGGCAGCTGCAGTGCGGAAAGATCGATTGCGGGTTCCTCGCCTTCTTCACCGCCGAGACCGCCGAGTGCACCGAGGGCAAATGTAAGAACTTCGTTGAAGTTTGTGATTTCGAAGCCGAGCAAGTCATACAGATCAAGAAGGTCGGAAACAACAAGGTCAACGTCGAAAGAAATCTTTCCAGCCAACTGTCCGTCAAGTGCATCAAGAATACCACCGACGATTGTGGAAGTTGTACTGAGAACTTCAACCTCATGAATGGTCAAGGTCAGCGTGATGGTCAGAGCATCAAGCAACTCCTGAATGGAATCCATAGAGAGATAATATACAAGATCGGGAAGGATTTCAAGAATACTGGAAAGCGGAGCATCAAGAATTTCGTCAACACGCTTGAGCAGAGTACCGAGAATAGCCTGTGCAACATCGTCACCCGAACAGTCAGCACTGAGGGACGGAATGTTCTTGACGCCAAGAACTTCAAACAACGGAACGATGTGTTTTGCGTAAGCATTCAGATGGGGGATGGTCAACTGCAGACCGCCTTCAAGATATACATCATTTGCACTTAAGAGAAGAGTAACCTTGGGAGAATATGCGATAGCAGCTCTCGATACACCTTCAACGAAGTCCTTGGTGGAGAACAGAGTCTGCAACAGCGGAAGAATGGAGTCAAGGATACAAGCAAAGGTATCAATAAAGGAATCCTGATCATAGACACCCCATGCGAATTCGAGAACCTTGGTTTCATCAACATCAAGGGTTTCGGGGTTATCTTCCGTAACAAGATTCGACCAATCTCTGCCGGCGGCGGTCAGTGCCTTATAAATTTCAGAATCGGTTCCGTAGAAGGAGGGATTAGAAATGGCAAGGGACTGTGCAAGAGTGTAGGGATAGATGTAAAGCCCCAGTTCTCTGAACACGGTCGGGAAGTCTTTCTGTTGGTCATGTTTGCCTGCTCTTGCTGTATCAAGATAGACAGCCAACTGACCGGAAACACCAACATCAGCAGCAACAACACCGAGATCAAGCCACGGAATACCGTTGTCGTCAGTCGAAGCACCGTCCAGAGAACCGATTGCACCGACAAGCTCATTGGAGATCATGTCACAGAGCATCGGGAAGATGGCACCGACGAGGGTGTTAATCATTTCATCATTGTAGAGCATTTCCTCAAGCATCATGTTGAGGTACTCTTTGAGGCCCACGTATGCATCTTCTTCTTCATTATAGAAGTCCAGCAATGCACCGAAGTCGCGGGAGGTGATGAAGCCGTCCAGTTTTGCAATGGTGTCGGTCATTGTGGTTTCGGTGACATAGTAATTATCTTCTGCACCGTTTCTGGCGATATCATTAGGATAACCGAGCTGATTCATGATGGCATCGCCGTTTTCATCTACTTCTCCGGTATCGACCTTCTGGTCGCCTGCATATCGGATTGCATATACATCGTCATACAATGCATAGGTAAAGTTTTCATCAAAGAATGATTTACCACCATCGCCTGCCTTGGAGAATACATGATATCTGTCAAGCAGAGTCTGCACCATTCCGTACTTAGAAACGTAATCGGAAGACAGCCAACCCTTATTGGTTACATAATCATAAAGATCATAGTCAAAGTGAGAAATGGTGGATTTGATTTCTGCGAAGTTGTCGAAGTTAACAGTTGTTACACCGGCATAAGCCTGCACGTTATCAATCTGCTGTTCGGTTCTTGCAACGAGAATATTCTTGATTTCGTCCTTACCGGCTCCGGATTGTTCGCTTACAATTTTCTGCAGAAGCTGATCTTTACCACCATAGTTGAGGGTGAAGATATTGTCGGCAATGGTCTGGTTGTAGTTTGCCTTGATATCATTATACTTTGCAATCAGATTTGCAAGCTGGGTATCCATTTCATCATACAGGGTCATCAGGAAATCATTATCGTGATTGTTGATGTCAGCTGTATATATAATAGGATAGAAATAATTATAATAGGTCTGATATTCAGCCTTCAGCCCGCGTACTTCTGCAACCGCATCAATCTTTGCAGCAAAAGATTCCCACTTAGTCTGAATTTCAGTGGTGTAATAGGTGCGGTAGTATGCCTTTGAAGTATACGATCCAAGCAGAGAATTCCATGAGTTCTTACTGGAAAGAAGCGAAGAAACTTCGGGATCAGAGGGAACATTGACATTCTCACGATCAAGCTTTGCATCGTATTGATTATACTTTGCCATCATGGAGTTGACCATTTCTTCCAGGCGCTGTTCGGTCATGATCTCATACAGAGTGTCAATATAGGCTTTGGCTTCGGTGAAGTTGATGTCGTTGTACTTTGCAGCCACATCGGAGTAGTTATCAAGAATGAAAGACTTGACCCCAGACTGCATACCGGTAACAACCTTGTAAGCAGAATTAACCTTGTTGTACAAGGAAGACATCTGGCTGTAGCTGTTTTCATTGTAAGCAGAACCAACGAGTGCATCCATGGTATCAATGGCACTCTTTGCAGCAACAACCTTGTGTGCAAATGCAAGTCTTTCAATGAATGCAGAAATTTCACTCTTGGGAACATCGAAATGAGCAAGGGTTGCATCATTGAAGTTGTTGTTCATCATCTTCTGGAAGTCAACCGCCTGTTTGTCCAAATATTCCAGTGTGGAAAGAGGCATATCAAGCAAATCTTCCTGCGTGTAAGCCAAAACTTCTTCATTGAAGAACTTGAGAACGGACTTCAGGTACTTTTTAGCCGTGGTGTTCTTGGTGACAGTTCTGACCGGCTTTGCGGACATGTAGTTAAAACCGGCAGTCGAATAAGTGCCTTTGTAAGTTGTAGTGTCACAACTGGTAGAGTTTGTTTCCTCCTTCAGAATGGCTTCTCTTCCCAAAATGTGTGCATACGTGTAGGAAACAGAAGTAAGAAAAGAAGAAGGTATCTCATCAATAGTTTCAAATGTTTGCAGGAAAGTATCAACATCTACGGTGATGGATACGGTCTTTGTAACTGATGAAGAAAGCTTAGAGGATACTGCAAATTCACCGGCTTTTGACGTTACATCATCACCCTTGGATCCCCACGAACCATCGGTTTGTGAATAAGTCCCATCGCTGCCGGAAATTTTGTTTTCATAACCATAAACGGCGGTGCCGTTGGGATTCAGAACGGCGGTAGCAAGCTGCGTACCGCGGTCTGCATTGGAAAATTCGTTCTTGAATTCAACCAAAAATGCGGCAAGCAGGGTGTCACCGGAGTTACTTTTCGATGTCGCACTTCTGCCTTCGCGGTACGTTTTGACTGCGTAGTCAAAAATGCGTTCTGCCGCTGCAAGAGTCTTACCGTTGTCGCCGGTGAAGTTGAATGCATCACCGGAACTGGAATAAGACTTTCCGTCTGCCAGTGCAGCATTGATGCTTTCGATGACTTCCTGATGCGTGTACTTGGAGTCGCCGGCTGCGGCATAAACGGTATAAACACCGTTGACCCCTGCGTAACACGCAGAGAAGATCATCAGCATTGCCAGAAGCGTGCTGAGCAGCTTCTTGGTGAAAGATGCTTTCTGTTCCATAAAAAACCCTTCCTTTTTTATGTTTTTTATTTTAACTACACGTTTCGTTTGCAAAACGGAACATACAGGATTTCCGGCTTGTAAACAAAACAAATAATTAACCAAATCAAAGGGAATAAGTCTAATATTTTTCAGAAATGAAACTGTTTTTTTTCATTTTATGTTATATAAACCCATTCTCATATATCTTAACATAAACTTAAAAAATAATCAAGCCAAAAATATCTTTTTTCCTTTTTTTCATATTCTTTTTCTGTAAAAAAATTCACACATTTCTTGTGCAAGATAAACAAAAAAAACAGAACGAAAATCTGATTTCGTTCTGTTAAAATTTTATCAATTTTTATTACTTTTTTGCATCCATTTTTTGCTTTTTAATCGCAAAAGGAATAATACTCCACGCACAAACAACTCTATGCACATGGCAAGCCAATACCCTTTTAAACCGTATTGCACAGACAAAACAGCAGCCAGCGGCAGACGCACTGCCCACATGCTGACAAAGTTCAGGCAACTCGGAACAAGGGTATTCCCTGCCCCTCTGAATACACCGTTTGCAACAATGGATGCGGCATAAAACGGCTCTACAAATGCGGCAATGCGAAGTACCTCGGCACCGAGTTCAACAACGGATTGATCGGGGGTCATAATGCCGATCATAAAGGGGGCAAAAATAAACATCAGCACCGCCGCAATCCCCATAACAAGCATACCGAGGCCTGTAGTCAGCCAACCGAGCCGTCGGGTCAGGTCAAAACGCTTTGCACCGATGCTCTGCCCGATGAGCGTGGTGGCGGCATTACCGATACCGTAGCCGGGCATGTAGCAAAGACTTTCCGCTGTGATGGCAAATGAGTTTGCCGCAATGGCCACAGTTCCCAACGGGGCTACGATGCGTGTACCGCAAACCTGTGCACCGGACATGATCAGTTGTTCAACACCGACCGGAATGCCGATTTTTGCGGCATTTCCGAGTATTTCCCCTGTCATGCGGAAATTTTCTTTTCTGTGCAGATGCAGACTGTCTGATCGACAAAGCAGAATCAGGGTCATGACACCAGCACTTACAACGTGCGACAGTGCCGTTCCCAATGAAGCCCCCGCCACACCGAGATTGGCACCGTAAACAGTAAATCCTCCCATCTGTCTTGTCGGAAAAATCAGAAAGAAATTAAAAACAACATCCAACAAACACATCACAACAAACAGGATACTCGGTGTTTTCATATTTCCGCTTGCTTGCAGCATGGCAGCAGAAATATTATTGAGTTGTGCAAAGGGCAACGCAAGGGCATATATGAGAAAATAGTGCGTAGCATCCATGCAGATGTCAGCATTGCCGCCGAGCCATACGGGCAGTTCCCCGCTGATGCCGGAACCAAGAACACACAACAACAGTGCTATACCGAGTGCAACTACAAAACCTTGTTTCATAACATTACGGGCATCCTTGTTACGGTCGGCACCGATGTACTGTGCCACCTGCACGGAAAACCCCGTGATTGCCGCAGAGCAGATGCCGTTAAACAACCATGTGCTGGATGCGACCAAACCTACGGATGCAGATTGCGATGCCCCGAGTTGACCGACCATGGATGCATCAATGTACTGCATGACAATGCTTGACAACTGTGCAAAAATAGCGGGCAAGCTCAACTGCAGAATCATGGTGATCTGCTGCCGCGTATTCAGATTTTCACCGTTTCGCAAACGGAGAAGTAAGTTTTCTTTCATAAAAAAATACCGTTTCTTTTATTCAGCCTACCTATAATAGCAGAGAAACGGTATGGAATCAAGATTATTTTCGTGAAAGTAAAACCGCATGTGCAATGCCGGGAATGCTCTCCCCCTGCCGCACACTCAACGGTGACATCAAAGCTCCTGTACCGACAAACAGCACCTTTTGCAGTTCGCCCTTTTCAATTTTTCTGCGGAACATTGTACTTACCAATGCCGCAGAGCACCCACAGCCCGATGCCCCGGCATGGACATCCTGTTTTTCGATGTCAAACAAAAGATTGCCGCAATCCTCATGCACACCGCTGATGTCACAACCTTTGTGAAACAGAATCTGACACAAAAGTTGTGAACCGACGGAGCCGAGATCCCCCGTCAGAATGCAGTCATAGTCCCCTGCTTGCGTTTTTGTCTGCTTCAGAAACCGTGCGATTGTATCCGCCGCGGCAGGGGCCATTGCCGCACCCATATTGGCGGCATCGGTGATGCCGAGATCCTGAATGGTGCCGATCATGGCGGCTTCAATGCAGCAGCCCGATTTTCCGTGTCCGACAAGTACTGCCCCTGCAGCGGTAGCGGTGCGCTGTGTTGTCGGCGGACGCTGACTGCCGTATTCAAGCGGAAAACGAAACTGCTTTTCGGCAGAACAAAAATGGGACGAAGCACACACAAGTGCCGTTTTTGCCGCCTGACTTTCTGCAAAAATACCCGCCATGCAAAGCCCCGACGCAAAGGTGGAACATGCACCGTAAAGCCCTGCCATAGGGATTTTCAGTTCCTTTGCGGCAACAGAACTTGCCACGCACTGGTCAAGCAGATCCCCTGAAAACAAAACATCCACATCCTGCGGCGGCAGGTTTGCTTTCTGCAAAACCCGCTGCATGGCTTCTTTTTGCAAAGCCGCTTCTGCCTGTTCCCATGTTTTGCAGTTGATATCGTCATTATCATAGCAAAAATCGAACTCTTTGGCGCACGGCCCATCTCCTTCCGCTTTGCCGCCGACCGCCGCCCCGAACAGTACTGACGGTCGGGATGCAAAAAACATAACATTTCCTTGTTTTTCGATCATAATACCCTCACACAAATATAAAAAAATACAGTTTCAGTTTTTCCGATTTCGATACAATTACAATGAAAATTTATTTGTAAATTATTTACTTTTACGAAAGAAAAGAGTAGTATAAAAGAAGCTATACAAGAGGTGAAAATCATGTGGAAACAAAAAATCGGCATTTCGGTCGGCAACCGTTATTGCATTCCGACCTTGCAAGCCGTTGAATTGTTGGCAAAAATCGGTTTTGATGCGATTTCACCCGAATGGAGTGACCGTGAACAGCTCGGCGATATTGTTGCCTGTGCACGGCAAAACGGAATGGCAGTGCAATCCTTACACGCACCATTCGGAAAAGCCAATGTGATGTGGAGTCACGATCCGTCCGTCAGCAAAGCGGCATTGGATGAACTGCTTCTTGCCGCCGATGTGTGTAAAGAATTGCAGATTCCCGTGTTGGTTGCACACGCATGGATCGGTTTTGACTATACCTTTGACTCTGACTCCCTGCATTTTGACAATTACGATGCCCTTGTGCACCGTGCACAGCAAAACGGGATTCAGATCGCATTTGAAAACACCGAAGGGGAAGAATATCTGTTTGCACTTTTAGACAGATACAAAAACAATCCGTCGATCGGTTTTTGTTGGGATGCGGGGCATGAAATGTGCTACAACCGCGGTGAAGACTTGCTCGGCCTGTTCGGCGACCGCTTGTTGATGACTCATTTAAACGACAATTTAGGGGTCAGCCGTTTTGACGGAAAGACTTTCTGGACGGATGACCTGCATCTGCTCCCCTTTGACGGCATCGGCGATTGGGATTACAATGTAAAACGATTGCAGAAAGCAAGGCACATGGAGTTTCTCAATTTTGAGCTGAACATTCAGTCCAAACCAAACCGCCATGAAAATGATGTGTATGCCAATATGCCGATTGACTTGTATTTCACCGAAGCCTACAAACGGGCATGTCGAATTGCTTATAAATATCAGAAATAAAAAGGAGCGTTTTTTATGCCATTTAAAACAACTGTATCCGCAAAGAAAAATATTGCTACTGCCGTTTCAACAACCGTCTGTTTGTTCGGACTCGGCTTTGGCGGTTTGAAAATATCAGTCAAAGCATGGCTGTTTTTTGAGTTAATTTTACTTATAACCGGGTTCATCTGTATTTTCCTTACCGCCAAAAATCGCCGCACGATAGAATATCAGTGCAAGCAATTCAAAATTTATAACAACCTAAGCAAACAGGTTTTTGTTTGCATGTTGAATGAAGTCGACATCGTACAAACCGAAAAGCAAAAACAAACCGATTGTTGTAATATCAAAATGAAAAACAATCCGATGATTTATTTTAGCGATGTCAACAATTACACTGGACTGCAAGCTGCCATACAGGCTGATCTGCAAGAAAATCAATAAGCGAATAAAATGCTTACCGTTTCAAGAGGAGGTTTTGCAGTGAATCATCCCATGAACCCCATTCTGAATGCAGATATTTTCGTTCCCGATGCAGAGGCACATGTGTGGGATGACGGCAGAATGTATCTGTACGGTTCTCTGGACATTGCCGGCAAAAAGGGCTATTGCAGTGACGAATACCATGTGTATTCATCTGACAATCTGATCGATTGGGTTGATCACGGTGTTTCGTTCCGATTGAGTCAGGCAAAATGGGCAGAAGGCAACACAGCTTTGTATGCTCCCGACTGTGCATACAAAAACGGAGAGTATTTTTTGTACTACTGTGTTCCCGACGGACGGTGCGGTGTTGCGAAATCAAAAAGCCCTTACGGACCGTTTGTAGACATCGGCCCCATTGAACATGTGAACATGATCGATCCTGCCGTGTTTACGGATGATGACGGACAAAGTTACCTGTATTGGGGGCAGTTTGATGGCGTGCGTGTTGCAAAACTCAAAGAAAACATGACCGAAATTGACCCTGACACCATCACACAGCCATTAAGCGTTGCCGAGCATGAATTCCACGAGGGTAGCTCGGTCAGAAAAATCAACGGAAAATACTATTATCTGTTCACCGACACGCATCGACACGGCGGCAGAGCCACCTCGCTGGGATATGCCGTTTCGGACAACCCGATGACGGGCTTTGAATATAAAGGTGTTATCATTGACAACTTCGGTTGTGACCCCGAAACATGGAACAACCACGGCTCGCTCGAATGCTTCAACGGACAGTGGTATGTTTTCTATCACCGTTCCACGCACTGTTCGCCGTTTTCACGCCATGTCTGCATGGAACCGATTACAATCAACGAAGACGGCAGTATTGATGAAGTGAAAATGACCACATCTGTCGGCAAAGATGCTATTCGTGCAAACCGGCCGTTAGCGGCACACAGGGCTTGCGAAATGAGTGGTACGGTTTATATTGCAACGGATGCTGAATCCATTGACGGGCTTGCAATCCGTGCATTCCGATCGGGTGACAGTGCTGCCTACCGTTATCTTGCATTTGACGGCGAAGACACTTTTGGAATTATGATGTCTGCCGACAGCGATTGCAGGGCGGAAGTTTATATCGATGACAAGTATCTTACATCCTTGCACATAGAGGAAAATGACACAGATGAAATTTTCGATGTTGAACATTCCCCCGTTTACGGTACACATACGGTGACGATTCGTCTTTTCGGTGATTTCAAGGATGCAAAAATTTCAACATTTCTCTTTGAAAAAAGTGAACAACAACTCAGAAAGGAGCATGCTATGAAATGCCCGAATGCTTCGGATGGTCCCTATCAACTTGCTGATTGGTACTGGAAAAGCGGTTTGCATGATGCCAAAATTCTTTCGATCAACGAATTGCAACTCACACCTGACTACAAAGAAAAAAGACCGAAAAGAAACTGTCTTGAATTGTATCTCGACTGTCAACAGGCTTTGTATGAAAGAAATATCAAAAAAATCTGTTTTTATAATTACAAACTAAAAACATACGATGTTGATCTTATGCAATTTGATCATCGTTGGTGGATACACGATACCATTCAACAATTAGACAACGGGCATTATCTGTTGGAAATTGAAGTTGAATACAAAGCAAGAAAACAAATTCAATTTGTTATAGAATTTGAATTTGCAGAAACAGAAAGAACATAAAGGGAGGGTTGCTCATTGCACTCTGACAGCACTTCCCTGACCGAAGGGTCTGTATGGAAGTCGATGCTGCTGTTTGCCATGCCGGTGTTTTTAGGCAACGTATTTCAGCAGTTATACAATACATTCGACGCATGGTGTGTCGGCAATTACATCGGCGACAATGCGCTGGCGGCTGTCAGCTCGTCGGGCAGTCTGATTTTTATGATGGTCAGCTTTTTCAACGGTGTTGCCATGGGTGCCGGCATCGTGATTGCCCGTTGGTTCGGTGCAAAAGAATACGATACCATGCGAAAGTCCATTCACACTGCCATTGCTTTCGGTCTGGTGGTGGGTATTGTGCTGACTGTTGCAGGTGTTGCACTGACACCGATAATACTTCGTTGGATGGATACACCCGATGAGGTCTTCCCCGAATCCGTCGCATATTTCCGTTATTACTTTCTCGGTGCGATATTTGTTGTGATGTACAACATTTTTGTGGGGATTCTGCATGCCGTCGGTGACAGCAGACACCCTTTGTATTATCTGATTTTCTCCACTTTTCTCAATATTGCACTTGATATGTTGTTTGTGGCTGTACTCGGCTTCGGTGTCGGCTCTGCCGCTGTTGCCACCACCATTTCGCAAGGGGTCAGCGCATTGCTTTGTTTGTTGCATCTGCTGCGTATTGATGCAACATATAAAGTCTGTTTTCGGGAAATCCGTTTTCACAAGGAAAGCCTCGAGGAAATTATCCGTTACGGTCTGCCGTCGGGTGTACAAAACAGTGTGATTGCCGTTGCGAATGTGGTGGTGCAGACCAATATCAACAGCTTCGGCAAGGCTGCCATGGCAGGCTGCGGTTCCTACTCCAAATTAGAGGGTTTTGCATTTCTGCCCGTTACTTGCTTTACACAGGCACTTTCCACCTTTGTCGGGCAGAATCTCGGCGCAAAACAGCATGAACGTGTCAAAAAAGGGGTTGCATTCGGTGTTGTATGCAGCTGTGTGCTTGCCGAAATCATCGGCGGACTTTCTTATATTCTTGCACCGCAGCTCATCGGCATGTTCAGTGACTCAACGGAATCCATTGCATTCGGCACACAGCATATGCGCACCATTTGCCTGTTCTATTGCCTGCTTGCTTTTTCACATTGCATTGCAGGGGTCATGCGCGGTGCAGGAAAGCCGACCGTCCCGATGATTACGATGCTTGCCTGTTGGTGCGTTTTCAGAGTCAGCTACATTACGATTGCATTGAAGTTTATTAACGAACTGACCACCGTTTCATGGGCGTATCCGATCACATGGACTTTGAGCAGCATTATCTTCCTGATTTATTTCCTCAAAGCGGATTGGATACACACATTCGACAAAAAAGAGCAAAAGGCTTGACCGTTTGGTCAAGCCTTTCAATTTGTGTTATATTTGTTTTGCAGATTATTCCCACTGTAACATCAAAAAATACGGATCTTCTTCTCTGCCGCAATCCATCGAAAAACTTGCAATATATCTGACTGCGGCTGTTTTCTCATTATAGGCAAATAACAGATAGTAATAATCAATTGCTGATTTTGCCTTATCAAAATCAAGCGTATCATCCGTAAAGCTCAGACAAACCCAATTCCCCCATTGCACTTGCCGTCTTGTCTCCTCCGGATAATAATTGCGGATTCGTTTCAGTTCTTCCGCAAATTCATCCTCCGGCAATACCCATTCCGCATAGATGTGAAAGCTGGGGTCAACAATCTCCTGAAAATAATAATAGTACTTGGTTGTATCTAAAAACCTATCCGGCGGATAGAACATTGAGTCTTCCGCTACAGCACATCTCGGAATATTGGCCGGGAACAGCTTGTAAATGTCATCACCGTACATTTTTGCATAGGTGCCCAATAATAAATAGTTTCCGGGATAATCTGTTTCCGAATAAACCGGCGGAATAAATGCTAAAAAAGCGCTTCCCATCGGTTGTATGCATACGAAAAGCGCTATCGTCAAGGCAATTCCGGTAATCCATCTTCTTTTTTTGCGCTTCGTCGGAAGAAATGCATTTTTGCGATACTGCACTAAAACTACAATCTCCGCCAAGACAGGAATTATAATGTAGGCAATTCCGATATAATGCACCGGATCCGTATAAAATCGCGGGCACACAAACTCTTTACGATATACCGCAAAAACACAAATCGCGATTAAGCTCCAGACTGCAAGCAAGATGCTTGCGACGGATCGGATAATCCACTTTTCCGCTTTCTCTGCTTTTGTCGGTTTCATATCCGCATCCGGCAGTGGGGTCTGTTCAATTCTTTCTTTGATTTTTCTGCAAACACTTTCCGCTGTCACAGGCTCATGCTCGGGAAAATCTGTTAATGCTTCAACAATTTTTTGCCCGATAGCGACAGATTCCTTCTTAGCCGTCAGATACTCACACAAAACTGTGCGTGCAGACTCTCCGCCTGCCATAAGTATTTTAATCTGTTCCAACGAAAAATCCGCTTTGCGCAGCATTGCAATTTGCTCAAGACAATCAATGTCTTCTTGTGTAAATTCATAATTATTGCGACCGGTGTAAGATCTTTGGTTTTCAGGTGTAACCAAACCGTGTTCAATATACAGGCGAATCGCACGGTCTGTCAGACCGGTTTTATCAATCACTTCTTTGATTTTCAAAAAAATCACCCCTTTGCAAAACAATTATACCAATTTACCTAAGGTAAATGTCAAGCATAATCTAAAAAAATCAGTCCGTCAAAGGACGAACTGACAAAAATAATAGACAACTCCATACAGCGCACTTGCGGCCGTGCCGTAGACAATAACGGGTCCGGCAATGGAGAACATATTGACGGCGGTGCCGAGAATATGCCCTTCCGTTTTGAATTCGAGTGCAGGTGACACAACGGCATTGGCAAAGCCTGTGATGGGAACAAGCGTGCCTGCACCTGCGTGCTTTGCAATTTTGTCGAACACGCCCAGGCCTGTCAGAACAGCGGCTAAAAAGATCAGCGTCACGGACACAAGTGTTCCCACCGTTTTTTCGTCTTCAATTTTAAGGGCATACACTTGTTTGAGTGCTTCACCAATGGTGCAGATCGTTCCGCCGAACAAAAACGCTTTCAGACAATTGACAAAACACGGAGAATTCGGCGAGGCGGCTTTGGTCATGTCGGCATATTGTTTGTTTTGTTTTTTCTTTTGCATTTTTCTTCATCCTTTCATTTTTAGTATGAAGCAAATACAAGTACAAATTACATGCAAACGAAAAAAAACCGCAGTCCTTCGGATTGCGGTTAATTCTTTATTTTGCTTATTCAGCAGTGTAAGGAAGCAAAGCGATCTGACGAGCACGCTTGATAGCAACGGTCAGTTCTCTCTGATGAGCTGCACAAGTGCCGGTCACTCTGCGGGGCAGAATCTTCGCTCTTTCGGAAATGAAGCGGCGAAGCTTTGCAGTATCCTTATAATCGATAACAGCGTCCTTTTCTACACAGAAAGTACAAACCTTTTTACGGCCTTTTCTGTTGTTGGGACGGCGGTCACCTCTATCACTCTTTTCGAATGCCATTGGTTAATCCTCCTTAATAGATTTGACTCAGAACGGAAGGTCATCTTCTCCTGCGAGTTCGCTGAAGTCTTCACTGCCTGCGTTCTGATAGGCTGCGGGAGCACCGACGCGACCGCCGGTTGTTCCGCTTTCGGCTTTGGAGCCGCAAAAGCTGACATTATTCGCAACGATTTCGGTTGCTGTGCGTTTGTTTCCGTTTTTGTCTTCATAACTGCGTGTCTGGATGGAACCCTGCACGGCAATCATGGAGCCTTTTTGGAAATACTTGCTGACAAATTCAGCAGTCTGACGCCAAGCAACAACATTGATAAAGTCGGTCTGTCTGTCTTCACCGTTTTTTGCATAACCGCGATCAACCGCCACAGAAAATGTGGTTACGGACAAACCGCTTGCGGTTGTGCGAAGTTCCGGATCAGCAGTCAGACGACCCATGATAATTGCACAGTTGAGCATTTCAAATACACTCCTTATTTAGCAATGATCATTGTGCGAAGAACGCCGTCGGTAATGTTAGCGACACGATCGAGCTCCGCCGGGAAAGCAACGTCAGCAGAGAAGTTGTAGAGCACATAGTAGCCTTCAGTTTCGTAATTGATGGCGTAAGCGAGTCTGCGCTGACCCCATTCATCGACACTGTCAAGAGTACCGTTGGCTTCAATAAGTGCCTGGAACTTTTCTACAAGACCCTTTGCTTTTTCTTCGCCCTCTTTCAGGGAGAATACCATTACGGTTTCGTAGTTTGACATATCTGCACCTCCTTTTGGACTTTGGCCCTGATGATCCTCAGAGCAAGGATGTTGCTGTCTTTTGACAGCCTTAATATTATATCAACAAGAATAAGACTTGTCAATAGCTAATTTTTTATTTTCGGTAAATTATTTAATAATTGTCCAGATCAGATCAAAAATCGGAAGGCTGGTGATGGTTTCAAGGATGAACTGAATGAATTTGCCGAGCGGTGTACCGAAATCAAAGAAATAGTGATTGAATTCACCGACAGGTGCACCTTCGTAATCAAGCACAAATGCCTGCGTATAGAGAACACCGCCTTCGTTGATAATTTCAGCACGGATGTAATTGCCGAGACCTTCGAGTTCGTCAAGGTCAACCGTGTTGCCCGTGGCAACAACATTGCCGCCGGAAACCCAGGAAATGAGCATTGCATTGTCGCAATCAATGGAGATGATATCCGCATCATCGTCAACAGTGATGGTATCAACCTGCGGACCTGCAACGGTGTTATCTGCACGGAACTTATTGCCGGTGCCTTCGTCGCCTTCTGCGTTTTCTGCATAGATGGCATCAGCAATCGCCTTGAGTTGGGCACCGAAAGCCTGTTTTGCAGCATCGTCGGAAGCAAGAAGTGCACTTGCATAACCGTTCAGTTCATCTGCATTGCCGACATATTTGCTTGCGGCAAAGAATTCACCGTTTTCAAGGGAAGCTCTGAAAGCATCGGAAGTGAGATCTTCAAGAAGATGAAGTGTGAATCCGGAATCAACAATATCAAGATTGTGTGCATCACTGGTCGCAATCGCATGGACGGTTCTGCCCTGTCCAATGAGGTCTGTAAGCATAATATCCCACAGTTTGCGGTCAAAACGGGTTCTGGAGTCGCCCTTGGAGTTGATGTCAATACCGATGCAATTGGGATAGTCCAGAAGCAGGTTTTCGAACTTATCAACGATATAATTGTAATGAATGGTATCACTGTTATAAGCATCGGCAGTATAGATTTCATCACGGGCATTGGAGTATTCACCGGGATGGTTGATAACGCTGACACCGCCGGCTTCTGCAATACCGGTAAGAGCCGTTACATAGTCACTCGTACCTGCAAGCATGCCGTCACCCCAGTCAACAAACCATGAATTGACGTGGCAGTTATTGAAAGAAGCGGCATTGTGTTCATTGCCAAACGGAACACGCATCATGGGTTTCAGCACAGTACCGTCCGCGGCAGTCTGCACATAGTAGGTGTTACCGTTTTCGGCATCGGTCAGCGTATAAGCATTACCATTGGCGGCTGTACCTTTCGTTTTAAGCGGAACAACGGGTGTGAAAGCACCATCTTTGATACCGAGTGCAATTTTGATATCGGGATCAACATGACCGTCGGTCCAGTTGTAGTCAATGGTGCCGTGGTCGGTGATGGCAAGTGCATCAAAACCGAGTTCATAGTGGCGTTCAACCATTTCAACAAGCGTATTACCACCGTCGGAAGCATTGGTATGACAATGCAGATCCGCCTTATACTGACCGACAGCATTCCAGTTCACATTTGCATAAGGATTGGTGATTGCATAATCAATGTCTTCTGCCGCCGAAGCAAAACAGAAACCGTAGCTGAGCACAAAACTGAGTGCCAGCACAAGCACCATGCTTTTTTTGAATTTGCGTGAGAAAAGTTTCATCATAACTTCTCCTTTTCTTAATAGTTGGTTTTATTATACAGAAAAAAGAAAAAAATGTAAATCTGCGATTTTCACAAAAGCAGATTTACATTTTTGTTTGTTTTATACATAGTTTTTGATTCTGTATGCCGTGTATTCGTGGCTGAAACGGTAACCTAATTTTTCGGCAAGCGACACAGATATCCGTGTTGCGGCATCCCAGTTCGGATAGAGATTGCGTTGCAGGCATTCAAGAATCAAGCATGCCCCGCAAGCGGCGGCAAGACCGCGGCGGCGGTGATCTTCTCGGGTGACTATCTCAATTTCGATTCCGCCGTTGTAGCTTGAAAATGAGGAAGATCCTGCAATGATCTCTCCATTTTCAACAGCAACAACTCCTAAACCCATTTTAGAAAAGCTCGCATAATCGGGATAGTTGCACACAAAATCCTTTGACCAGTCATTTTGCAGGCATTGCTGATACAATCGCTCATCAATCAATTTCAACTGCACCGTGTTGTCAATTGCCGCAATGAATCCGTTTAGTTTTTCCGTTTCAAAAACGGGATCCTTACGGATGGCATAGCGTGAAAATTTTTCGCACTTTTCGCCGTAAACAGTTTCAATACAATTTTCCCAATCCTTATTCTGCGGGACAAAAACGGCAAAGTCACCATTAAAAGAAGCAGGCTTGAAAGCGGTCAATTCCTTGTTCGGTTTCCCTGCCAAAAAGACAAAGACATTCATCACTGCCACAGCACAGGTCGGGTGTTGCAGGTCATCCGCATAAATTTCCCCCATAACCCCCTGTAAGGCGGAGAGAATACAGGTATCCGAACAGCCGTCAAACAAAGGGGCTGCAACGGACGGATTTTCCAATTTAAAAATCATGCTTTTGCTCCGTTAATATAATCTTCCAAATATTTTCGCACGGAACGGCTCATTTCGTAAGAAAAGTCGGAATTGTGTTTGCGTTCACAGAAGCGGCGGCACCACTCTTCAAAAGACAGAACACCTTTCTTGTAATCAAACATGTCGTGCAGTTCATCCCGTTCCATAGTGCGGTAGGTGTTTTCGTGCACAATGTGCGAAAGCTCGCAACGGGCGGGCTTTTCGCGGTCTTGCTGCTGTTTGGTGGGATAACCGAACACCACCATGGCAGCAGGAAAAACATACTGCGGCAGATTGAGCATTGCCCGGTGCTGTTCACAGTTTTCCATGATATCACCGATATAGCAACTGCCCAAACCGAAACTGTGTGCCGCCGTGACGGCATTCTGTGCCGCAATTACGGCATCCTGCACGGACAGAACAAAGTCACCCGCGTCGGGCAAACGCGGCTTGCTGTTTTCCAGTTCATAAAGATCGAACCACTTTTTGAAATCTGCACAGAAAATCAGCACCAGTGCCGCATCGGCAATAAACGGTTGGTTGTCGCAGGTGACGGACAACTGTTTTTGCAGATTTTTGTCCGTAATATCAAGAATGGTATACATCTGCTGGTTGCCTGCCGTGGGAGCGGCACAGGCGGCAAGCAGAATTTCACGCTTGATTGCGGGGTCGATCGGTCTGTTTTCAAACGCACGCACACTTTTGCGTTCATGCAGCTGACGGATAACTTCGTTCATAAATAAAAAATCCTTTTACAGTTTGATGATTTTTTCGGCAACGGGGGTATTGGGTCTGAAATGCGGCACTTCGATGTGTCTGCCGTTATTGGCTACGGAAATACCCGACAGCAAACCGACAGCCGTCCATTCACAGGCCTTGTAAACATCCAGTTCGGGCTGTTTGTTGTCACGTACGGCATTGATGAAATCTTCCACAATGAAGAAGTCGCCGCCGTCATGGCCGGCTTTTTTCTGTTCTTCGGTCGCATTTTTGTAACGTTCGGGAAGATAATCCGTGAATTCGGAAATATTTTTCCATTTCATATTATGAATGGGGCTGTCTTCGCCGATCAGGGAAATACGGTCAATGTCTTCGCCGTGTGCTTTGGAGCGAAATGCCCCTTTGGTTCCCTGGAAGTAATAAGAATCCATGTTGTGAGGATGGGCAGACATACAGTCGGTGCGAATCTGAATGAGTTTGCCTTTTTCGGTGCGACACATGGTGGTGGTTCCGCTGTCCTGCTTGAGTCCGATGTCATTGTAGATGCCGGGTGAGAATGTGGCAATTTCAACCACGCGGTCATCGGGGAACCATTGCATGGTCGGGCCTAAGCTGTGCGTGGGATAGAAATTACCTCTGATGCCGCACTGCCAATAGGAACGCCATGAGGTTTTGCCGTTCGGGTATACAAACAGGTCACCGATATTGTGCATGTACATACCTTCGGCATAATACGGATCGCCGAACACACCTGCTCTGACCATATTCTTCACAATCTGCACTTTGGGTGCATAAATGTAGTTTTCGGCAAACATATAAGTCTTTTTATATTTTTCAACCGTTTCGCAAAGCCACCACAGTTCATCCATGCTGACACCTGCGGTCACTTCGCTCATAACATGTTTGCCTGCTTCCAAGGCTGCAATGGTCTGCGGCACATGGCACTGCATGGGAGTGGAGATGATAACCGCATCAATATCAGATTCAAGCATGTCTTCAAATACACGGTAGGTCTTCTGCACGCCCGTTTTTTCGGCTATATCTTTGAGATGTCCTTCGTCAAGATCACACACGGCTGTAATTTCCACGTCTTCAATGGAATTAAGCCCCATAAGAGTGGACATACCGCGCGTACCTGCAATACCGACTTTAATCTTTTTCATAGTGTTTTCTCCTTTTTTTACAGTATAATTTCTACGCTGACTGCCTTGTGTCCGGTCAGTTCTTCGCTTCGTGCATCAGGCTGTGAGAATGCGGCAAAGACGGTAAACCTTTCACCGTAAACCGCACGGTTGCCGTCGTCGTCAACACTTGTGAATGCACGTTTGTTGAGTACGATTTCAACTTCTTTTTCTTCGTTTTCTGCAAGTTCCACTCGCTTGAAACCGCAAAGACTGCAATTGCGGACTGCAAAGGAAGAAGTTTCGTCCTTGATGTAAATCTGCAGAACATCCGCTGTTGCATTGCCGTTGTTCTTTACATTGACTTTCACGGTTACTCCGTCAAAATTGCCGTCGGCATCTGTGTTCTTTTCGACCGCAATACTCTGTGCAAAGCAATCACCGTAGGTCAGACCGAAGCCAAACGGATACAGCGGTGTACCTTCAAAATAACGGTAGGTACGGTTTTTCATGGAATAGTCGCAGAAATCGGGCAGATCTTCGGTGGATTCATAGAAGGTAAGCGGCAGTTTGCCGGAGGGGGCATATTCACCAAACAGCAGTTCTGCAATATCCTTACCGCCTCTTGCACCCGGATACCAGCACTGCACCACGGCATCTGCTTTTTCATCGGCAACGCGAAGATCCATGGCACTGCCTGTCATATTCAGCAAAACAACAGGCTTACCTGTTGCAAGAACGGCATCCATGAGCATTCTCTGCGGAGCAGGAAGTAAGAGCGAAGTCTTGTCGCCGGGGCCTGCATCCCCTTCTTCGCCTTCGAGCCATTCGTCAAGACCGAGCACAAGAATCACCACATCGGACAATTCACAGATTGCCTGTGCTTCGGCAAGTTCATCGGGCTTGTCGTGCTTGGAAAGGAATTCAATGGATTCTCTCCACTTGTGACAGCCTTCGGAATAATAAACACGGATATCATCTCCGACATAGTCCTGAATGCCTTCCAGGGCGGTGATATAACGCGAAGAAGTGCCGTGGTAATTGCCGACAAGAGCATCTCTGGAGTTTGCGTTCGGACCGATAACTGCAATGTTTTTGATATTGTCTTTGTTCAGCGGCAAAATGCCGTTGTTTTTGAGCAGAACAAGGCTTTCACGGGTTGCCTTGTGTGCAAGGTTGATGTGGTCTTTGCTTTCGACTACGGTGTAAGGGATTTCGTCGAGCTCGGTTTTGTCAAACAAACCGAGCATAAATCTTGTTGTAAACAGACGAACACAGGCACGGTCAATATATTTTTCGTCAAGAATACCTTCGGCATGTGCATCCAGAATTCGCTGATAGGTACAGCCGCAGTTGACGTCACAACCCGTTTCGAGTGCGAGTTTGACAGATTCTTCGGGTCTTGAAGTAACCTTGTGATTTTCATGGAAATCCTTGATTGCCCAGCAATCGGACACATAGTGACCTTCAAATCCCCATTTTCCTCTGAGATATTCATTCATCAGCACTTCACTTGCACAGCAGGGCTCGTCATTGGTGCGGTTATAAGCCCCCATGACTGCTTCCACTTTTGCTTCCTTTACGCAGGCTTCAAAAGCAGGCAGATAGGTTTCTTCCATATCCTTACGGGATGCAATGGCATTGAATGTGTGTCGCTGCGGTTCCGGCCCCGAATGCACGGCAAAATGCTTGGCACAAGCTGCTGCTTTGAGGTATTCGCCGTCGCCCTGCACACCTTTAACAAACTGTACCCCCATGCGGGAAGTCAGATACGGATCTTCACCGTAGGTTTCATGCCCTCTGCCCCAGCGGGGATCGCGAAAGATGTTGACATTGGGCGACCAGAAAGTAAGTCCCTTGTAAATATCGCGGTCTCCGCGTGTGCTCTGCATATTGTACTTGGCTCGGCCTTCGGTGCCGATGCAGTCACCGACAGCAAACAGCAGGTCTTCATCAAACGAAGCCGCCATACCGATTGCCTGCGGGAACATGGTGGCGGTGCCTGCTCTTGCAACACCGTGCAGGGCTTCGTTCCACCAGTTGTATTCGGGGATATTCAGTCGTTCAATTGCGGGGGAATCAAATTTCAGCTGTGATGCTTTTTCCTCAACCGTCATCTGTGACACAAGTGCTTCGGCACGTTTTTTTGCATCTGCTCTGTTCATAGTCTGCTCCTGTAAAAATTATTTTTAATTATTGAGAACGGGAAAGCCGTCGGCATCCCATGTGACTTTTCGTTTTCTTGCACTGCGGCAGGGGTCATACAAAGAATCCCCGTCGCTGTAGCCGCATTGTTTGTTAAAACAAACCGCATCACGGGAATGATATACAAAAATCCAGTCACCGTTTTCGTCCTGCACAAATGAGTTATGCCCGGGGCCGTATTCATCGGGCAAATCTTCGCTCGTCAGCAACGGATAAGGCAGTTTTGTCCACGATGCACCGTTAAGAAGATCCGCTTTTTCATCTGCATACAAAAGCCCGATGCAGTATTCGGGCCCCGTTGCGGATGCGGAAAAGGCAAGAAAGATCTTGCCGTCATGAATCATCGCCGCAGGTCCTTCGTTGACGGGAATACGCACTCTTTCCCAATCGTATTCGGGCTTGGTGAGCAACACAGACGGTGTTGCGGTTTTCCACGGGATGGCGGGGTCGATTTGTGCTATGTAAACATTGGAATTGCCGCCGTTTTGTGCCCATGCAACGAAATGTTTGCCGTTGCAGACGAAGTGCGTCATATCGAGTGAAAATCCGCGGAATGCAAATTCATCGTCCTCGCAGGCAGTGAACTTTCCCTTGTCTGTCCATGGGTCATTATAAGGATCATGGCCCTCACACATAATGCAATGACAGTCGATATCCCATACGTTATCTGCACTGCCGCTTGCGGCAAAAAGAACATACCATTTGCCGCTAATTTCGTGGATTTCGGGTGCCCAGATAAAACGGAATGCAAAGTCGGATTCTTTCTCATGCCAGATCGTTTTTTCTTCGGCGGTCGCGAGATCATCTATTGTTTTTGCACGGCGTAAAATAATACGGTCATAGCCGTCTTTATCATGTGCACCGTACATGGGGTAGGATGCGGTGAAATAGTAATATCCGTCCGTGCCTTTTGTGACAAAGGGGTCGGCGCGGTCTTTGATGAAAATATCGGTTTTGATACCCATGGCTGTCCCTCATTCAGAAACGGTGAAGGTGTGCTTCAGGGTATCGCCTTTTTTTGCATAGGGACTGTAAGCGGTGACAATTGCTGTGTACGAGCCGGCTTTGAGCTTTCCGATATTTGCATTTGTTACATCACCTGTTGCACGGACATAGTCGGAAATAACGGTGTTCTGCCAGATGATTTTTTTGCTGTTGTCAAAAACAACAATCTTGTAGTTTTCGGCTTCATAAAATCCTTTGGCACTGTTAAATGACAAAATCACATTTCCGTTTTCATTTCTTTGTGCAGATACTTCTGCATTTGCGGGAAATGCGGGTGCCGTATCGGGTGCTTTTTGTTTTGCCCATGTGTAAGTGCGTTTGGAAGGCTTGGCAAGATCGGTAAAGTAATAATCAATATTTTCAAAAAACACACGGTTTTCGATGTCATACAAACGCATTCTGACATTGCCTTTTGCATCGGCTTCGACCATCCAGAATCCGCCCGATTTGCCGGGGGCATCCTTGTCGCCGTCAATATAATTGAGATTCCCCATAAATGCAGCCAAAGAACCGCAACCGACCGCCGTGAACGACCCCTGCCATACAGAACGAGGGTCACTCGGTGCATAATGGGAATGTCCCGAAAAATCGAAGACCTGCGGATATTTCTGCAACACCTTACGAACTTCAAACGTGCCCCAGTTGATGCTGCCGTAAACGGTGGCGGTGGGATGCGGATGTTGATAAACAAAAACAGGTTTGTCGGGTGTAGCGGCTACTGCTTTTTTTAATTCGGCATCGAGCCATCCGAGTTTGGTTGAAAACTTCTTGCCGTCATCATTATAAGAAACACCAATGAAGTGATAACCGTTGAGCACGGTGTGGGTATCGACTTCTTCGCTGATATATTTTTTGTAAACAGTGTAGCCGACCGTGGCATCCACATCGCGGTAATCAATGAATTCATGGTTGCCGAGAATGGTCAGAATCTGTGTTTCATCTCGCTTGTTTTCGGCAATGATGCGGTTGTACATTTCATATTGTTTTGCATCGCCGCCACCCGAAAAGTCCCCTGCAACCACAACGGCATCGAACTTTTTATAAGCGGAATCTTTTGCGGAATAAGCATACATATCTTCAAAAAGACGGGCAAAACGGATGGCCGCCTCCTGATTTTCTTCACCATTCAGGTGAATATCACTGCACACGGCAAAGCGAAGCACGGGGGTAAAATCGGCGGGGGCTTTTTTGTTTTCATATTTACCGCCGTTTTTCAGATAAGACAATCCGAATAAGCCGCTCAGTCCCGCAGTGATGACTTTATGTGCCAACTGTCCTGTTTTAACAGAAACCATTTTCTTCTCTCTCCTTATTTTACCATCTGTTTTCGACATATTCGCAGAATGCGAACAAGTCTTTTATTTCAAGTTTTGTGCCGTCATCGAGTGTAACATCACCGTTCCAGATGCCGTAGATCTGATGGCAGTTCATTCTGCCGACTTTGAAATCCACATCACTGTGGTTGTCAAATGTGGGTTGCATGGTCATGTTGAATCTGCCGTCTTCGGAAATAATTTTCCACGGCTCCATAAAACGGTCTTTGGGGAATGTTTCAACATCCACCGCACCAATTTTATGCACCTTGCCGTCATAGAAAATGCAGGTTTCGGTAGCATTGGATTCGTCCCCGATCGCCCATGTAATTTCAAAACCGAACAGATGCATTTTGCCGTCTGCATCGGTTAAATAAGTGGATGCACTGCCCCAGTACCAGACCATTTCGTGAATGGTGTTCACCCTGCCCCAGTCCATGGCACAGAAAGATTTGTCTTTGGTGAATTCATAGACAAACTCACCGTAGCGGAAGGTAGCAGCCGTGGGCATACAAGCCTGCTTGGTGGTCATAAAATAGCGGGTCGGGTCTTCCTTGAACGGCAACACGGTGGTGATGTTTTCCATACCATCCGGAATATCCATCTGCACGGTACACTCGACCTGTTTGCCTTTGTGCAGTTTTTTAAAGAACAAAGTGCGTTCTGTTTCTTTGGTTTCAAAATCGAATTCACTTTTGCCGATTTTACCTTTGAAACGGTTGGGTGCATCCCCTTTTGCGGGCGGAACGAATTTGTTGCCGCCGACAAAATAAGAGCCTGCATCTGCAATGACTTCGCCTTTTGCAAGGTCTGTCAGTTTTGCCGCAACATAACCACCGATATTGATGTTTGCAAAGCTGACAAGCAACTGCATTCTGCCATCGGTGATGGTGTAAAAATCCCATTCCTTGCGGCTGATGATGCCTTTTTTGACCTTGGTGCGGTCATATTCAAACACATTTTTCCGTGCCCAGCCTTTGGCAAGCAATGTTCCGTCGGAATTGAGCAAGGGGGTCGGCTCGGTATATTCGGTCTGTTTTGATTTTTCTGTCCATTCAGTAAAAGGCACATAAGTTCTTTTGATTTCCGGCATTGCACACCCGCCCTTTTTCATATAATCATTTTTATCATAACACATCTTTTAAAGAATGTCGATAAGTACTTAATATTTTTATGAAAAAAGCCGACCGCAAAATTCACGGTCGGCTGAAAAAGGTATTTGATTTATTCGGCAACCGGCATTTGGTTCAAGACAAGCACATAATTCTCGGTGGTACCGGAAAATGCAGTAACCTTGGGGGCATTCGGTACTGTGAAGGTATAAGATGTTGTTGCAGAAGCACTGAGTTTCAGATTTTCATCGTTCGCAACATAAATATCTCCGAGCAATTCTGCCTTTGATACACTTGCATCCAAGATGCCGCCAGCATGAATCTTTAAGAATGCATTCGGTCTTCCCTTGGTATACTGATACGCCTCAGACATGGATGAACCATCATACTCATAAAAGCCCTGATTAAACATTGCAAATCCTGCATTTGCCTTACATACAACGTTTGCACCTTCATAAATATGGACTTCACCGCCGGGCAGGAATGAAAAGCTTTCCTCAATGGAGAAGTTACCTGTATAGAAATTAAATGTCATATCACCGTCATACTGGTAAAAATCTGCCTTATCTGAACTCAAATCATATAGGATTCCGAGGTATTCAATTTTCATGGATGAGCGAACAAATGCGATATCTCCATAGAAATTATAGATTTCACGGTTATTCACAGTGTCAATTTCACGAACGACATATGAATCTTCCTTTAAACGGATGATTGCATTACAGTCAGCTTTGCTGTAGTTGCTGATCTGCGGATTTCGCACGTAATTATATTTGTCATTTCCATACATTTTACCGGTGGCAAAAAGCTCGGCACCGTATTCAATGCGCAAATCTGCCTGCAAATTGCGCATATGTGATTCATAAATCGGATAATACTTGTATTTACCCAACACTGCATAACGAGCAGCAAATGAGCCGCCGCGCCATTTTACGACATCATAGGTTTCATACATGGTGCCTCCGGCTTTCAGGGTTGTCTGACCGCCGTTATTCAAAACATAACCGGAGCAATCGAGAATACCGCCGTCATTGACAACAATTTCTCCGCCGAGAATGATCTGACCGTACGCGCCTGAATTGCCGTACCCGGCAACAGAGCCGCCCTCCATTCTGCTGGTAACAGCATTGACAAGAAGGGTACCTTCAACTGTCAGCCGAACACCGGCAGGAACAGTCAGTGATCTGTAAAGAAAAGCCGTTCCGCTCTTTGCATTCAAATCGGGATTATAACCATTTTCCATATAAGCGGTCATGACATTGTCGCACGGAATCAGAAGCATAACACCGGCAGGAACCGTTGCATTCGCACCAAGTACTGCATCTTTGATGACCGCAACGGTATCACCCGATACACTTGCGGCAAGTGCGGAATCGACCGTCGAATAGAGCGTGATTCCGTTATTATTTTCTATAATGGCGGCATAATCAGAAGTTGTAACATTTTTCTGATCATTACAACGCGTGCAGGAATAGACAATCGTATTTTTTCCTGCATTGGTCGCATGATTATAAGCATAACCTACAACATCGGAAATGATGCTGTGCTCATGTCCGCGTGCGGGAACAACATTCTGCGCCGAAAGAACCGCATTACATGCCGAGCAATGTTTGCCTTCGGTAAGCCCCGTTGCGGTGCAGGTCGGTGCAACGGCTGCATCAACAACTTCGGTGTGTCCCTTTGCGGGAACAACTGTCTGTGCCGCGAGAACCACATTACATACCGAGCAGAGTTTGCCTTCGGTAAGCCCCGTTGCGGTGCAGGTCGGTGCAACGGCTGCATCAACAACTTCGGTGTGTCCCTTTGCGGGAACAACGGACTGTGCGATAAGAACCGCTTTACATACCGAGCAGTGTTTGCCTTCCGTAAGGCCTGTTGCTGTGCAGGTTGGAGCCATTGCGTTATCGACAACTTCCGTATGTCCCTTGGCTATCGCAAGAACTTTTTGACAGACAGTGCATGTTTGGGCTGTTGTGCAGGTTGCGGCAGCACCGGCGATATGGCCGTTTGCAGGAATTACTTTCTTTTCCCTGCTGAGTTGTGCACCACAGACAGAGCAGTATACAACCGAATCATAGGCACCTGCGTTTTCACAATCGGGAGCAACTTCGTTTTCTTTGACTGCTGATGCCGCAGTATGGCCGAGTGCAGAAACGGTTTCCTGTGCTGTAAGAACTTCGTTACAAACCGAGCAGTGTTTGCCTTCCGTAAGGCCCGTTGCGGTACATGTGGGTGCAACAGCAGCATCCGTTACTTCGGTATGCCCGAAGGCTGCTGTGAGAACAGCCTGACATACCGTGCAGGTTTGTGCTTGGGTGCAGGTTGCAGCCGCACCATCGGTATGGCCGAGTGCAGAAACGGTTTCCCGGGCAGTAAGAACTTCGTTACAAACCGAACAATGCTTACCTTCGGTAAGCCCCGTTGCAGTACAGGTGGGGGCAACAGCCGCATCCGTCACTTCGGTATGCCCGAGGGCCGCGGTGAGAACGGCCTGACATACCGTGCAGGTTTGTGCTTGGGTGCAGGTTGCAGCCGCACCGTCGGTATGGCCGTTTGCGGGGATTTCGTTCTTTTCTCTGCTAAGTTGTGCATCACAAACAGAGCAGTATACTACAGAATCAAAAGATCCCTTATCTGTACAGGTAGGCGCAATATTGTTTTCAACAACTGCTTCCGCCGCAGTATGCCCAAGAGCAGCAACGGTTTCCTGTGCGGCAAGAACCGCATCACATACCGGGCAATACTTACCTTCGGTAAGCCCCGTTGTGGTGCAGGTGGGTGCCACAGCAGGTTCAATGGCCTGTGCATGGCCGAGAGCCGGAACAATGTTCTGCGGCACAAGAACTTCATTGCAAACAGAGCAGTGTTTGCCTTCGGAAAGCCCGGTTGCGGTACAGGTTGGTGCAACAGCGGCATCGACCGTTGCGGTGTGGCCGAAGGCGGCAAGTTCTGCATATGTTGTATAATCACACATTGCACAGTATTCATATGCTTTCCAACCACTGTTTTTACAATCTGCCGGCTGTGCATTTACCTGAACAAGGGTGTGACCGCGTTTTTCAATTTTTTTCTGCACTGTCAGAACTTTTCGGCATACAGCACATTTGCTTCCTTCGGTAAGCCCCGTTGCGGTGCAGGTGGGTTCTTTTGCCGGCATAACAATCGGTGTGTGCTCTAATTTATCAAAAGTATACGTTTCCGTTTTGTCGCAAACAAGGCAGGTATAAACCTTATTCCCTGCCACCGCACAAGTTGCAGCACGTTCTGAAGTCAAGGCATATTTGTGTTGCGGATTTTCTTCCGCTTTGCCGAAGATGCCTTTGAAGAACATGGTTATCTTACAAAAAATACAGGAAATTTTACTAAAAAACCCGGAATGATTATGTTCGTGACAACAACCGCAATAGTCCGCTTCCGCGGAAACAATAATACCGTCAGACGGCTGATCATTTACCTGTGCAGCATTTGCATTTGTTGCAAATAAAGAAATAAAACAAACCAAAATGACCAACAGCGAAAGAAAAATTGATTTTCTTTTTTGCATAATTTCCTCTCCTAAAAAAACACAAATGCGGAGCCCTCTGTGCGTACGGCAGAGTTGCCGTACGCACGGAAAAAGACTCCGTTCCGATTACTTTTTAATCAATATCAGCCAAGAACAACATCATCAAAAACATGGATGTTGATATAGATGGTTTCTGTGATGGTGGAATTGACCATATCACCGATATTGCTCATGTCAACAGCAATGTCAAGCTGTACGGTATAATAGTCGCCGTTTGCGAATTCACCGACCTTCGTTTCAAAAAGTTCGTCGCTCAGAATGTTGGTAAATGCTTCAACAAAGGCATTGAAGGGAGCTTTATCCGCATCGGGTTCAAAAGAAGCATCTTCGTAAAGAAGTTCAATTGCTTCGCCGTTCATGGTGGTGACGGTTGCGGAAGTAACCTTGGCAAGAACCTTGTTGACAAAACCATCAAGAGAATTGAGAACTGCACAAAGTCTGTTGACAGCGGTGTACTGGCTGCCGAAGACACTTTCAATATCCATTGCGGAAACAAGGTTAAGACCTGCACCGATTGTAACATCGTCAAGATCTCTGTCGAAAGAAGCAATATAATTTGCAAGTGCATCGGGAGCTTTGACATCAATAACAAGATTGCCGTCAACGACCGTTGCTGCAATGTGTTCGGCAATGGTAGCCGAAAAGCTCTTGACTTTTGCAAGGTTTTCTTCAGAGCCGGCAAGCTTGATGTTCAAAGTGAATTCTTCTTCACCGACAGTAACAGCATAGGAACCAAAAACAAGGTCTTCCCCAATATTTGCAAGCTTATAGAAGAAACCTGCACCAACTTCAAAGAGTGCATTCTTGATAGCAGTGTTCTGGAAAACGCCGTCTTTGTAAACAGTTTTGTCAACAACCGTAACATCGGCATCACCGACACAAGCTTCAAAAGCATCGCCGACAGCAGTCATAAGGCCGTCAAAAGAAAGACCTTCAAGATCTTCCTCAAGTTCCCAGATACCGTCCACATCAATAACAAAATCAAGAGTTTCCTTTTCTGTATCAGCTTCAATAGTAAGCAGGGAATCAAAACCGGCTTCCGTCATCCAGGAATTTGCAGTAGCTGCGAAACCGGGAAGAATGGAAACATCTTCTTCGGGTTCTTCGGAAGGATCATCAAACACATGAATGTTGATGTAAATGGTTTCGGCAATGGTGGAGTTGACCATATCGCCGATGTTGGACATATCAACAGCAACATCAAGCTGTACTGTATAATAGTCGCCGTTTTCGAATTCACCAACCTTCGTTTCAAAAAGCTCATCGCTCAGAATGTTGGTAAATGCTTCAACAAAGGCATTGAAGGGAGCTTTATCCGTATCGGGTTCAAAAGAAGCATCTTCATAAAGAAGTTCAATTGCTTCGCCGCTCATGGTGGTGACGGTTGCGGAAGAAACCTTGGCAAGAACCTTGTTGACAAAACCATCAAGAGAATTGAGAACTGCACAAAGTCTGTTGACGGCGGTGTACTGGCTGCCGAAGACACTTTCAATTTCCATTGCGGAAACAAGGCTGAGTCCTGCGCCGATTGTAACATCATCAAGGTCTCTGTCGAAAGAAGCAATATAATTTGCAAGTGCATCGGGGGCAATTACATCAATAACAAGATCCCCGTCAACGACAGTAGCAGCAATGTGATCTGCAACAGTAGCTGCAAAACTCTTTACCTTTGCAACGTTTTCTTCGGAGCCGTCAAGTCTGACAACAAGGTCAAAGGCTTCATCATCAACGGTTACGGCATATGTGCCATAAACAAGATCATCGCCGAGATTTGCAAGTTTAAAGAAGAAACCTGCACCGATTTCAAACAGTGCGTTTTTGATTGCGGTGTTCTGGAAAACACCGTCTTTGTAAACGGTATTATCAACAACAGTAACAACGGAATCTCCGACATACTTTTCAACTGCATCACCGATAGCCGTCATAAGACCGTCAAAAGAAGCACCGGCAAGGTCTTCTTCGAGTTCCCAGATACCGTCCACATTGATAACGATTTCAGCCTTTGCATCGGCAAGATCAACATTGCCTTCCACAAGGGAATCAAAGCCTGCACTTGCAGCCCAGGCATTGGCATCATCAACAACAGCAGCAAGCAGTGCCTTGCGTTCTTCAACAGATTCTTCAACGGGTCTGCCGCAATATGCACAAACCTTGCCTTTAAAGCCGTCTTCAAGCCATGTGGCAGCAACATCACTGTCTACACTTTCGTCGGAATGGGCTATCTGTTCTTCAAGACCGACGGAAACACGCAGGATATCTCTTGCATCACCGGCCAGCAGCTTGCCGTCTTTATTATAATCAGCCCAAATGAACTGATAGCCTACAGGCTGTTCAAGAAAAACAGAAAAGCGAAGAGCCAATCTTGCATCTGCGGCACTGATGATACCGTTATTGTCAACGTCACCCAGGCAATATTTTGCAATAACAAACTCTTCTTCAGCATCTGCTTCTGTCGCAAAGGCAGGCACAACAAGCATCATGACCATCATTGCGGAAAGTAAAATTGCAATAATTTTTTTCATATTTCTTCCTCCTGAAATATCATTCACCTGTAATAATACCACAGTTCATTCGCTATTGTCAATTGAAAATTTTGTTAAATATCATTTTTTCCAACACGACCAACAAACAACAACAAAATTCTATTTTTGTAGCATTTTAATCATTCATTTACAATTCCGAGTCGAACACATTCAGCAATGTGCTCTTCAATTGTTCTGCCGTCAATGTAAACCGCTTTGGTGACAGCATGGCCTTTGAAGATGTGAACTTCAGCATACGCTTCATCGAAATAATTTTCCGTCTGCCGCCATCCCCAATCCTCCTTTTGTGATGCAGGGACAAAATACAGCCATCGGAAATCGTCTTCAGAAAACGGAACATTAAGCTCATAACGGTGCATATATGACGGCATACTATACCATTTTCCGTTCAGAGATCGAATATAATTTCCATCGGGTCGTTTATTTGTTACATCTACCGTTGCAAAGCCGTCATTGCCGGTGCGAACTTCCCCATAGGAACCCTTAATACGGGCATCAATGGGATATCTGGTATAATCGTACTGCAGATATACACTTTGCGGATGCATCCATTCAACTGACAGCAGTTTAAATTTATAAACAGCAGCACGGTTTTCGAGTCCCCAATCAATGTAGGATGTGTATGCGACCATGCCGATGGGGATCATCAGTTGCAGGATAAAGATAATAATCAGAACAGTGGCATTTCTTTTCTTATTCATCGTTCTGCACCTCCTGTTCTTTGAGAGCAAGCTGCTTGACCCGTTTTGAAAAACGGAAGTTGATAATCAGGATTGCTGCACCGACAACAATGAACAGAATTCCGTAGCCGAACAGGTCAAGATCAAAGATATAGACCACCGATGCGAGCAGGGCGACGATCATCACAATACCCAGATTCAGAGGAATGAACCGTCCGTTCTTTGCCCCGACTACAATAAGACTTGCTCCCTGTGCAACACCCGCAAGAAGGGCGGGGTAAAAGATCCACTCGTCAAATGCATTCGTATCCCCTCCGAAGGAAAGCAGGAACACGACTGCGGCAAAAATACAGAACAGCAACTTCGGTCTGTTTGTCAGCAGATGCTTTTTACCGAGCAGCCATCCGACCGCGGCACAGGCAATCATCAACAAAAATACAATCAAAGAAACAGCATCCAACTCAAAATCATAGCCGTCGTAAAATACTTCCGGATGCAGGTGGATGACATTGACAACACTGACCACCGCCGTACCGAGCATACCGAGTGAAGCCGCAGGCATGACATTGTTTGTGCCTTTGTCGGACATAAAAAGAGCAAGAAAAGCAAAGCCGAACAGGGCAAGAAATCCTTGTTCAAAGTGAAATAAGCAAACACCGAGCAAAACAAAGCAGGCTATCGTACTCAGCCACACGCTGTAAATATAACGTACATCTTCTTTGTTTTTGCGTTTTGTAAGGGTAAAGAAAATACCGACCAAAAGCAGAGCAATCGTTACAAAGAAATACACAAGCTTGCCCGTATAATCAAGTTTATAGATACCGAATGCAAGTACGGCCGCATAGTAGGCAACCAACGGAGACACGGCATCCAACAGAAAAATGACGGGCAAGAACAGCAAGCCGTCAAACAAAAAGCATTCAAAAAAGTCGGTCGACACGGAAAAGATACTGTCTGCTAATGCGACCGTTGCCGCACAGCCTGCACACCACAATACGGCAGTGCCTTCACGCCATGCAAGGCTGTCATATTTTTTGCGATAAGCATAAAAGGCAATTGCCTGTCCTGCAAGCATCGGAACAAAGGCAAACACAGACAGCAAGGCGTCGGGAATATATTCCCAGAAACCGCCGAACACAAAAATGCATCCGCATCCCAACAAAAGACTGCCGATGACGGCAAAAATGACGATGATGAGTTTTTGCGGGTCGGTCTTTTTTTCGCGTTGCACACGGCTCTGTCCGTAAATGAGTTCTTCAATTTCAACCGAAAAAACTTCCGCAATGCGAGCGAGAGTTTCAATATCGGGCTGTGTGCGGTTGTTTTCCCACCCCGACACGGTCTGCCGTGTCACATGCAGCTTTTCGGCAAGTGCTTCCTGTGTCATGTTATTCTGCACACGAAGTCGTTTAATGGTTTTTGCGACCTTTGTCACAAGCATCACCTCCGCTTTCATTGTTGCACAAGAAAATGAATTTGTCACGCATTTTTACGCAAAAAGGAGCGACACAATTTGTTGCACAAATGAATTTACATTAAAAATTAAGGCAATCCCCTGAAATAATGCAAGGAATTGCCTGTTGCTTAATAGGTCATAAAATGTTCGTTGATAAAGTCTGCATAGTGAGGATATTGCGTGGTCACATAGCCGTAAGCTGCGGAAGCAACTGTTCTTTCAATTGCGGTATCGGTTTGAATTGTACCAAGATATGTACCGTCTGCGGCATATTCGTTGGCGTATGCATAGTCTGAGTCTAAGACGGTGGAAGTGTTTTCATCCATCCGCACAGACTGCGTTACACGCATACCGTTTGCATCATATGTAAACTCCTGTAAAGCATAAAAAGACCCATTCTGTTCAATACGGGTTGAGATGAGATTTTGATTCTCATCATAAGAATAGGTATAATCCAAATAACCGCTTTCATTTTCAACGTGCAGCGAAGCGGTTGTCCCGTCTTCGTTATAGGTGTAGAGATATTTTTCATAAACACCGATTTCATCTGCCCGTTCAATGCGTTGGGTGCGTTCATTTTCATCATAAAAATAAGTACGTTGATCATGCAGTGCACCTTCGGCATCAAATGCCTGCAACAAACAGGTCTGATCCGTATAGGTATAAGTCGAATATGTTCCGCTTCCGTTAAAAAGACCGGTCACTCTTCCCTGCTCATCAAATTCAATCAGAGCTGTATACTTATTGCCGTCTGCTTGGACGGATTGCATGGTCATACCGCTGCCGTCTTCGGCAAAACTGAAAGACATTTCCGTTGTGCCGTCTGAATTGATAATAACCGCCTTGTTGCAGGTCAACACATCTTCTTTCGTACCGGTGAATACAAAATTGTTTTTATTCTTTGTTTCATCTGCAACCAGTGTGTAGTTTTCAAGTACAGGCAGTTCATTCTGTGCGGCAGAAGTTGAAAATTCATCCGCACTCTGTGCGGTTATATCCGTCACATTGCCCGGTGTTACTTCCGCGGCGTTGCCGAGAGTAACGGCCTCGTCCGAAGCTGTGGTCGGCTCAACGGTTGTTTCGCCGCAGGCACAAAATACAAACAGCAGTGTAAAAATCATTAAAAATGCAATTGCTTTTTTCATGGGAATCCTCCGATAAGATGATAAGATATTATACCATTCTTTTTAATTGCGGTCAATCCTTTGTTTGTGTCAGTTGCAAAACTGCATATTCTGCAAGCAGAAAACCTGCAACAGGAGGCACAAAGGCGATGCTTGCGGGGGCATGGCGGCCGTTTGAATCATCAACACAAAGAGAACGCGGTTCTTCGTCCGACCACACAACGGTGATATCGCCGAGGTTACGGTTTTTCAGTTCCCTTCTCATGACACGGCACAAAGGGCACGTGTTTGTTTTGGACAATTTGCTGATCTGCAACTTTTCGGCATGCAGTTTATTACCCGTTCCCATGCAGGAAATAAGCGGAATGTTTCTTTTTTTACATTGCTCAACAATGCTTATTTTGGAAGAAACGGTGTCAATGGCATCCAAACAAAAATCATATTGCACATCAAAAAAAGCATCCGCTTTGTCTGCATCGTAAAATGCGGTCAGAATTCGCACCTTACAATCGGGATTGATATCAAGAATGCGTTTTTTTGCTACCTCGGTCTTATTTTCTCCGACCGTTGAATGCAAAGCATACAATTGTCTGTTGATATTCGATTCACTGACCGTATCCGCATCCACAACAGTCAGTGCACCGACACCGCAACGTGCAAGTGCTTCTGCGGCAAACGAGCCGACTCCGCCCAACCCGAAAACGGCAATATGTGCATCATGCAAACGGCTTACAGCATCCGCACCGAGCAATGTTTTTGTTCTTTGCATCCATGTATCCATGCAAAATACTCCTTTGTTTGGTAGATATATCTATAATACACGGTCTGTTTTTAGAATACAATACAAATTTTATTTAGCGTCTTGCCTTTTTGACAAATTTTATATAAAATACATAGTTAGAATATTATTACAGGAGGTTATTATGGCTTTTCCGATACAAATTCCGAAAACATTGACCCGTGTTTGCGAAATCTATAACAAGTACGCAAAAAAACAGATTCCGACCGAACTCAAACTTGCGGGAGCAAAGAAGCCCGACCTTTCGGGGCTTGATATTCCGCTGCCGAGCAAACGCAGTGAATACACCTGTTCACTTGAAAAAGACGGTGTGCTGTGGCTGGGGGCAACAACAGGTCTTACCCGTTATGATCCCAATGCCGAAAGAGAATATGACAAAATCATGTATTTCAGTGCAGACCGTGACCTGCCCGACAACCATGTCAAATCACTGTGGGCAGACGGCGATGCCGTTTGGGCATTGACCGAAACGGGTGCTTCCAGAATCACAATGGTGGAATACACGGCAGAAGAACTCGGCGATATTCTTCGTGCTGAAACCAAAAAATATGTTGACCGCAGAGGCATGGTAACACAAAGACACCTGACCGTTCCTCGTGTGAAGGATTCCAAGGTACCTTACAACCATTCCGACAATGACGGTTGCTTCACCGCAAGCTATGCCATGGGTGAAATGTGCCGTTTCCATGTGCTGAAAGAAAAATACGGTGCCGAAGATGAACGCGTGCTTGAAGCAAAAAAGAGTGCGACCCGTGCAGTGGAAGCAGCACTTCTTCTGATGAACATTTCGGGCAGAGGAAACGGTTTTGTTGCAAGAACCTATGTCACAACTGCCGAACCCTGCCCCGATGACGGTCTTTTCTACAAAAAGCAGGGCGACAAGACCTATGTTGTCACCACATCCGATTCCATTCATAAAAACATGGTCGGCATGGTCTTTGACTCCCCCTGTCCCGTGCCCGACAGACTTGCAAAACTGTACCGCGATGAAGGATTCACGGATGATGACATCATTTACAAAGGTGACACCAGCAGTGACGAAATCACGACCCATTTTGTCAATATCTGGATGGCGCACGAAATCCTCGGTCCCGATGACCCTGAACTGGATGAACTGCTGATCATGTCGGGTACAAACACGCTCAATCATATCATTGATAACGGCTTCGTACTTCGTGAATGCCACGGCAAGCCGACCACATGGGCAAAATGGAACATTGACTATTTCAACACTTCCTTCGGTTGGGCGGATGCCTGCCTGAACTCGGCACAGATTCTGATGTATCTGCGTGTTATGATGTATGTCACGGGACAATCTGAAGGCAAGTGGAATGATACCTTCAACGACCTGATTGCACTCGGATATGACAAACTTCCTTTAAAGCACGAAGAACGTTTCCACATGAGTTCCATGATGTCCATGGCAGATTCCGTGGAAGAAATGATGTTTGGTGACCACATGCTTGCAACCCTTGCACTCTGGCCGCTGATTCTGCTTGAAACGGATGCTGAACGTAAGGAAAACTTCCGCAAAGCTTTCAAGAGCTGGAACGGCACCATCCGCCGCGAACATGACCCGGGTTATGACATTCCGTTCCTTGCCGCCTGTCCCGATGCTGAGGTTGACAGCGAAATGATGATCGACTGGTTCCGCAGAACCAATGCCAGCCGCCTTTGCTCGGGCTGTGACATTGATTCCCGCAAGGACATTGCCCGCCGTTACCGTTTCGGCGGCTACAAGGAAACATCCGCACTGCTTCCCCCCGACGAACGTTTTATTTCCAAATACGACCGAAATCCGTATGAATGGAAAACCGAAGAAGGCGGCATGACACAGATCGAAAGTTGTTATGTTTACACATTCGCTTACTGGCTCGGCCGTTACTACGGTCTGATCGAAGAATAAAGGAGGAACGAAAATATGTCTGAATTTTCCAAAATTCATCTGATCGGCAATGCACATCTGGACCCCGTGTGGCTCTGGAGATGGCAGGAAGGCTGCGGCGAAGTCATGCAGACATTCCGCTCCGCACTCGACAGACTCAATGAATATGACGATTTTGTTTTCACCTGCTCATCCGCGGCTTACTACAGCTGGGTCAAGGAAATTGATCCCGCTATGTTTGAAGAAATCAAAGAGAGAGTACAGGAAGGCAGATGGGTGCCCGTCAACGGTTGGTGGGTGCAGCCCGACTGTAACATTCCTTCCGCTGAAAGCTTTGCAAGACAGGCTCTGTATTCGCAGTTATTCTATTATGAAAACTTCGGCAAAATCTGCAGAACGGGTTACAATGTGGACTCTTTCGGCCACAATGCAAACCTGCCCCAGCTTCTTATGAATGCAGGCATGCCCGCTTATGTCATGATGCGTCCCGGCATGCACGAAAATGCTGAAATCCCCGAAAGTGCATTCATCTGGAAGCACCGTGACGGCTCCAAGGTTATGACCTACCGCATTCCCAACTCTTATGCTCCCTCCGGCTCGCATGCACTTGAAAGAGAAAGAAAAGTGTATGAAGATGCCGTTAACGAAACAGGCCACGGCGTGATGTTCTTCTACGGTGTCGGCAACCACGGCGGCGGTCCAACCAAATCCGATATGAACTGGATGATCGAACACATGGAAGAAGACGGATGGCACGAAATGGAATTTTCCTCGCCCGATGATTATTTCCGTGATCTGCTTGTTGAAATGGTGGATCTTCCGATGTGGGAAGATGAATTACAGCACCATGCAAGCGGCTGCTATTCGGCAACTTCGCTTGTCAAACAGCTCAATCGAACTGCGGAAAACGAGCTGTATGCGGCTGAAAGTTTCGCAACGGTTGCAAACTTCATTGCCGATATGAATCCTTCCAACGAAGAATTTGCAAAGGCATGGAAAGAGGTCTGCTTCAATCAGTTCCATGACATTCTGTGCGGTTGTTCCATTATGGAAGCCTATGAAGATGTACGCCACACCTTCGGTTCTGCCATCAATACCGCTATGAAAAAATACAACGAAGCAGCACTTCGCATTGCGGGCAAAATCGACACCTGGCTTGACGGTGTCAGCGATCCTGTGGATACTTGTGTACGTCATCATTCCGCTCCCGGCTTCCCCCGTCCCGTAGCGGTGTTCAATCCGCTGTCTTTCGATGTGGAAGTGCCCGTGCAGACTTATCACCCGTCCTCCAAAGTCACGGATTGCGACGGCAACGAAATTGCATTCAGCAATGTGCGTTCTTCCCGTTCCAACGACTCGCACCTTGACACCGTTTTCCTTGCAAAAGTTCCTGCGATGGGTTATGCAACCTATTGGCTGGATGAATTTGACGGCGATGAATATGCCCCCGACAGCGACGTAAATGCAAACGGCCTTTGCATGGAAAATGAATACCTCAAAGTGGCATTCAGCAATGAAACAGGCTGCATCACTTCGCTTATTGACAAACAAAGCGGTTACGATTATGCCGCAAACGGTGAGCTTGCCGTGCCGACCGTTATTGACGACCACAAGACCGACACCTGGGCACACAATGTGTTCAAGTTCCACGACATCAAAGGTGTTATGGCTCTTGAAAGCATTGCGTTGATTGAAGAAGAAGGTGCAAGAGCCGTTATTCGCACCGTACACACCTTCGGCAAATCCGTTCTGCATCAGGATTTCATTCTCGGCGCAAAACAGAAGACATTACGCGTAAAATGCCGTGCTATGTGGTCCGAACAGTTCACCATGCTCAAGACTTCCTTTAAACTTGCAGGCTCGGACGGCATCAACACCGCTGAAATCCCCGGTTCGTTCATCAAGCGACCGACCAACGGTGAAGAAGAACCGCATCAGCGTTGGGCTGACCTGACGGTCACGGTTGACGGTGTACGCAGAGGTTTGAGTATTCTCAACGACAGCAAATACAGCTATGACTGCCCCGACAACGATCTGCGTCTGACACTCTTGCGCAATGTCATTTTTGCAGACCACTATTCTCCCCGTCCCGAAGCGGATTTCCGCTTCTGTGACGAAGGTTTGCAGAGCTTTGAATACGGCATTTATCTGCATGAAGGCGAAGCCGAATGCAGTGATGTGACCAAAGAAGCCGCACTGTTCAACATCCGTCCCAACTGCGTACCGATGGGATATCACAAAGGCACATTGCCGCAGAAGCAGGGCTTTGTTCGCTTCAATGCAGACAACATTCTGATGACAGCGCTGAAACTTTGCGAAGACGGCAGCGGTGATATCATTTTGCGTTGCCACGAAACAAAAGGCAAGGAAACACACTGTGCCGTATTCTGCGACCTTGTTGAAGCGGCATTCCGCACCTATTTCGAGCCCAACGAAATCAAGACATTCCGTATTCACAAAGACGGTTTTGCGGATGAACTGAACTTCCTTGAAGGCATTGTAAGTAATGATTAAATAAGGAGAAACAAAAATGGCTAAAATTCTCGGCAACAATTTGCCCAACATTCCGTGGCAGGATGCGCCCGAAGGATATCCGTACCCGATGTGGAGATACAACAACAATCCCGTGATCACCCGCGACAATCTGTTCATGGCAAACAGCATTTTCAATTCCGCCGTTGTGCCTTACAAGGACGGTTTTGCAGGTGTTTTCAGAGTCGATTTCAGAAGCCGCGATCAGAAACTTGTTGTCGGTTTCAGCGATGACGGTATCACATGGAACCTGAAAGACAAGGTTATTTTTGAAGGATATGATCCCCGCCTTTGCCTGTTGGAAGACAAATATTATTTGTCCTGGGTCAACCACACTCCGCACGGCACAACCATCGGCATTGCCTATACGGAAGATTTTGAAGAATGGGTACAGATGGAGGATGCCTGCTATCCCGTTGCAAGAAACGGTGTCCTGTTCCCCCGCAAGATCAACGGCGAATACTGCCTGCTGATTCGTCCCTGTGACAAGGGTCACACCCCCTATGGCGACATTTACATCAGCCGCAGTCTTGATCTGACCTACTGGGGCAAGCATCGCTTTGTCATGTCTCCTGTGAAAATCTGGGAATCCACCAAGGTGGGTGCAGGCCCGACCCCGATTGAAACGGACGAAGGCTGGCTTATGTTCTACCACGGTGTGCTGACAAGCTGTAACGGCTTCACCTACAGCATCGGTGCCGCCATTCTTGACAAGGACGAGCCGTGGAAAGTGCTTCACCGTGCGGACTGCTATTTGCTGGCACCCCATGAACCTTATGAAGTCTACGGCGATGTTCCCAATGTCGTATTCCCCTGCTGTGCACTGACCGATGCCGAAACGGGCAGAATCGCCGTGTACTACGGTGCGGCAGATACAAGCGTGGCACTTGCATTCACCACCATTGATAAAACCATTGATTACATAAAGAAAAACGACCTGATAAAATAAGCCCATAAAACGGCAACAGCGTGCAGAAGAAAAATCTGCACGCTGTTTTTTCTTTATTAAATTACCAAGTGCGGATAACAATCGGATCCTCAAAGATTTCATCCATTTTCTCAATAAACGGCATAATATCGGCGGCTCCGCCTATCTTGTGGTCAAAAATCAGTGTCAGCGGCAAGATCTTTTTCGTACCGATGTCCACTTGTCCCTGTTCATTTTTAAAAGCAAAGGTTTCATCCTTTACCCGTCCTGCCGCAAGCAGAAAAACAGACGGATACATCGGGGAAATATAGGTGATATTCACATCGAGTCGATCATACAAAGTACCCCAGTTCGTAAAACAGACCGTACCTTCCGTAAAATCATCCGCACGCAGTCCTTCGTATTTCGGTTTTTCGCCGGAAGAATGCTTTTTCTTTTTGAACAGCTTTGAAAATTTTGCTATTTTGTTTTTGCCGAAGTAAGCACTTCTGAATTGTGCAAAAGTGGAACCGACTTTGCCTTTTGCGGCATAACCTGCCATACGTTTTGCCGCCACATTGAAATAAGCATGTTTTGTGTTGGTTTTACCCAGACGGTATTTCAGTTCCTCAAGCTGTGCGGCGATTTCGGCAAGGGATTTTTCTTCCAAATGACGTGCTTTGACCTGAATGGTCTGTCCGTCTTCTGAACAGACGGGCACGGTAACATCAATATGTTTTTTGATAATAAGCCTGCCGCTTGTGGAATGATGATCATATTCAATATGTGCATTCAGACGCGGGGCAACCTTAAGCCCTTCCGTAAGCACTTTAATCATCAGGGTATTGAACGGCAAGGCATATCCGCATTCCTTTTTGAGTTTTTCATATTCTTCCCAAAAAGCGGTAATATCAGCATTATAATTGCAACAGACGGCAGGTATTTCGCGTTGTGCATTTACAAGGGCATTGCTGAACACACGGCTGCGTACGTCCAGAATTTCTATTATGTCGCCCTCTTCGGGTGCTAATTTTGCACGGTTGATATATTCTTTAAAGCTCATTGCCGAGTCCCCCTTTGCTGAAAATAATTATATTAAAATCACACAACTTCGTCAAGCACTTGCAAAAAAAGAACTATCGTGCTAATATAAAAATAATTCTATTGTGTGAGGTATAACATGAATCCCATACCGATAAGAGCACATCCCGAAATGCATACTTTGTTACAAAAAAACAACGAACCGTTTGTGCAACTGACAGAAGAATGCGGCTTAAAAATACGGATGCAATACCCTCTGCTCGGCATGCAAAATGCCGAAAACAGGTGTTTTGTGCACAAAACGGTTTTTGAAAAACTGCTTTTGGCACAGTCTTTTCTGCCTGCCGGATACACGCTTTGCATATGGGATGCGTGGCGACCGTTTGCACTGCAGAATGAACTGTATGAAACTTACAAAGCGGATATTCTGAAGACTTTTTCCCTTGAAAATGCATCAGAAGAAGAACAGGAGGCGGTGCTTACAAAGTTTGTTTCCCCCCCGATTGCAGATCCGCTTGTGCCCCCGTTGCACACCACAGGCGGTGCGGTGGATGTAACGATTCTTGACAAAGACGGCAATGAACTTCCCATGGGTACGGCTTTTGATGCATTCACGGACAAAACACAGACGGCTTACTTTGAATTACATGATGAAAATGATGAAATCCGCAACAACCGCCGTTTGCTTTACCACTGCATGACCAGAGCAGGATTCGAAAGTTTGCCGAGCGAGTGGTGGCATTATGACTACGGTAACCGTTTCTGGGGTTATTTCAACAACTGTCCCGCTGTTTATGAAGGCATTTTCACAAGAGATAAAATAAACCTGCTCTGAAAGGATGTTACAAATGGATGATTTTCTGAAAAATCAGATCATCAACAGTGTTAAATACATTCCTGCAAACATTGTAAAATCATTTTTCATTCACAAAAGTTCCCCCGAAACCGAAGCATTGCGCAAAAATAAGGGCTTTGTACGCGGTGTCTGTCATGCCCCCGAAAACTTTGCACAATTGCATGAAGCCAACATCAATTGGGTGCGACTTGACATTCCTTATCCGTTCAACGAAAACGGAGAAATACGCAAAACTTATCTTGATCGCAAAGAAGAATGTATCCGCTTCACGGAAAACGGATTCAATGTCATGGCAATCACCTACTACCCTGCCGAATGCATAAAATTCGGTGCAGACGTGCGCACGGAAGCGGGTGAACAAACACTTCGTTCAACCGCGCGTTTTGTTGCAAATGACTTAAAAGACTGCGTCGCAGGCTTTCAGGTCGCAAACGAAATGGGAATGCCGCATTTTACATTACCGCTGACCATACAGGAAGCAGTGAAATTCATCGGTGTACAACTGGAAGAAATGTATCCTTTGCGTGGTAAAAACATCATCGGTTACAACTCCGCAGGACCGCAGGTCGATCTGCATCTTCCCATGAAACGGTATCACAAATACTGCGATTATGTGGGATTGGATATGTATCTCGGCTGTTTCTTCAATATGCCCGGTTTTGTGTTTCTTTTTGAAATCATGGCACGTTTTTTGTGGGCGTTTACAAGAAAACCCATTCTCATGCAGGAATTCGGTTACATCGGTGACGGCAAGCCGAAAACAAAGGAAGAAAAGAAAAAAATTCTGCAATCCTACGGTTTTAACAGCGAAAAACAGGCCGCCGCAGACATTGAAACCTTTGTAAACAACCTCTCCCCTCACTTTGCAAACCATGTCCGCAAAGCCTGCGGCAATGATGCAAATAAGTATTCTACACTTTTATTCAGCGGGGACATGAAAAATCATCTTTACAAAGAACTGCCCCGCATTACCGTCATTCCGGGTATTCCGCACACACCTGAAGGACAGGCAAAGTTTTTTCGCAAGGTCATAAAACTGTTCTATAAACTTGATTTTGTCTGCGGAACGATCATTTACTGCTATTCCGACTACGAAAAATGCGGTTACTGCGGTCAGACTGATTGCCCGACGGAAACCCGCTGGGGACTTGTTGACAGGCAAGGCAATCCGAAACCTGCTTATTATGCGGTCAAGGAAGTCTACGGACAAATCGAAAATGAAAGTGAGAAATAATGATGGATCCGTTCTTAAAAGATCAGATAATCAACAGTATCAAGTACATTCCGACCAATATTGTCAAATCTTATTTCACCAAAACTTATTCCGATGAAACAAAAGCGATCCGAAAAAAACTCGGATTTATCCGCGGGGCCTGCCATGTGAGTCAGGATTATGAACAGGTCAAACACGCAAATATCGAATGGATTCGCACCGATGTGCCGTTCCCGTTTGACAAGAACGGCAATGTGCGGGACGTTTACACAAAAAGAAAAGAAGAATTCAAGACCATAAAAGCGACAGGATTAAAAATTATGGCAATGACTGCCATTCCGTCACATTGCACGGATCTCGGAATTGATCCGCGAACGGCAGAGGGTAAAAAACTCATCTGCAAAGCAGCACGGTTTACCGTGGAAGATCTGCAGGGTGTTATTGACGGCATTCAGGTTGCAAATGAAATAGGCATGCCCCGTTTTACAGTGCCTTTGAACATGAAAGAGGGCATTGAATTTATCGGGATGCAACTGAAAGCGATGTATGACTGTCGTGGCAATATCATCATCGGTTACAACTCTGCCGGGCCGCAGGCTGACCTGCATGCAGGCTTGAAACCGTATCACAAATTCTGCGATTATGTAGGTTTGGACATGTATCTCGGTTGCTTCTTTCATCTTCCCGGCTTTATGTTTTTGTTCAATGTGATGGCAAGATACCTTTGGGCTTTCACCAAAAAACCGATTCTGATGCAGGAATTCGGCTACATCAGCGACGGCAAACCAAAAACAAAGGCAGAAAAAAAGGAAATTCTGCACTCCTACGGCTTCGACAGCGAAAAGGCGGCAAGGGAAAATATAACGCAATTCGTAGAAAATCTGCCGAAACATTTCGGTGATCATGTAAAATATGTCTGCGAGGGAGATGCAAGCAAGTATGCGGATTTTCTGTTCAACGGCGACATGACGAATCACCTTTATAAAGAATTACCCGCCATCACCGTTATTCCCGGCTATCCGCACACACCCGAAGGACAGGCAAAGTTCTACACAAAACTGCTTGACAGATTTTACAACCTCGACTTTATATGCGGAGCAATCGTGTTCTGTTACACTGATTTTCCGCACTGTGCTTACTGCGGTCAGAGCGACTGTCCGACCGAGACCCGTTGGGGTCTTGTGGACAACAACGGCAAGCCGAAACCGTCTTACTACGCCGTGCAGAAAGCATTTGAAAGTTTCCGCAACAAAGACAAAGCTCCAAAATGAGCATCATACAAAAAAAATCTGCAAACCATCAAACCGGCTTGCAGATTTTTTATTGTTTTAAAACTTTTTGGAAGTTCCGCCGTGTCTTGCACCGGAGGAGGAAACTCTTCCGCTGGTTCCCGATGAGGAGGAAGACTGCGTTTGTTTGGGTATTTTCTTTACATTTCTGTACAGGAACCGGTCGCGGCTTGCACTCAGCACGAGCGATTCGCGACGGACATAATAATGTGCATCACGTTCTTTGCGTACGGATTTGAGAGAGGATGTCTGTATTTTCAGAATGATGAATGCAACAACAAAACCGATCAAAAGGCAAATCGGGATATAAGTCCACGGTAAGGTCTTAATTTTGCCGATTTCGGCGGCTTCTTTCTCTGCAAAACGGACAAATGCAGAAAATGCATCCGTGTAATTTTCATCCATCAGATCAGGAATAATCGAATCCAGAAAATCGTCCGAATCTTTATCTGTCACGCAATCGTACAGTTCACCTCTTGTGGAAAGTGCAATATCGCGGTCCCCGGAAACACCGTTTTTGAACAAAAGCAACATGCCGCTTCGATCTTCGCCTCTGCCGTAACCGTTGTAATCAAAATAGTCATCGGCAAAATCGAGCGAAGATTTCCCTTCCAGTGAAGCTACCGTCAGCACAACAAAATCGGCATTTTTCGCATCCGACAAAGCGGATAATTCTTCATTGAGTGTATTTTCCTGTGCATCAGTCAGCACATCCGCACGGTCAATTACAAAGAAATATTCGTTTTTTTTCTGCACATTTTCCGTCGCCGACTCATCAACCGACACACCAAAATCCGTATCAAGCAGACGTTTTACTTCCGTGACAAATGCCGTTACACCGTTTGTGGGGATAAGAGAAGATGTATACAGATCAAACAGTGCATCCATTTCTTTTTGTGTAAACAGCAACTGTGCTTCTCCCGCAAGATAATAGCCGTACGTGTTACTTGACAAATCATGTGCACACACGATGGCATTTTTTGCACTGACACGGTTTGCATATATGTCAGCACAGTATTGATTGACATTCACCAAGCCATCCGTGTCAGGTACAAGACAGAACACAACACAGTAACCGTGATTTTCTTCAATGGCAGTACAAAGTGCTTCACAAATATTTTCATTCTGCGAAGTGATCAGATCGGTTTCATCATAAATATGTGCATGGTCAGCCGTGGCAAAAACCGGTGTTGTGCAAAGCAGAAGGACAGCACACAAAATCAAAAGTAATTTCTTTTTCATGGCAATCCCTCCCCTCACAGCATTTGCCAAATCCAACAAGCGGCATAAGCAACGGCACCGATGATCGGTGTCAGCATGGCAATTCGCTTCCACACGGCAGCTTTATCTACGGGCAGATCACCCACAAATTTACCGGTCTGCCCGTTCATGGCGAAGGTATATTTCTGATTGTTCCATGTGGTGTTCAGCAGCCAAACGGGGTACAGAGCATATTTATATGAACCGTTTGCAATCTGCATTCCCGTGCTTTCGGGAATAACAGAGCCGTAACCGTTGACGGTATCTCCCAATGCATCAACAATGCTTTGCTTGACACGTTCATTGGCTCGTTGCTGACTTTGTTCGGCAGAAACATCGTATTTTTCTGCCAGAAAACCGGCAAGATATTCCGTACGGAAATCAACGGCCTGTGCAATATCAAACGGTTCAACGGATTCCATCAGGGCATCATCCGCTTTCTGCGAACCGTCCACGGGTACATTTTCAAAGGGAATCGTACCGCTTCTGAAAACATCAAAATATGACGTTTCGGTGTAATTGAACTTTGCATCGCTCCACATTCTTGTTTTGGTAGCTTTATAATGTACGCTTGCATCCGCATTGCCCGAAAACAGCCAGTACGGCACATAGACACCCTTGATTTCATCCAGATGGTTTTCATCTTTAAAAACGGCGGGAACGAATTTTTTGGATGCAATATGCTTTTTAAGTGCTTCCTTTGCCGCTTTTTTATCAATCTGAAACGGAATGACAAGATGCGGACGCAGTTCATTCTCAAATTGTTCTTTCATAACAACGGGGCTGTCGCAATACGGGCAGGTGGTTGCACCCGTGTTGCTGTCGGCAACAATTTCACCGCCGCAGGAATTGCAAACATATCCGCATATTGTGTCTTTTTCTGTTTCATCCCATCCTGTATTTTCAGACTCCCAGATAATTGTATCGGGTTCTGACTTTTCCTGCTCAACTTCGGTTTCATGCAAGGCATCCGGGTCAAATTCCGTATCACAATACGGACATTTCAGGTTTTGCGATGCGGCATCAAACTCAACATGACCGCCACAGCAAGGACATTTTTGTTGTTGTAAAATTGCCAATTTTCAATCAGCTCCTTTTGTTGCCGCAAGATGTACAGAATTTTCCTTTGTTGACGGCACCGCAACTGCAGGTCCATGCTTCATCAACAGGACGGCGTGTTCCGCAGTTTGAACAGAAGTTTCCTGCATTCTCCGCACCGCAGGCACATTTCCAGCCTGCAACGGGGGCAGGTTTCTTATTACCGCAATTGGGGCAGAAGTTACCCGTTGCAGTAGTACCGCAATCACACATCCAACCGTCCGCAACGGGTGCGGGCTGTGCAGCGGTTTGTGCCTGATATTGTTGCTGTTGCATTCCCTGTTGGAACAACTGAGCACTGTTAGCCATCATATTGCCTGCCATGCCCATGCCCATGAACGCATTGACAGCACCGTTGGGATTGTTGGCTGCATTCATAGCGGCATCGGTAAAGCCCGTCGTCTGATAACCGCCTGCAAGCATCGGGTCGGACATGATGATGGATTTCTTAATTCTCTGAATTTCATCTTCGTCTTCCTTGGGTGCGTTGAGTGCATTGAAGGTGACATCAACAAGTGCAAGACCTCTTCCGTTCTGCCACTTGGTTGTCAGGATGTTGTTCATCGCATCGCACAATTCCATGGTGTGTGCGGGAATGGAACTGTAGCGGACACCCATTTCGGAAAGTTTTGCAAATGCGGGTTGCAGGGCATTGATGAAGTCAGATTTCAGATGCGGAATCAGTTCTTCTTTTGCGTATTCCTGTTCCACATTGCCGGCTACGGCTGTATAAAGACGAAGTGGGTCGCTGACTTTAAACGAGAACATACCGTTGCAGCGAAGGGTGATATCGTAGTCAATGCCGCGTCTTTCATCGATGATAACACGGAACGGAATGGGAGACGGCGTGCCGAACATATTGCCTGTGATTTCTTTGGTATTGAAATAATAAACACGCTGATCCTTTGCTGCTTCGCCGCCGTAGGTAAAACGCTTTCCGACTTCTTTGAAGGTTGCCTTGATACTATCACCGAGTTTACCAGCAAACAGACTCGGCTCTGTTTCGGCATTGTATGTATATTGTCCGGGTTCAGCACAGAATTCAACTACCTTGCCCTGATCAACAATAATCATGCACTGTCCGTCGGCAACAATAATGCCGGATCCGGTTGATATGACATTGTCGCTTCCTTTCGTGTTGGAAGAACGGCCTGATACTTTTTTCTGTCCTTTGACAATCAGTACATCTGCACTGATTGCATCACATGTAAAAAATTCTTTCCATTGATCGGCCAAAACGCCGCCGAGTGCGCCGATACCGGCTTTGATAAGACCCATAGTTTTGTCCCCTTTCAATCATTGTTGACAATATCATTATATAATATTTTTCATTATTTTGCAATAAGAAAACATTTCTGCGTACATCTGCACTTTTTATTGTAATAAATGCAGACAAAAAGGTCAACTATTTTCAGCAAAAAACGCAACAGACAAGCAAAACAAGTGTGTATTGACAACAAGATTCGGCTTTTGTATAATGGTTGTAAAGAAAAATGAAAAAGGAGAGATTTACCGTGTTTGCAAAAATTATCAGATTTTTAGTATCTATTCTTATGCTGATCTCCCCCACGCTGCCGCACATGATCGACCTGCCTGCCATTCCGCAGGGACAGGATCTTAATCTCGAAGAAAGATTCGAACTGACATGGAGCGACGAATTTGACGGCACTGAGCTTGACCGCACAAAGTGGCAGACCGAATGGTGGGTCACAGAACGCAAAGGCGGCTACTGGCATGAAGACATGGTTTCGGTCAAAGACGGCAATCTGATCATCACCACCGCATATTTTGATGAACCGCTTGAAAACAGATACTACGAGCAGTGGAAAGATGAAATCAATTTCAAAGAATACAAACCCGGTTGGTATACCGCCTGCATTTCCTCGCAGGATCGTTTTACACAGACTTACGGCTATTATGAAATCAGATGCATTCTTCCCAAATCCACGGGTATGTGGTCGGCATTCTGGATGATGAACGGCGGCGTTGTCAACGTAGACGGATCCGGTCAGGACGGTACGGAAGTGGATATTTTCGAATCCATGTACTACAAAGATGAATGGATCGGTTACGGAGATTGCATCATCAGCGGTATTGTCTATGACGGCTACGGCCCGGAAACACAGAATGCAAGCATCGACAAATGGTATGCAAACAATCCGTACGAAGAATACAACACCTACGGCCTGGAATGGAATGAAGATGAATACATTTTCTACATCAACGGTGTTGAAACCGGCAGAATCACCGCCGGCGGCGTCAGCCAGAATCCCGAATGGCTGCTTGTTTCCTGCGAGGTTGCAGGTGAAAACGGTGTTGCACATGCTGACAGACACGGCACAGGCAAAATGAGCATGGAACCCGGTGACACGGCTGAATTCATCGTGGACTATGTCAGAGTTTATCAGTACAAATAAGTCATAATACAAAACTGCAGGTTCTGAAGGACTTGCAGTTTTTTATGTTTTAAAATTTTTAAATTTTATTATTAAAAAAGGGTTGACTTTTGCACACAATTGCATTAAAGTGAACTTGTATGTGCATTGCATACAAAATTAACACCAAAACCGAAAGGAAAGTGATACATTTTGATTAAACTCGGTGTCAACAGCGTTCTTTTTAAAGCATTTACATTCCGTGAAGCCGCTGAAATGATCAGCCGTTGCGGTTATGACGGCGTTGAAATTTCAGCGATTGAAGGAATGTGTGAACATCTGAAACTAAGCGAATGGAAAATGAGAAAAAGCGAATTGCTGAGCATTTCGGAATACTATAATCTCCCTTTCCTGTCTACGGAAGTTGCATCGCGTGACCGCAACCGCCTTCTGACCGCTTTTGAAGCGTGTGCGGAGCTCGGCATCCCTGTTGCAAACATCGGTTCGGGCGGCAGCACGGGCGACGAAGACTCTTTCAAAGAGGCTATGGAAGCCATTGCGATTTCTGCGGCAGATGCAAAGAGCTTCGGTGTATCCCTTTGTGTGAAAGCCCATGTCGGTGCAGCTGTGCATGACACCGCAACAACACTTCGCATGGTGGAAGAAATCGGTCTTGAGGGCTTTGGTGTGGATATGGATCCCAGCCACATTCACAGAGCAGGTGAAAATCCCGCTCTTGAACTGCCCAAAGTCATTCATGCCATGAAACATATTCACATCCGTGACTGCAAGGGCGAGGGTCCGTCCCCCGGAGAACCCATGATGCAGGCTTGCGGTAGAGGCGACATTGATCTGTACGGCTACTTCACCGCGATGGTGGATGCAAAATACGACGGTCCCGTTTGTCTGGAAGTCATCGGCGGCGAACAGACCATGGCAAATGCAACGGCAATCGCAGCCGAAAGCTACGGCTATATGAACGCCTGTCTCAAAAAATTAGGTGCAAGATAAGGAGAAAAGATTATGGCAAAGAAATACCCGAATATTTTATTCTTCGGCATTGACTCTCTCAGAAGCGACCACATGAGTCTGTACGGCTATGACCGCCTGACCACACCGCATATTGACAAATTCATTGAAGAAGACGGCGTTGTATTTGAAAATATGTACAGCCCGTCGATCCCCACCACCCCCGGTTATGCATCTATGCTCACCGGTTGCGACTGCTTCAGCACCGACTGTGTGGCACTTCGTCACGAAGGTCCGCTGACCGATGCCGTCACAACCTTACCCGAAATTCTCAAAAAATACGGCTACACCTCGACCTATATCGGCGGTCATTCCGGCAGAGGATTTGACAATTATCTGACCTATCCCGACTGGAATCCCGAAAAGGCAGACAAAATCAACGAAGTGATTCTGCCTGAACTTGACAGACTTGCAAATCAGGATCAGCCGTGGCTTCTCTTTATGCGCCACATGGATCCCCACTCCCCCTATTATGCCCCCAAGCCCTTTGACAGAATGTTTTATGAAAACGATGAATTTGATCCCAAGAACACTTCGCTTCGTGAGTGCTATTCGTTCAAGCCGTTCCGTGATTATTTCCTGAGCTGGTTCCCCGAAGGATGCACGGATGCCGAATACATTGTAGCCCAGTATGACGGTTCCGTCGCCTACATGGATTCCTGCATCAACCGTGTTCTTGTCAGACTCGAAACACTGGGCCTTTCTGACGACACCATCGTTGTGTTCACCTCCGACCACGGCGAAACCCTGACCGACCATCACTGCTATTTCGATCATCATTCCATTTACGATAACTGCCTGAACGTGCCGTTCTGCTTCCGTTATTCCAAGTTCCCCTATGTCGGCAGAGTGCCCGATATCACCCAGACCAAGGATATCGTTCCAACCCTTCTTGCCGTTGCAGGTATTGAGGACTGCGGTGTGAAATTCGACGGCAGAGATATGACCAAGGTATTCACTGAGGGTGTCAAGCAGCAGCCGGAATTCTACATCACGGAAGCCACATGGATGCGTAAGCACGGTTGGAGAACCCCCGAATGGAAGCTCATTGAGGCTCTTGAACCCGATTTCCATTATCTTCCCCCCGTGGAACTTTACAACCTCATTGATGACCCGGGCGAACTGCACAATGTAGCAGACGAAAACCCGGAAGTTGTCAAATTCCTGCATGACCGCATGATGGCACACATTGCCAAGCGTGAACAGGAAGTCGGCCACACCAACCCCATGTACACAAATCTCAACTGGAACGGCTTCGGCAGACCCTTTGAATCAAGCGATGAAGCCTACAATACGCTTCACATCGGCGATCCGGAGGCGGCACAGAAGTTGCAAGACAAACTCGAAGCCATGGGTGTTACGGAATAAGGTGATTTAAAATGCAAAGAACTTGCGTAATCGGCATGGGCCCCATCGGCAACAACCATGCCACAGCCTATACTCAAACAGATTTAGCACAGCTCGTCGGTGTGTGCGATAAAATCCCCGAACGGGCAAAAGCCGCCGGTGAAAAATACGGAGTTCCCTATTTTTTGAGTGCGGAAGAAATGCTCAAAGAACTCAAGCCCGATATCTGCTCGGTCACAACAGGCGGTTATGAGTATTCAAGCGACCACTATGAACCCACAATGCAGGCATTTGAACACGGCTGTCATGTGCTCGGCGAAAAACCCATTTCCAACAGCATCAAACTGGCACAGGAAATGGTCGATACCGCCGCGGCGAAGGGGCTTTGCTACGGCATTGACATGAACCACCGCTTCACCCCTGCCGCAAGACAGGCAAAAAAATGGCAGGAAGACGGCAGAATCGGCGAATTGCTGTTCTGCAACATGGCACTGTGGATCGGTAAATTCATGCCACTGGATTCGGTGTATTATCACTTAAAAGCACTCAATCCGCATTCCGTGAACATCATGCAGTATTTCTGCGGCCCGGTCAAGGAAGTATCCTGCTTCGCCATGAAAGCAAGCGGCAGAGATATTTATTCCACACAGAGTACCAATATGCGGTTTGAAAACGGTGCGGTCGGGCATCTGACCAGTTCCTACGATATCCGCAGAGGACATCCCATGGAACGCTGTGAGGTGGCAGGCACGGACGGCAGATTCGTGTTTGAAGATATGTGGAGAGAAGCGGTGCTCTACCCCGCCGAAACCTACTTAAAAGAAGTCTACACAAACCCCGTTTTTGACGGTTTCCAAGGCTTCTACGACACGTTTAAGGACAGAATCCATTCCTTTGTGCGTCAGGTCGATGAAGGCTGCAAGCCCGAAGACATCGACGGTAGCGGCAAGGAAGGTCTGGAAGCATCCCGTGTGATTCATGCCGCCATCCGTTCGATTGAAAACAACGGTGCGGTGATTCAGGTTAAAGATATTACAGAATAAGAAAGGAAAATGATTATGGCTAATTCTCCTTTGAAAGTCGGCGTCGTCGGTATGGGCGGCATCGGTCATACACATTGCAATGCGTATATTGCGGACGAACTTGCAGAGCTTGTCTGCGTGTGCGATCTCAGAAAAGAAAGAGCCGACGAAGCGGCTGAAAAGTTCGGTGTTGAAAAGTTTTACACCGTCAAGGAAATGCTCAATGCACATCCCGAACTTGATATCGTGGATGTCACCACATCCGGTATTGAAAACGGCTCGTGGCACTATGTGCCCGTTATGGAAGCCCTTGCCGCAGGCAAGCACGTTTTGACCGAAAAGCCCATTTCCAACGACATTGAAGAAGCACGCGAAATGGTGCGTTTTGCCTGCCAGCAGGATCTGTATCTCGGCTGCAACCTCAACCACTATTTCTCCGAACCCGCATTCATGGCTGACAAGCTGATTGCCGACGGTCAGATCGGTGAACAGGTTTATGCCCTTACCAAGGTCGGCTTCAACGGCAGCACAGTGGATGTGCCCAACATTGACCCCACTTCCCGTTGGCAGTACCCTTACTCCCATGCAAAGGCATTTTTGACCCATCCGTTCTCGGTCATGCGCCATTTCAGCGGTGACGTGAAATACATTCAGGCATTCATGGATAAGCCCGGTGCAAGAAGACAGGGCGGCGACATGATGCTTTCCATTCAGAGTATTCATATGCAGTTCCAGAACGGCTGTGTCGGATATCTGCTGTCCCAGCGCGGCGATGCACACTTCGGTCTCGGCGGTTGGTGGAGCTATGAGCTTGCCGGCACAAAGGGCACCTTCTGCATCGAAAACTGTGTTGAAAAGCTCACCGTATGGCAGAAGGACAAAGAACCCGTCATCACCAACACAGGTGTTACGGACTTCGGTGCCACCTTCCCCATCCGCATTCATGCGTTCCTCGAAGACGTCACCAACAAGGTTGACAAAGAACACCTGCGAGCAAGCGGCAGAGATGCATTGGCAACGATGGAATACATCTTCGCAGCCATTGATTCTTACGAATCCGGCGGCGAGCTCGTCCGCCCGCACGCCCTGCCCGCATTCCACGGCTCGGTCAATATTATCAAATAAGTTTTGCAGAAAAACAGGCAGTCGATTTCAATTTCGACTGCCTGCTTTTATATGCTTTTATGTATTTTATTCTGCAATGGCGGGGATGAGGGCAAGGGATGCATCTTCCTGCATAAAACGCGGATAGAGTTCGTTTTCATAAACGGTTCTCTGTGTATCGCTCATCACAAGATAATCGACAAATGCGGCATAATCCGAGCCGTATTGGGTTGCCACGTGAGCAGCATCCTTAATGAACCATGTATAAGCGGGATAACGACAGGTGGAAGCATTGATGATATTGTCGGGAGAAATGAATTCAGCCGCAACACCTGCGAGGTCTTCTTCAGTCAGTGTTTTACCGAAGGTAGCAGCCGTGCCGTAGAAGGATGTTCCGTATACTTCAATAACAGCATCGCCCTGTGCATTGCCGCGTGCAACAACGGGAGTCATGGGTTTGTTATAGTTGGAAAGGAATGCTACGGGAATATCGCGGGCAATCGCACCGTCTACAATATCTTCGGTTGCAAACAGGAAGGTTCGCATTTCGGCAAGCTCATTGAGAACAGTTTCATATTCATCCTCATGGCCGCCAAACATAAATTCGACCGCTTCGTCAAAATCAGCTTCGGGGCACATCGACCAAATGCCCATGGCAAGACCGAAGGAATCGCGAAGGCCTGCATCAAAAACGGTTGCCTTGTGCTCATCCACCAACGAATTGACAAAATTACAGACAATGCCGAGCAGCTTACCGCGGGTGAGAAGTTTTACAAGGGTCTTCACAAGAACATTCTGTCCGCTGACGGCATTTTCAAGGAAATTGCCGAGCATGTCAGCATCAAACAGGATATTGCCCGTGAACAGGTCGCCGATGGTGTAAATACCATTGAGGGCACCCGAAACGAAAGTGCAGTTATAAACCGAATCATAGCCGTAATAGTACATATAAGCACTTGTTACAACCGTACCCATGCTGGCAGAAACAAGGCGGACCTTATCCTTGCCGGTTTCTTGCTTTGCTGTTTCAATAAGGGTATTGAGTTCTGCCGCCAGTACACGGGGAGATTTTCTCCAGTCATAAGTAAAGAAGAAGCAGTTCTCCGCACCGACGGAATCCACAGCCGTGGCAAGAATACCTTCTTCCGCACCTCTGCCCTTTTTGTCAAAGAAATCGGGATATTCATCCATGGATGTGGTGTAGGTATCCATAAAGATATTTTCAAGTGAATTGAGTTCATGGTCGGCAGCAATCGGCCCGAACAAGGTATTTGCGGTATCCACAAGTGCCTGTACCATACCTTTTTCATTGAACAGCATCATGTTGAACAGAAGTTTGACCACGCCGGGGAAAATATTGCCGAATGTAAAGGTCAGAGCAGGACTGCCGTCCTCATAATGAAGCCCCATAAAATCAAATCCGCGGACAACCACAACGGGCTCGCCGTCATAGGAAACTTCTGCGGATTCGCTTTCGGTTGCGAATGCAGGGATCATACAAGCAAAAACAAGAATTGCGCTGAGCAGAATGCTGATAAACTTCTTCATTTTCAATACATCCTTTTCTTTAATTTATGCGAGAGTTGCAAGCATAACAGCCTTGATGGTGTGCATGCGGTTTTCCGCTTCTTTAAACACAACCGAAGCCGCGCTTTCAAAAACTTCATCCGTCACTTCAAAAGCATCCAGATTGAAGCGTTCGCCCATTTCTTTGCCGACCTGCGTTTTGTGGTCGTGATAAGACGGTAGACAGTGCATGAAAATACATTGCTCGCCTGCGTTGTCCATGAGTTTTTTGTTGACCTGATACGGGAGAAGATCATTGACTCTTTCTTCCCATGCTTCGATGGGTTCGCCCATGGATACCCAGATGTCCGTATAAATGACATCCGCCCCCTTGGTGGCTTTCATCGGGTCTTCTTCAAAAGTAAGCGTTGCACCCGTTTCGGCAGCAATGGCACGGCATTTTGCAATCAGAGCTTCATCAGGAAAATATTTTGCAGGTGAACAAGCGGTAAAATGCAAGCCCATTTTTGCACAGCCGATCATCAGGGAATTGCCCATGTTGTAACGAGCATCGCCCATGTAAACAAATTTAATGTCTTTGAGCTTGCCGAAATGCTCACGGATGGTGAGGAAGTCGGCAAGGATCTGTGTGGGATGGTATTCGTTGGTAAGGCCGTTCCAGACAGGTACATCCGAATACTTTGCAAGTTCTTCCACTTTTTCCTGCCCGTAACCGCGGTATTCGATACCGTCAAACATACCCGCCAATACACGTGCAGTGTCGGCAATGCTTTCTTTTTTACCGATCTGCGATGCAGACGGATCCAGATATGTACTACCCATGCCGAGATCATGTGCGGCAACTTCAAAACTCGAACGGGTACGGGTACTTGTTTTTTCAAAAATCAAAGCGACATTTTTGCCGCGAAGCGTATCGTGCAAAATACCTGCTTTTTTCTTTGCCTTCAACTCAGCCGCAAGATCCAGAAGATACTGAATCTCATCGGGGGTAAAATCCAACAGTGTTAAAAAATCTCTGCCTTTTAAATTCATTTTAAAAAACCTCTCTTGCAATAATATACAAACATATGCATAAGAATAGCATATTATGCACATCACTGTCAAGTATTTAAATAATTATTCAACCACAACTTTACGGATTGTGGTTTTTGCAAGACACATATCATCTTCAGGGCCGCCGCTGCAATACGAAAGCAACATTTCCTTTTCACTCAAAAAGAAAACGGACGGATAGCAATAACCGTGATCTTCTTCATTTTCAAGCACGACATATTCGGAAAAATCCACACCGTTGTCGCTGATTGCCATCACAAACGGATTTCTGCCTGCGTGCACCCATTTGGCATTAGGATCAAGCCTGCCGTTATAAAGCGGAATCGGATTCCAGAAAGCAAAATACTGCCCCGAATAAGGATTTCTGCGGATGAGCATGGGTGATTCGGGGGCGGTAAAGCGGGATGCAATCGGCGTTGTCCAGGTTTCGCCGTTGTCTTGGGAATGGCTTTCAAACTGGAACATGCGGTCTGTACGGAAATACTGATACACGCTGCCGTCCGGCAATTCAACAAGTCCCGGTTCCTGTAAGCCTGTTTCGGAATAACCGCGATTGGGCATTTCAATCAGTCCGCTGAGGTCTTGCCACGTTTCGCCGTTATCATCTGAGCCGTAAACTCGTGATTTTGCAAAATATTCCGCATGCTGATTGCCGTTTGCGTATGTTTTCACCTCATGTCGAGCTGCAGGAATCAGAATTCTGCCATTCTTCAACTGCACAACACGGGCATTGTTGATAACATAATAAATATCTTCATCAAACGGAAAACATTTAACAGGTTCTCCGAATGCCGTTTCGTCTTCGTTGGCAAGACGCATATACACTTCGGAAAAGGGATCTTTCTTGCAAAGATAAAAGATTGCAAGTTTGCCGTTCTGCAATCGAAGCAGAGATACACTCATCAGATTGAGTGTATTGTGTGCAGATGCCGGAACAAGAATGACAGGCTCCCCCGGAAATGAAAGTCCGTTGTCGTCCGAATACAGCCCTGCAATATCGCATCTTGCATCATCATGGGAATTGTCCGTATTGTAGCGGCTGAATACAAACAGGATTCTGCCGTCCTTAAGCCGTGCAAAATCACCTTCGCTGTTGCGTGCATTGTCAGGCATCGGCGGCAGCAAACGAACCGGTTCGGAATACTTTACAATGGGTCTGTTCATACAAATCTCCTTTCAGTAAGCCGAACTGTTATTGTGTCAGATCAATATTGAACATATTGTTGAAGATTTTCAGGAACATATTGATGATGGATCTAAAGAAATTATAAAGCTTCGCCATAATGCCGGTGTCTGCCCAAGAATTCTGACTGTTGTCTTCTGTCATGGGTTCCAAAACTTCCTTTTTCTCATCAAAAACGGTGAACTGCGGAAACACATCGTAAGAATCAATGGTCATATCACCGTCGGTAATAAAGAATGCGGAAATGAGTTCTTCCGCACATTCGGGGAACACACTGTGTTCAAGCCCCTTGATGATCCATGTGGTGTCGGGGAACAGACAGGTGGACATATCAATCTGCTTGTCGGGCGAAATGTAATCACCGTATCCTGCCCTTACGCGGGAATTGATATAATCTTCGGAAAGAGTCTGACCGACCAGAGCGGTGGTTGCACCGAGCGTTGTATTTTCAACCGTGGAAGCACCGTCGGAAATCACTTCATTATTCTGAAACAGCGGAACACTCTGGAATCCGTATTTGGAAACAACAGCGATATCCACTCCGTTGCGTTTGAACTTCACCAAGTCAGATTCAAACGGGACGGCAACCTTATTATGGAAATTGTTGATTTTTCTGACAAGGCCTGCATATTCGGCTTCTCTGCCGCCAAAGTTCAGCTCCATGGCATCGTCATAATCTTCCAGATCCACCATAGCCCAGATCCCGGGCATGGTGCCGTAAGTGGCAAGCACAAGACGGGGCAGGATGTTGGCATACACATCGGCATAAATATCATTGATGAAGGAAGTTGCAAGATTCAGCCCGTTTGTGGCAACCGCAAGGTCAATAGTAGACTGCAGAAGATCATTGATGGTGGTATTATTGACATTCATATAATAATCGGCATAACGGTCAATGGATGCAGCATCCAACTGAATTTTACCGCTGAACGTACCACTGACGGTGTTGACACCCGACAAAGCCTGGCTGTAAAGGCAGTAGTTGTTGATTTTGGAAGTGCCGTAGCGAACCAGATAAGCCTGTACAACGCAAGCACCTTCGCATCTGCCGATAATATTGACCTTTTTGGCACCCGTAACAGCCATAACAGCATCAATGTAACCGCTCAGATCGGCGGCAACTGCCCAGGGATCCAAACGCCAGTCATAGTAATACATGTAGTCTCGCATGGCATAGGTGCCGTTTTTCTTTGTATCCTTCAGAGTTGCACGGGACCATTTCCATTCAATCCCGGAACCGTCGGATGCTTCGCCGTTTTTGTCAAGTGCAATTTCTTCAAATACGGGATAAACTGCATCATACAGTGCATCACAGTATGCATCCCACTCATCGGTGCGAACGGCGTTCAGAAAAATCGGCATGCATTCTTTCACCGCATTACCGAGATAGCCGTCTTCAACATCAAGCGGATAAATCTGTTCACCGTCTGCATTATATAACGGGGTTCCCTGTCCGCGAACATAGATAACGGGATCGGAAGTGCGCACATCTGCAAGTGCAGTCATAGGCAGGCAAACCCCTGCCAACAATACGGCACACAGAAAAACAGATAAAGTTCGGATTGCTTTTTTCATACATCAGGACTCCTTGCTGACTCTTTTGGCGGCAACAGAAAACAAACCGCCATATTAAAAATATTATATTATAATTTAGTTCAAAAATCAATAGACAGTTTGTAAATCCTGACAAAAGAAACGGACCGTTATCCGAAAATAACAGTCCGTTAAAATATTTTATCTTTATTCTGACTTCAACCAATTATTGAAGAGCTTATAGATAAATGCAAGTATGGCATTGACAAAGCGGATGCAATATTCCTTGATAGTCATGGGCTTTTCCACAACATCCTCAACGGGCGAGCCTTCATACGGTGTAAGCACACCGCTTTCGGCATCATAAATCATATACTGCGGATAATTTTCATCCGTAAACACGGTCATTGTGCCGTCTGAATGGATGAATTTCTCCATCAGCACATGCTCACTGTCGGGGAAATTTTTATGAGAAGAATCCTTGATGATCCATGTTGTATCCGGAAACAGGCAGGTGGATGCATCAATATTGTTATCGGGAGAAAGATAGATGTCGTTTCCGTTTTCCTTGCGTGCTTCAATATAATCCTCGCTCAGAATCGCACCGCGATTGGCGCAGGTTGCACCGAAGGAGGCACGGTTGAGTGTAACAAGAGAATCCGACAATTCCTTTGCGGTTTCGTCAAGAGGAATGCTGATATAGCCGTATTTTGCAAAGGATGCAAACTTAACACCGGCTTGTATACCGTCAAGAATGATTTCATCCACACGCTGACGGACTTTGGTGTCGTAATTGTCAAGCTTTTCGATCATGCCGGCATATTCTTCTTCCTTGCCGCCGAACATGACTTTCTTGGCGTCCTCATAATCCTCACTGTTGACCAGTGCCCAGATGCCCGGGAAGCCGCCGTAGGTATTCAGCAGCATTTCGGGCATGATTTCCGAATACAGCTTATCCACAAACAGATTGATAACCTCTGCAAGCACGGGCAGAGTGTAGGTATTCTGCGCAAGTGCAAGGAAGGAATACAGCAGTTCGGAAAGGCTGTCATCCTCGAGATCAAGATTGGAATTCATCCATGCTTCCAGAGAAGCGGTGTTCAGTCTGATATTTCCGCTGAATGCGGCACTGACAGCATCCACACCGTACAGGGACTGCACATAAAACTCAACGCAGTTGACATTGTCATAGCCGTATTCGGCAAGATATGCCATGAGGATGTTTGCCCCCTCGCATCTGCCGATCAGGTTGACCTTATCCGAGCCGGTTTTTGCCATGATGTCCGCAATATATCTGTGCAGGATTTCTGCATTTGCAAAGGGATCCAAACGCCAGTCGCTTTCAAAAATATAATCACGGATTCCGTAGGATGCAGATTTGCCCTTCAGAGAACTGTAACTCCATGTCCATGCAACATGTGAGCCGTCTGTAATTTCACCGTTGTTATCCAGCTGAATTTCTGCAAACAGCGGAATAACCTCTTCACGCAGTTTGTTATACCATGTATCATAATTACCGGAGGTGAGTGCATCAATAAACAAAGGCATGCACTCTTCAACAATGGGCATAATTTCAATATTCAAGGGATAAATGGCTTCACCCTGTGCATTCACAAGTGTCGCACCCTGCCCCTGACAATATACGGTGGGAACTGCCGCACCCGATGCAGCGGCAGCAGGTGCTGCCATAGGCACAAGCATCAGGACAACCAACAAGACAGACAAAATATTGCAGATTCTTTTTTTCATAAATGTTTCCTCCTGTTTGAATATACTTATGTGGATATTATATACCCGATAAAAACCATTTTCAACATATTGTGATAAAAAATAAATTATTTACAAAACAAAGCAGTTTTTATAAAAAACAACAAATTATATTCACAAATATTTCATCTTTTTTCCGTCTGCCTATCAAGAACAGAAAGAATTTCCGCAATGCTGTCAAAGTTTACTGCCGTAAATTGCTGTTTTGTGCAGGCACAAACTGACAAAGAATAATCATCCTTCACTTGGGTCTGTATCCAATGATTTTCGTATTGCAAATCTTGCGGAAAGTGCAGATACGGACAAAATGAATATTCTTTTAAATTATATCCGATTCCGCACCCTGTGTTCTTCCCGTATGCCTCCTTGCTTGCCCAGAAGGCAGCAAAAAGCTGTTCATCATACCGACTTTCCAGCATACGCATCTGCTCCGCTTCGGAACAGACCTTTTTCACAACATTTTCACCGACGGGACGAAAATCCTGTACATCGACACCGACAGGAGATACATCCACCGCACAGGCCACCGCCGTATCACAGTGAGAAAGATTGAAATGATATTCTCCGTTCACGGCAAACGGCTTGCCGTTTTCATCCGTTTCGATTTGCGGCATTGCGGTAACGGCATATTCCTTGAACAGCGCAAAGCGAAGCAGCAAAAAGGCAAGCACGCTTGTGATTCTGTCTTTTTCCTGCTTATAAGCAAGGGCTTTTTCGATGCGCCATTGCGGCAGATATTGTTGCCAGTTTGCAGGCAAAACGGGTAATTCATTTTGCCATGAAAGGTAATATACCATACTACTCTCCAAAAAAAGGGGCTGTTACCGACAGCCCCTTGCTTTTTTTGCTCAGTCTTCCTTGTACTCTTCGAGCAATGCAATAACATCAGAAACCGTTTCGATGCCAACAACGGCACGATCGGGAATTTCAAGATCAAAAGCATCTTCAATTGCAACAGCAAGGTTGACAAGCTCCAACGAGTTCAGCCCCAGATCTGTACGGATGTTGGTCTGTTCTGTAATGCTCTGCGGATCGAGCTGAACAAATTCACAAATAATTTCTCTGAGTTTTTCAAGCATATCTCTTTCTCCTTATACTTTAGCGGCTGTCTTGACAGCGGCATTGTAGGCATCAATAACTTTCTGACGGATGATTTTTCTGGTTGTGGTCTTTTCAAATTCCTTGAAGACAACAAAAACATCCTGAATCTTCTTGTAAGAAATCATCTTGCGGTTGACATCGTTGTAAACATCTTCGGCAACTTTCTTTTTGATTTCTTCTTCACTCATACCTTCAAAATCGGCGGGTTCAACATAAACTGCAACCGCAATGATTTTACGCAGATCGCCTGCGATTTCCTTTTCAGCTTCCAGTGCACATGCTTCGCGGATGTAGGACAGATTATCCATGACAGCAAATTCAATATCTTCGGGGAATACGTTCTTGCCGTTATCAAGAATGATAAGAGTTTTCTTTCTGCCGACAACAAACAGTTCGCCTTCTTCGGTGGCGGTGCCGTAGTCACCCGTTTTGAACCATTCGCCTTCAAAAGATGCCGCCGTAGCTTCTTCATCCTTATAATAACCTTTGAACACGTTTGTTCCGCGCACCCAGATTTCACCGATACCGTCTGCATCGGGTTCGTGAATCTTGAATTCACAGCGGGGCAGTGCAAAACCTGCAGAAGTGGGATCTTTGTCAGCCTGCAGATTCAGTGTAACCGAAGGAGAGGTTTCGGTCAGTCCGTAGCCGTTGTAAACACGGAAGCCGAGATCACCGAGCCCCGTAACATAATCTTTTCTCGACGGTGCACCGCCGCAGACAAGAGTCGGAAAACGGTTACCGAAGTTTTTGCTGATGGTCTTGAACAAAACATGGCGAAGGTCAATGCCGTGCTTACGCAGTTTGTTGCTGACCTTGACAAGTTTCTTGAGGATATCCGCCTTGCCGCCTTCCTTTGCTTTTGCCCAGATTCCGTTATAAATTCCTTCAAGAACAAGCGGAACGGCATTCATGGCATCGGGCTGGAACATCTGTATATTTGGCAGAATATTCTTCAGACTGTCATTGATATAAATGACAGCATTCATGTAGAATGCAACCATCATATTGCAACTGAGTTCAAATACGTGGTTAATGGGAAGCAATGAGAAAGAAGAATATTCGGTCGGAATGGTTTCAATGACATTATCGACGTTTGCACAGAAATTGCGGTGCGAAATCATAACACCCTTGTTTGCACCCGTTGTGCCGGATGTAAAAATAATCGAGCAAAGATCGTCAGAGTCGATTTCGGCATCAATATAATCTTTGTTACCTGCTGCAATCAATTCTTTGCCCTTTTCAATCAAGGCATCAATTGTGAAATAGCGATCCTCTGCAACTTCCTTGTTGAATGTAACACAGCAAATGCAATCGGGATGACTGTCCATATGTGCCTTTGCGGCTTTAAAATAGGTTTTGGAACAGAAAACAGCCTCACAATCAGCCTTTTCGATAAGATGACTGATTTCCTCGTCTGTCATTTCCTTATCAAGCGGTACGGCAACACCGACACCGCAGACAATAGCATAAAAAGACAGAATCCAATTGAAAGATGTTTCGCCGATGATGGCTATGTGCTTGCCTTTGAGCCCGAGTGCGGTCAGTGCTGTGCCCAAAGCGGCGCGTTTTTCCTTAAATTCGCTGACGGTGTGCGAAACCACATCGAATTCGCGGCCTTTACGCTTTTGTTTTTCAACAAAAGCAACGCGGTCACCATAGGCACCTTCAACACGAAGCACCATGTCTTTGATATGTGCAAGCGGCCCGATCATGTGGATTTCGTGACGGATGGCATCCAACACTTTCTTTTCCTGTGCGGTTAATTCAATGGAAGTCATTTTTTATCTCCTTGTAAAGGTATTTAAAAACGGCTTGAAACCGGATTTATTTGGGGTAACGGGTGTAATCTGAACCCTTAAAGTTTGAATTCGTCAAGATTGTCAAGCGACATCTTACGTTCGCCTTTTTCGATTTCTTTTACAAGCTGAACGGCAAGGGAGTTGACGGGTGTTGCAACCCCGTATTTTGCTCCGTTTGCGGCAATGTAGCCGTTGAAGTAATCGATTTCGGTTATTTCGCCTCTTTCAAGTGCCTGCAGCGTGGAGGGCTTGACAGCACCGAAGCCTTTTTTGCCGATGATACGGAACAGCAATGTAGCACAGGCATCAAACCATGCGGCATCGGTCAGGGTCAGCAGATTATAATCAAGCACCTTTTTGAAGGGAGGCACCTTAAGTCCCATGGCTTTGGCAACATAAATTCCTTCTCTTGCAATACCGAGGAACACTTTGCAGGCTCTGGGATCATCCAGCAGAACGCCGAGTTTTTCGCCGCAGATGGCGGCAAGGGCATTGATGCAGGAATTGATGATAAGTTTGGAATACTGACGGGCAATGATATCCTTGTCAATAATGGTGGGCAAAAGTGCACTCATCATTTTGCGGACTTCTTCGAGTTTCGGGGAAGACTGTCCTTTGAGCATACCGATATAAAGATCACCGGAAGATGTCATTTCAACTTCACCGAAGGTGTGCATGGTAGCACCGTAGCCGATGGCACAGCCGACGGTACGGTTTGCACCGACAACTTCTGCAAGGATTTCCGTACAGATACCGTTCTGCATGGAAATAACAAGTGCATCGTCCGTCAGCACAGGCAGAACACTCTTTGCAGCAGGTGCCATTGAGAATGTTTTGGTTGCAATAAAGCAGACATCATACTTGCCGGGCAGTTCATCTACAGAAGAATAGGCATTGAGTTTCATCGTATGTTCGCCTTTGGCCCCCGTCAAATGGATGCCCTTATCACGGATAATATCCGCAAATTCGCTCTTGAGTTCAAGCACATCAATATCGTAACCGGCCTCTTTGACAAGTACGGCAATACAAGATCCGATTGCACCGGAACCAACCAACAAAATTTTCATTTTTCATATCCCCCATGTTCATTATTTTTATTTACCATGTAAAAGTCCATATTTCATGCAAGAATCCGCTGATGGTACCGGAAGCGGTAATGCCGAGCGTACCTTCCCCAAAAGCAGAAACAGGCATATATTCCTCATAACAGATGATCTGCCCGAGTTGATTGACGGTGACATTGACCGTTGCTCCGGAATAGGTGTAATTGCCCTTATTGATTTTTGCAATGCCGAGATCCAGGGCATTCATATCAAGATAATCCATACACAATGCATGATAATACGGGGCAGGTGCTTCGAGTGTTGCGTTTTCGGGCATGAGCGTGATGCTGTAAGTGGTATCATATCCGTTTTTTGTCACCACGGCAGATGTGATGCCGTTGCCGTCGAGAGCAAACAGTCTGTCCGACGGCGGAATGACAAGATTCGGGGTAACAGGCTCACCCGATTTTGGTCCGATACAGGTGCCGTCCACAAACTGATAGTTGAGCGTTTCTTCACCCGTAAATTTTTCAATAATAGGATTTGCAAGACTCACGGCAAAAGAAATACTGCAATCAGTCAGCTTCATGTCAATATTCTGATACTTGACTGCACCGAAATTCTGTGCGGTTTTGACAGAATTGACCGCTGTGCACATAGCAGTAAGAATTTCCTCTTTACTTGCCGTCACGTCCAGCACAACGGCAGGATTGCTGTAAACCTGCGTGGGTTGCTGCACAGGCGGTACGGTTTGCGGATTCTGACTATAGGTCGGTTGCTCGTAATATGTCTGCGTGGATTGCGGTTGCTGAACAACAGGAGTATTCTGTTGCTCATAAGCATTGGAAGCGGCTTCCTGCAAACCGACAAGCAAATTGCCCGCCGCTTCATTGGAAGTTTGCAGAATCACCACAAAAGACGCACAAAAAATCACGATCAACATGCCCAACAGCACATACAGTAAAGGCTGTTTTTTCATGTTCTTCCCCCTGATCGTTTATTTTCTTTTATTTTTGTGTGGTTTCAATGTGTCGTATAAGATCTCCGACAGTTTTCATCATGGCAAGCTTGCGGTCGGAAATTTCAATGCCGAATTCGTTTTCCACCGACACTGCAAGATTGACCAGATCCAGCGAATTCAAGCCCAGATCCATACGCAATGATGTATTGTAATCAACTTCATATCTGTCGACCGGGACATATTCCCGAACAACAGCAATCAAACGTTCAAGCATCGTCTTCCCCCCTGTGTTCACGAATGCCTGTATATTCCTCTATTACTTTTCTCCTTAATATTTTACTTGTGGATGTCTTCTGAAAACCGTGTTGAGAAATGATTACATGGTTGATTGCCTTATATCCCGGCAAATCAGCATTGACTGCCATAACATCCGCCCGTGTAACGGCTTCAATTTCCGTTTCGGTCATACCTTCAAAATCAGCAGCATCCACGTATACAACCGCCGCAATGATTTTTTGCAGTTCGCCGAAAATTTCTTTTTCACATTCCATCACAACAATTTCCCGTACATAAGGAATTCGTCTACGCAGAATGCTTTCGATTTCTTCCGGATGGACATTTTTTCCGTTATCAAGAATAATAAGATTTTTCTTTCGGCCTGTCAGTATCAGATAGCCGTTTGGTGTCAGTTTACCGATATCCCCCGTTTTGAACCATCCGTTCTCAAATGAATCCATGGTGGCGGCAGAATCATTGTAATAGCCGGGGCTTATATTTTCACCACGCAACCAGACTTCGCCTTCCCCGTCTTCATTGGGTGCGTGAATGTGAATATCGGCATTGAAAAAGGCGGTACCGACACTGTCGGGATAGTGCCTTGTATCTGTATTGAGTGCAGCAATGGGAGCCGCTTCCGTCAAACCGTAACCGACATAGATATCGAATCCCAAGTCGGTCAACCCTTTTACATATTTCGGTTCAACGGGGGCACCGCCGCAGATGAGTATTTTTAATTCATCACCAAAATAAGCATGGATGTCCTTGAACAGGTTGCGTCTGATATCAATTCCTGTTTCGAGCAATTTATTACTCAAAGCAATGGCTCGTTCTGTTTTTTTATCTGATCCGTCTTTTCGCAACCCCTGCCAGATGTGGTTGTAAAAACTTTCCAGAAACAGCGGAACCACAACCGCCATGGCAGGCTTGAAAAAGCGGAAATTGCGCATCAGATTACGCATACGGTCATTGATGTATATGACCGTGTGTATGTAAAGCATGGGTAAAATGTTGCAGTTGAGTTCGTAAATATGATTCATCGGCAGAATCGAAATCGTCGAGTCTTCCACGGAAACATGTGCAGCAATTGCATTGATGTTGCTGACAAAATTCTTTTGCGAAAGTTGCACACCTTTATTCGGTCCTGTTGTTCCGGATGTAAAAATAACGGCAACAATGCTTTCGGGGGTAATGCAAAAATCCTCAAACCGATGATCTCCCTGATTACGCAGGTGTTTTCCTTTGGTCAACAGGTCATCCCAGCCAAGCAGGCCGTCGGCTTCGTTGTCCATTGCAAAAACAGAACGAAGTCGGGAGTTTTCCGTTTTGTTACGCAGTCCCGTTTCAAAAAAAGTGGAAGAACAAAACAGAGCCGCAGCATTGCTTTTGCACAACAGCTCGTCAAGTTCATCTTCGGTCAGCTCCTTGTCCAACGGAACGGCTACACCCAATCCGCAGGTTATTGCAAGAAAGGCAACAATCCAACGATATGAATTTTCGCCCAACAGTGCAATGTTGCAACCGCAAAAACCCATTTCCGCAAGTGCAGTAGCAAGGGAGCGGACATCATCACAAAGTTTTTCTGCCGAATAGTGAATTTTTTGCGAGTCCTTTTTTTCAACGATCACCGTATCGCTTCCGTATGCACCGATACGATTGACCAGTTCACGCAAATCGGACAAAGGGCCTTGTGCAAGCATTGCTTTTCGTTGTGCCGAAAAATCCGACCGCATCAGCATGACCCCATCCTTTGCAATTTATTTGATAACACTTTTCACATTATACACGACATACTGTTGCAAATCAAGAGGAAAAACCTCATCTCTGAATAAATAATGAAGAAATTTTGAACAAATCATTAACGAACAAATTCTTTTATTTTATCAATCATTGGTTCGGCATCGGCTCTGCCGAGCAGATACACCTGACGAATGACTTCAGGGTCATGTTCCACTCTGCCGATATGCAGAGGTTTACTCGGACGAATAACCAACACTTCGCCGTTGAGTTCGGCTTGTTTGAGGTCATCCAGCTGGGCATTGTACATGGCGGGACGTTCCTGCATACACTTCACAATCGGTGCATCCTTGCCGTAACGCAACGGCATTAGTTTAGCAATGGATTCATTTTCTTTGCGATAACCGTCATGCTGTGTGCAGACAACAAGCTGTTTGCTGTATCCCATTTCAGCAAACTTGCGAAACGGAATGGAGTCGACAATGCCGCCGTCCAAAAGCAATTGTCCGTCAATTTCCACATTACGGGACACCATCGGCATGGATGCGGATGCACGCACCCATTCAACACCGTTTTCACGCATGGTTTCACATTTATGATAAACAGGTTCCCCCGTTTTTACATCGGTGCATACACAATAAAATTCGGTTGAGCTGTTTTCAAAGCTCTCATGTGCAAAGGGTACAAGCGAAACAGGAATATCATAAAAACAAAATTCGGCACCGCAGATATCACCTGTTTTAAAAAAAGAACGAAATCCCATAAAGCGGGGATCTTTGCAGTATTTTACACTGAAACAATAGGAACGACCAGCCTGTCGGGAAACATAGCTGATGCCGTGAACAGCACCTGCGGAAACACCCATACAACCGTCAAAGTAAATTTCTTTTTCAAGCAAAACATCCAGCACACCGGCGGTATAAATACCTCTCGATGCACCGCCTTCCAATACAAGGCCCGTTTTTTTCATTTTCATTTCCCCTTATAATATCTCATTATAAATTAACATAAACAGAAAGTGAAGTCAACAAAATCAAAAAAATTGCGACAAATAAACGGAATCTGTTGCAGCATGCAAAACAGTTGACAGATGAATATAAATGATGATAAAATATAAATTGAAAAACAGGAAGGAGGATACGCATGGCAGACCAAAAATTAAGACTGAACACGGCTCTTGTTGTGCGTATTTCCGTGATTCAGCTCGCAATCGGCGTATGGGATGAAATTCTCAATTCAACTCTGCAGAATGTACTTGTAATGGGCTTCGGAAAGACAGAAAGCTTCAAAGGCGGCATCATTGCGGCAAGCCAGTTGCTGACCATGTTGCTTCTGCCTTTGTGGGGCGGTCTTTCCGACCGTTGCAGAGCAAAAAGAGGCAGACGCACACCGTTTATACTGACAGGCGGTTTTATCTGTGCGGCAGTGCTCGGACTTTCCGTGCTTTTTCTCGAAAAAAATTTCCTTTTGCCGTTTCTGGTCTGCTTTTTCCTGTGTGCAATTGCAATTTGCATGATGAATCCCGCCGCAACGGCACTTGTTCCCGACCTGACACCGAAACCGCTGAATGCAAATGCAAGTGTCATCAATCGCATTATCTGTTCCTTGGGCGGTGCGTGGGTCGTGATCCTCATTTTCTTCTTTGACACCGATTTTACGGTTATTTACTTAACGGCGGCCGGTACGATCCTGAACTGCACGCTCTTTTATTTGTTTGCAGTTCCCGAAAACCGTTTATTGCAAAAACAAAAGGACATTCTTGCTAAATACAACGGCATAACAGACATCACCCAAACGTCTCTGCGTGTGATGTTCAAAAATTTATCAAAGGACAAAAAGCGTAGTTTTTCGGGTATTCTGGGTGCCAATTTCTTTGCAAAACTGTCTTACTATGCGTTTTCTTCGGCTTATCTCAATTATGCCGTTACACAGTGGGGCATGAAATATGCACACACATCCCTGCTGACCATTGCGATCTATCTGTCCGGCCTTGTCAGCATTCTGCTGACGGCAAAAATCGCCGCAAAAATGGGCAGAAAACGTACTTTGGTGCTTTCATACGCATTTATGCTGGCAGGATTTTTGCTTGCCGCGGCAACCTCGCGGTTTGGCATTATCGCTGTTTTGTCTTTGTTACTCATCGGCATCGGCTGGTCCATGGAAAGCGTTCTGCCTTTGCCGATGCTTATGGAAATGACCGATACAGGCACGGTAGGCATTGTGACTTCCGTTTATACCGATTCCTGCAAACTCGGCAGGGCCATAGGTCCGTTTTTGACGGGATTTCTGTTGGACAGCCGCCGATTCGGCTACAGATCATTGTATCCGTTTGCCGCCCTTTCCATTCTGCCCGCATTCGCAACCATGCCACTGATTCGCCACGGCAATGTTCAATTGCAGGAGGTGCAAGATGATAAATAAACTGTATCATTATTTTTCGGAAAAAGCATTTATATACCGTTTTACGGTCATTGCATCGGTTTTCCGATTCAACAAACAGATGCAGAGTCGCCGAATTGACAAACAACACATATCCTACCGTCATTATCTGCACACATTTTGCCTTGTCCGTTGCACGCTCAGCGAATACATGGACTATGAACTGTTTTTAAAAACCGATGAAGAAATCCGCACCTATCTTACCATGTACAACAAGCACCGTATTCTTTCGCTTTTGGGTGACCGCCATGCGGCACTGACAATTACAGGCTGCAAGCACGGTTTCAACAAAAAATATGCTTCTTTTCTCGGAAGAGAATGGATTGCTGTTTCGTGTTGCACGCAAGAAGAATTTCTGCAATTCATCAAAAAACACAAGCAAGTCATTTTTAAGCGTCCCGATGCGTTTCAGGGCAACGGAATTGAGCGGTTTGTTTACACGGATGACAACACCGCCCTCAATAAGTATGAACTGTTGAAAAAAGAAAATGCACTCGTTGAAGAAGTGCTTGTGCAACATGAAAAAATTGCCGCCTTCAACCCGCAGACGGTCAATACACTGCGCGTTTCCACATTGTGCATCAACGGACATGTACATCTGATCGGTGCTTGTTTCAAAACGGGCAACGGCAATTCGTCGGTTGATAATCTCGTGAAAGGCGGCGTCGGTTGCGGGGTCGATGTGAACACGGGACGTGTGATTACACACGGCTTTGACCACGACCTGAACACGGTAAAAAAACACCCCGTCAGCGGTTGCGTGTTCAAAGATTTTTGCATTCCGAATTGGGATAAAATCAAAGAAACCGTGCAAAAAGCCGCGGTATTCTGCGAACAAAACGGCGACGGCCACCTGATCGGCTGGGATGTTGCCGTTATACCCAACGGGGCTTCCATCATAGAAGGCAACTGGAATCAGGGATTGACACTCATTCAGAACAGACAGTGCGGAAAAGCCGCAGTCATCGAATCCGTTTTGAAAGAAGAAGGAATTTTATGAAGCAGATTTTGCAGATTTTTATTCTGCTTTTAAAAAATTTAATTTCGCGAATCTCAAGCAACCCGATGCACTTAAAGTTACCCACCAAACCACATAAAACGGTGGCTGTGCCCCCTGCCGAAAGCCGTTTTATGCAAAACGAAAACGGTGTTTTTGCAAATAGCAATGAAACCAAATCCGCAACGATTCTGCTGACGGGCGACCTGTTGTGCCAACGAAAACAGCAGAATGCGCACAGAAAAGAGGACGGCAGTTTTGACTTTTCGGCTATGTTTGCACCTGTCAAAAAGCTGTTTGCGGAGGCTGATTTTGTGGTTGGCAATCTTGAAACGATTTGCGACACAAATCTTGCTTACATGAGTGAAAGTATCACAGCGGACGGTCTTCCCTTTCTGAATGCGCCGCCGCAGTTTCTCACCGCTTTAAAGCAAGCCGGTTTTGATGCTGTTTGCAGTGCAAACAACCACAACTGTGACGGCGGGTTGCAAGGCTTGCAAGCCACATTAAGCGAACTGAAAAAGGCAGATTTACCCGTTACGGGTATTTTTGAAAATGAGAACACAAAGCGGTATTTGCTGTTCGATGTAAACGAAATCCGCGTTGCACTGCTGGCATATGCAACATTTTATAATTTCAAAAGTGCGGCTGTTGCAAATAAAGAAATGCTCAATCTGTATTCCGAAGCGAAAGCAAAAAAAGATATTGCAGATGCAAAAAAAGACGGGGCACAGTTTGTGATTAGCTACATCCATTGGGGTACGGAATACACGCACAAAGTAAGCCGCAAACAAAAACAAATTGCCAAAGAACTGGCAAATGCCGGCTGTGATTTCATTGCAGGCTCCCATTCGCACGTTCTGCAACCGTTTGATGTTGTAAACGGTGTTCCCTGCTTATATTCGTTCGGCAATTTCATTTCGTCACAATCAAAAGAAGGCACACGCGAAACGGTCATTGTGCAACTGCAGTTAAAAGAAGAAAACGGCAAAGTGCATCTTGCTGATTTAAGTGCTGTTCCATGCAAAACAAGCGTTGCACAGGATGAATCCGAATTCAGTGCAGAACCGCTTGACCGAAAGAATGATACAGATATATTTGAGCAAATCAAAAAAGTGCTCGGGAACAAAATCAAATTATAATGCAAAGAGAGAAGCCGCCATCGACTTCTCTCTTTTGTATTATTTACACATTTTTACAAGTTCGTCCATTTCTGCTTTTTTGCCTACGCGGTCACAGATCTGACCGACCAAGAACTGTGCCCTTGCATTGCCTTCGATAAGCACCCAACCGTTTTCAGTCAGGGCTAAATCCCAGCCTGTGTAGCGGTTTTCGGGGCAGGACAAAGCGAGTTTTGTTGCGGTTTCCACTGCTTTTTCCCATTCGGGGATCACAAGGCCGTCGAAGACGATTCTGCTGTCGGGATGCTCGACAAAAGCGTTGTTCATTTCATCCCTTGCGGTGTGAAATACCTTACCCGTTGCGGCATCGACCTGCACAAGAAGACCGCCCGCTCCTGCATTGTCGACCACGCTTCCCTTTCTGCCGATACGCAGGCACGGATAAAAAACATGCACTTTGTACTCATCGGGCGTTTTACCTGTAAGCACGGTCGGAATACGCACGGTGTTCAGAGAGCTTTCATTCAATGACGCAAAAAACGGATGCTGAACCACAAATTCTTCGCACAGGAATTTGCCGTCTTGCAGCAAGCGGTCAAACAACGTTTGCAGGTCGGTCTGATCGTCCGTTTTTACAAGTTCCACCCCGTTGCCGAAATAGGAATCCACGGGTTTTTTGATGAACTTCTTGTGCTGTTGCACAAATTCAGAAAACGAATCAAAATCACTTTGCGTTTTGCAGAAAATGACTTCTCGTTTATAAAACGGTTGTAATTTTTGGTAGGTTTTCCATTTATCATCAAACTGCTTCATACCCTTGATGGTATTGAGTTTGTTGTAATAAGAAAACCTCTGTGTTTCGTTGATAAACGCATCCTTATACACACGGTCTTTGCCGTAAAAATCGTAGTAAAAATACTCGTCAAAATGTGTACCGTGCAACCAGAATTCCCGCTCCATATCTTTGAGAATTTTGTCTTTTTCTTCACTCGGATATCCGGATGTCGGGGAAAATTTTTCAAGATACTCCTCAGGTTCGTTTTTCAGAATCCGATAAAAAAGCATATTATAAAACGGAATACGAGAATAAATGCCCAGAATGAATCCGGGCACTTTTGAATATCGTATACTGATTTTAGCCAATTGAATCACGCCTTTCAGTGCGTAATATGCGAAAGAAAAAATTCCTGTCGTTCATTCGTATTGAGGATGGTCACGGGCTTAACCTGACTGATGTTGATCCCCTGCTGACGCAACGAATCCGTGTAAGCATCAAAGGTGCCTTTTTGCAGAAGATGCACCTGTGTTTTGCCGAGCACATCTTCACGGCGGCGTACATCTATATAGAGATTGGAGGCACACAAAGCCTTGTCAAGTGCATCCGCAAGTAACGGCAACGCAACGTCCGTATCATATTTCGGTTCAATGAGAATGTTGTAATACGGCAACTTCCCATCTTCCATGCTACCGTAAGTACAGAAACGGCTGTAAGGCAGACCGACCTGCGTACAGGCTTTTTCAACTGCCCAATCGAGCATCTGCTGGGTGGTTTTTTCCCCTGTGATATTCAGCACAAGATTGCTTCGGTACAGAAACTCCACCTTGGGGGTCTTCTGATAAAATCCCGTCACACGCACAACATCATACATGCGGTAACGGTAAAGCCCTGCAAGGTTGGTGATGATGACTTCGTATTCTTTACCGACTTCGAGTGCATCCATAAGCAGCGGTCTTGTCCCTGCGGGGGCATCCACGGGCAGGAATTCAAACAAACAGCTTTTGGGTAACAAAACGGCATCAAGTGCACTCATTTCCAAAGGCATTGCCATCAGCGATTCGCTTGCGGCATAGCCTGTGTTATTGAACGGCAGATCACCGCAGTATTTTTTGAGCTTATCGGCATACAAGGCGAGAGAACCGCTTCGCATTGCGGAAGTCCACGCAAGATCCGGCCAGATGCGCGGACCGATGGGGGTATCAAATCCCTTTTGAAATTCAGCACGAAGCTCTTGTGCTCTCTGCGGATTCGGTTTACATTTTTTAAGAAGTTTTTTGCGAAGTTCTTCAGGACAACGAACAGATTCACCGATGGTGCCGTTTGCAATGTCTTCGACAAGCAATTCCCAGTTCTTTTCGAGGTATTCAAACATGCTTTCGAGGTACATCACAAGTGCTGCCGTCAATGCAGTTACGGAACGGTCTTCCAATGCAAAACGCAATTTCAGGTAATTCATGTCCGTTTCTTCCGGCTGTTCGGGATAGAGAATCGCTTTGGGGGTAACGGAAAAGAACTGTGCAATGGGGCGAAGCAGATTGAACGGGATGGCAGAAAGACAACTTGCCTTGTTTCCGTTCGGCAGGTCGCGGTTAATGACCTCAATGGTTAAAAAAGAATGCTGCCCCGGCATGGGAATGCCTTGTTTTTTATAATAATTGAGCGTTGCCGCAAGCGGTGCACAAAAGCCCATGATCTGGAAATTCCAAACGGCTTTGCCGCACAAGGGAATCAGCTTCGGTTTGCCTGCACTGCCTGAGGTCTGAATATAATTCTTTATTTTTTTATATGTAATAAGGTTCTGCTCTCCTGCGATCATGCGGTCAATATAGGGCTCATAATCGGCATAATCGGTGACAGGAACATTATCCTGATACTGTTCGAATGTGGTAATGTCTTTGAAATTATACTTTTTGCCGTATTCCGTATCGGCATTTTTTTGCATCAGCGATAAAAGAAGCTGCTGTTGATTGGGCATTGGATCCGCCGTATAGCGGGACGAAATCGTATAAACAAGATTCCCCAGCAAGCCGCCGAATTGCGAGGTTTTACGCCAGAAAAAATCACTGCCCATCTTTTCAACTCCTTTTTTGCACATAATTACTCATTATTTATAAGTTTAACACATTGTATTTTAAAATGCAATGTTTAAAACAAACATAATTTATGCAAATGTTTCAATGCAACACAAACAAACAAACAAAAATGTTTACAAATAAGCGGTTGCAAGTGCAGAAAAACGTGTGATATAATAAAAATAACATAAAATCATGATAAAGGGGATACAACTATGAATCAATATGACATTCTCATTGCAGGTGCATCCACAACCGGCAGTTGGTTTGCACGCAAAATGGCACAACAGGGATTCAAGGTTCTGCTGATTGAAAAAGAGGAACAGAACGATGTGAACCGTGATTATGACATTATCCATTTCGGCAAGGAAGACATGGAAAAGTTCGGCATGGAAATTCCCGCCGTTACGGACAAAGACTGGGGATTCACCTTTGCATCATCCGTTATCTACTCCCCTTACGGCAATCATCCCAAGATCGGCACACCTGCTCCCGTTGTCGGTGTACACAAACATGACTACATCATGCGCATGAACGAGCAGGCAAAGAAAGCAGGTGCTGAAATTATTTACGGTGCGGCTTTTGACGATTTTATCTATGATGCAAACAAGCGAATCATCGGTGCAACCTACATCACCCAAGACGGCAAAAAGGAAGCGTATGCAAAACTTGTTGCCGACTGCACGGGCATTCCTTCTGCGGCAAGAACAAAGCTTCCCGACACCTCGGTGGTTGAAAACTTCAAACTGACAAACAAGGATATTTTCTTTGTTGTGCTGTATTATGCCGAATACGAAGACAAGAACTTCAAACCCCGATCTCTGGACGGATTCTGCATGCAATACAAAGCATGGTCTGCACCGTCAGGCAATGAACACGGTGCGATTTTAGGTATCGGAGCAGGCTACGGCTATGACTACGCCGAAGAAGTGTTCAAAGATTATATCAAAAACATCAAAAGACCCGCTTACAGGGTTGAAAAAGTGGAAAAAGGCATGACACCTTATCACCGTACGCTGTATTCCTGCGTGGATGACTCCTTTATTGCCATGGGTGATGCCGCATTCTTAACCAAACCCACCTGCGGCGAAGGTGTGACATCCTCTCTTGTGCAAGCTGAAATTGCGGTGGATGTCATTTCAAAACTGCTTAAAGAAAACAAAGATCTTACCAAAGAAGCCCTTTGGCCCATCAACTGCCGTTACATGAAGGCACAGGGTAAGGATTTTGATTCACTTCGGCCGTTGCTGTTCGGCGTTATTTCTGCCGATTACGATGAAGCGGAGTATCTGTTTGCAAACGATTGCATTTTCAGCACAAAGATTCTGGGCGGTATGGGTGAAGAACTCGACCTCACTGCGGGTGATATTGCAAAGATGCTCGCCGTGATCACCAAGGGGGTTGCCACCAAGAAACTGCGCGGTGAAACCGTGGGCAAGATTGTGAAAGGTCTTCTGCAAAGCGGCAAGGTAGGAAAACTGTATGACAACTACCCTGCCACCCCTGCAGGCTTTGCCGCATGGAAAGCACAGGCGGATGCACTGTGGGACGAAATCGGCGGTATGGCTGACACCTGCGACCCGGCATTGCTTAAAAAATTAGGATACGAAAAGTAAGATTGTTTACAACAAACCCACCGAACAATTCGGTGGGTTTCTGTTTTAATTATTCTTTTACGATTTCATCATACGGAAGATTTTCAAGCACCTGCATGGTGACTTCTTCTTTTTCGTACTGACTTACATATTTTTCCTGATAGTAATTTTCTGCTTTGCAATCGAAACTGCCGTCGGGCGAAACGGTGATAACCGTGCAACCGCGCTGTGTGCCTTCATTTTTGATGCCCGGGTAAGCCAGATAGTCCACACTCAGGCTGTAGGTCAGGCGGATTCCCTTGTACTCTATGGAGAAGTTGTTGAGATGGTCATGGCCGCAGAAGGTACCCTTGGTGGAGCCGAGTTCGAGCATGGTTTCAAACAGATTGTCTTCCTTGATGCCGGGGTAAACAACCTTTTTGCCTTCCCCTGCAACACCGTAATGGTATTTTACATTTTCGGTGTCTTCAAATCCGTTTTCGGCATATTCGTACCAAGCATCCTTCTGTTCCACAAGCGGAATGTGCATAAATGCAAGGGATTTGATAGCAGAGTTTTCTTCTCTGCCGAGTTCTTTGAGCACGGCATTGTTCTGTGCATTGAGGGCAAGAACTGTGTTTTTGTACCATTCTACCTGGTTTTCGTGAATATTATCATACTTCCACATAATGCCGAGGATGTCGCCGTCCACATAAGAATGGCTGTCGAACACGAAAAGGGACTGCGTGATAATGCCCTCGCTGTTTTTCACATTGATAACCTGATTACCGTAGCCGTCCACTTCTTCGGGACCGCTTTCAAACAGGCAATATGCAAAATCGTCATTGCTGTAGAATTCGGAAATCTGTGCACGGCTGTAATAACTGTAGGCTTCCGTGTCGTGGTTACCGAAGCAAACCGTCCAATACACACCAAGCTGTTCCATAAGAGTCACAAAGACCTTTGCGGAAGAAAGGTTATTGAAGGTACCTGCCTGGAACGGTACGGGGTAAGAGATATCGCCCGTCACAACAACAAGGTCAGGCTTTTCCGCAGTAATCATTGCCGCAACGGCATTAAGCGCCATGGCATCTTTCTTGACCGTCATGTAACCGCCGCCGATGTGCACATCGGTCAATTGCAGAATTTTAAATTCTCTGTCCGTCACGAAAGTCCAGTAGCCGTTTTCGTCTTTTTCAGGCACAAGCTGATTTTCAATTTCCACTTTTGCAAAGGATGCGGCTTTTGCTTTTGAAGACTGCAGAAGGGCTGCATTCACCCCTGCTGTGATGCCTGCAATCAGAGCAACACACAAAAAGATGATGCCGAGCACTTTCAGAGCTTTTTTGCCTTTGGGTGCTTTGACTGCCTGGTCGGCGGGTGCGGTTTTGGTTTTCATTTCATTGCCTCCTGATTTGATTTGATTATTTTATAGCATAATAAGAGTAAAAAAGCAATATCAAAATGCCATACAGTTATGCTGATTACATACACGTCTGCGCCGTGATTGCATACCAATCCTTCGGATCGGATAAAAAAAAGACAAGTCAAAAGACTTGTCTTTTTTTTGGCGGAGAAGAGGAGACTCGAACTCCTGCGCCGGTTACCCGACCTACGCCCTTAGCAGGGGCGCCTCGTCACCAACTTGAGTACTTCTCCGTATGGTAACAAATAAAGATAAATTCGATTGTGTTTGATTGGCGGAGAGAGTGGGATTCGAACCCACGGTACTTTGCAGTACGACGGTTTTCAAGACCGTTCCGTTATGACCGCTTCGGTATCTCTCCTGATGCACAAGTAGTTTACCACAAACAATAAGCAATGTCAAGAAGATTTTATACTTTTTTAAATATAATCTTCAAAAAAAGTGTGCCGCGAACAATAACACGGCACACCAATCTTTTTATCAATATACAACGATTTTGCCGTCGGTCACGGTGATGCGGATTTCGTCCAATCCATTATCCCCTGCGGCAATGATAAGATTTGCAATGGGATCTTCAATATTGCGACGGATGCAATAGCGGATATCTCTTGCACCTCTGGCACCGCCTGCAGATTCCTTGGCAACAAGATCTGCAACACCATCTTCAACGAGCAAGCGGATTCCCTTATCTTCAAGAGCGGGGATAAACTCGTCAATCAGCAGTTTTGCAATCTTCTTATAATCCTCTTCGGTCAGTTCGTTGAAGACGATGATTTCATCTACTCTGCCCAAGAATTCGGGACGCAGGAAATCACGCAAAGCTTTCATTGCCTTATTCTTGGAAACATCATTTTTATCCTGACCGAATCCGAGCAGTGTTTCTTTGCGTTCACTGCCTGCATTGGAGGTCATAATGATAACACAGTTTGCAAAATTGACAGTTCTTCCCTGTGCATCATTGGTTTTACCTTCATCGAGAATCTGCAAAAGAATATTCATCACATCGGGATGTGCTTTTTCGATTTCATCAAACAGAACCACGGAATAGGGTTTGCGACGAACCTTTTCGGTCAACTGACCTGCTTCGTCATAACCGACATAACCGGGAGGCGAACCGATCAGACGCGACACCGAGTGCTTTTCCATAAATTCGGACATATCCAAACGGATCAGGGTTTCGGGCGTATCAAACAATTCATCCGCAAGACGTTTGACAAGTTCAGTTTTGCCGACCCCCGTAGGACCGACAAAAATAAATGATGCGGGGCGTTTCTGCGGGCTTAACTGAATACGACTGCGGCGGATTGCGGCACAAACGGCTTCGACGGCTTCATCCTGACCGATAATGCGTTTTTTAATGTTACCTTCCATGCCGGCAAGGCGGTTGATATCGGTATCAATGATCTTACGCACGGGAATGCCCGTCCAGAGGCTGATGACCTTGCCGATGTCATCTTCAATGACTGCATTGTTCTTTGCTTTTTCGGCAAGTTCGGCATTTCTGCCTTCTTCCACGGCGATATCGGCACGCACCTTGGCGATCTTTTCATAATCCATGTTTTCGCTCGGTTGACTGAGTTCTTCGTCAAGCTTGCGAAGCTCAGCGAGCTTCTTTTCGCTCAGATCATATGCACTGATGGCAGGATTACGAAGATTTGCACACGTGCAGGCTTCATCGAGCAGGTCGATGGCTTTATCGGGCAGAAAACGGTCTGTAATATAACGCTCGGAGAGAACGACCATCTTATAAAGCAGATTGTCGGAAATACGCACACGATGGTAATTTTCATACATCTTCTTGATGCCTTTAAGCATTTCGTGCGCTTCTTCCACAGAGGGTTCTTCGACCTTTACGGGCTGGAAGCGACGTTCAAGAGCTGCATCCTTTTCGATATGTTTGCGGTATTCGGTAAACGTGGTAGCACCGATGACCTGCACTTCACCGCGTGACAAAGCGGGCTTGAGGATGTTTGCGGCATTCATGGAGCCTTCCGCATCACCCGTGCCGACAAGGGTATGCACTTCGTCAATAAACAGGATGATGTTGCCTTCCGTTTTGACTTCCTCAATCAGTCCTTTGATACGGCTTTCAAACTGGCCTCTGAACTGCGTACCTGCAACAAGAGCGGTCAGGTCAAGAAGGTGTATTTCTTTATCTGCCAGTTTTGCAGGAACTTCACCTGCGGCAATGCGGCTTGCAAGCCCCTCTGCAATGGCAGTTTTACCAACACCGGGTTCACCGATCAGGCAAGGGTTATTTTTGGAACGGCGGCACAGAATCTGTACCACGCGGGCAATTTCGTTTTCTCTGCCAACGATGGGATCGAGTTTTCCTTCCTTGGCACGCTTGGTAAGGTCGGTGCAATACTGGCCGAGGAACTTGCGGCTGTCATCTTTTTTCTTAGCCTTTTCGCGTTTGGCACCGGGACGGGGACGGGATTTGTCACCTTCTTCAACAAGCTCTGCAGGCAGATCCACTTCATCATCCTTATCCTTGGGGACAATGCCGTGCTCACCAAACAAATTCTGCAGAAACGGCAACGTGGAAGCACCGCCGTTTTCAAAGGCATCACCGTCTGCCATATTACCGAAGACATCACCGAACTGATCGTTGAGAGCATCCAGATCTTCTTCGGTAACGCCCATTTTATTCATCATATCTTTGATGGGGCCGATATTCAGCTCCATAGCACATTTGATGCAAAGACCTTCCTGCGTGGTTTTTTCACCTTCAATTTTGGAGATAAACACAGCTGCAGGACGCTGTTTGCAACGAGAACAAAGTTTAAAATTCATACAATTTCCTTTCGCATGGGGGGTTTGCTTCTTTTATTTTCTCTTATTTTTCTTGGAGAACTTTTCCTTGAACTGGCGGAATGTTCCGGGCAGATAAAATGCGAATGCCACAAAAGTGAGAATGACGGAAATCACAACGAGCACTTTCATAACCATATCCGGCAGTGTAAACAGTTCACGGAATGCACCGACTTCAGGGCCGAATGCAACAATAACGACCATGACCACATAAAATACCATGGTGGCAACCTTACCGGGCAATTCAGCGGCACCCGGACGAATTTCAAATGCGAGCATGACAGCACCGCCGATGAGCATGATGAGTTCCTTTGCAACAAACAGCAGGAACACCCATGCAAAAGCGTGAATGCTTTCATTTTCGGCTTTCCAGAACACATAGAACAGCACAACAGCCAGTGTGATCTGGGTCAGCTTGTCGGCGATGGGGTCAAGAATTTTGCCCAAGGCACTGATCTGATTGAAGCGGCGGGCAATTTTACCGTCGAAGAAATCGGAAAGTCCGGAAAGGGCAAGCACGACAACTGCCCATACAGCTTCGCCTTTTAAAAACAGTACGGCAATAATGGGCACCATGATGATACGCAGTGCCGAGAGAAGATTGGGAATTGTCCAGACATTATCAAAAAGATCGCCTGTTTTCTTGTGTTTCTGAGGAGTTGTGTTTGCCATTTTTTATACCTTCCTTTCACGCGTTCTGCAATTGAGTGTCATCACCGTTTGTCATTCCCTCAAACAATTCGGGAGAAACGGTTTCGACCCAAGCACAGATTTTAGAATTTTCAACAGCGGCTGTCAGTGAATCATTGATATTATAGTCAGCCGCAAAATTTAACAAAAGAACAAAGACTGCCAACGGAATTGCCGCACGGACAACGCCCAGTGCCGCACCGAGAAAACGGTTAACGGGCTGTTTTTTGTTCTTATAGATAAGTTTGTTGAGCATTCTGGAGAACATACGAAGCACAATAAAAAGAACATAAAACACGACAACCGTTACCAACAAGGACAAAACCGAAAGGCAAAACGGTTTGATGTAATTGACTTCCAGATTATCCATACTGAAAAAAGAGGTCGCATCCCCTGCGGCGGCAACAGCGGAATCAAGTATGCCGTAATTTTCGACCATAGCGGCAACACCGTCGGGCAATTGCTCAAGAATCCCGTTCAGCACAGCCTGCGGATCGCTGTTTGTCAATGTTTCGGGTAGCATGGATTGCACTTTCGTCAACACCGGATTACGAACAACATTGTTATACACAAACAATGCAAGGGGATCTGCCAGAATTTTGGCACCAATGAGTGCACCGATGGCTGAAAAAATGCTCATAAGAGTCAGAAAAAAGCCTTTGCGGGCCGCAATAAGAGCCGATATGACGACAACGGCAATCAGTAATATGTCTATAATATATTTTTCCATTGTCAAAAGACCTCCTCGGATCTTTCAGAATAATGTACAGTATAAATGTTGCAAACTTGTTAACTTCTTATAAATCAATTGGCAACATCTTCTGTCTGTGCCAGACGGTTGTGCACGGACCAGACGGAGAAGCCGTCCTCATGCAGACAGAACACGCGGGCACCGACCACCTGCAGGCGGTCAATAAGATATACGGAATGTGCTTCCCCCGTGAACGCACCTTTGCGGTCATAAATGGTGATATTTTTTTCATCCGCCACTGCAAAGTATTTCTTTGTAACACTCAGGTGAGAGGCATTCGGAGAAACGGCAGCGGGATCCAGAATGCATTTTCCGTTTTTATCCCATGTAAACACACGGTGGTTTACTTCATCGACATAACCGCTTGACAGTAAAACGGAAACTTCCGTGGCATGTGAAACATCAAAACTGAGTAAGGAAGACACCGCGTACTCCAATTTTGTTTCGGCTGCACCGTTTTCAATATATGCAACAAAAGAATCAGTGACAAGTGCAAGCGTGTCGTCTTTCATAAAGTCAATCGCCAGCACTGTGACATCATCATAAGACAAGGTATAAAGCGGTTGACTCACCCCCCGTTCAAAAACCTGAATCTGGCTTACATAGCCCGCACTTTCACTGCCCGCAAGTGCAACGGCATAGCGGTCTTTACTGTCAGAAAGTGCAATATGGGTGATAAAATGTTTTGCACTGCCCCATTCAAACTGCAGACTTCCGTCTGCGGCATAAACATACAATTTGGATTGAAAACCGCCGTCCGCCAGTGTTGCAACAGCATAATTTCCGCTTGCCCCGACCGCAGCGGTCAGCAAATCGGAATTTGCGGTATATTCATTGAATACTGCGGCATTGATTTCAATGCGATAATTCGGTGTTCCGCGGTCATAAACGAGAAATTCGCGGTCATAAAATGCAAAAGCAGGGGCTCTGTATTCATGCTGTGCACTACGGGTGATGCTGCCTGCGGCATCAAAATACAGCATGTCACTGTCTGTAAGCACGGCAATGCCCGATTCATAAGCCGCCATATCCGCAACAGCCTGCGACGGAACGGAATATAAAACCTCACCTTTCGTATCCACCGCCAAAGTATCGGAAGCGTGTTCCGATCCCGAAGAACCGACAATGACTCGTGCAGCGGCAAAAACAAGAATACCGAACAGCAAAACCATGCCGATCGTCTTTATGACAGCTATGCTCTTTTTTTTGTTATCATCCTGTCGGTTTTCCACAATGCCGACTCCTCTCAATAATAAATTCGGTTCAGATACAGTCCGTCCCCGGGCACGGTGATGCCTGCCTGTAAACGGTCTTTGGACGCAATAATGGCGGGAATGGTATCGGGTGCAATTTTTCCCGCAGAGATATAAAGCAATGTGCCGGTCATGATACGCACCATGTTGTACAAAAATCCGTCCGCTCCGAATGTAAAAATAACCTTGTCACCTTCCCGGCGCACATCGGCTTTTGTGATGGTTCGCACAGTGGTTTTGGCATCGCTGCCCGCCGCCATAAAACAAGTAAAATCATGCGTGCCGAGCAAATCCTTTGCCTGCTTGTCAAGGAACTGTGCATCCAGCGGATATTTATAGTGGTAAGCACGTTTGTGCAGAAACGGATCCCGTACGGGTGCATTCCAAACCACATATTCATACTCTTTTCCTTTGCAGGAGAAACGGGCATGAAAATCATCATCCGCAACCTCGCAAGACAACACGGCAATATCATCAGGCAGATAGGTATTCATAGCCGCGATGACATTTTCACACGGATAAAAGCGGGGTGCCTTGAAATTGCAACAAAAACGATTGGCATGCACACCTGCATCGGTTCGGCTGCAACCATTGACAACAGGTTTTTCGCCAAACATTCTCGCGGCGGCTTCCATGATACACTGTTGCACGGAAATTGCATTTTCCTGAAACTGCCAGCCGTGATAGGAACTGCCGTCAAAACGGATGGTAAGAAGATAATTCGTCATCAGATCACCTTCTCAAACAGGAAAAACGTCCCCATGTCCGCATAAGAAGTGACAATCACAGCCGCAAAGCAAACAAGTGTGATTGCGAGCATTACAAAATCTCTGCCGCCGAGTTTCATCACACGCAATCTTGTGCGTTTTTCGTCACCGCCGTAGCAACGTGCTTCCATCGCAAAGGCAAGTTCATACGCACGGCGGAAGGAGTTAACAAAAAGCGGAACAAGAATTGGCACCAGTGCTTTTGCCCTTTGCATAAGCGAACCTGTTTCAAGGTCAGCACCTCTTGCCTTCTGTGCAGACATGATGATGTCGATTTCTTCAATCAATGTCGGAATAAAACGCAGGGCAATGGTCATCATCATGGCAAGTGAATGCACTTTGATTTTAAACACTTTCAAAGGAGAAAGGAGCCGCTCGATGGCATCGGTCAACAATGTGGGCGATGTCGTATAAGTCAGTAATGTACTCATCAGAATCAGTGCAACGATGCGTACGGCGATGAATATTGCCGAAAAAACACCTTCTGTGGTAATTTTGAAGTCCCATTTTTCCACGGGATGCCACAGTACCGTTCCGCCGTCATTGTAAAAAATCTGCAAAAAGGCGGTAAAAATGAGGATCACAAGAATCATTTTCAATCCCTTGAGAATGGTTGAAAAAGGAATACGGGATAAAAGAACCCACGCGACCGACATTACAAACATCAAAAGTAAGGAGAAAAAGTTGCGGCACAAGAACAAACCTGCAATGTTCAGCACAAGCAGAACGATCTTCATGCGGGGATCCAGCTTATGAATCAGTGACGAACCGGGGAAATACTGACCGATGGTAATATCACGAATCATACACTTCCCTCCTTTTTGCCGAGCAGTTGCAACAGCATCTGTGCTGCATCAGCCACGGAATAAACACCTGTATTGACAGCATAACCCATTTCTTTCAGCCGCACGGCAATGCGTGTAACGGCAGGCACATCCAGCCCCATTTCAATGAGTTCTTTTGCATGGCTGAAAACACTGTCCACAGTGCCGTCCATGGCAATGGTACCTTTGTTGAGCACGAGAATGCGATCTGCAACGGCGGCTACGGTTTCCATGCTGTGTGAAACAAGCAGGACAGTTGCTCCCGTTGCTGCACGGTATTTGTCGATCATATCCATAATGACTTTTCTGCCGATCGGGTCAAGACCTGCCGCGGGCTCGTCCAGAATGAGCACTTCGGGTTTCATAGCCATAACCCCCGCAATGGCGGCACGGCGTTTTTCGCCACCGGAAAGATCAAAGGGAGATTTATCGAGCAATTCCGGAGCAAGGCCGACAATGTCGGCAGCTTCCAGAACACGCTGTTCAATTTCTTCGGGAGATAATTTCATGTTTGTCGGTCCGTAAGCAATATCCTTACGCACCGTTTCTTCAAACAACTGATATTCGGGATACTGAAAACACAGTCCCACACGAAAACGTGTATCGCGTGCCGTGACCTTGTCAGTATTGATGTCTTTTCCGTCCAGAAAAACCGCACCGCTGTCGGGTTTCTGCAAGGCATTGAGCATCTGCATGAGGGTGGATTTACCCGAACCTGTATGTCCGATGACTCCGACATACTCTCCCTTTTCGACCGCAAACGAGCAATCGTGCAAGGCGGTGATTTCAAACGGAGTCCCTTTTGAGTAGGAGTAGTTGATGTTTTTTACTTCTAAAAATGCCATATCAACCCTCCGTTCTTGCGGCAAATGCCTGCACAAAACTGTCTTCCGTCAACACATCACCGAGTTCAACCCCATGTTCACGAAGCATGGCCGCAAGGCGGGCAACTTCCGGTACATCCAGACCGACTTTTTGAAGCAGTGCACTTTGTCTGAAAATCTCGGCAGGGGTGCCGTCGAGCAGGATTTTGCCGTCATCCACAACCATAACACGATCAGCCTCCACCGCTTCTTCCATGAAATGGGTGATAAACAGTACCGTAATGCCTTCTTCGCGATTAAGTTTACGCACAGCTTTCATCACTTCGCGACGGCCTTTGGGGTCGAGCATGGCGGTCGGTTCGTCAAGCACAATACACTGCGGCTTCATGGCAAGAATCCCCGCAATGGCAACACGCTGTTTTTGACCGCCCGACAACTTATGTGTTTCGTGATGGCGGTAATCATACATGCCGACACTGTGCAGTGCTTCATCCACTCGTACACGCAGTTCTTTCTGCGGAATACATAAGTTTTCAGGACCGAATGCCACATCTTCTTCCACAATGGAAGCAACGATCTGATTGTCGGGATTCTGAAACACAACACCGATGGTTTTGCGGCAGTTCATTTCATTTTCATCCTCTGCTGTATCCATGCCGTTGACAAAAACCTTGCCTTCGGTAGGCAGATAAATGGAATTGGACAGTTTTGCAATGGTGGATTTGCCCGAGCCGTTGTGCCCTAAAATAACGACAAATTCACCTTTTTCTACGCTGAAGCTGACCCCCTGCAAGGCTGCAGGACCTTCTTCTTCGTAAGAATATGTTACATTCTGAAATTCTAAAAGTTTATTTTCCACTTCTTTATCTCTTCCAACAAGCGGTGGAGCCGCAGGGTAAGACCATCCCTGTAGCCGTCACCGGCAATCCGATTTCGTCGGCGGAGATTTCTCCGCCGTATTTTTTCTGAATGGTAGCGCCTAAAATATATTGCATAACCGAGGGAGAAAGTCCCGCGGTGTAGGAATTGAGCAGAAACAGCAAGGAATCCTCATGCAACAGTTCGGCACAACGCTCTACAAGATTATATACTTCTTCTTCGAGTTTCCAGACTTCGCCGCCCGGACCTCTGCCGTATGACGGCGGATCCATGACGATGATGTCATATTTATTACCGCGGCGGATTTCACGCTCAACAAACTTGATACAATCGTCCACAAGCCAGCGTACACTCTTGTCAGCCACGCCGCTGACAACGGCATTTTCTTTTGCCCACTGCACCATACCTTTGGATGCATCCACATGCACAGCCGCCGCACCTGCCGCCATGGCTGAAACCGTAGCCGCCCCCGTATAGCCGAACAAATTCAGCATTTTAACAGGTCTGCCTGCTTCTTTGATGGTCTTTGCAACAAGATCCCAGTTGACAGCCTGTTCGGGGAACACGCCCGTGTGTTTGAATCCCATTGTCTTGACGCGCAGTTGCATCTGGCCGTAAGAAATTGACCAGACATCGGGAATTTTTTTATAGACTTCCCATTTTCCGCCGCCCGAACTGGAACGCCAATAACGTGCATCGGCTTTTTTCCACAGCGGATGTTCTTTCGGGGTTTTCCAAATGACCTGCGGATCGGGGCGGATGAGAATAACATTGCCCCAACGTTCAAGACGTTCACCGTCCGAACAATCCAACAGCTCGTAATCTTTCCAATTTTCTGCAGTACGCATCAGATAAGCCTTTCTTTTACAACCTGTGCAATTTCCTGTGCAAGGGTTGCGGTTAATTTTTTATCGCGTCCTTCGAGCATGACCCGCACAAGCGGTTCCGTGCCCGAGGCTCTGACAAGCACTCTGCCTTCGTTGCCGAGTTTTTCTTCGGCAAAGGCAATGGCGGTTTTTATTTCTTCATCTTCTTCCAAACGCAGTTTGCCGAGTGCTGAAACACGCACATTGATAAGCACCTGCGGATAGAGTTCAATTTCACCTGCAAGCTGCCCGAGGGTCTTACCGCTTGCACGGATGATATTCAGCAGTTGCACGGCGGTCATTTCGCCGTCTCCCGTGGTGGCATAATCGGAGAAAATGATGTGCCCGGACTGTTCACCGCCCAAATTGCAACCTGTTTCAAGCATTCTCTGCAAGACATATCGGTCACCGACTGCGGTTTTTTCGTAACGGATGCCGTTTTGTTCAAGGTATTTCAGCATGCCCATATTGGTCATCACCGTAACGGCAACGGTGTTTGCTTTGAGGGAACCTTTGTCTTTCAGGTATTTTGCACAGACGGCAATCATTTTGTCACCGTCGACTTCATTGCCGTTTTCATCTGCACACAAAAGTCGGTCGGCATCACCGTCAAACGCAAGCCCGAGGTCAAATTTATTTTGGCGTACATATTCGCATAAGTTTGCAAGGTGCATTGAGCCGCAATCTTTGTTGATGTTCACACCGTCCGGATGACAATTTATAAGCGTACATTCCGCACCGAGTCTGCCGAACAGTTCGCCTGCCGTTTTGGAAGCGGCACCGTTTGCACAGTCAACCGCAATACGCATGCCGAAAAAGTGTGCATCAGCGGCATTTTCGAGATGTTTTATATAATCATTGACGGCAGTGGGGGAATAGGTGACAGTGCCGACCTGTGCACCGACCTTCGGAGGAATCGCAGAAACATCATCAAGAATATACGCTTCGATCTGTTCTTCCGTTTCGTCGGGCAGTTTATAGCCGTCGGGACCAAATATTTTAATACCGTTGTATTCAAAAGGATTGTGTGATGCGGAAATGACAACACCTGCATCGTAATTGTATTGTCTGACGAGATATGCGACAGCGGGTGTGGGCACAACACCGATGTGCAACACATTGCACCCTGCTGAGCAAAAGCCCGATATGATGGCATTTGAAAGCATATCTGCAGAACGTCTTGTATCTGTTCCGATCAGTATGCGAAGCGGTGTTTCTTTGTTTTTGCCGAGCACAACCGCCGTATATCTGCCGATTTTCATGGCAAGCTCACAACTGATTTCTGTATTTGCAACACCTCTGGCACCGTCGGTGCCGAACAGTCTGCCCATACTACAAACAACTCCTCTGAAAAAAATTCAATTACAGCATGGATTGCTGGCCCGGCATCGGCAGACCGAGGTGACGGTAAGCCGCCGGGGTAACCATGCGCCCGCGGGGGGTTCGGCTCAAAAAGCCGATCTGCATAAGATAAGGTTCATAAACGTCTTCGATGGTAACCGCTTCCTCACCGATGGCGGCGGCAAGGGTTTCCAGGCCGACGGGCCCGCCGTTGTAATTGCGGATCATGGCGGTAAGCATCAGACGGTCAATATTATCAAGTCCGAGATGGTCAATTTCCATGCGTTCCAAAGCAAGTTGTGCATCCTGCACGGTGATGACACCGCTGCCGACAACCTGTGCAAAATCACGGCATCGCCGCAGAAGTCTGTTTGCAATACGCGGTGTACCGCGGGAGCGGGATGCAATTTCCATTGCCCCGTCCGGTTCGATTTCAATACCGAGAATGGCAGCACTGCGGCTGACGATGCTTGCAAGCTCTTCGTGCGTGTACAGTTCAAGGCGAAGAATGACACCGAAACGGTCACGCAAGGGAGCGGTTAACTGCCCTGCTCTTGTGGTGGCACCGACGAGGGTGAAGGGTTGCAGATCCAGACGGATGGAGCGAGCCGACGGTCCTTTGCCGATGATGATATCAATTACTTTATCTTCCATCGCAGGATACAGCACTTCTTCCACCGATCGTGACAGGCGGTGAATTTCGTCTATAAACAGAACATCGCCTGCGTTGAGATTGGTAAGCAGTGCCGCAAGGTCACCCGGTTTTTCAATGGCAGGGCCGCTTGTAACACGGATGTTTACGCCCATTTCATTGGCAATAATAGATGCCAGCGTGGTTTTACCAAGTCCCGGAGGGCCGTACAGCAAAACGTGGTCAAGTGCCTCACGTCTTTCCTTTGCCGCCTGAATAAATACGTTCATTATTTCCTCATCCGTTATTGTGAAATCATAGCATTCCATATCGTCATTCAGGAAATATTCGCTTCCGCAATATTCGCAGAGGAAATGGCTTGCGGAAAGCCTTTTGGTTGCCGCGCCGCAGG
>JAZUQC010000027.1:0-16357 GCA_045605525.1 Acutalibacteraceae bacterium
GCCACGGAAGTAGCCGACCTCAGCGTAGTTCCAGGTGGAGTTTTCCAGAATCGCTTTCTGATCCGCTTCAGTTACTTCATACCACGGTTTCATTACACCGTTACCGTCGGCATCTTTGGCTGCACCGTTGGCATCTTTTGCCTTTCCGTCCATCTCATAGCCCGTCACACGCTTGACAGACTCACCGCTCCAGTAGGTTCGCACGTCGGCAAACATCTGGGCGCGGTTGGTGAGCAGCTTCATGAACAGCATGGAGATGCCGTTGAGAACGTCGTTTTCAGTTGCAAGAATGTAGGGTTCGCGGATGCCGTTCCAGTCGAAAGAGGTGTTCAGAAGGGCTTCTGCAAAGTCTGCGTTGGGATAGAAGTCTGTCCACTGACGCTGACCCTGGAAACCGGCGGCGATGGCATTGTGGCCGACCATTTCTTCTTCACGGCCTGCGGGCAGGTTCTTGTTACCGTTCATAAGGTCCTTGATGATGCACATCATCTTGACAACAAATTCCCAATCCTGTTCCTTCTGTTCGTCGGACTTGCGGACGAATTCGGGGTTCTTGTCGAAGCCTTCGGGACATTTTTCCTTTGTCCACTTGAGGGCTCTTTGGAATTCTTCTTCGTCATAGATGCCTTCGGTCATGCGGCGGATAATTTCCACTTCGTCAACGGATTCAACACGCATGCCGAGGTATTCTTCGAGGAAGTTCGGATCGATGGAAGAACCTGCAATACCCATGCAGATGGAACCGATCTGCAGATAGCTCTTGCCTCTCATGGTAGCGGCGGCAACAGCGGCCTTTGCAAAGCGAAGCAGTTTTTCTTCAACGTCAGCAGGGATACGCATATCATCGGCATCGACAACATCTTTGCCGTAAATGCCGAATGCGGGCAGACCCTTCTGTGCGTGGGCGGCAAGAACGGATGCAAGGTAAACGGCACCCGGTCTTTCGGTTGCGTTCAGGCCCCATACACCTTTGATGGTGTTGGGATCCATATCCATGGTTTCCGAGCCGTAGCACCAGCAGGGAGTGACGGACAGAGTGATATCTACGCCTTCTTTTTTGAATTTATCTGCACAAGCAGCGGCTTCGGCAACGCGACCGATGGTGGTATCTGCAATAACAACACGGACGGGTTCGCCGTTGGAATAGCAAAGATTTTCTTCAAACAGTTTCTTGGCGGCCTGTGCCATACCCATTGTCTGATCTTCAAGGGATTCGCGGACCTTCAGCGGGCCTCTGCGTCCGTCGATGACGGGACGGATACCGATAACGGGATAGGAGCCGATCAGTCTGTTTTCTGCCATAAAATTTTCCATCCTTTCAAAAAAATACTGTTCTTAATTTCAGATCACGGGCTTTTCCCATGCTTCATACGGGTCAATACCGAAGATCTTTGCAACCGTGGGAGCGACATTGGCAAGGCCGTATTCGCCGTCCACGATCTTATATTCTTTATCGGATACAATAATAAAGGGAACGGGGTTCAGGGAGTGTGCGGTACGCACGGACACAACACCCTTCTTGTTTTTTTCGAGCATTTCGTCTGCATTGCCGTGGTCGGCGGTGATGAGAACGGTGAATCCCGTTTCTTTTGCAACTTTCAGCACGCGTGCAAGGGCAAGGTCAACCGCTTCGCAAGCGATGATAGTAGCTTCAAGGCTACCTGTGTGGCCGACCATATCGCCGTTGGGATAGTTGCAACGGATGAAATCATATTCACCACTGTTCATGGCTTCAATAACTGCATCGGTAACTTCCGCAGACTTCATCCACGGACGTTCATCGAAACTGACCTTATCGGACGGGATTTCAAGATAAGTTTCAAGCTCTTCACTGAACTTGCCGCTGCGGTTGCCGTTCCAGAAGTAGGTCACGTGGCCGTATTTCTGGGTTTCGGAAACTGCAAACTGACGAAGTCCCTTGGAAACAAGCAGTTCCGAAAGCGTGTACTTGATTTCGGGAGGACTTACAAGGTAACGGGCGGGCATATTCAGGTCGCCGTCATACTGCAACATACCTGCATAAACGACATCGGGCTTTGCACCGCGGTCGAAGTAGTTGAATTCGTCACAGTCGAAAGCCATGCTCAGTTCGATAGCACGGTCGCCGCGGAAGTTGAACAAAACAACGCTGTCGCCGTCGTTGACTTTACCGACAGGTTCGCCGTTTTCGGCAATGACAAATGCGGGCAGATCCTGGTCAATGATGCCCTCATTCTCTGCACGGAAGGTTTCAATGGCTTCGGCAGCAGTTGCAAACTGTCTGCCCAAACCCTTGACATGGGTGTTCCAGCCGCGTTCAACCATTGCCCAGTCAGCCTGGTAACGGTCCATGGTGATCTTCATTCTGCCGCCGCCGGAAGCGATTTTGCCGCAGAATGAGTCATCATTGAGGGCTTTGAGTTCGTTTTCAAGTGCTTCCACATAAACGGGAGCACTGGTGGCGGGAACATCTCTGCCGTCAAGCAGGATATGCACAAATGCCTTTTTGACACCTTCTGCTTTCGCCTGCTTGAGGAGCAGGAAGAGGTGGTTGATGTTGGAATGCACATTGCCGTCGGACAGAAGACCGATGAAATGCAATGCACTGTTTTTGGCTACACAGTTGCCTGCAACTTCTTTCCATGCGGTGTGTGCATACAGGGAACCGCTTTCGATGGATTCGTTGACAAGTTTTGCACCCTGCGAGTAGACCTGACCGCAGCCGAGTGCGTTGTGGCCGACTTCGCTGTTGCCCATATCGTCGTCCGAAGGCAGACCGACGGCTTCGCCGTGTGCTTTCAGGCGGGTGTTGGGGCATTGGGCAAGGAGCTTGTCAAGCACGGGAGTGTTGGCAAGGGTAACGGCATCACCAAGACCTGTTTTGGAGAAGCCGACACCGTCCATAACAACAAGAAGAACTTTTTCGCTCATGTCAAACCTCACTTATCTGGAAGCAGCCTTGACGATGACGGAGAAGTCCTGTGCTTTCAGGGAAGCACCGCCGATGAGACCGCCGTCAACATCTTCTTTGTCAAGAAGTTCAGCAGCGTTTGCAGCATTCATGGATCCGCCGTACTGGATGACGAACTTGTCAGCAGCTGCCTTGTTGTAGAGTTCACCGACAAGAGCACGGATGTCTGCACAGACTTCCTGTGCCTGTTCGGGCGTAGCGGTAAGGCCTGTGCCGATTGCCCATACGGGTTCGTAGGCAAGGATGATATTGTCGAGTTCAGCTTCGGAAACACCGCCGAGAGCGACCTTGGTCTGCTTGCGGACGACTTCGGAAGTAACACCCTGCAGACGTTCTTCCTTGACTTCGCCTACGCAAAGAATAACGATGAGACCTGCATCCAAAGCGGCACGGACACGCTTGTTGACGGTTTCGTCGGTTTCACCGAAGTACTGTCTTCTTTCGGAGTGGCCGATGATAACATAGGGAACGCCGATTGCCTTGAGCATTTCAGCGGAAACTTCGCCGGTGAAGGCACCGGAAACAGCCCAGTGGCAGTTTTCGGCACCGATTTTGATGTTGGAGCCTGCGGTGGCTTCCAGAGCGGCGGGAATGTCAATGTAAGGTACGCAGAGAACGACATCACAGTCTGCATCTGCTACGAGGGGTTTCATAGCTTCGATGGTAGCCTTGGTGGTGTCGGGGGTGTTGTTCATTTTCCAGTTGCCGGCAATAACTGCCTTGCGAAGAGCTTTGTTCATTTGTTTTTCCTCCGTAAAATCAGGGCGACGGGTGTAATCAAAAACCCGTCCCCCTGTTTAATTTTTATTTTATTTCTCGCTGATGCAAGCGATGCCGGGAAGTTCTTTGCCTTCCAGGAATTCAAGAGATGCACCGCCGCCGGTGGAGATGTGGGTCATCTTGTCAGCAAAGCCGAGTTTCTTGATAGCAGCTGCAGAGTCGCCGCCGCCGATGATGGAGATAGCATTGGAATCAGCAATAGCCTGTGCAACAGCAGTGGTGCCTGCTGCAAAGTTTTCCCATTCAGAAACACCCATCGGGCCGTTCCAGATCACGGTGCCTGCACCCTGAATGGACTTTGCAAACAGTTCCTGTGTGGTCTTGCCGATGTCAAGGCCCATCCAACCGTCGGGGATGGAGTCGGAATAAATACGCATGAAGAGAGTATCTGCCTTGTATTCCTTACCGATCACATTATCAACGGGAAGAAGGAAGTTGACACCCTTTTCGCGTGCCTTTGCCATGAGTTCACGGGCAAGGTCAAGCTTATCGTGTTCGCAAATGGAAGTACCGACTTCGTTGCCGAGAGCCTTGAAGAAGGTGTAAGCCATACCGCCGCCGATGATGATGGTGTCGCACTTTTCGATGAGGTTTTCGATAACACCGATCTTGTCGGAAACCTTTGCACCGCCGAGAACGGCAACAAGGGGACGAACGGGATTTTCAAGAGCACCGCCCATAACTTCGAGTTCCTTCTGAATCAGGAAACCGACAGCAGAGGGAAGGTGTGCGGCAACACCTGCGGTGGAAGCATGTGCTCTGTGAACGGTGCCGAATGCATCGCTGACAAACAGTTCTGCAAGAGAAGCAAACTTTTTGCTCAGTTCCGGGCAGTTCTTGGTTTCGCCTGCTTCGAAACGTACGTTTTCAAGAAGCATGACTTCGCCGTCTTTGAGTTCGGCAGCAAGTGCCTGTGCACTTTCGCCGACAACGTCTTTGGCCAACTTGACTTCCTGACCGAGATAACCGGCAAGGCATTCTGCGACGGGCTTCATGGAGAATTCGGGATTGAATTCGCCCTTCGGTCTGCCGAGATGGGAGCAAAGAATAACTTTTGCACCGTTTTCAATGAGGTACTTGATGGTCGGAAGAGCGGCAACGATACGCTTGTCACTGGTGATAACACCGTTTTCCATTTTGACGTTGAAATCGCAGCGTACGAGAACTTTCTTGCCTTTTACGTCAAGGTTCTCTACGGTTCTTTTGTTGAGATTGCCCATAGTTTTTGACTCCTTTTTTTATGATTAAAATTATTAAGACTGAATAAATATCCCCGCGAGAGGTTATTAACAAAAATCAGAATACACCAAATCCGCGTTTGCCGCCCCAGAACAGATAGTCTTCGATCAGTACCGCTCGGCAGGGTGCGGCTTCGACACCTTTGATCTTCAGCGGTTGTGCCATAAGGAAATATTTCCCCGCCTGTACCTTTGAAAGATCAAGGTTTTCAAGAATGGCGGTCTTTTCACGCAGAAAGGCCTTATGTGCAGGGGCTTCATTGCCGAACACACCGACGGAAGCGGCATCCGTGCCGATGAGCTTAACACCTGCAAAGGTGAGTTCCTCCGCCGCAGTGACATCGAAAAAGGCTTTACCGTTGCCTTTGACGAGAATACGATCGGCTTTCGGGAAAGCGGCATTGACCGTTTCCCCCGTGATCAGCCCTTCGGAACATTCCACCACCACACATTCACCGATGAACACAGACAGATCTGTATGGTTGATGGGAGCTGCACCGTCAATAAAATGCAAAGGTGCATCCGCATGTGTTCCCGTGTGCAGACACATGGTCAGTTGTGCAACATTGCAGGCATCCCCTTTGCGGATTCCCGACACCAGTTCGAGATTCGGCTCAGGATCCCCCGGATAGACGGGACAGTCCAGAATATCCTTTGATATATCAATGATACGCAGTTCCAAACCAATCCCCTCTCCTTTGGCTCAAATTATGCATCCACATTGACCTTGCGGTCGATCAGATATGCCGTTACAAGGAATACGGCAATGGACATGATCAGCGAGCAATAAACACCCGTGATGGGATAAGCCCCCAGACCGTAAGACCATGCAAGATTAGCCTCGCTTTCCTGCATGGAGAACGTAAATGCGTAATTCGCATCCACAAGCATATAGATATTAACAACTTTTGAAATCAGCTTTGCAATACCTTCAATAACAGCAAAACTTGCGAAGAAGTAAAGGATGGGCCCTAACTTTTTGCTCTTATTGAACGGACGAACATGCGACAGCGTGACAGCAAAGAAAACAAGCAGCACAAAGATACACACACGGATGGCACCTTCCATGGCATACAGGTTGACCATAGTGAAAATGATGCTTTCATCGGGAATGACCTTGCCCGAAGCCTGAATGGCATAGGTGATGAACTGCCAGGCAATGGCGTAGACATTATAGGATGCCGCATCACCCGCGTTGATATACCCGCTTAAGTCTGTCAGCACCGAAAATGCACAAAAAACAAGGCTTAAATAGAAAACAAAATAACTGATAATGACACACAGTGCACCTGCAATCCACTTTGCAAGAAGCAGAGCCGAGCCTCTGACAGGCAGAGCCATGGTCAGGTGACCTTCCGTGCCGTACATGCTTCTGGTAAAATCACCAAAGACAGCCACAAGTGTCAGAATGACCGAAACGATGGCGGTCACGCAAAGTGCGAGCGATACAACCAGTTTGGAAACCAGAGCCGCCACAGCACCGTTTGTACCGAACGAGGTGAAATCAAACAGAATGAGTGCCCCGAGCACAACGCTCATGATGAGCATGGTGATATAAATGGTAAAGGTTGCGGAGAGATTGGACTTAAAACCGTTTTTAATCAACTTCCCAAGCATCGCCGATGACCTCCTTAAAGATTTCTTCAACGGATTTACCGGTCTGACGAAGATTGTCGATACCGGTATTGACAAGCACACTGCCCTTGCCGAGCATCAGAACATGGTCAAAACTCGTTTCAAGGTCGTTGACGAGGTGCGTGGACAGCAGGACGGTTGCATCCTCTTTGTAGTTATTCATAATAATGTCAAGAATAACACTTCTTGCTGCAGGGTCAACACCGCCGAGCGGTTCGTCGAGCAGATAAATGTCTGCTTCACGTGCCATAACGGTCAGCAACTGCAATTTTTCCTGCATACCTTTGGACATGGTCTGCACGCGCTGATTGCGTTCGATGCCGAAACGATCCATGAAATCAATTGCTTTTTCACGGTTGAAGTCCGTAAAGAAGTCCTGGAAATAATCGATGCAGTCAATGGTGCGGAAGCGGCCGGGGAAGAAGGTTTTGTCGGGCAGGTAAGCCGTGTGCGACTTGGAGGCAATGCCGATGCGCTTGCCGTCTACCTTGACAAGACCCGTGTAGTCATTGATAAGCCCTGCCAGAATTTTGATCAGCGTTGTTTTGCCGCAGCCGTTGGGGCCGAGCAGACCGACGATTCTGCCTGCGGGGATGTCAAACGAAATGTTATCCAGCACCAGATTGTCGCCGTAGGATTTGGACAGGTTGCGCACCTTGAACGCAAAGGTATTGCGGGTGTAGATGACAACATCATCCTGCTGCGGGAAATACGGCTGTCCCGTTGCGGGATTGATGTCCGAAGGGATGTAGTCCATTGTATCGTCTCCTTTGTGAGATTGTTGAAATATATGTTAAAAATCAGTCGGTCAGAATTTGTACCAGTGCAGACAACACCTGCTCATTTTTGAGTGCCTGCATGTGAGACACACCGGGGAAGTAAACGGTCTGTTCGGGCAGACAAGCCTGTGTCGTGTCGATGACATAGCCCGCCACTTCCGCCGTTTCTTCGATGGATTCATTGAGTGCCGCCGAGGATGTGTTCACAAGTTGATCGCTGACCACGTCCGTCGATTTTGAAAGCGGAACAAAGGGCAAAGCACTGCCGGCGAGAATGTGCACGTTGACACCGCCGCATTGCAGATTCTGCAAAAGTGCGGGCAAGGAACGACGCACTGCATCAAAGGCATCCGTGCGTGCTCTGAGCTGCGGTTTATCTGCCAGCAGTTCTTCGGCAAGGTCTTCGTAATCGTCTGACGGACACAGTGCCCATGCCGCAGGCAGGTTCAGGAACAAATCACGCACAACGGTAAAAACTTTATCGAAAATATTTTCGAGCAGCCCCGGAATCATGTTATTGAGTTCAATGAACATATCCGCATCCTGCTGTTTCATCACCGTGCAAAGGAAAGAACCGCTTTTGCGGTAATCCAGACTGTCCAACAACAAATCCGACAACAGCAAACTGCCGTTGAGCGGAGAGAAGCAGAAAATAAGTTTATCCAGTCTGGTTGCGGCATCGGAATCGGCAAGATATGCATTCACGACCGTACTGCCGCAACCGACGGCAAGCAGAGAAATCTTATCACAACCGCAGGAAGTAAGGATTTCTTCCGTACAAGCGGCAAGAAGTTTACCGTTTTCAAGCGGATCCCCCGAAAAATCATAGGGAAAAACAAATACATTTTCGTCCCCGATTTTCTCGCAAAGTTCCCGCACGGGCAAAAGGCGGTACTGTGCCTGCTTTTCTTCATCCGTAAGGGATGCAAATGAATAAGCGGAACCTGTAAACAGGTTTTCACTGACATGGGTTCCCGTTTCATCTGCCGCAAAAGCAGACAGAATGTCCTGCGTCATCTGTGCAAGCATATCTGAAAATCCGCTGTCCTTACGAAACAGAGCCATCTTTCCGATACGCAACCCCAGGCTTTTCATAAAAGCATCTTCTTTGAGTGCAGGCGGCCATGCGGTCGTTTCTTCGCTGCCGTTATAAATTTTACAAAAACCGATTCCCGGCACAATCAGAACAGGGGTTCTCACGTCTGCACTCCTCCTTGGGGTGACGCATATAAATTCAACGTATATAATAACACAATAATTCTTTAAATGCAAGACAAATTTTTCTGTTTCTTTCGACTGCAAGAATGTAAAAACAGCAAGCGGGAATGACAAAAAATACCATTCGGTTTACGGTACAATAAAAGCAAAATCAAGTTAAACAAGGACGTACTGCAACCATGGAAAAATTAAAAAAGAGCCCTCTGCGTGCACAACATTTTCAAAAAATGAAATTCCGATTTCCCCACGCAGTAAAACCGATTTTACGTTACTTTATCAGTATGGGAACGGGTTTTCTGCTGAGTAATGCCTGTCTGATCGGCAACATCCGTCCGCTCGGCATTTCTGCCGCCGCGGCATTGCCGACCGACTGTGAGATATGGGCCGCTTTCGGCTCCTCTTTGGGGGCATTGTTGTTTTGCGATGTGCTCGGTGCCCTCAAATATATTTCCGCTGTTGTACTGATTACTTTACTGCGTATCACCGCACAAACATATTTCGACAAAGAAAACAGCTGCATTTTTCCGCCCCTCGCCTCCGCCGGCAGTCTGTGCATCTGCTCGGTTGCGGTCGAATTTGCAAAAGGGATCACTGCGGCAGGTTTGATTCTCAGTGTCTGCGAAGGAATTCTCAGCGGTGCAGGTACATTTTTACTGCGGACTCTTTCGCAATCAATGCAACACGACGGCAATACCTTGTTCACCCGCAAAACAAAAATTCTCATTCTGCTGGCATGCGGAACAGGGATTCTGTGTATTATGCCTTTCCGCCCCGCGGGCTTCCCCGTTGCTGCCGTATTGTCGGGTCTGACGGTACTTGTTGCCGCTTTCTGCAACAAGGAAACAGGCGGCAGTCTTGCGGGTGTGTGTTGCGGTTGCATAGCGGGACTTTCGGATGACGGTGCATACACCGTCATTTCCTGTTGCATGGGCGGTCTGCTCTCTGGCCTGTGCATGCCTGCAGGAAAATTTGCCGCCGTTCTTGCCTATATTATTGCGTGTTTGCTGACCATGGTTACCAACGGCGTAACGGGCAATCCCGTTCTGTATGCACTTGCCGCCGTGACGGCAGGCATTCTGTTTTTACTGATTCCCGATCGGTTTTTGCAAAAAATCCGCACCCGTTTCGGTTTTTCGGACAGTGCAACACTTGCAACCGAAATGCGTATGCTTTTTGAAAAAAAACTACTGCAAACAGAATCCGCAATCAACAGTTTTGCACAGACCGCCGCCGAAGTCAACGAGCGTATAGCCGGGGTAAAAGCCCCGAAAGAAGAGGAAATCTGCCACTATGTCCGCAGTGTTTGCTGTGCAGATTGTCCGCGGCAAAAACTTTGTTGGGATCATTCCCTCGCAGGCCTTCGCCCCGTTTTTCTGCAGGCAAAACAACGCCTCATCAAAGACGGACAACTTACCCCCGCATCCCTTCCGGACCGTCTGACAGCCGCATGTCGCAAGCCCGAAGCCCTTCTGCACACATTCAATGATGCCTATGCACGTTTTCTGCAACGCAATGCACAGAATAAGGAAATTCTTGCCGTCAAGAAGCTGGCAAGCACACAATTACGCACTGCGGCGGGGGTGTTGGAAGACATACGCAATGCACCTGACACAAAACCCGCCGCCATGATCCGCGATGCCGTCGTACAATTGTTAAAAAAAGCAGATATTTCCGTAGCCGATATCCATGCGGAGTACGACAGCAAAAAACGAATATTTATACATATTCAATTCAATGCACTCCCTTCCCGCAGCTACCTGCAACTGATTGAAGATTTACTGTCAGAAAAATTAAATCAACCGTTTGCAAAAGCCGTGCGTTGCGATGAAAAAGGACTGGCTTACTGTTTCTATGAGCAGACCGCCTTTACAGTGCAATGCGAAAATCTGCAAAGCATCGGCGGCAGAGAACAAATCTGCGGCGATTCCCTTGCCTGTTTCCGCGATGCAAAGGGACGGTTTATTGCCGTTTTATCGGACGGCATGGGTACAGGTGAACGAGCCGCACTTGACAGCCTGATGACAACGGGACTGGCACAGACACTGCTCAAAGCCCATTTAAGTGTTGCATGCACAGCCCGCCTTGTCAATGCCGCCCTGCTGTTGCGATCCCGTCAGGAAACCGTTGCAACGCTGGATATTGCGGTGATTGATCTTTATACAGGAAAAGTGAAAATTTATAAAGCGGGGGCATCTTATTCCGTCCTGCTGAAAAAGGATGAAACCGCCATTATCGAACAGCAATCTCTGCCATTGGGAATTCTTGATGAAGCCGATCCGGTCTGCTGTGAATTTGAAATGCAGGACGGTGACACCTTGCTTCTGATGTCAGACGGTGCCTGCACGATTCATCCCGATTTTTTTAAAGCCCTGCACGGTAACACACAGAATTTAACAAAAACGGTTGAAGATATCATAGAAGAAGCACTGCGGTGCAGCACACAGGGAAAAGCCGATGACATCACCTGCCTTGCTTTGCGGTTGACCGGTACCGAAAAACAAACAAACGAAAACAAAGCAAAAATACAACAATCCACACATCATGCACCTGCCTTTTCAAATCAGTAAACCGCAAAAAATGCCGCCCGCTTGTGCACATTGCACAAATGGGCGGCAAAATATTCTACTTCCTGTGTAAAAAATTTTCTTTAAAAATAAAGATCAGTTTTATATAATTAGAGTATGAAACTTTGGGTTTCTGTCAAATTTATTCTCGATTCAAGGGAGGAAATTAAAAATGAGTGAAAAACTTCGTATCGGTATCATCGGTTGCGGCGGTATTGCCAACGGCAAACACATGCCTGCACTTTCCAAATTCAGCGAAAAATGCGAAATGGTCGCATTCTGCGACATTGATGAAGAAAAAGCAAAAGCAGCCGCCGAAAAATACGGCATTGAAGGTGCAAAAGTCTATTTCGGCAGTGAAACCGCTTACAAAGAACTGCTTGAAGACAAGACCATTGACATCGTTCACGTCTGCACCCCCAACCGCTCCCACTCGTTCATTACAATAGACGCACTTGATGCAGGAAAACACGTCATGTGCGAAAAGCCCATGGCAAAAACCTATGCGGAAGCAGTTGCCATGTGTGAAGCCGCAAAACGTAACGGCAAAAAGCTTGCCATCGGCTATCAGAACCGTCAGACACCCGAAAACATTTACGCAAGAAGCGTTATCGAAAGCGGCGTTCTTGGCGAAATCTACTACGGCAAGGCACTCGCCATCCGCCGCAGAGCCGTTCCCACATGGGGCGTTTTCCTGAATGAATATGAACAGGGCGGCGGTCCGCTGATCGACATCGGCACCCACGCACTGGACCTTACTTTGTGGATGATGAACAATTACGAACCCAAGATGGTTGTGGGTAACACATTCGCAAAACTGCGTGACCAGACCAACACCGGCAACGCATGGGGCGATTGGGATCCCGCAAAGTTCACGGTTGAAGATTCCGCATTCGGCTACATTGTCATGAAGAACGGTGCGGTTGTTATGCTCGAATCGAGCTGGGCACTCAACATTTCCAAGCCCATCGAAGCTTCCTATATGCTTTGCGGTGTCAACGGCGGTATCGACACGGTTGACGAAGTCAAGCTCAACTATGTCCGCCACGGCCGTCAGACCATTGAAAAGCCCAACCTCGATGCAGGCGGCGTTGCATTCTATGAAGGCAACACAAGCAGCGATGCATCCGTGGTTGACATGGGCCGCTGGCTGAAAGCCATTGAAACCGACACCGATCCCTGCGTTCTTCCCGAACAGGCAGCCACCGTCACCCGTATTCTGGAAGCCATTTACACATCCGCAAAAACAGGCGAGCCCGTCTATTTTGACTGATCAACACGGAGGACTTTACCATGAAACTTGCCGTACAGCTTTATTCCGTACGTGACCATATCAAATGCGGTGACGATCTGCTGAACATTCTGCCCAAAATCAAGGAACTCGGCTTTGAGGGTGTTGAATTTGCAGGTTATTTCGGCGTAGAAGCAGATGTGCTCAAAGCAAAACTCGATGAATGCGGACTTGTCGCCGTGGGCACACACATGGGGCTGCAGGACTATCTTCCCGTCAACATCAATAAAACCGCCGAATATGTCAAAACACTCGGTCTTATGTATGCCGGTGTCGGCGGGGCACCGCACGGCACTTGTGCAGAATCCACAAAAACCGCAAAAATTCTCGGAAAAGCCGCCGAAAAACTCGGCATTCCGACCTATTACCATAACCACACCGAAGAATTCAAGGTTTTCCGCAACGGTAAAACCGCAATGCAGGTCATGGCGGAATACTGCAAACTTGAACTCGATACATACTGGAGTTTCTGTGCCGGTGTGGACAACTATGATTACATCACCAAAAACAAAGAGGATATCGTTCTGCTGCACATCAAGGACGGCATCGACCGCAAGCCCACCGCACTCGGTGAAGGCAACAACGATCTTGCCGCCGTCATCAAAGCCGCAAAAGATGCAGTCATTGAATGGATCGTTCTTGAAAATGACGATCCCGTGCCGGACGGTCTTTCCGATATCGGCAGAAGCATGAAGTGGCTCAAAGCCAATGTATAAGGAGTAATAAACATGAAATTAGGCGTATTTACCACACTTCTGAGCAATCTTCCGCTGGAAGATGCACTCAAATATTTCACCTCGCTCGGCATTGAAATGGTCGAAATCGGTTGCGGCGGATACCCCGGCAATGCACACGCAAACCCCGACATTCTGCTCAATGACGACAAGGCTCTTGAAGAATTCAAAGAACTCATCAAAAAGTATAATGTTGAAATCAGTGCCCTGTCCTGCCATGCAAACCCCGTGCATCCCAACAAGGAAATTGCCGCAAAGTTTGACAAGGTCATCAAGGACACCATTCTGCTTGCAGAAAAGCTGGATATTCATCAGATCAACACCTTCTCGGGTTGCCCCGGCGACTGCGAAACCGCAAAATATCCCAACTGGGTCACCTGCCCGTGGCCGAATGACTTCTCGGAAGTGCTCGAATGGCAGTGGAACGAAGTGCTCATTCCCTATTGGAAAGACACCGTTGCATTTGCAAAAGCACACGGTGTAGACAAGATCGCACTCGAACTGCACCCCGGTTTCTGCGTTTATAACACGCAGTCCCTGCTTCGTCTTCGCGAAGCCGTCGGCCCCGAAATCGGTGCAAACTTCGACCCGTCGCACCTCATCTGGCAGGGCATGGATCCCGTTGTGGTTATCCGCACGCTCAAAGATGCAATTTTCCACGTCCACGCAAAAGACACGAGAGTGGACAAATACAACACCGCGCGTACGGGTGTGCTTGACATGACACCTTATGCCGATGTTGTCAACCGTGCATGGAGCTTCCGTTCGGTCGGCTACGGCAACGACGAACTGTATTGGAAAGACATCGTCAGCAACCTGCGTCTTGTGGGGTATGACCATGTTCTGTCCATTGAACACGAAGATTCCCTCATGAGCCAGAACGAAGGTCTGTCCAAGGCTGTCGGAACGCTGAAAAACGTTCTGATCACCGAAGATGCCGCTGCGATGTGGTGGGTATAAACAACATGAAACTCATAAACGGTAAAGAAATCTCCGCGGCGGTCAAGGAACGAGCCGCCGCAGAGGTTGCAACATTAAAGGAACAAGGCATTGAAGTCTGCCTTGCGGTCATTTTGGTGGGTGACGATCCCGCATCACAGGTGTATGTCGGCAACAAGAAAAAGGCCTGCGAAGTCTGCGGCATGCGTTCGCTTGAATACAGACTGCCCGCCGACACAAAACAGGAAGACCTTCTGAAACTGATTGCAAACTTAAATGCAGACAAAACGGTCAACGGCATTCTTTGTCAGTTGCCCCTGCCGAAGCACATTGATGAAGACACAATCACGAGTGCCATCCTGCCCGAAAAGGACGTAGACGGCTTCCACCCCGTCAATGCGGGACTTCTGCTGTCGGGCAAAGAGGGCTTTTTGCCCTGCACACCCGCCGGCATTATGGAAATGCTCAAGTATGAAAACATCGACTGCAAGGGTAAAAACTGCGTTGTGATCGGCAGAAGCAATATTGTCGGCAAGCCTGCGGCACTGCTGATGCTCGCCGCGGATGCCACGGTCACGGTCTGCCATTCCCGCACCGCCAACCTCAAAGAGGCAGTAAAGGCTGCAGACATCATCATTGCCGCTGTCGGAAGACCGAATTTTGTGACAGCAGACATGGTGAAAGACGGTGCGGTTGTGATTGACGTGGGCATCAACCGCCTTGAAAACGGCAAGCTCTGCGGTGATGTGGACTTTGAAGCCGTCAGCGTGAAGGCCTCTGCCATCACCCCTGTTCCCGGCGGTGTGGGTCCCATGACCATTGCCATGCTCATGCAGAATACCGTGATTGCGGCTAAAAAGCAGAACGGACTTGCATAAATAACCATATAAAAAATCGTCTTCGACGAATCAACCCCCCGTCCCCCAATCTTGGGGGCGAAAAGGTGTTTTTGTTATATGCAAATTGCTCACAACGCGAGCAATTTCCTATATAATAAAAAGACGAGGTTTGCAGAAGCAGACCTCGTCTTTACATATATCAATTACATTTTTTGCAAGGTTCATAACCCCAACTTTGTGCTTTTTCCAAAGTGACCTGCGAAGGATTTTTCATATTACTGCACCCTGCACGGCTGTGATATTTACTGCCGCTGTTCGGAATCCATACCATGACTTCCCTTTTGGTTGTTTCTTCAACCGCTTCGGTGGGAGGTTCCGTTGGTTCCTCTGTCGGTGCCTGCGTCGGCGGTTCGGTGGGGACTTCCGTCGGTTCTTTCGTTGCAACTTCCGTAACATATTCCGTCGACTCCTGCGTTATTGCTTCTGTTTCATCTTCCGATGTTGTTTCTACTGCTGTGTCGGTCGGTTCTTGCTCCTCTGTCGATACAATTTCCCGTGTTGCGACCTCGTTCTGCGTAGCAGTATCGTCAGTTTCCCCACAGAAAGAAAACAGCAGAATTGCGAAAATTATAAGTGCCGCAATCAGTACTTTTTTCATATATTATATCTCCTTTTACAAACAAGACATTTGGTCTTTATATAGTCTATAGCATCATATATAGCCCACCTTTGTCAACAATAAAAGCTATAATTTTATTGTATAAAAAGGGGGATTTTAATGGACACTTACAGCACTGTAAAAGATCGCCTGTTGCATTTGTTGGAGAAAAACAACTTGTCCATTCATGCATTGGCTCTGCGTTCAGGTGTGGCACCATCCACAATCAAAAACATCTTGTACGGAAAAAGTAAAAATCCGGGCATTGTAACACTTAAAATGTTATGTGACGGCTTCGGCATCAGTCTGACACAATTTTTTGATACCGCCGAATTTGCTTCCGACGAACCCGAAGATATCGGGTAACATTCCAGAAAAAAAGACATCGACTCGCAACAGCCGATGTCTTTTTTTGCTTTTTACGGAAAGTTGAGGAATTACGACAAGCAGACAAATTACGGTTTGGTGGGGAGTTGGTTGTTTGCCGTAGGGAATGCATATTATGCATTCCGACCCCGTCCTGCCAAGGTGATACGTGCACCTCGGTAGGGGTCGGCGCCTCGACGACCCGTTTTTGGATTTCAAAATTATATCATTTATTGCATCGATTATGTATTATTTCAAATAATAATGTTCAAATCAATGATTCTTTTAGCCTCATGCGGGATGCCGAGGGAGTCATCCCCTACAGGATAAAAAACCAAGTCGGACAGGGTCGGAACGCATACTATG
>JAZUQC010000028.1:0-6332 GCA_045605525.1 Acutalibacteraceae bacterium
GCGGCGATGTTTTTGGATATTTATTTGTATTATTTTGTTTAAATTTGTGCGTGGTCGTAAATCAGGGGACAGTACTGCGATTGACATTTTGGAAAAATGATTATGTCAATCACAGTAGCCGTCCCCATGATTGACTCCCCAACTCCCCGCTAAACCGTAATTTGCACTTCCCTTAATCAAAAATCACCCAACTTTCCGTGAAGAACCTAAAAGCAGACCCGATACACTTCTTGTGTCGGGTCTGTTACATATTTGTCTTTTAATTTTTCTTCTGAAAAGCGTTGTTTTGTTCTGCTATACCGCCAATAAAGTAATCATCGAAATGGCCGATAAACACATTGTCTTCTGCCGTAAAAACGGTTTTGTCGGGGTTTTCGGCAATGATTCCGATGTTGGGTGAATCCGTTTTATCTGCGGCAATAAAGGAATTGTTGATGACTTTTACATCATGCACGTCGGGACGGAAAAAAATATATCCGCGGCTTTGTCCGAAGGTGCCGGACGGTCCGTCGAAAATATTGTTACGGATTTCAATGTGGTTGTGATTGCAATTGCCGTGATGGCCGATGGCAGGGAAGCCGCCGCACTTGAAAATGTTGGATTCAATCAGAATGTTACTGCAGACGGTATCATCACTGCAAAAGTCGATCAAAGTACCGTCACAGTTGTAAACAGGGCCGTAGGAGCCGTGTCGTGCTAAATCCAACTGCACTTGTTCATTATAAAGTCCTTCGTTGATGGAAGTATAGGAAGGACCGTCGAAAATGCAGTTTCTGATAATCGTATTGGTTGTGCCGTTGATTTCAATGAAGTGCCACTGGGAGCAATGTACAAACTTGCAGTTTTCAATCACAATGTTGTTGCAGTGCACCGTGTTGAGCAGGGTCGATTTTTCCGTCATATCTGCATTGCCGTCAAAAACGCCGCCCGATATGATAACATCGTGGGTGCCGCTGTAGCCGCTCCATTCGGGTTCGGAATAGGAGGCAAGCAAGTATCTCGTCAGAGGCTCACTTGTTGCACTTCGCAATAAAACGGCATTGTCGGATAATTTCAGTCGCTGATGGGAGTAAAAAATAAGTGCAGCAGAAAGGAGATATGTTCCGTCCGGGAAATATATGGTTCCGCCGTCTTTGGCTTCATCAAGACAAGCCTGCAGAGCCTTTGTATCATCGTGTATGCCGTCAGCATATACAGACGGATTCTGTTTTACATTGATAAATTTCATAATTGCCTCCCTCATATCGTTTGTTTCATTTTAACACAGGTAAGAATAAAAAAACAAGTATCATAAAATGCAAAAAAAGAGATCGTGCGAACACGATCTCACATTTTTATAATTCTTATGCAAACAGGTCGCCGAACAGACCGCCGAGAATGCTGTCCATGGAATCGGAATCGGAATCAGCAGAATCGGAATCAGAGTCGGAATCGCCGTTGATATCGCCGGAGGGTTCTTCAACATCAGGAATATTGGGAATGTTGGGGATCACGATGGTGAAATCTTCTTCAATGTCACCATTACCGTTGCCGCAGTTGCAACCGTTGTTGCTACCGCAGTTTCCGCAAGCAGCATTATTTCCGCCAAAGGAAATTTCAATGTTGAACAGAGAAATAAACTTGTACAGATAAGGAAGAACAGTCTTGATAACTCTGTACAGGAAACCGAGAAGAGTAGAAGGATCTTCTTCGGGCATAATGGTGATGTTGTTGTTTGTAACGTTGGTTACGTTGTTGATGATGGTGGTGCACTCTTCTTTTGTTGTGCATTCGGGCTTGGTGGGGCAAGTGGGACGTTCAGGCTTCGGGCAGGCGGTTGTGCATTCGGGCTTGCCGAGCGGGTAAGAACTGCGACCTACAACGCTTGTTGCGGAAGCTGCAATACCAAGGCAGCTGAACATCATAAGAACGGACAAAAACAGTGCAATAATTTTCTTCATTTCAAATCACTCCTTTGAAGCCATTATAATGCAATTGCTAAATAATGTCAAGCATTATTTGTGTAATTTTCACTATTTTTAACAGTATTTTTTTTGCTGTTTTTTTGTAGGAAATAAAAAAAACAGAACAAATGTTCATCTTTTGCTTGCAATGCAGATTGCTTTGATGTATACTATGTTCAGGACTTGAAAAGGGGAGATTTTTTTGAGCAGTACGCGTGTGATTTTTCATAGCGATTGCAATGCGTTTTTTGCATCATGTGAAGAGAGGATGAATCCGTCTTTGCGGGATGTGCCGATGGCGGTTGCCGGAGATCCTGAGAAGAAACACGGAATTATCCTTGCAAAAAATGAAAAAGCGAAAAAATACGGAATTGTGACAGCCGAAACCGTCTATTCCGCATTCCGCAAATGTCCGTCACTGGTTACCGTTCCCCCGCATCACGAAGAATACATGCGTATCTCCAAAAAAATCAATGAGATATATTTAGATTACACAGATCTTGTGGAACCGTTCAGCATTGATGAGTCGTATCTTGATGTTACGGGAAGTCTTGCTTTGTTTGGTATGCCGGCCGAACAACTGGCGGACACCATCCGTCTGCGCATACAAAAGGAAATCGGTGTGACGGTATCCATCGGTGTCAGCTTTTGCAAGGTATTTGCAAAAATGGGAAGCGAATACAAAAAACCGAACGCAACAACCTGTATCACAGCTGATAATATTGATGACATATTGTATGGACAACCCGTCGGTAATTTTTTGTTTGTCGGTGCTTCCACGGCGGACAAACTAAAAAAAGCAGGTATTTATACCATCGGGGATCTTGCAAAGGCATCGCCGATGCAGTTGTCGCATCTGCTCGGAAAACAAGGATTATCCTTGTGGCAGGCGGCAAACGGGCAGGATGAGGACCCTGTGCGTTCTTATTTTGAAAAGCGAGAGGTGAAATCCGTCGGCAATTCCATGACTTTTTCCAGAGATCTGACCGCCTTGTCGGAAATTAAATCGGCATTGTCTGCCTTGTCGGCATCCGTTGCAGTTCGGCTTCGCGAGGAAAATAAAAAATGCACCTGCGTGCAGGTGCAGATCCGCGATCATGATTTTAAAACGATTTCCCGTCAGAAAACTTTGATGCAACCGACCTGGCTGCAACGGGAAATTACCGACATTGCAGTTGAACTTGTGTTTGCCAACTGGAGTATCGGCAAACCGATCCGTCTTTTAGGCGTGACGGGGACAGAATTATTGGATGCGGACTGTGCTTTTCTGCAAGCAAGCATGTTTGGTGAAACCGAAAAAAGTGAGCGGCAGGAAAAAATTGAAGATACTATGGCATCATTACGTAAAAAATACGGTAAATCCGTTGTTTCATTCGGCCATTCCACGCATGGGGATCTCGGTCTTTCGGCATTTGATGAAGGACGTAAAAAGAGAGATTGACAATTATTGTTCTATTTTTACCAAACGTTGTATCATAACATAACTCATGTATGCAAACATTTCTTTCGACATATTTTCGGGGTTTTCGAGCCAGCGGCGCAGCATGCCGATCATGCCCTCGGCAATGAAAACATAAAAGTAATCATAAGTTTTTTCAAAACCTGCGGTGTTGAAATCTCTGAAATAACCGAAGAAAAACGAGCCTAAAATTTCTTTCATTTTCGGCAGAAACGTGGTGGAGTTGGAATTGTCTATCAGCATGAGTGTTTGCTCCTTGTTTTCAGACAGCATCGTAAGAAGCCGTTGTAAAGAAACAAGCATATTATGCGGAAATTCGCCGTCCACAAATTCATCTAAAATGGTTTGTACACGCAAAAGCATCTGATTTTCAATATCTTCAATCAGTCCGTTAATATCTGGGTAATGTGTGTAAAACGCATTGCGGCTGAGTTGGGCACCTGCACACACATCTTTGACCGTGATTTTATTCAGCGGCTTTTCTTGTGCAAGATGCGATAAACTGTCTGCCAATGCTTTTTTTGTTTTTCGTATGCAACTGTATTCTTTATGTTGAGTCATGGTCAATCTCCTTAAAAAAAGTACACCGTGTAACAATTATAACATATGTGAACAAAATGTCAATTGACTCAATAAAAAAAATCATATAAAATAGATATGATTTTAAATGGGGGCTCATTTTATGTTGCAAAAAATAAAAGAAATTCTGTCGGCTTATGTGCCGGGAAATATTGAAAATATTACCGCAGACACGGATCTGCGTGGCGATCTGGGGCTGACATCCCTTGAATTGGTGGACATGGCGGTTGCCATTGAAGAAGAATTCAATGTCACCATTCCGGAACTGACCATTGTAACGGGCAAAACCGTCGGCGATATTCTGAAATTGATTGAAAAAAAGTAAAGAAAAAATACAGCGTACATTCCATTGCTTTTGGAGTGTACGCTGTTTCATTTTTCTTTTAATTATCTTTTGCTTTGCTTTCGCAATAGATGCAGCGGTAAGTGCGTTGATCGCGGTTGGTCAGTTTGAAAATCTGCGGCAATTCCTGTTCAATGGAAGTGATGCAACGCGGATTGCGGCATTTGATCACATCATGTACTTCGTCGGGAAGTTCAAGATGAATACGCTTTGCAAGCACGCCTTCACGGATGATGCTGACGGTGATGCCGGGATCCAGGTAACCGAGAATGTCAAGATTGATGTCAATCAGGTCAAAAATTTTAACAATGTCCTTCTTGCCCATTTTTACACTGTCTGCATTCATGATCATGGCAACCGTACAGCCGAGATTGCCGAGTTTCAGAACATTGTAGATGTGCATGGCACCGCCGGGCTTGATGTGGTCGAGCACAATGCCGTTTGTGATGGGATTGATGATCATTTTACTCTACCTCCAGCAGTTTCATGATGAGTGCCATTCGGATGATTTTGCCGTTGAATACCTGTTTGAAATAGCAAGCACGCGGATCGTCGTCGATTTCAACCGCAATTTCATTGACTCTCGGCAGGGGATGCAGAACGGCAAGATCGGGTTTGGAATCCTTCATCTTGTCGAGGGTCAGAATGTAACTGTCTTTCAGGCGCAGATAATCCGCCTCGTTGAAGAAACGTTCTTTCTGCACGCGGGTCATGTACAGAATATCAAGTTCGGGCATCACACCGACAAGGTCGGTCGTTTCAACAAATTCGATATTCTTTTCAATCAGATATTCCTGACGCAGATATTCGGGAATCATCAGTTCCTTGGGGCTGATGAGAACGAATTTCACGTTTTCATATCTCGACATAGCACAGATCAGCGAATGTACCGTTCTGCCGAATTTCAGGTCACCGCAAAGACCGATGGTCAGATTATCGAATCTGCCTTTTTCTCTTTTAATGGTCAAAAGGTCGGTCAGGGTCTGAGTCGGATGGTTGTGGCCGCCGTCTCCTGCGTTGATCACGGGGATCAGGCTTTTTCTTGCGGCAACAAGCGGTGCACCTTCTTTCGGATGTCGCATGGCAATGATGTCGGCATAGCAGCTGACAGTGCGTGCGGTGTCGGCAACGCTTTCGCCTTTTGCGGCAGAGGAAGAATTTGCTTCCGAAAAACCGAGCACACTGCCGCCCAGTTCAAGCATGGCAGCTTCAAAGCTCAATCTTGTTCTTGTGGACGGTTCATAAAAGAGTGTGGCAAGTTTTTTGCCGTCGCACTTGTGTGCGTATTTGGCAGGGTTTGCAATAATGTCAAGACCCGTTTCAATGAGTTCGTCGATCTCTGTAAGCGAGAGATCGAGAATATCAATCAGACTTCTCATATTTTATGCTCCGATCCAGCTTTCATCCGAGGGATTGTCACGGAATTTCAGCAGTTTTGCAATGTCGCTGTCGGCAATGTAACCGGTTTCGGCGGCAACGGACGCAATGGTGTCGAAGTTTGTAAGCGAAACATTCTTCACGTTTGCTGCTGCAAGACGGTCAAGACCTTTTTGCATGCCGTAGGTGAAAATGCTGACAATGCCGAGTACTTCGGCACCGGCTTCACGCAGTGCATCCACAACGTCAATAACGCTGCCGCCCGTGGAAATGAGGTCTTCAATGACAACAACTTTCTGACCGGCTTCGAGTTTGCCTTCAATGCGGTTCTGTCTGCCGTGGTCTTTGCTGCTGCCGCGGACATAACCCATGGGCATGCCGAGAATGCTTGCGGCGATGGCGGCATGGGCAATACCTGCGGTGCTGGTACCCATAAGGACTTCGCACTCGGGATAGTACTTCTTTACATTCTCCGCAAGGCCATTTTCAACAGCATCGCGAACAGCGGGAGCTGTAAGGATGAGACGGTTATCGGTATAAACGGGACTCTTGATGCCGCTTGCCCATGTAAAGGGCTTTTCAGGTCTGAAAAATACGGCACCGATGGACAGCAGGCCTTCTGCAATTTTTT
>JAZUQC010000029.1:0-10306 GCA_045605525.1 Acutalibacteraceae bacterium
CATCGATTATGTATTATTTCAAATAATAATGTTCAAATCAATGATTCTTTTACCCTCATGCGGGATGCCGAGGGCGTCATCCCCTACAGGATAAAAAACCAAGTCGGACAGGGTCGGAACGCATACTATGCGTTCCCTACACACCCCGCCAAACCGTAATTTATCGCAAAAAAAAGGGAGCTGTTTTTACAGCTCCCATGGAAAATAAACTTAAAATCAGGTTTTATGTTCTTCGGTTCTGACTTCCGTCAGTTTGACAAAGTCAACTTTTTCGAGTCTGGTTCTGGGCAGGGCATCAATCACGCGGATATCACGCGGGACTGCAAATCCGTCGAGCGTTGCACACATGTCGCAGATGGTCTTCTTGTATTCTTCCAGCTTTTCCGGTTCTGCAGAGGGAGAAAGAACAATGTAAAGTCTGACGATGGGCTTTTTATCTTCATCGTAACCCTGCACTGCACAGCATTCGGTCAGGAACGGCAGGGGTTCAAGCAGGTTTTCGATGTCTGCGGGGAATACATTGTAACCCGAAATGATAATAACTCTCTTCTTTCTTGCTACAAATGTGATGTAGCCGTCTTCATCAATCTTGCCGAGGTCGCCCGTAAGCACCCACTGCTTACCGTTTTTGTCGGTGTAAAGACCTTCACCGAGTCTGCCGTCGGGCTGCAGATAGCCTTTCATGAGCGTGTTGCCGGTGAATGCAATTTCACCGACCGTGCCAAAGGGCAGTTCGTTCTGTTCTTCGTCAAAAATAGCGGCTTTGGTGGTCTTGAGGTATTTGCCGACCGTGCCGGGCTTTGTCAGCCAAGGCATGTTGATACAGTTGACTGCACCGCATTCGGTCAGACCGTAACCGGGCATGAGAATACATTCGGAGCCGTTGGCAGCCATGATGTCGTTGAATCTCTTGTGGAAATCAAGCGGCACATAGTCACCGCCTGCAAAGGCATATTTGACTGTCTTAAGATGTTCGCCTGCAAAACCGGGATGGTCAAGCAGTTTGCGGAACATGTTGGGAACGCCGACAACTTCATAGCACTTGTTGGCTTTGAAATAAGAAATGTATTCATCTGCATCAAAACGTGCCATGGGAATGGACTTCCAACCGGAAATCATGGTTGTCAGTAAGCCTGCAATCAGACCGTAGCAATGGAAGAAAGGCAACGGAATCACTTTGGCAAGTTCACCGGGCTTATAGTCGGTTGCGAGGGTTGCGGCATTGAGTGCATTCTTGGTAACGGCATTGAGTGCGGTGGAAGACAGCATGATGAATCTGCTGACACCGGTGGTGCCGCCGCCGTTCATATAGACAGCCACCAGATCGCCGCTTCTGAACAGGCCTTCGGTCTTCTGACCGCGGTATTTCTTGATAATGTCGCCGAAATAGTTTACATTGATGTTGTTTGCCTGTGCAACAGCCAATGCTTTTTCATCGGGACGGACATAATCTTTCTTGACAACAGGGGCGGCATAAAGCACGGGGGTAGTTATGAGGATGTCAAGATTTTCCATCGTTGCAAGGGTTGCAGCGTGCTGGTGAATGAACATGTCATACATCAGAATTCCCTTGGATTTGGTGTATTCGACACTGCGTTTCATAGCTTCGGACGGAAACAGGGGATGAATCAGGTTTGCAATACAACCGATTTTGTTGAGTGCAAACAAAGCCACAACTTCTTCGATGCTGTTGGGAATGAACAGAGAGTAGGCATCGCCCGGTTTTAAGCCGAGTTCTTCTTTGAAGTAAACAGCCATCGCTTCGAGGTCTTCAAAGAATTCGCTTCGCATGTGGTCCGTCATTTTGAACTGGAACATCGGATAGTCTTCCTTGTGCGGATACAAACAAGCGAGCAGATACTCGTACAGGTTCATATTACCGTAATCCGGCAAGACTTCATCCATGGTGTGCTGGGGCAATTGAATCATTTTTATTTTCCTCCCAAAAACTTCCAAAAAATTATCTTATTGTGTGATTTTTTCAGCAAGAAGTTGTGCGATGTCACCGACGGTTTTGATTTTTACGACCGCGGTGTTGGTTATCTTGAGGTTGAATTTTTCTTCGATTGCATCGGCAATGTTCATCAGGTCAAACGAAGTGGCACCGAGGTCATAACGCAAAGATGCGTCTGGATTGATTGCATCTGCATCCACTTCCACATAGTCGCAGATGATTTCTTTGAGGGTTTCAAAAATTTCGTTCATTTTAAAGTTCCTCCAATATTTCTCCGATGGTCTTTTCAGGATTTCTCACACCAAGCATAAGTGTTTTTACCACACCGTTGTGGAAGTCAAGCACTTCCTGTTCTTTTGTTAAGAACAATCTGTGTATGTAGGAGAATACATATCTTCCCGTGGATGCTTCCTGCATGGTGAGTGTGTAAATCGGCATTACATAATGGCCGAAGTTGTAAGCGGAAAAATCATACTGTCTGCCGTTGAAGGAGTTTTCACCCGAGGGCAGATAAGAAAACATCATGGTGTTGGATGTCTGCATCAGGGACAGACCGAAACGGTCACGCTCCATCTGACGGACGGTAGTGAACGGAACATCGCTGTGCCTGAACAGGAACACCTGTGATTCACCCAACTGATGGGTTGTGTCAAGAAAACTCTTGTTGTCGTCAAGAATTTCTCGCCACGGCATGGGCGAAGCGAGTGTGCCGCCGCAACGCTTTTCCTTGACGGTGCGTCTTCTCGGACAAAGCACCCAGAACAAGGTGTCATTGGTATGGCGGTTTATTTTTGATAAGTAAATGCGGAAAGCCGTCTGAATGACCCATTCTGCACTCAGTTGGTTTTCTTTGATAAATGCGGAGATTTCATTGCTGTCTTCTTCGCTTAAGTGCTTTTTGATAAGCTGTGTTTTGTCGAGAACGGGCAGATAAATATGCGGCATGTTCATGTCGGGTTGACGCAACAGCTTGCTTTGCCAATCCAGCACCTTTGTGCCGTTAATGGCATTGTAGAACGGACGGCGGTTCTTTTCGACAAAAACAAACTCGTCAAGTTCCTTTGCCTCTTTTGCAATGCGTTCTTCGAGTGCAGGGTTGTCCTGCTCGCTCTTGACGATGTCTTCGTATTTTGTCAATGCTTTGGGGAGCGGCGTTTCATTTTTCAGGCTGTCATAAACCGCAATCAGGTCTTTGAAGAACATAAATGCGGCAACAAAGTCCATGATCATGTGCGAAGAAACAATGAAAATGCCTGACTTCTTTTCATGGGTGCGGAAGAAGATGATTTTGTACATTTCGCCGCCGAATACATCTAATTTTGTTGATGCCACGGAGTCGAAATATTCCACCTGTTCTTCCTTGGAGCTGAATTCTTTCACAAGAATTTTGTTCAGCTTATATTCGTTCAGAAAATACTGTTTGATGCGAAGTCCGTCGCGAAAAATACGAAGCCGCATGCAGTCGTTTCGTTCAATTTCAATGTTTACCGCACGGGCAAGCAATTGAAAATCGAGTTTTTCATCAAAAGCGATGGCAACGGGCACTTGCGTGGACTGCATGTGGACGGAATATTTCCACATGTACTGCACCATTTCCTGCGAATGGATGAGATTATAAACCTGCTCACCGTTTTTCGGCTTCATCAGGCTTCACCTCCGGCAGTTTTGTTGCGCTTGATTTTGCCGAGTCCCGTTTTTTCAAGCGGCGTATCACGCACAACAACTCTTGCAACCACATGCGAGGGCAGGGCGGTTTCGTTCATTTTGTCCGTGATTTCTTCGAGTGCTGCGGGGATGTCTGTAATGCCTGCTGCCTGTGCATATTCTTCATTGGGGAATATCTCTGCACAGATAACATCCTTTTCGGCATACACAAGCACTTCCGAAACAAGCTTGTTTTCTTTGTATTTGTTTTCAATTCCTTCGGGAGAAACATTTTCGCCGTTGGAAAGAATAATCAGGTTTTTGAGTCTGCCTGTGATGTAAAGAATTCTGTTTTCATCAATGCGGCCGATGTCGCCCGTGCGAAGCCAACCGTCTTCGGTAATGACTTCTGCGGTTTCTTCGGGACGTTTGTAATAACCCATCATCATGCCGGGGGTGTCGAGCTGAATTTCACCGCCGACAATGCGTGCATTGACGGTGCTCATGAGTCTGCCCGAGCAATCCACGGGACAGTCAAGGTCGGGAATGGTGACCTTGCCGCTGGCTTCGCTCATGCCGTAACCCTGACGCAGGAAAATGCCGTAGGGTTCAAAGGCCTTGGCAAGCGAGCTTTCAAGGTGTGCACCGCCCGAAAGCAGCATGTCGAGATTTCCGCCTGTGACCTGTGCTGCGGCTTCTTTGGGGGAAAGGTCGGGATTCTTTGCCTGAATGGCTCTGATTCTGGCAAGCATCGCCTGTGCAATGACGGGAACGATACGGATCTGATTGGGCTTGAAAATCAGCAGATTCTTGAACAGATCGCGCATTTCACCGTTCAGACAAACGCAGTTGCCCACATGCAGCGGGCCGATGTAACCGGTGATGAAGCAGAAAATATGATGCAGCGGCAGAACCGACAGAACGGTGTCCACACGCACAACAATATCACTGTAGGGTTCAAAAATAAGGTTGCTGACAAGGGCTTCGCACGAAAGCATAACGCCTTTTTTGTCGCCCGTTGTGCCTGAGGTGTAGATGATGAGTGCACAGGCATCGGGATCCATTTTTACATCCGACAGTGCGGCATATTCCGAGGTTTCGCTGAATTCTTCATAGATTTTGCTGAAATTGTCGGGGTTGATGACCATTTCAAATTTTATTTTGGGGCAGAGCTTTTTGACGGTATCCAGATATTCTGCAAATTCTTCGCCGTACAAAAGGGCGGTTGCGTCCGAATCGTTGATGATGGCTGCAATATCCTCTGCTTTGGAGTCGGGATCGATCGGTACAGCCACATGTCCTGCGGTCAGAACACCCGTCATGCAGGCTATGTATTCATAGGTGCTCTTGCTGATGATTGCAATGTGTGTGCGTTCAGGCAGTTCATGGCGTAGTTTGCGGCAGACAGCAAGACCGTCGCTTCTGACTTCGCTGAACTTCTTTTCGATGATTTCACCGTTCTGAATGTATTTGATGAAGGTTCTGTCGTTGTGTTTTGCAGGGGCAACATCCAGAAGGTCGCGGATGGTCGGTACATTCTCAAGTTTCAATTTTATTCACCCTTTTTGCATATTTATAATAAAAAATGGTATAATTTCCAACAGCACTTTCGGCACTGGTATATATTATATAACAAATTAACAAAAATTGCAATTTGTTTGCATAAATTTTATCAAATTGTTAACGAAAAAGAACATTGTTACAATCATGTGTTGATTTCTGCAAATTGAAATATACGAAAAAGTCAAATAAAAGATAAATAATTGCGTAAAACTGAAATTGCATAACAAAGTGCTGCAAAAATTTGACAAAATCGATTCTGATTATGCAAATTGCACTTTGTTTTTATTTGAACAAAGTGTTCAAATAGTGTGCAAAAGGCATTTTTGACTGTATATTCTTTTCAGAATGAATATATTTGTGCATATTCTTGCATAGAAAAACACCGACGGCAGGCAATGCAGTTGCTGTCGGTGCGTGCGCATTATTCCGTTTTTATTTTTTGCCGATGATTGCAAGTCCCTGCCCGGGCTGAACGGTCAGTTTAATTTGTCCGTCAAAAACCTGCACTTCCCCTGCGGGCACATTGCCGTCGGGCGTGATTTCATATACATCCGCATGGTCGAAAGCCGCATCGGGCACATTCCATTTTCCGTCCTTGCCGTTTTCGGAGTAGACAATAAAAATTTTGTTGTCCTCCGTCAGGGGCAGAATCACATCGTAGCCTTTTTTGAGCACAATGCCGTTTTTGCTGATGCTTTCGTCTTCTGCGCGCGACACAACCCCATCCGAGAAAAAAACGGTGTATTTCTTTTCATATTCCGCATCGGGGTTTTGCGTATAACGCAATCTTTTGCTGCGGTTGAGATATGTGTAAGGCACATGATATGTGCAGAAATCCTTTATGAATGCAGGTCCCCACACTGACGGGTCTTTGCCGTTGTTTTTCCAGATTTCTTCGCCGTGCATGGTGCCGTAAAATACGGCTTTGAGCGCTTTGTCATTGACATGGCCGCTGTAAAGCGAAGGCGGAATGAGAATGCACTCGTCCATGGTGATATTCGATGTCCACCAGGTGGCGGGAATTTTGCCGAGTGTGCGCATTGGGATGTCTTCCCAACGGGTTTCGGTCATGTCTTCGCCGGCTTGTGCATACATTTGGCGATTCGGATGGGTGGGGGATTCATTGCGGAAATGGTCTTCGCGGTAGGTATATTCGCTTGTCACATCAATGCCAAGGTCATGTATGTAATCGAGCATCAGGTTGCGTGCCGCATTCTGCTCTGCAAGGTATGTTTTCGGGCGCAGGCTTTCCGCAATGCAGAAATTGTCGATGTGCAGTGTACCGGCTTCCTGTACGGGAACCATAGCACAGAAGCGGTCAAACAGACGCTTGAAAATGCCGCTGTCCCAAAGCTGTTTGTAAGATGTTTTGTAGCAGTTGCGATTGTTGAGAATCTGCAACACGGCGGGCTTTCCGTTTATGTCCTTGCAGATGCAATCCGTGCTGACCAACTCGTCAAAAATACGGTCCTCACGCACTGCATCGGCGATATTGACATGAAAACTGATTACGGTGTTGTATTTTTTTGCTTCTTCCATCAGCCACAAAAGGCTGTCAAGCGCAGTTGCATCGCAATCTCGTTTTAAATATTCATTCACAACATCCATTTCCGGCCAGCAGTCATCATGGCCGAGACCCTGCCAGCCGACAAGGTAGATGATTTTCGTAATTCCCTGCGTGATGTTGTCCACGGCTTTCACAATATCCAGCGCTTGCTCGAATGTAACATAAACCTTTGAACAGTTGTTGTCAAAATCAGGGTCGGCAAGATACATTTTCATCCATAAGGTTTTTGAATAATCATAATTGAACTTGTAAGGCATATCCATCACCCCAAAATTGTGGTTACAAATACTTATCCGGGAAAGTATTGATCGCAATATTCCTTTAGCTTTGCATTATACTTTGCACCGCTGAAGGGCGTAAAAATCAAAATATGGTCGGAATAGGGGAAAAGTATAAAGTCATAAACCGCACCCGATTCCTCAAAAGCCTTTTTAACAGATTCGCCGTTTCCTATGGGCACGACGCTGTCTTTGCCGCCGTAAGCGAACAAGGAGGGGATTGAATTTTCGTTAACATAAGCAACGGGGGAAACAAGTTCAATCAGTTCCTTCTCTTTGCCTTCCTGCAGGTATTGGTTGGAAATTTCCGTGCCTGCAAGCATTTGTGCAATTCGGGGACCCGCTTCTCCCCAGGCTTGCGTCGTGAAGTCGGAGGGACCTACCTTATTTGCGGCAAAAGCAAGGGGGATCGCACTTTCGTCTGCACGTGAATAGGAATAAAGCATAGAAAGATGTGCACCGGCTGAGTAGCCCGAGGTTGCCATTTTGGTTATGTTAAGACCTTTTTCCTCAGAAAATCTTTTAATTTCTTCAATCGCCAAGGAGATTTCATCAAGAACGGTCATAACGCTGTATGTATCTCTGTTGGCATCGGTTATCAAAGTATAACTCATGGTGGCGGTGATATAGCCTTCATTTGCAAGCGCCACGCATTCACCAAACATTTCATCCTTGCTGCCCGAGGACCAGGAGCCGCCATGAATGAAAAGAATACAGCCGTTTTCTTCTTTTTCATAAGCTTCTGCAGGCACATAGATGTCCATTACATTTCTTTCACTTGCAGTTGAATAAGTGATATCCGAAAATACCTCATATTTCGGTGTCATGCCGAAAAGTGTTGAGCTTACAAATGTGAAAATTGCCAGAATAATCCCTATAATTTTTTCAAACATTCTAAAACCCCTTTTCTTTTTGATAAGATTTACAGAGCCTATCGTTGTCTGTAAAACCATTATATCCCAAAAAAGAAAAATAATCAAGTGAAAATTGTTATGACAAGTGATTTTTATACAGCGATTGCAAAATATTAAAAGCAAAACCGGGCATCCGATTCGATACTCGTTGTATCAAAACAGGTGTCCGGTTGTGGTCGGAGCGGAGGGACAAGTGTTTGCATTGCAAACCCTTTGGTTACGGCGACCGTTGCGTTGCAACAGTACCCGCCGTAACCTTCGGATCGGAAAACAATTCACCGAATTGTTTTCTTAACGCTCCTCACCCTCTCAGGGTTCGAGTCCCTCGTATCGGAAAAGAAAGAAGTCCACCAACCGCAAGGGTTGCTGAACTTCTTTTGGTCGGAGTGGAGGGACTCGAACCCCCGGCATCCTGCTCCCAAAGAATTTGGGAGTACCTGTTTCCGCTCGTTTCTAGGCATTTCTGCCCCTTTCCGCTCGGAAACACATCCTTTCCGGCACTCTTACCTCCACTGTTTCCGTGTGCTCCGGTCGTGTAAATGGGATAAACTGTGGTCAAGCAAAACACCCCGAATGCAGTTCTCGCCGCATCCGAGGTGCTTTTTTGTCGTCTGTATGGTAACTCTAACTGTGGCAAAAGTCAAGGCCTTTCGCAAAACAAATTTTGCCCCGCAGTAGACAAAGAAAAGGCTTCGTGTATCCAAAACGGATACTCTGGCTGTATTGACTTTGAACAATTTTATTGCTATAATAAGTACGTAATAAGAAGGCGGTACTGACTGATAAAAGGCCGGACATAAAATGAGTTTATTTGCCTTGAGTTATGCAAGTGATTCATAGCAAGTAAAAGTGGTTTATGTAACGCAGTTTATTTTTTGGTGCCCGAATGAAGGCGCACGTGATACGTGGGCTTTGTCGGGCTATATTTATGCCTTCTTATAGAAAACTATAAGGAGGTTGTTTTTTTATGAACAACGAAACGTTATTTGAAATTGCAACACAATTGGAATACGATTTTGATGATATTCGTATTCTGCGACAGGCGTTTACACGAAAGTCTTATTCGGAGGAACACAACGGAGAACACCACAACGAAGTGTTGGAGTTTTATGGTGACAAGGCACTCGAATTTGTTGTGATGAAGAAGTTATCCGAGTATTACGGGAATATCACGCAAAACGGTAAGTATGCTTCTGAAAAGGCAGAAGGGCAGCTCACGGAAATCAAAAAGAAATTGGTATGCAAAAAGATGCTTGCACATCGTATTGATACCTTTGGATTTGCGGATTATATTCTGATGGGAAGAGGTGACGCCGGACAAAACGCTCAGAATCAAGATTCCGTTAAAGAGGATCTGTTTGAGGCAATAGTAGGCGCTGTGGCTATTGATAGCGGATGGGATGCCGAAGCTCTTGAGGACGTAATTGACCGTATGCTCGATATCGAACACTATCTCGAAAAAGGTTTCAGTGATGACGAGAATTATGTGGATTTGATTCAAACCTGGTGTCAAAAAAGATATAGTTGGATTCCGGAATATGATTTTGACGAGATGGAAGATGGATGGGAGTGTTCGCTTTCGTTATCGGATGATTACGATGATTTTATAGGTCGCGGATATTCAAAGCGCGAGGCGAGAATGAATGCAGCGCAAAATGCTTATGAATATTTAGAGGAAAATGACGAGTTGCTGCTCCCCATTGACGAGGTTGGCGAGCCGGATATTGATAGAGCAATCAACCAATTGCAAGAACTCTACCAAAAGGGTTATATTGATGAGCCTTACTATGAGTTCTACGAAGATCACGACGAGAGTGGAAATCCAACATGGCTATGTGAGTGTCATTTGAAGGATCATGATCGATATTGGTATGGCAATCATTCCTCTAAAAAGCAAGGCAAAAAATCCGTTGCATATAGTATGCTGTGCGATGTTCTTGAGTGGGGTGATTGAGATGAAACTCCGTGAACTCAGAGAACAGAAGGGTGTAACACAAAAAGAGGTAGCTACCGCCGTGGGCTGTACCGCTACAGTTTATTCGCGGTATGAAAGAGAAGAACGAGAGCCGGATATCTCGACCCTTTGCAGCCTTGCTGATTATTTTAAGGTGAGCATTGATTCTCTGATTGGTTACACCAATAAACAAAAGAGCGAAGAGTAAATTACCCGCCGATGAGAAATCAAACGACTTCTCATCGGCACTTTTGTTTTTATGAGCGCTGACACAACAGCTCATTTATATGTCAACAATTGCATCGCAGTAAACAAAATAAGAGATTGATAAAAGAAAAGTAAAAATATATAATTAAAGTATTGACTCTGACGTAACGTTATACCTTATACTGCTGATAGAGGGGTGATTTACTGTGAAAATGCAAATAAATG
>JAZUQC010000030.1:0-13176 GCA_045605525.1 Acutalibacteraceae bacterium
GAAGAAAAATTCCTTCTGCACATCGGTCGTGATGACCTTGATGGGTTTGATCTGGTTAAGGTTTGCACCGTTGGCACGAAGCAGTTCACGATATTCGTCATTGGTTCCTTTTTGCAGGAATTTCACTTCACAGTGCCCCAGTGCTCCGCTTTTGATGAGGGGGCCGACAGACACATTGCCCGCGCAGAAGGTTTCTTCAAAAATGCGGGCATATTCCGCTTCGTCGGCGGGAGTGTGGTCTTTGGTGCTTTCAAGCAAAAGCACATAATGCCCGGGTGAGGTGCTGCGGTCGGCATAGATGCTGTAGCCGACAAAAAGCTCATCCATTTTTTCAGAGAAGTTGCCGACGATTTCGTCAAACGCCATCTGATTGACCTTTTCACCGCTGATGTTTGCGATCTGATTGAGCCGGTAACAGAATGTGACTTTGGGCAATTGGTTATAGAATCCCGTCACCTTGACAACATCTTCAATGCGGTAGCGGTAAAATCCGCTTAAATTGGTCAGGATAAGTTCATACTCTTTGCCGACCTCCACTTCCGAAATGGTAAGCGGACGCATTCCTTCGGGGGCATCCAAAGGTAAAAATTCAAAAAACGCATTGTGCGGCAAAAGCACATATTCAAAGCTGTCCAGCTCAATCGGCACAGCCATGAGGGCTTCCGTGGCGGCATAGCCGAGGTAGTGAATAGGCATATCTTCACCGATATAACGGCGCAGTTTTTTTGCATAATGCGACAATGCACCCGTACCCATGCCATACAGCCAACAGCATTTTTTCCAGATGCGGGGAATGATGGGTTCATCAAAGCCTTTTTCGAACTCTTTGCGAAGTTCGGCGGCTCGTGCGGGACGGGGTTTAAGCCGTTTGGCGAGTTTTTTGCGGATATGATCGGGCATGCGGATGCTCTCGTCAATCGTTCCCTGTTCAATATCCTTGCACAGCAGCTCCCAATTTTCTTCCATATAGAAAAACATGGATTCAAGAGTGGTTATAAAAATGGTTCCGAGGTAGCTGATATCCTCATCCTGCAAAGCAAAACGCAGTTTAACATAGTGCATGTCCATATCAACATTGTCTTCGGGGAACAGCACTTCGGTCGGCGAACTTGTAAAAAACGGAACGATGGGTTTTAAATTGAGCAACGGAATGGAGGAAAGACAGGACACCGTCCCGCCAGGCACTTTACGGCGACTGATTTCAGCCGTCAGAAGTCCTCTTTGCGGAGGCAGAACACGGTGCTGTTTTGCAAAATATTTGACCGCACAGCCGACGGGAGCTGAAAAACTGAAGCACTGACAGTTCCACTCGGCATGCTCCGACATGGGCACAAGCTTGCTTCTGCCGGTACTTCCCGAAGATTCGGTGAAGCGACGGACAAAACGGTTGGTAATGAGCCCCTTTTCGCCGTTTGCCATGCGGTGTACGTAGTCTTCATAATCGGCATAGGTCGAAAGCGGAACTGCGTTCTGATAATCGCTGACTGTTTTTACCTTTTTGAAATTGTTCTTTTTGCCGTATTCAGTGTTGGCATTATCATGCATCAATCTGTGCAGAACACGGGCCTGCATGGCATTTGCCTGCAAGCTGTACAGATACAATTTTATGTGTTCGCAGATACCGAGCATCGCACCGAAGGCAGTGAACAGATATCTGTGCGGTTTAAATGACATAGTGTCTTCGTCCTTTTCGTCAGTAATCATGTAAAGTATACTACAAAACTCCTTTAAAATCAAGCCTGCACAGACAACACAAAAAAGCAGGAACATTGCATTGTGTTATGCAAAGCCCCTGCATGTTTTAAATATTGAAAGCACCCATATCGAAGGTGACAACAGTATAAATTTTCTTTTGCGTGCTTGCGGCAATGTCTTCGTCAAGCCGTTTTTTGATTTTTTTCTTTTCGGACATCAGTGATGATGGCAGTACAATATCAAAAATGAGATTGGTGTGCCCCTCCCCCTGCACCATGCGGAAGTCATGGATGGTGATATGCGGATTCTGTTTTTGCAACAACTGTTCCACAAGTGAACGCAATTCTGAAAGTTCTTCATCATCCGTCACAATGGGGTCATAGTGAATCACAAGATGCACCTTGTGTTCAAGCAAGCATCGACGTTCAAGATTATCAATGAGTTCATGGCAGAACATGGCATCTTCCCTACAGTCCATTTCCACATGACAGCTTGCAAATCGCTGCCCGGGACCATAGTCGTGCACCATCAGGTCATGGTAGCCGAGCACCTTTTCTTCACTTTCAAGAATTGAGACAATCAGATTCTGCAATTCTTCATCTGCACTTTCGCCCAACAGCGGACTGACGGTTTCTTTGCCGAGGGTGATGCCGCTGTAAAGAATGAACAGAGCAACCGCAAGACCGACAATGCCATCCAACGGCAATTCCGTAAACAGTGACAAGACCGAGCACAGCAGAACCGCGGTGGTGGAAATTGCATCATTGCGGCTGTCTGCGGCGGTTGCAAGCAGGGCATTGGACTTGATATCCTTCCCCAGTCGGCGATTAAACAAAAACAGCCACAGTTTGGCAAACACCGAAACCACAAGAATAACGGCGGCAGGGATGGTGAATTCCACTGGAGTCGGGGCAAAAATCTTCTGCACGGAGGTTTTGGCAAGTTCAAAGCCGATAATCAGAATCAGTGCCGCCACAGCCAGAGCGGACAGGTACTCAAACCTTGCATGGCCGTAAGGGTGTTCTTCGTCTGCGGGCTTTTCGGCAAGACGGAAACCGATCAGTGTTACCACCGAGCCGGTTGCATCCGAGAGGTTATTCATGGCATCGGCGGTAATGGCAATCGAGCCGGTTACCGAGCCGATGAACAATTTCATCAGGCACAGTAAAATGTTGCATACGATGCCGACGGCACCGGAAAGTTTGCCGACAGAAGAGCGCACCTTTTCGGTACGCTCCTGTGCAAAATATGCGGGAACAAAAAGTTTAAGCAGTAATTTCGTCATAAAAAAGTTAATCCGTTTCTGATTGTTTTTCTTCGCTGAGCATTTCAACAAGCATGGCCATGTCTTCGCTGAGTTTGCCCTGGTTTTCCTTGGCAATCATCATGCGGCGCTCGTTGAGGGCTTTGTACATTTCCTCTTTCCGTTTGCCGTCAAGGTCATAGAAGAACAGCGGGATGGTGCTGATGATGTGCGGAACAAGATTGCCGATGGCATACAGCGCAAATACCTTGCGATAAACATCCACGGAATCCTGTGCCCAGTAGGTGGTGTCGAGGGTGGTATCGTACCCCGTCCACTTGATAACGGCAAGGGCGAGCATGGTGTTGATGGGCTGGGTCAGCTTGTTGACATAATCTGTCAGCAATCCGAACGTGCCGTCGGGACGTTCACCCGTCAGATATTCGGTATAGTCATTGATTTCGCGGCCGATTTCACCTTCAAGTGCGGTGGCGGGTGCATTGTTAAGACCGTTCAGACCGTAACCGATGCAGAACCAGATACCGCTGAGCCACCATTTTTTCTGCGGCATGGTGATCCAGCCGCCGACTGCCCAGATGACATTCAGCACCGCATCCGTCAGTCGCATAACGATAACGGCACTGCGGAAAGTTTTGAAGCGTTCACGGATGGGCTTGATGAATGCGATGGAAAGCACATTACAGATGTGATAGAAAATGTAAAGCGGCATAATGTGCAACGCACCGCCGAAGATTTCAAGCTGTGTGATAACGTCCCATGAATAACCGCCGTTGCTCCATGCACTGTTGAAGAACCCTGCCACAACATTACGCATGGCGTATTTGTTTTTGAGCACATAGAACATCGTCTTTGTAAGCGGAGCGGGTTTGGGTTGCAACAGAACACGCTCGGGGCATTTGAGTGCAACCCCCATGGTACCGACGGTACCGAAGAAGGCAGTCACAAAACCGATCACAGAGAACATCAGCGGTTGCGAAATCGGCAGGGTTCCGGAGTTATTCAGCGACATCAGCGAAATGTAAAGGGTGGAAATCAGGTCGCCGCCGTAGGCATAGGCATAACTCTGCACGAGCGACACGGCAATTCTGTCTGATGGGCATGGGGATTGCAACGTCGGATAGTTATCGGTCGGGATATTGAAAATGGTGGAAAATGTTTCCTGCAAAAACAGCATAAAGAACAGATACAAAATGCGTTTGGGGTCGTTGATCTGTTCCGAAGGAATCAGCAAAGCACCGCTGTAGAGCAGGGCTGTAATGAGGAAAAACGGCAGGGGTGTGGTCAAAACATAGGGTCTTGCCTTGCCCCAGCGGGTACGGGTGCGGTCATACACAATCCCCATAAGGGGGTTGTTGAGGGTATCGTAAACACTGATGAGGGCTTTGATGACCGTGACATAAGACAGGTCAATCTTGAGCACCTTGGTGTAATACATATTTGCATAGTTATCAAGACCGACTTTCAAAGATCTTGAAAACCGCTGAATTGCCATCCATGTCAGTTCTCCGACGGACACCTGACGGATGCTGTAAACATCGACCGCGAGTTTTTCGTACTTCTGCAGAATACCCCGGTCGAGTGTTGCGGCGGAATAGTCATCCGCTTTGAGGAAACGGTTGACTAATTTTTCTTTTGTTGACAAATTCGACATCTTCGTTCCCTCCTTTATTCTGTGACTGTTACAGTGCAGACGGATTTATAATTACCGTCAAGTGTGACACAATAAACGGTTGTTTCACCTGTACCGACAGCCGTTACAACACCGTTTTCATCGACGGTGGCAACCGATTCATCGGAAGTGAACCAATAAAGCGTTGTGATGGTTGCATCTGCGGGTGAGAATGTGGCGGAAAGTGCACTTGTTTCTCCCTTTGAGAGGGCAAGTTCCTTGGTGTCCATCTTGATACCTTCCACGGGAACACGCACCCAGAACAGGCAGGTGTCTGTGTAAGTCACACCGTTATAGGTGTAAGAGCCTGTTACGGTGACGGGGTCCGGGCTGACCTTTACACCCTTAAAGAAGGTCCCGTCAATGGTAAGGACGGATTCATCGGACGAAGTGAAGGTGATGACAACATCGGCAGGCGATTCATCGGACACAACGCTTGTTTTCAGTTCGTCGGAAGAACCTTTTTCAATGTAATAAACATCATCTTTAAAACTGAATGAAACGCGGGTGAATCGGAATGTTTTATTGAGCTGCACCTTGAACTGCAAGGTAACTTCACCGAAATCGGCATAATCACCTGTAAAGGTCAACGGCAAGGTGACATTGCAGACACGGGTCTGACGGAAGTTTTGAAGGGCATCAGCTAAACGGTCAACCTCCGCGGTGCACACAAAATCTTCATACGCAAGTTCTGCTTCACCGACCGTTGCAACATCCGCAAACAGTTCTTTCATGGCGGTGATGGCAGCTTCTGCGGCTGCAAGATCAAAAGAAGTGAACACGGGACTTGCTTCTTTTTTCTCATACGCACAACCGTCAAAGGTGAACACATATTTCAGGTCATTTGCATTTTCTTCATTCACGACGGCTTCTGCTTTGGAGAAGTCCTGTTCATTGAAGAATGCGAGTGCCGTAAGGGTCGAAAAATCTTCTCCGTAGACACCTGTGTGTCTTTCATCTTCATAACAAGCTGACAGTTTGCCTTCTGCGGAAGATCGGATGTATTTAAGATAAGTAAGCAGGCTTTCTGCGTTGTCACCGGTGACGGCAATGCTGTCTTCGGGCAAAGACACATCAAACAAAACGTCAAGTTTTGTTCCGCTGAAAACCTTGGTGTCTTGCAAAAGCTGTGCAAAATCGGCATAAATGTCAGTTTCGGTTGCAGGCAAAGCGGGATATTCGATTTCTGCGGCGGGCAGTTCCTGCGTGCCTTCGTAGCTTAAAATATACATCCCGCCGAAAACAGTACCGACAACGAAGAACAGAATCAGAATGGCCGTAATTGCTGCAAAGATGACTTTTTTACGGCGCTTGTTTGCATCGAGCTTGTCGATTCTTTCAAGCCTTAACCGTTCTTTTTCGGTCAAAGTTTCGCGTACATTCATATCATCCATTGTCCGTCACCTCCTCATTTGTCTGATAGGCTTCGCTTACAAGTCTGCGTCTTTCGGCTCTGTCTTCTTCGGATTCATAGATGGGAGCAGGAATGGAAAGAAGATCAATTTCACCCTTTTTCCATTTGCGTCTGTATTCCACACGCAGTTCGTCCCCTTCGCGGAACACGCGTTCAGGCGGATTTTTAAGGCACAGAACCGCGGCAACAACGGGAGCCGCAAACAAAAGCATGGCGACCAAAAACAGCATACCGCACTTGGCTTCCACAAGTGCACCTGCCGCTTCGCCTGCGGCAACCAGAGAAACACCGAGCACTTTGGTCAGCACAGCCCCGACCATACCGATTGCCGAAAAAACGATCATCATGACAGATGCTTTTTTATTACCGATGAAGCCGAGTGCACCGATAAGAAGAACCAATACGGCGGCGGCTGTCATCACAAGATAGCCGAGGATGCAGGTTTTGAGTGCATCAGCAACGGGACCGAACACGGGGCCTTGTGCAAACGAACCGAGGGTACCAAACAATCCGCCCATGATGCCCTTCATGATGACATCAATGGCATTGAGTGTGAACCCTGCTTCATAAACGGGTGTATGTACGCTGACACTACCCAACGGTAACAGCAGGGCAAGAAGCGGAATAAATGCAAAAGAGATTCTGAGTTTCTGTGCCAAACTACCTGTATAGGCACTTTTGAGTTTGACCATGTTGCAACGGAAATTCGCCATGGACATTTCGGCAATGCGCCTGTCTTTTTCAAACTGTCCCTCAAACGATGCAAACATAAGATGCACACCGCATTTTTTGCAATAAGGGCTCATCTGATAGATTTTCAGGGCAGTGCCGCATTTCGGACAACTCGAAGCCATCACACATCTCTCCTTTTTGGCTTTCATTTTTGTCTTGTGACAAACAAAACCGGGTGCACCAAGGCACACCTTTATGCTATATTACCATATTATACGCAAACATTCAATACTTTTTGTGAAGAATGCAAAACAATCTGAAAAAAAAACAGGAGCCGTTTTCAGGCTCCCGTAAAAATATTTTATTCCGCTTTGGTAAGATATGCCGCCAGGGCTTTGATCTGCTCTTTGTTTTCCGCTTTGACGGCGGCATGAACAGTCACAACAGGTTCTGCAAAGGTAATATCCTTGCTCTTTTCAAAAGCCTGCTTGATGTTCTTTGCCGCAACGGGTGTCCATGTGCCGTTTTCGATGATACCGATTGTGCGGTTTCTGTAGCCTCTTTCGGTCAGGCAATGCACAAAGGTGTGCATAAACGGGAACAGCTCCCCGTTATAGGTAGTGGTGGCAAGCACAAGTTTGCCGTAACGGAACGCATCCTCCACCGCTTCCGCCATGTCACAACGGGCAAGGTCATTGACCGCCACTTTGGGACAACCTGCATTTTTGAGTTCGTCTGCAAGCAGTTCAACCGCTTTTTTTGTATTGCCGTAAACGGAAGTGTAGCAGATGCACACACCCTCACTCTCGACGCCATAAGACGACCATATATTATAAAGGTCAAGATAATAGCCGAGATTTTCGTTCAGAACGGGGCCATGCAGGGGGCAAATGACCGCAATGTCAAGCCCCGCGGCTTTTTTGAGAACGGTCTGCACACTCTGGCCGTATTTGCCGACAATGCCGAAATAATATCTTCTTGCCTCGCAAGCCCAGTCTTCATCGGCATCCCATGCACCGAATTTGCCGAAACCGTCTGCCGAAAACAGCACCTTGTCGCAAGCATCATAGGTCATAATAACTTCGGGCCAATGCACCATGGATGCGGTGACAAAGGTCAGTTCGTGCTTACCGAGGGACAGCGTATCGCCGTCTTTGACGACCATTCTGCGGTCAGAGAAATCGGTTTCAAAGTATTTTTGCATCATCACAAATGCCTTTTCGGATGCAACAATAACGGCTTCGGGGTACACTTCGGAAAAAGCCGCAACATTGGCGGAATGGTCAGGCTCCATATGCTGTACAATCAGGTAGTCGGGCTTTCTGCCGTCGAGTACTGAGGAAATATTGGAGAGCCATTCGTCCTTGAAATTGGCATCCACCGAATCCATAACGGCGATTTTTTCATCGAGAATCACATAAGAATTGTAAGCCATGCCGTTGGGGACAATGTACTGTCCTTCAAAAAGGTCAATATTGCGGTCATTGACACCGACATATTTTATATCGTTGGTAATAATCATTCTGAATATATCCTTTCTTTTCATAAAACAGGGCACACGGTCAGTGTACCCCGCATATAAAAATGATTATACCATTAAAAGACAGTTTTTGCAATATCCATTTTTATCTTGCAAACAAAACATTTTTATCTTGCAAACAAAACAACGCCGTCAATGGCAACGCTTTTTACATCTGCCGCATGGATGAGGGACGGCAAATGCAGAACAAAGGTCAGTTTATCGCCGCTTCTTCCGACAGATGAAGCAAAAATGTCGTTGTCGTCCACGGGCGGATGCTGCAGATCATAGTTTTGCACACTGCCGTCAGCAAAGGCAAGCGTCAGCACACCTTTTACAAACTCAAGCATATGCGGCGAAACGCGATCAGCTCCCTGCGTGATTTCCATATCGTACCAAAGATTCATATTGCTGATTTCCGCTTTTTCCGGCTTCATCGTGACACCGTCCACGGTCAATTCGTTTTCGGTTGCTGTGAGCTTTTGCGTGGTGTTGGTATAATCCACGGTGATCTCACCTTCAAATGCGCAAGGAATCACTTCCAAATCGCTGAAACCGCCGCCGAGGCGGGATTTTTCAAAATTTTCAAAAAAGAATCCAACCTTTTTGCCGACAAAGCTGCCGCCCGAAATGCCTGTCATATCCATATACATTTCAAGATTTCTTTCATCAATCACCCGGCAACCGATGCCTCTTCCCATGCTCGGAAAGAAGCCTACATCCTGGTCGTTTGTTTCAAACAGATAGTTGTAAGCGGGATCAAAAAGCAGATCCCCCGTTGAGGTGATGCGAAAAATCAGATGCAGACTGATCTTATCCCCGATAATCCCCGTACAGGTCATCTGCAGGTCCTCGCGGCTACTTTCAAAAACCGTGTTTTTGGCGGAGTAAACCTCCCCCGCTGCAAGCGTATTGCCGAGAAAGATCGAACCGAAATATTCGGGTGCGTTCATTACCTTGCCTGCGAATGCCGTACCCGATACTCCGACCAGCACAGCCAACACGGCAGCAAGAAGTGCCACGGGTTTTATGCGTTTTTGTTTGTTCGCATTTGTTTTTGCAAAAAGTTCATCTTTCCATTCCTGCGGTGTTTGTACCGTAAAATCAATTTTATTCATCTGTCAGAACTCCTTTCAATAATTCTCTGCCCCGTTTCAGGCGGGACTTGACGGTGTTTTCTTTTTCCGAAAGGATACGGGAAATTTCGCTGACGGAATACCCCTCAAAATAAAACAGAACAATCGGCTGTGCATATTTTGCAGGGAGCTTGCGTACTTCGTTTATGAGATTAAAATCAAGCTCCTGTTCACATGCAATCTGCAATTCGTCAATATCTGCATGATTACGGTGAAACAGCCTGCGTTTTGCATCGCGGCATTCGTTGAGCGTGACGGTGACAAGCCATTTTCGCAGTTCTTCATCGGGTTTATTCCACATTTTCGGGGTCTTGTAAAGCTTGCAAAAAACATTCTGCCATGCGTCCTCGGCATCGTCACGGTTTTGCAGTTGCAAAAAGCAGAGTTTTGTGACCGTGTCGGCATATTTTTCAACAAGCGAAGTGAATAAATCAGGCATATTTCCTCTCCTTTCCGAAAGGCCTTTCACCTATAAGAACGTTTGTGAGTCTTAAAAAGTTGCATCCGTATTGACAAAAGTTACATTTTTTTGTTATATTGATTCTACAGAACAAAAACGGAGGAATTTTTCTATGTTCAAAAAATTCATTGCCATGCTTCTTTCCGCACTTTCGACCGTGCTTATGTTTTTAGGGATCGCGCATTACCCCATGGGACAGAAAGTAGATTTGGACAAATTCACCCTGACATTTGAAGAAGAATTTGAAGGCGAGCTTGACCGCAGTGTGTGGTCGGGGCATTACACATGGGGCACAGGCAGTGAAGCAAGAAAAGGCTCGTACTGGAATCAGTATATGGCCTACACCGAAGACGGAAATCTTGTGATTCCGCTGAAATACCTTGCCGACGGCATGGGCGGTAAAGGGGCAGGCTGGTATAGTGCAGGCATCGATACCGATTCCGACTCCCCCAACGGCTTCGAGCAGAAATTCGGCTATTTTGAATGCCGCTGCATTCTGCCTCCCAGTGCTGACCTCTGGACGGCATTCTGGCTGATGAACGACGGCGTTTACAACGAGGACGGCAACGGAAAAGACGGCACCGAAATCGACATTTTTGAAAGCGACTGCTACGGCGACAGAATCAACAATGCCGTGACAAGCAACCTGCATTTTGACAATTACGGCGACATGCATCAGAAGCTGGGAGCCAAAAAATTCCTCATCAAGGGCAATCCGTATGAAGAATACAACACCTACGGCCTTGAATGGAACGAAAACGAATATATTTTCTACATCAACGGTGTGGAATCCTTCCGCACCGATTTCGGCGGAGTTTCGCAGAATGAAGAATATCTGATTCTTTCTCTCGAAGTCAGAGGCGAAAACGGTGTGCCGCAGAATGAAATGAACATTGACGAAGAATATCAGTTCATTGTAGACTATGTAAGAGTCTATCAGTACAACGATTTGTTGAAATAAGTTTAAACGGTGCAGGCATTGCGTCTGCACCGTCTTTTTTTATTCATCCGTGAACAGTTCTTTTCCGACTCCGCATAAGGGACAGACCCATGTTTCGGGCACATCCGACCATTCTGTGCCGGGTGCTACGCCGTTTTCGGGATCGCCCTGTTCTTCATCGTAAATGTATCCGCAGACTTCACACACATATTTCATACTGCAATTCCTCCGAAAATGATTTACTTGCAGTATGACCCGTTTGTTAAGTATCTAAACAGAGAATATCGTTTTTACGAACAAAATCAAGCCACTTTTGTGCAATCATCCAATGGCCGCTTTCCGTAGGATGAATGCCGTCCCAGATCCAGTGGATCGGTTCCGCTTTTTCACAAAGTTCATCAAACATCTTCTGCAAGGGCAGGAAAAATACATTCTTTTCTTCCGCAATTTCGCGCACCATTCTTTGCACCTGACAAAGCCGCGGCTGCCATGTTGCCCACTCCTTACCGGGGCTTTCAATGGCGTAGTTGAACGGCTCACAGAGAATGATTTTCACTTCGGGATTGACTTCCCTGACACGGTCGATCAGACTTATGTAGGTTTCTTTTATTTTTTCAATGCAGAATTCCTTGCCGTTGAACACGGAGTAATGCACATCGTTGACACCGACTAAAATATTGAGCACATCGGGTCTGATATCAAGACAATCCTTCTGCCAACGGTCAGAAAGATTCTGCACGGTGTTGCCCGATATACCTCGGTTTACAAACTGCAAGCCTGCCTGCGGATGCTCTGCACCGAGTTTGCCGACGATCACATAGGGATATCCGTGGCCGATTTGATGATTCAGATCCGACGGATAATCTTTGAGGCGGTTGCCGTCGGTAATGGAATCGCCCTGAAACAAAATAATTTTTCTGTTCATACTTCATTCCTGCCTGTTCTTAAAAATGGTTGCATTTTAACTTTCAATTATGATAAAATTAGGACAATGCGAATAAAATGGAGGATCTTTCAATGATCAATGCACATAATTACGGTTTTTCTACGCACAACGATCCCGAAGCAAATGCGGCAGCTCTCAATGCGGCTGTTAAAAACGGCGGGGAGATCACTGTCGTTCAACCCGGCATTTACGAAATCAGCGAAACCGTTTTTTTGCCCGACCACACCCATTTACACTTTGCCGAAGGGGTTGTTTTAAAACGAACCGAAAGCAAAAGCGGAAAAAACGGCAATCAGTTCATCAACAGCGGTGCTTTGACGGGAATCAAAAATACGGATATCCGTCTGACAGGCTTGCATCTGCTGACAAACGGCGTGCAAAGCACTGCCGCAGAAACCGGCTGTGAAAAGACAGTCACGGGGTTGCGCGGGCACCTTGCCTTTTTTTATATTGAAGATTTATATTTAAGTGACATTACAATAACAGATCTGTCACGGAAAGATTATGCCATTCAGATCTGCAATTTCAAAAATGCGGTTCTGGAACGCTGTCACCTGGAAGGCTTAAAAGACGGCATCCACTTCGGTCCCGGTTCGGATTTTGTCGTGCGCGACTGCAGATTCCGCACCATGGACGATGCCATTGCAATCAACTGCAGTGATTATTCCGTTTCAAATCCCAATATGGGCGATATTGAAAACGGGCTGATCGAAAACTGCATTGACCTGAAGGGTGCACCAACCGAATCGTTCTTTCTGCGCATTCTTGTAGGCGGGTGGACACAATGGAAAAGCGGTATGACGGTCTATCATTCCGATGCCGTTGTGCATAACGGAAAGCTGTATCGGGTCGTCATGAGCCCCGACAATGAAGCGTACATTTCCACCACACCGCCGACACATGAAAAAGGCTTTGCGGAGATTGACGGCATCCGCTGGGTACGAACCCATTACGGCTATGAGCCGGACAAGCTTCCGCTGACCGCATCGTGCCGCAATATTACCCTGCGCAATATCGCATTACAGCAGCCGAGAAGAAATCAGATGCTCATTTATGCCTCTTATGACGAATATCTGCGCAGCTACCACGCGGGATTTCCGATGCCGGAGGTTAAAAATATCATCTTTGAAAATGTGCAGGTGCACTGCAAAACAGAGCATCTGGCTTATGTGAAAACGAAAACCGATTCCATCACCTTAAAGAATTGCCATCTGAACGGCTGTGATATTTTTCAGGAGCAAAACGAACAAATGGAAGCCTATCCCCCGGCTGAAATTATTATTGAAAAGTAAAACTGATCCGCACCCTGCAATAAAAAGGATCTTCACGGAAAATTTGGGGATTTTGATTAAGGGAAATGCAAATTGGAGTTTGTCGCTGACTTTCGGCTGTCGCCAGTCATTAAAAGTTTTGGTCGAACTTTTTCAAAAGTTCGCGGTGTCGAGAGGCGGAGCCTTTCGT
>JAZUQC010000031.1:0-1700 GCA_045605525.1 Acutalibacteraceae bacterium
AGATGTCATCTTCAATCTTTCGGCATCCGATGAATGTTCGGGAAAGCACGATTATCTTTGCTCGCTCTTGACCGATCAGTCCCTTCGCACTTGTTCGGGCTATGTATATAGTTCATCAGGATTCGGAGAGTCAACCGCCGATGTGGTATTTGCCGGTAATGGCATCATCTATGAAAACGGGAAACTTGTCGGCAAGACCAGACGTTTTTCACTCGACGGACAAATCGCTGTTGCCGACATCGACATTGCCTCCTTACGCCGTGAGCGACAAGCGAATGAAGTTTTTGTCGCTTGTGCCCGTAACCATCCATTCGAGCGGGTCAGGCGTGTTGTTGCATCCCCGTTCCTGCATAGGTTGGCATAAAAAAATGGTTTCGCCATGCCGACATTTTCAGTTGGGGTGTATGATTTGCAACAAAAAAAAGAATAAATTTGCGGAAGAAAATCATTGAAAAAGGAAGAAACGTATGGAAAATTATCAACTGGATAAGATGGATGAAGTCATTCTCCGGATGTTGTCAGAAAATGCCCGTGTGCCATTCCTTGAAGTGGCACGGGCTTGTGGAGTGTCAGGTACGGCCATTCATCAACGTGTGGCACGTCTCAGCGCAATGGGAGTGCTGCAAGGTGCAGCGTATCAGATAGACCCTACCCAAATAGGTTACGAGACATGCGCCTATATCGGATTGTATCTTAAAGAAGATGTCCCGTTTGATAAGGCAATAGAAGCTTTGGAGCAAATACCCGAAGTAGTGGAATGTCATTGCACCAACGAGCCCTTCGATTTCTTCATCAAAGTCCATGCCCGTAATAATGACCACTTGCTTACCATTATTCATGAAAAGCTGAAACCTGTCGGTCTGTCACATTCCAAAATCATCCTTTCTTTCCGTCAAATCATCAAAAAACAGTTGACAGTATTGCCTATAGAAGGTAAAGAAAATGTAACTTGACTGAAATCATTCTGACAAATACGTAGTATAATTTTGTGGAATTGTTTATAGGAAAGTAGAATGGTTATAAACATTTTTTTTGCATGTTTACGCTTGATAATAGCGTAAATTCTTCACAATAAGTTGTTTGAATCCTTGCCGTATGTGATATATCGCAAGGATTTTTTCTTGAAACAACTTTGGAAAAGAAACATAACAACCTTGTCACACTTTTGAAATCCGTTGCCTCTACCTTTGCAGCGTTAATTTTTAACGCAAATAGGAAAATGAAAAAGATTGTACGGGCAGTGTCATTGATGCTGCTTTTGACGGGTTTCTCAGGAAATGCCGTTGCTGACGAAAGAGGGGCTAACCCTCGCGATGGTGCCATTCACGGTCGTGTGATTGATAACGAGAAGCAAACCCTTCCGGGGCTTCCGTCTTTATCGAAGATTTGAAGACGGGTGTTATCAGCGACATCAATGGTTTCTACACGTTGCCGAATTGGAAGCCGGGCACTTATACGATTAAGGTGACTTACGTGGGCTATGTGCCGATGGAGATGAAGATGACCGTGTCGGGAGGAAAGATATTGGAAAAGGATATCGTGATGAACGAAGGTGTCGAGCTTCAACAGGTAGAAGTGAAGGGTGCCTTCCAAGGACAACGAAAGGCCGTCAATATGCAGAAGAACGGCATGGGGGTGACGAATGTAGTCTCTGCCGACCAAGTGGGAAAGTTCCCGGATTCCAATATCGGTGATGCCCT
>JAZUQC010000032.1:0-73587 GCA_045605525.1 Acutalibacteraceae bacterium
GACTTTTCACTCGTGGTTCAACCCGAGGTGACGGTGTTCAGGGCGAAGACATCACTGCAAATCTTCGTACTGTCAAATCAATTCCTTTACGACTTAAAAAGGACATTCCTTTTATTGAAGTCCGTGGCGAAGTTTATATGCCTCGTGAAGTCTTCTTAAAGATAGTTGAAAAGCAGGAGCTTAACGGTGAAAAGCCTTTCAAAAATCCAAGAAATGCTGCAGCAGGCAGTATAAGACAGAAAAATCCTAAAATTACCGCAGAACGAAACCTTGATATTTATGTTTTCAATATTCAGCAGGTCGAGGGTGCGACCCTTACCTCTCATAAACAGTCGCTGGATTTTTTAGGCGAACTCGGTTTTATGACCGTCCCCATGTATGAGCGGGTGGACAGTATCGACAGTGCCATTGAAAAAATTCGTAGCATCGGTGCAAAAAGAAGCAGCCTTGCGTTTGATATTGACGGTGCTGTCATTAAAGTGGATGATTTTGCACAGCGTACGCAACTGGGCAGCACCTCCAAGTTCCCGAAATGGGCGGTCGCCTTCAAATACCCGCCCGAAGAGAAAGAGAGTATTGTGCGTAATATTGAAATTACTGTCGGCAGAACGGGTGTTCTGACCCCGACGGCAGTGTTTGATCCCGTTTTGCTGGCGGGGTCCACCGTTGCAAGAGCGAGCCTGCACAATGAAGATTATATTCGTGAAAAAGATGTTCGCATCGGCGACACCATTCTTGTCAGCAAAGCAGGGGATATCATTCCCGAGGTTATCCGCGTCACAAAACGCGGCGAAAATACAACGCCGTTCTGTATGCCCGCAACCTGTCCGTCCTGCGGTGCCGTTGTAACAAGAGAAGACGGGGAAGCGGCGGTCCGCTGTGTCAATCCCGATTGTCCCGCACAACTGCTTCGTAATATCATTCATTTCTGTTCGCGTGATGCAATGGATATTGAAGGCTTAGGCGAAGCCAATCTTGCTGCCTTTGTTGAAAGCGGAATGATCCGCACGGCAGCGGATTTATACCGGCTGAATGCCGACGAAATTGCAGAAATGGAAGGACTCGGCAAAAAGTCTGCCGCCAATTTCCTTGCTGCGGCGGAAAAATCAAAGCAGAATGATCTTGCCCGTTTGCTGTTTGCACTCGGCATCCGCCATATCGGTGCCAAAGCGGCAAAACTGCTCAGTTCACGTTTCGGCAGTATGGAAAAAATCATGCAAGCCGATGTGCAGACTCTTTGCACCATTGACGGCTTCGGTGAAATTATGGCACAGGCAGTTGTTGATTATTTTTCACATGAATCCGCACGCAATCTGATTGCAGATTTGCAGGCACTCGGGGTCAATATGACTTCCACCAAGGAAGTGACCGACACCCGTTTTGCAGGTCTTACCTTTGTGCTGACCGGCACCTTGACCGAATTTACCCGTGATGAGGCATCGGCAATCATTGAAAACGCAGGCGGTAAGGTTTCGTCTTCCGTTTCCAAAAAGACGAGTATTGTGCTTGCAGGCGAAGCGGCGGGAAGTAAACTGAAAAAAGCAAATGACCTCGGCGTGCGTGTCATCAGTGAATCGGAATTCAAGGAAATGATAAAGCCGGAGGAATAATGCTTCCTCCGACTGAAAATCACTTTTTATTATGAATCAGTGTGCCGTCATAAAAGGCGGTTCTGAACCATACATCGGGAGCGGTGACGGCTTTGCCGTTGAGATAGTTGAGAATTCCCGCATCCGTTGTGAATTCAAACACCGTTTTGTAGGAATAAAGACATTGCTTTTTGTAGCCGCCGAAACGCTTGTTCTGCTCGTTTGTGCCGTATTTTCCGTCGCCCAATAAAGGACAGCCGACAGATGCAAAATGTGCACGGATCTGGTGGGTTCTTCCCGTCAGTAAATCCACTTCAACAAGCGAAAGGCCGCCTTTGCTGTCGAGCACCCTGTACTTGGTACGGATAGACCGTCCGCCTGCCTGCGGGGTATTGTATACCGTAACCATGTTCTTTTTTTCATCTTTTGTGATGTAGCCTGTCATGATGTCCTCTTTCTTTTTCGGACAGCCGATGAGAATGCACAAATACAGTTTTTTGATTTCTCGGTCCTTGATTTTCTGATTGAGAATACGCAGTGCTTCCGCATTCTTTGCCGCCATCACAATGCCGCCCGTGTTGCGGTCGATGCGGTTTGCAAGGGCAGGAGCAAAGGAGTTTTCGGCTTTGGGGTCGTATTCGCCTTTTTCGTACAGATAGCGTTGCACACGGGTAATGAGAGTGTCGTTGTACTCTCCCTCGTCGGGATGCGATAAAAGCCCGACTTTCTTATCGAGCATCAATATGTTTTCATCTTCATATAAAATATCGAGCTGCTTGCCTGCCGACAAAAAGGAATACCGTTCCTCCACGGGGGCAAAAAACTCATCGTTTATATACATTTCAACAATATCACCCGCCTGAATACGGGTCGATATGTCCGCTTTTTTGCCGTTGAGTTTGATGCGTTTGGTTCGCAGATATTTGTAAAGCAATGATTGCGGAAGCCGCGGTACGGTCTTGGTAATGAATTTGTCAAACCGCTGTCCCGCATCATTGTGGCCGACGGTAAAAGTTTTCATTCAGATCACCCAGCTATAAAATACACTTTTTTTAAGAAAAAAGCAAGTCTTACACAAGGAGAACTATGAAAACTTCACGCAATGAAAAACAAGTAATCCCTGCTGCGGATCACAGCGGACACAGAAAAAGATTGCGCAAACGAGCCGCGGTGGAAGGCATTGAACATTTTGAACCGCACAATCTTCTGGAATTGCTGCTGTTTTATACCATTCCCCGTGTGGATACAAACGAAACCGCACACCGACTGCTTGACAGATTCGGGTCTTTTTCTGCGGTACTTGATGCGTCCCGTGAGGATCTGATGCAGGTACATGGGATCGGTGCTGAAACTGCACAATTTCTGAATATGCTTCCCGATGTTTTTCGTATTTATCTGCAAGATAAAGAAGATTCTCCCCGGAAAATGGAACGTGTGGAAGAAGTTACACAATTGCTGATGCCGCTGTTTGTCGGGCAGAAAAGGGAAGTGCTGTACATGGTTTGTCTGCAAGCGGGAAAGACCATCGGCAGATGTATTGAAATTGCAGAGGGGACAACCACGGAAGTGGCCATGCAGGCACGACGTATTGTCAATGAAGCGATTCTTTCCGAATGTGTCGGGGTGGTGCTTGCACACAATCATCCCAGCGGGCAGGCAAAAGCATCGAATGCGGATTATGCTGCAACCGCACACATTGCCAATGCCCTGAATGCGGTCGATATTCCTCTGATTGAGCATTTTGTGTTTGCGGACGGCCGTTTTGCCGCCCTTTCCGAGGATGTCCGGTTTGTACCGTTCTTTGGGGATGCCTACAGGACAATTAAAAAAATTCCCATAATGGATATGGATTGACAGAATTTACACCCCCGTAAAGACGGAAAAATGAAAAAAATCTATTGACAACCGAAAAATCGGGTGTTATAATAATCAACAATTGAATCAAACCGTTGAAGCGGAAGTAAAGGTGATTATGATTCCACAGAGAGTCCGTGATGCTGTGAATCGGGCGAAAAACAGATCATCAAATGGGCCGCTGAGGGTGCAGTCAAAGGCGAAAGCCGAGTATTCTGCAACGTAAGGCATACGTCAGTTGCCGGGGATATGATTGTATCCCGCAAAGGGCACGGAAAGACCGTGAAACAAGGTGGCACCGCGGATAATGTAGTTTATTCGTCCTTGACAGAAAGCACTTTTCTGTCAGGGATTTTATTTTTTTCCGGAGTTGATATTTATGTTTCTTTTAACCAAACGATGGTGCCGCTGCAACTGAAAAAACGACATTTTTACATTAACATATAAACGGAGGATTTACCATGATTTATAACGGCATTAACTTTGATACTTATTTTAACAATTATCCCGATAAGGACGGCTATTTCGGCAAATACGGCGGCGTTTACATTGACGAAAAACTCAAAAACGCTATGGCTGAAATCACCGAAGCCTATTTTTCCATCTGCCAGTCCCGCAAATTCATTGCAGAACTTCGTCGCATCCGCAAGGAATTTCAGGGCAGACCCACACCCGTGACCCATCTTGAAAGACTGTCCGATCATCTCGGCGGCAAGGTACAACTGTATGCAAAGCGTGAAGACCTCAACCATTCGGGTGCACACAAACTCAATCACTGCATGGGCGAAGCCCTGCTTGCAAAATACATGGGCAAAAAGAAGGTCATTGCCGAAACAGGTGCAGGTCAGCATGGTGTCGCCCTTGCCACGGCTGCTGCTTATTTCGGGCTTGAATGCGACATTTACATGGGCACGGTGGACATCAAAAAACAGGCTCCCAACGTGGCAAGAATGAAGATTTTAGGTGCCAATGTTGTGGAAGTCACCCACGGCTTGCAAACCCTCAAAGAGGCGGTCGATGCCGCTTTTGATGCTTACAGCAAGGAATATCAGGATTCTATTTACTGCATCGGCTCCGTTCTCGGTCCGCATCCCTTCCCGATGATGGTGCGCGATTTTCAGAGCGTGGTCGGCATTGAAGCAAGAGAACAGTTCATTGACATGACGGGGCATCTTCCCACTTCCATTGTCGCCTGTGTCGGCGGCGGTTCCAATGCGGCAGGTCTGTTTGCAGGTTTCCTGAATGACCCCGTGGATATTTACGGTATTGAACCGCTTGGCAGAGGTCCCAAACTCGGTGACCATGCCGCAAGCCTGAAATACGGCACCGAAGGCATCATGCACGGCTTCAACAGCATCATGCTCAAGGACGAAAACGGCGAACCCGCACCCGTTTACTCGGTTGCAAGCGGACTTGATTATCCGTCTTCCGGTCCCGAACACGCATTCCTGCAGGAGATCGGCAGAGTCAAGTACGATGTCATCGACGACGAAGAAACCATCGATGCATTCTACAAACTTGCCCGCATGGAAGGCATCATCCCCGCCATCGAAAGCTCCCATGCCGTTGCATTCGGCATGAAGCTCGCAAAGACCATGGATCACGGTTCCATCCTCATTAACCTCTCGGGCAGAGGCGACAAGGACATGGACTATGTGCTTGAAAACTACGGCATCCCCGAAAATAAATAAAACAGAATGCAAAAACACCGCTGTGGAAAATTCCATGGCGGTGTTTTGAGTATGAATCGTAATTTTTTTATCCGACAAGAACATCAGCATTGATACGCAGAGTGTATTCCTCAAGGCATTCCGAGCCGTCTGCATTCTGCAATCTGAATGTGATATCGCAGGGACCGGTATATTTCACCGATGTGATGAAAAAATACTGACGGACGGGAGCACCGTCCGGTGCATCTTCATCGCTGATGGACTTTTCTTCAATCGTAAACTGTTCCTCGTCCAAGCCTTCGCAGACCCAGTTGTATTGACCGTTCTCTGCATTTGCAAACGGTCCGAATGCAATTTCCTGTCCTGTATAAAAATTACATTCACTGAATTCCAATTTGTCAAGTCCGCAGGATGCACGAAGAATATCTCTTGCCGCACTGCTGACAATGGGGTTGTATTCGTTGTAATCGGTTGCATAATACTGATAACGCTTTAATTTTTCAAGACCGACCGCTGCACGCAATGCAAGACGGGCATCTTCGGCTGTGATACGTCCGTCAAAATCAATATCGCCGGGTTGCGGAATAACGATTTGGTTCAAAGAATTGAGCAGAATGGTTTCCCATGTGTCCCAGATTAACCCACCAGCAGTGTTGAAATTGTAAACCTTTGCATCAAATTCGATATTTTCACTTTCACCATCTACGGTTTTGAATGACACAAGCTCAACTTCAATGCCTGTATCACCTTTGCCGATTATTTGCAAACAGAATGGCTCGAATTCATCGCATACACCATGGCCTGCCGGTGAAGCGATGACTTTTAATTTGCCCGGCTGTATGACAGTGCAATCAATTGAATTTTTAACAATATCTGTTTGTGCAAACGGATAATCAGCGTAATATTCCAATACTTTCGGATTGTATGTAATCAACAACTCGAAACTTTCAAAATCCGGGCAATGACCAAGGGTGATATCAAAAAAGACGACAGCATAGTTCAGTGTGGGGTTTTCAGGATCAATCGGCACAACGGTTCGAGCCACTGTTTTTAACTGCAATTGCGGAACAGTCTCAGCTGTACCGATTGCTACAAATGTGAACAGCATAGCAATACACAGAAACAGGGAAATAATTTTTTTCATACCAAAGCACTCCTTTTTATATGTATTACGGATCCAATCCCACGGCATAGCGCTCGGCAAGGCGCGAGTCACCGGAATTGATGATGCCGTTGCCGTCAATATCAGCAAGATAAAGCTGCAAGGTTGTCTGCTCGCAAGCCGGTTTTTTGCTCCACGGCTTTGTCAACCTGCTTTTGGTCAATGTCGTTGAGCCAAACATATACTTTCACGGTTTGTGCGCCGTCGTCAAAAGCCGACAGCACCTTTTCGTCTACCTTGCTTGCAACAACCTCTTTCGATTCCGAAACGGCGGTTGCAAACAAATGCAGAACGGGACAACACAAAAGAACCAAAACAGAAAAAAGTGAAATAATTTTAACAAGTTGTTTTTTCATAATCATAATGTTCCTTTTTGCTTAAAATAATTTTAAAATGATGAAAATTTTGTGTTATTTTGCCAAAAAGAGAACATATTTCTTGTTATCACCTCCTCGTTATATTGTGATTTCAATTTCTGAAATCATGGCAATCACCTCCTGAAAATGTCTTTCTGAATATAAATTAGAAAAAAAGTTATTTTGTAACACATGTTTTTTTATAATTAAAAAAATTAACAATTGTACAATATTTTCATCATATTTTATTCACAAAAAAATCGCAGGAGACGTTTTTTGCCCCCTGCGAATGTGGTTTTTCGTTACAGAAATTCTCTCATCTGTCTGCCGAGATCTTCTTCAATTTTGATTAAGCGTTTTGTGATATTCTTGGATTGTTCATCCGCGGCGGCATACTGGTTGAGGTACTTGCTCAAGGATTTCACACCCATGTCGCAACCGTCCAGCATCAGGTCTGCAATGGTTTTGTCGGAATCCTTCATGGCAAGTTTCATGCCCGTTTTCAAAGTGGACATGGTCTGTGCAATGGGGTTGGGCTCCTTGCCGTCGTCATGGTAGGATTCAAGCAGTGCCTGCACTTCGTGCATCAGGTCTTCGTGCTTTTCCTTGCTTGTGTGAAGATAGTTACGCATTTTGTCGCTTTTTACATCATCCAGCACATCCTCAATGGATGCAATGCCCATCTGAATACCGGCATCGCACTCGCGAAGCAGTTTTATGGTATCTTGTTCAATCATTTGTTTCACTCCTTTTGTTTTTTCAGTTTGCCCCGAAAGCTGTTTTTCAATCGGCAACAGTAACATGCAATTATCGCCAAAAAATTCACAAATATTTAAAATTATTATATATAAACTCTTTTATTTTTTAAAATAATGTGGTATACTGTATTATTGGTATATCATGAATTTCATCAACAGGGAGGGAACGGCATGGACTGTTTTAAACTCGTATCCGAATATAAGCCCACGGGCGATCAGCCGCAGGCCATTGCTGAGCTTTGTGACGGCGTTCGTAAAGGATACCAAGAGCAGACCCTGCTCGGTGTAACCGGCTCGGGCAAAACCTTTACCATGGCAAATGTGATTGCCGAACTCAACCGCCCCACGCTGGTGCTTGCACACAACAAAACCCTTGCCGCCCAGTTGTGCAGTGAATTCCGTGAATTTTTTCCCGAAAATGCGGTTGAATATTTTGTTTCTTATTACGACTACTACCAACCCGAAGCCTACATTGCAACCACCGACACCTACATCGAAAAAGATTCCGCCATCAATGACGAAATTGACCGCTTGCGTCATTCCGCAACCTGCGCACTGAGTGAACGCAGAGATGTCATTATTGTGGCGAGTGTATCGTGCATTTATTCTTTGGGTGACCCGATTGACTACCGCGAAATGGTCATTTCCGTCCGACAGGGAATGGAACTGCAACGTGACGAGTTGCTCAAAAAACTCGTTGACATTCAGTATGAACGCAATGATGTCAATTTTATCCGCAATAAATTCCGTTGCCACGGTGATGTGGTGGAGATCTTTCCCGTCTATACAACTGAAAACGCACTGCGCATTGAGTTTTTCGGGGATGAGGTGGACCGCATTTCCGAAATCAATCCCCTGACGGGCGAAACCAAAAACGTACTTTCACACGTTGCCATTTATCCCGCGTCTCACTATGTTGTGTCGCAGGAAAAGCTTGAAAAAGCCATAGAAGAAATCAAAGCCGAAGCCGCCGACCGTGCTGCATGGTTTACTTCGCAAGGCAAACTCATTGAAGCACAGCGCATTCAGCAACGCACCGATTACGACATGGAAATGCTGCTTGAAACGGGCTTTTGCAAGGGTATTGAAAACTATTCACGCATTATGTCGGGCAGAGCCTCCGGGGAAGCCCCGTTCACTTTGCTTGACTATTTCCCCGAAGACTTCATTCTGTTTGTGGACGAAAGCCATGTCACATTGCCGCAGGTGCGGGGTATGTACGGCGGCGACAAATCCCGAAAGGATTCGCTTGTGGAATTTGGATTCCGTCTGCCTTCGGCTTACGATAACCGTCCGCTGACTTTTGATGAATTTTATGACAAGATCGGTCAAAAGATCTTTGTCAGTGCCACCCCCGGCAACTATGAAAGAGATTTGTCTCTGCACACGGCAGAACAGCTTATCCGTCCGACGGGTCTGCTTGATCCCGATATTTCCGTTCGGCCTACCGACGGGCAGATTGATGACCTGATTTCCGAAATCAACATCCGCATCGAACGCAAAGAACGTGTGCTCGTGACCACGCTTACCAAAAAAATGGCGGAAGCTCTGACCGATTATCTGACCGACTACGGCATCCGTGTCCGCTATATGCACTATGACATCGACACCATTGAACGCATGGAAATCATCCGCGATCTGCGTCTGGGTGAATTTGATGTGCTGGTCGGTATCAACCTGCTTCGTGAAGGGTTGGATATTCCCGAAGTGTCGCTCGTTGCCATTTTAGATGCCGATAAGGAAGGTTTCCTGCGAAGCGAAACGAGCCTGATTCAGACCATCGGCAGGGCCGCAAGAAACGCATCGGGCGAAGTTATCATGTATGCCGATTCCGTGACCCCGAGCATGGAACGTGCTATCCGCGAAACCGTCCGCAGACGTGAAAAGCAGGATGCATATAACAAGGAGCACGGTATCATTCCCACCACCATCAACAAGGGTGTGCGTGAGGTGCTTGAAATCTCCACCCACAAAAACGACAAAAAGGACGACAGTAAACTGTCTGCCAAAGAACGTGAAGCACTCATCGAGCGTCTTACCAAAGAAATGCGTTCTGCCGCAAAGCTGCTTGAATTTGAGCATGCCGCTTACTTGCGTGACCGTATTGAAAAACTGCGCAACGTGCACACAAAATCTTTTTTACCCAAAAACAGCCGTAAAAACGGAGGAAAATAAATTTGCAACAGAAATATCTGACCGTCAAAGGTGCAAGAGAGCACAATCTGAAAAATGTGGATCTGCAGATCCCCCGCGATTCCCTCGTTGTGTTTACGGGGCTTTCTGGCTCGGGCAAAACCACCCTTGCCTTTGACACCATCTATGCCGAAGGACAGCGCCGCTATGTGGAATCACTGTCTTCTTATGCCCGTCAGTTTTTGGGCCAGATGGACAAGCCCGATGTCGATTCCATTGAGGGGTTGTCGCCTGCTATCTCTATTGACCAGAAAACAACTTCCAAAAATCCCCGTTCCACCGTCGGCACGGTAACGGAAATTTATGACTATATGCGTCTGCTTTTTGCCCGTGTCGGCGTGGCACATTGCCCCGTCTGCGGCAGAGAAATCAAACAGCAGACCACCGACCAGATCGTTGACAAAATCATGCTTCTGCCCGAGGGAACGAAGTTTATGATTCTTGCCCCTGTTGTACGCGGCAAAAAAGGCGAGCATGTCAAAATATTTGAAGCCGCACGCCGTTCGGGCTATGTCCGTGCCCGTGTGGACGGGAATATGTACGATCTGTCCGAAGAAATCAAACTGAACAAAAACAACAAACACAATATTGAAATCATCGTTGACCGTCTGATTGCAAAACCCGGTATCGCTTCGCGTGTTGCCGATTCCGTGGAAGCCGCACAGCGACTTGCCGAGGGATTGGTGCTTTGCAGTGTCATCGACGGCGAAGAAACCTTGTTTTCGCAGAATTATTCCTGCCCCGACCACGGATTCAGCATGGAAGAACTCGCACCGCGTATGTTCTCTTTCAACAATCCGTTCGGTGCATGTCCCAAGTGTACGGGGCTGGGATTTTTCCTTTCCGTGGATCCCGATCTTGTCATTCCCGATAAAACGCTGTCCATACACGAGGGTGCTATCAAAGCAACAGGCTGGTCCAAAGCCGAAGGCAGCACCATTGCCTATATGTATTTCAAAGGACTTGCCGAAAAATACGGCTTTTCGCTTGATACGCCCGTCAAGGATATCCCCGCCGACGGATTGCATGCCCTGCTGTATGGTACCAACGGTGAAAAAATGACCCTTCACCGCGAAATGGAATACGGCTCGGGTACGTATCAGACCGATTTTGAAGGTGTCATCAACAACCTCGAACGGCGTTACAGAGAAACCGGCAGCGATTGGTCGCGTTGGGAAATCGAACAGGTCATGCGTTCGTGTCCCTGCCCCGAATGCGGCGGTGCAAGACTGCGAAAGGAAAGCCTGTTTGTCACGGTCGGGGATATCAACATCGACACACTCTGCAAAATGAGTGTTACCGAGGAAGAACAGTTCTTTGAAAATCTGCATTTGTCCGAACGCGATGCTTTCATTGCTGACCGTATTGTAAAAGAAATCCGCGAACGGCTTGCATTTTTGAGCAGTGTCGGGCTTGATTACCTCACACTCAACCGCAATGCAGGTACTTTGTCGGGCGGTGAAGCACAAAGAATCCGCCTTGCAACACAGATCGGCTCGTCTTTGACGGGTGTGCTGTATGTGCTGGATGAACCGAGCATCGGTCTTCATCAGCGTGACAATGAAAAACTGCTTGCGACCCTCAAAAGGCTTCGCGACATCGGCAATACGTTGATCGTGGTCGAGCATGACGAAGACACCATGCTGAATGCGGATTTTGTTGTGGATATCGGCCCCGGGGCAGGTATCCACGGCGGCGAAATTGTTTGTGCCGGCAAGCCAAAAGATATTATTGCCTGTAAAGAGTCCGTTACGGGACAGTATCTTTCGGGCAAGAAAAAAGTTCCCGTGCCCGAAAAACGCCGTCCCGGCAACGGCAAAAGTCTTATCATTCGCGGGGCACGCGAAAACAATCTGCAGAACGTGGACGTGGAATTTCCGCTCGGCAAGCTCATCTGCGTCACAGGTGTTTCGGGGTCGGGCAAATCTTCGCTCATCAATGAAATTCTTTATAAACGTCTTGCCAACGAATTGAACAATGCCAAAAAAGTGACCGGCAAGCATGCGGGGATGGAAGGTATTGAATATCTCGATAAGGTCATAGATATAGACCAGTCACCCATCGGCAGAACCCCGCGTTCCAACCCCGCAACCTACACGGGTGTGTTCAACGACATCCGCAAACTGTTCAGCGAAACGCAGGATGCAAAAATACGCGGTTATGCCCCGGGACGGTTCTCGTTTAATGTTTCGGGCGGTCGCTGTGAAGCCTGTCAGGGCGACGGTATTGTCAAAATCGAAATGCACTTTCTGGCGGACGTGTATGTGCCTTGCGAGGTCTGTAAAGGTGCTCGCTACAACCGTGAAACGCTCGATGTCAAATACAAAGGCAAGAGCATTGCCGATGTGTTGGATATGACGATCGAGGAAGGTCTTAAATTTTTTGAAAATCTTCCGTCCATCCGCCGCAAATTGCAGACACTGTATGATGTCGGCATCGGTTATGTCAAGATCGGTCAGCCCGCCACACAGCTTTCGGGCGGTGAGGCACAAAGAGTCAAATTGTCTACCGAACTGCAGAAACGCGCAACGGGTAAGACAATGTATATTTTAGATGAACCCACAACGGGGCTTCACACCGCAGACGTGCATCGGCTGATCACCGTTCTGCAACGGCTTGCGGATGAAGGGAACACCGTGGTTGTCATTGAACACAATCTCGATGTCATCAAATGTGCCGATCATGTGATTGATCTCGGTCCCGAAGGCGGCAACCGAGGCGGTCAGATTGTGGCAGTCGGTACTCCCGAAGAAGTTGCCCTTGTGCCCGAAAGCCATACGGGCAGATTCCTGAAAAAAATGCTTGAATGAGGAAAAATCATGGTTAAAAAAGTTTTGGTTGTGGTGCTGGCGGTCATTGCCGTTGTGCTGTGTGCCGATGTGGTTTACATCGGGTCATTGCTGTTTACGCAACAATCGCAACAACCCACTGTGCCGTATGATCCGGACAGTGCAATCAGCCTTTATAACCCCTATAACAATACACAATCGGCAAATCCCGTTGAAAGCGATACGCTCGGCAGTCCGTATAATCCGCAGAATATTATTCCCACACTGCCGGCTGTAACAAATCCGATTGCAACACAGCCGACGGATGTAAACGGTGAACAACCCACGCAGGATGTAAACGCTACGGAAGCCCCGACAACGCAGGCAGATCCGTCTTCGTATTCACTTGAACAGGTTATCACCGCCATGAATAATGCAATTTCTTATGTGAAGAGTGCAAAAAACTTTACCGCACTCAAAGAACAGACGGGCAATGCTGAAATTCTGGAACTGAGTATCAGCTGGCTTCGTACGCCGGGACAGGCGATTATTCAGGGCATTATTGACAGTATTAAACCGCTGACCTACAATTTTGTCAACGGCACGGCAACCGACCCGAAAACCAAGGAAGTCGTGACCCCGTTTGATGTTATCCCGCCGTCAGGGGTTGCATTTAAGATTGATCCCGCCGGTGTCACGGCATACGGTGCAAAGCAGAATGCGGACGGCAGTATCACATACACCGTGCGAATCCGTGAAGAAACCTGCGATCTGGAGGAGCATCCGCCTTATCACTCCACCTGCATGGGCTATCTCAAACTCGAACAGTTTGACCTTGGCGGTGCAAAGGTTGATTCGGGTACGGTCACCTATCACGAAGGACAGATCGACATCACCGTCGATGCACAGGGATTGCCTGTCAAGTTCCGTGAATATCTTCCCATGACAGGTGTCGGCTCCGGTTCGCTCGGTATTTCCGCCACTGCAAAGCTGACGGGATATCTTGAAGAAACCTGGACATTCACCTGGTAATTGAATTTAATATAAATATCCGGAGGAACACCGCATGAAGATTCTTGTGGTTTGTCAGAATTATTTCCCCGAAACTTTTCTCATCAATGAAATCGCTCCCATGCTTAAAAAGCAAGGCCATGAAGTGACCGTGCTGACGGGCTTGCCGAATTATCCGCAGGGCAAAGTGCCAAAGGAGTATCGCTTCTGCCGCCGCAGAAAAGAAGAAATCGACGGTGTAAAAGTGTTGCGCTGTTTCGAAGTCGGCAGAGGCAACGGTGCGTTGACACTGATGCTCAATTACGCGTCTTTTGCCGTTTCATCATCGCTCAAAGCAATTTTTATGTGTGAAAAATTTGACCTTGTTTTGTCTTATCAGCTTTCACCCATCACCATGGTTTTGCCTGCGGTGATTTACAAAAAACGCAAAAAGGTGCCCATGTTCCTGTATTGCCTTGATTTGTGGCCGGCTTCGGCACTCACGGTCGTCGGGGAAGGGAATCCGATTTACAAGGGTGCGGCGAAATTGTCGCAGTATCTTTATGCACAAGCGGACAAAATTGCCGTCACAAGCGAACCGTTTGTTGACTATCTGCACACCGTCTGCCACGTGCCGTCGGAAAAGCTTTCTTACATTCCCCAACATGCCAACGGCAGTTTGTTGCAACAGGATCTGACGAGTGAAAACAACGATAAAAAGGTGTTTATGTTTGCGGGCAATCTCGGCAAGGCACAATCCCTTGAAACGGTCATTGAGGCTGCCGCACTGCTGAAAGACCGCAATGATTTTCAGATTCATCTGGTCGGGGACGGTTCGGAACTACAGAATCTGCAACAAAAAACAAAAGAAGTCGGCTTGGAAGATAAAATTTTATTTCCCGGCAGATTCAAGCCCGAAGAAATGGGCGAACAATACAAAAAGAGCGATGTGCTGTTGCTGACATTGGCAGGAGACAGTGCCGTCGGTGATACCTTGCCCGGGAAATTGCAGACCTACATGACCGTCGGCAAACCCATTCTTGCCGCCATCAACGGAGCAGCTGTAAAAGTGCTCGAAGATGCTGCCTGTGGTAAGAGTGTTCCCGCAGGCGACAGCGAAGGTCTTGCAGGTTTGATGCAACAATATCTTGATGATCCCGCACAATTCTCCGGGTGCGGTGAAAACGCAAAAACATATTTCTCCGAAAACTTTACAAGCGAAGTCTTTATGAGCCGTCTTTCGGCTGAACTTGATGTACTTGTTGCAAAGGAGGGAACATAAATGCAGAACATATTGCTTGTTTCTCCTTACCCGCCACCTTACGGCGGCATTGCAAACTGGACGAAGATGATCGTCGAATACATGAAAGATCCTGCTGTGGGTGTGAATCTGCATCTTGTCAATACAGCCCCCAAACGTCGTGCAACCGAAGGCAGAGGGCTCCTTGAACGTGTTGTCGAGGGCGGTGCATCCATGTTTACCCACCGTGCTGCGGTTGAAAAAATTCTCAAAACAGAAAAAATTGATTGCATTCACCTTGTAACAAGCGGCTCGCTTGCCGTTGTTCGCGATCTGCTGATTCTGCAACTTGGCAAACAGAAAAACATCCCCGTGGCATATCACCTGCGCTTCGGAAGAATTCCCGAATTGTGCAAAACACAATCATGGGAGTGGAAGTTGTTGAAAAAGGCGATGCAAATGGCGTCCTGTGTGATAAGTCTTGATAATGCAACTGCCGAAACCATTAAAATGGCTTTGCCCGCGGTTAACAGTATGCAGATGCCAAATCCGTTCAACATGACAAAAGTGCAAGGGGGCAGCTGCGAAAAAATACAGGCAGACACGGTGGTGTTCGTCGGGTGGGTCGTGCCGACAAAAGGCATCGGAGAACTTGTCGGAGCATGGAAGAAACTTTGCACCGAATATCCCGAAAAAAAACTGAAAATCATCGGCCCTTACAAGGACGAATATATAGAATCCCTGCAATGTAAGGATGTGAAAAATCTTACCTTTGCAGGCGAAATGCCGCATGATGAGGTGCTTAAGGAAGTCGCAAAAAGCGGGCTGTTTGTTTTACCCAGTTACACCGAGGGGTTTCCCAATGCCGTCGTGGAAGCCATGGCACTCGGCACCGCCGTTGCAGGCAGTGATGTCGGTGCCATCGGCGAAATGCTTTCTGATGATTGCGGCATTGTATTTGAGGCAAAGTCCGAGCAGGCAGTTTACGATGCACTGAAATTTGCTTTTGAAAACGAAGCAAAACTGAATGCATTTGCGCAAAAAGCAATGCTCAAAACGCAAGAACAGTACGCCCTTGAAAAAGTGGTTGCAAAATATAAGGAAATGTGGAGTGAAATAAGTTTATGAATCTTTACGAAAAACTTTTAAAAAGAGAAGAAAAACTGTCTTTGGTGGGGCTCGGCTATGTCGGTATGCCCATCGCTGTTGCCTTTGCCGAACATGTGGATGTGGTCGGTTTTGACCTGAATGAAAAGAAAATCGAACTCTACAAGCAGGGCATTGACCCCACCCATGAAATCGGTGACGAAGGCATTGCCGCCTGCAAGGTCGATTTTACCGCAGACGAAACAAGACTGCGTGAAGCAAAATTCCACATTGTGGCTGTTCCTACACCCGTCCGTGCAGACCATACCCCCGACCTGACTCCCGTGGAAGGTGCCAGCACCATTGTCGGCAGAAACCTTGTAAAGGGTAGTATCGTTGTGTATGAATCCACCGTTTATCCCGGTGTGACGGAAGAAATCTGTGTTCCCATTCTTGAAAAAGAGTCGGGACTTAAATGCGGTGTCGATTTCAAGGTTGCTTATTCCCCGGAACGCATCAACCCCGGTGACAAGGAACACCGCCTTGAAAATATCGTCAAGATCGTGTCGGGTATGGACGAAGAAACCCTTGCCGTTGTTGCCGATGTGTATCGTCTTGTTGTCAAGGTCGGTGTGCACTGTGCACCGTCCATCAAGGTTGCAGAAGCCGCAAAGGTCATCGAAAACAGCCAGCGCGATATCAACATCGCTTTCATGAATGAGCTGTCTGTCATCTTCAATAAAATGGGCATCGACACCAAAGCCGTCCTCGAAGCCGCAGGCACCAAGTGGAATTTTCTTAAATTCTTCCCCGGCCTTGTCGGCGGTCACTGCATCGGTGTAGACCCCTACTATCTGACCTACCGTGCCGAACAGCTCGGCTACCACAGCCAGGTCATTCTTGCCGGCAGACGCATCAATGACGACATGGGTAAATATGTTGCCGAAAATACTATCAAGTGCATTCTCAAAACGGGTGCCGCCGTCAAGGGGGCAAAGGTTGCCATTCTCGGCTTCACTTTCAAAGAAAACTGCCCCGATACAAGAAATACCCGTGTGATCGACATTTACAACGAATTGCAGGAATACGGTATTACCCCCGTGATTGCGGACCCCGTTGCCGATGCGGATGAAGCCAAGCATGAATACGGTCTTGATTTTGTTGACATCAACTCTGTCAGCGGTTGCGATGCTGTCATTCTGGCTGTTGCTCACGAAGAATTCAAGTCTTTCACGCCCGATTCTCTTAAAAAACTGTTCTCCGACAAGGACTGCAAGGTGCTTGTGGATGTCAAGGGACTTCTTGACAGAACTGCTTGCGAAGAAGCAGGCTATCAGTATTGGAGGCTGTAAAAAAATGGGATACAAACATCTTCAATTTCCTGCTGATTCCGTGTTTCTTGTCACGGGCGGTGCAGGCTTCATCGGTTCCAACCTTTGCGAAGCCATTCTGAACATGGGGTACAAGGTCCGCTGTCTTGACGACCTTTCCACAGGCTTTCAGAAGAATGTGGATATGTTCGCCGACAATGAAAACTATACTTTTATCAAGGGCGATATCAAAGACTATGACACTTGCCTGCAAGCCTGCGAGGGGGTGGATTACGTCCTCAATCAGGCGGCATGGGGCAGTGTGCCGAGAAGTCTTGAAATGCCGCTGTTCTATGAAAAGAACAACATCTGCGGCACGCTCAACATGATGGAAGCCGCCCGTCAGTGCGGGGTCAAGAAGTTTGTGTATGCTTCTTCTTCCTCCGTCTACGGTGACGAGCCCAATCTGCCTAAAACCGAGGGCAGGGAAGGCAATTTGCTTTCTCCTTACGCATTGACCAAAGCCGTCGATGAACTCTACGGTGCACTGTATACCCGTTGTTACGGTCTGCCCACGGTGGGGCTTCGTTATTTCAACGTCTTCGGCCGCCGTCAGACACCCGACGGGGCCTATGCCGCCGTCATTCCGAAGTTCATCAAAATGTTACTGAATGGCGAAACGCCCACCATCAACGGTGACGGCAAGCAGAGCCGTGACTTTACTTACATCGAAAATGTCATCGAAGCCAACCTCAAAGCCTGCCTTTCGGGTGACGAAGCCAACGGTGAAGCCTTCAACGTTGCCTACGGCGGCAGAGAATATCTGATTGACATTTATTATGCCCTTTGCGAGGCACTCGAAGTGAATCTTGAACCCAACTTCGGCCCCGACAGAAAAGGGGATATCAAACATTCCAATGCCGATATTTCCAAGGCAAAGCGTTTGCTCGGATATGATCCCGACTATGATTTCAAAACAGGTTTGAAAGAAGCCATTGATTGGTACAAATGCAATCTGTGAGGAACAAAAAAATGAATCTGAAAAAGATTTTGAAGACAAAATTGCCGTATCTTTTTGAAATATACTGCTTTTTTGTCATGAAATGGCAGTCTTTTTGCGGTAAACGGATGCTGCAAAAAGATCCCGAACGTTTTGTGGGCGATTTGTACGAAAAGGGACTGCACAAAAAGGCAGATCTTGAAAATCCGAAGACCTTCAACGAAAAACTCAACTGGCTGAAAATCAATTGGTTTGATGAACGCGCTTTGTCGGCGGCAGATAAATTTGAAGTGCGTAAGTTTGTGGAAGAAAAGGGACTGGGATCTCTGCTCAATGAACTGTACGGGGTGTGGGAAGATCCCGCCGACATTGATTTTGATTCGCTCCCTGACCGCTTTGTGCTCAAATCCTCACACGATTCGGGGCATCTGATTTTAGTCAAAGACAAAGCACAACTCAACAAAAAACTTGCACTCTTCAAGATGCGTTGGTGGTTGAAAAACGAGTATTGCTTTATTTCGGGCGAATGGCCTTATTTTACAAAGAAGCCGTATATCGTCTGCGAGCGTTTTTTGGAAGACAGCCGCAACGACGATCTGTTTGACTATAAGTTTTTCTGTTTCAACGGCGAGCCGCAGTATGTGTTTTTCTGCAGTGACCGCCGCAACAGCGTAAAAGCGGATTTTTACGACATGGACTGGAAAAAGCAGGACTTCCGCTGGCATTATCCGAATGCGGATATGGTTGCCCCCCGTCCGCAGTGCTTTGAGGAAATGAAGGAATATGCCCGCACGCTTGCAAAAGATTTCCCCTTTGTGCGTGTTGACTTCTATGAAGTGGACGGCAAGGTGTATTTCGGTGAACTGACCTTTTTCCACGGCGGCGGCAGGGGAGAATTCAATCCCGATGCAATGGACACCGTGTTCGGTGAAAAAATCATCCTGCCCGAAAAGAAAGACCCATGGGGTTATGTTTTTGAACAAAGGGGCAAGAAAAAATGAAAGTAGTTTTTTTGATAGACAGCCTTGGCTCGGGCGGTGCACAACGCCAGATGACAAACATTGCGTGCCTGATGAAAAAACAGGGTATTGATGTTTCGTTTGTTGTGTATTCGGATGCAGACTTCTTTCTGCCGACTTTGCAGCAAGCACAGATTCCTGTTTATAAAGTGAACGCAGGCAGTTATTCCGACCGCATTCTGCAGGTACGAAAAACACTGCGTAACAGCGGGGCCGACACCGTCATTTCCTTTATGACCGTGCCAAACATCATTGCCTGTCTTTCCGCCATCGGTAAAAAGAAATGGAAACTCATCATCAGTGAACGCAGTTGTGATGCACGGGTGTTCGGCGGTGTAAAGGGCATGGCTTACAGATTGCTGTCTGTGTTTGCAGATTTTATCGTCTGCAATTCCGAAAGGGCGGTGCAGATGTGGAAAAACAAATGTCCGTACCTGCAAAAAAAGATGGTGTGTATTTACAATGCGGTCAATCCCAATGCTGTGTTTGCTCCGATTGAAGAAAACCGTACCGGAAAATACAAAATGACCGTTGCCGCGAGTTTTCAGACTGTCAAAAATCCGTTGGCGGTTGCACAGGCGGTTGCCTTGCTTACCGGGGAACAAAGAGAACAACTGCAGATTGACTGGTACGGTCGTTTTGTTTCTGCAAACGGGGATGACAGTGTATACCAAAAAACCGCCGCATTTGTGCAGGAACACGGTTTGCAGGATACCTTGGTGCTGCATCCCGAAACGAATGAAATTTTCACTTGCATGGCTTCTTCCGATTGCGTGGGACTTTTCAGCCACTTTGAGGGGCTTCCCAATGTTATCTGCGAAGCTATGACCATCGGACGGTCTGTCATGATGACGCCTGTTTCCGATTATGAACAACTCATTGCTGACGAAAATGGTTTTCTGTGTGCGGATATGAGTGCAAAATCCATTGCTGATGCACTGAATTTGTTTTTGCAGGCGGACCGCCATACACTTGCTTGTATGGGCGAGAAATCCGCCGAAAAGGCACAGAGCTTGTTTGCCGCCGATACGGTTGTTAACCAATGGCTTGGCCTTTGTAAAGGAGAAAAGGTATGATTCAGTTCAAGAAAGAAAATGTGACACCTGCTGCCATAGAAAAGGCGACAACGCGACTCGCCTGGTGTTTGTTTGCCTATTTTGCAACCATCCCGCTGTCGCTGGTTCCCATTGCACAGTTGGGCTCGGTGCAGAAATACATCGGCATTGTTGTAGCCCTCGCAGGTGCACTTGTGGTGCTTCCTGTACTGCCTAAGATCCGCATTGCCCCGATTACATGGGTGTGGTTCGGCTTTACCGCATTTTTGTTTTTAGGCTGTCTGTGGCATGCCGAGCCGTCCAAAGGCTTTTCTGTTGCCTTTGCAATGGCTTTGGTGTTTGCGGTTTCCGCCTTGTGTGCGGCACTGCCGTATGATGCAAAAAGAATGCGCATCATCGAAAATGCCGCATTTGTGTTTGCAGGCATCATGATTTTTTTGTTTATCATCTTCGGTGAACAGGTCGGTGAACAGCGTATGAGCCTTGTGTTTGCCGATGCCACCGCAAACAGCAATCAGTTGTCCTGTTGCATGCTGTTCCCCGCAGTTATGCTTTTGTGGTTTACTTATTCCGACCGCCCCGTATGGCAACGCATTGTTGCGTTTGCACTGACGGCGGTGTTGTGTGCACTTGTTCTTCTGACGGGGTCACGTGCAGGTCTGTTGTCGCTTGCCATCGGTATCTTTTTTGTGTTGCTTTTTCATGCATTCGGTACTGGAAAATCATTCCTTCTGTCTTTTGCAATGGGTGCGGTGCTGTTGGCTGTGATTGTGATTGTTTATATGTTCTTCCTGCCTGATTCTGTCAGCAACCGTCTTACGATTGAAAGTGCTGTTTCCAGCGGCGGCAGTAACCGTGTGGAGATCTGGGCGGGTGCCATGGATGCATTCAAGAATTCTTCACCTGTCCGTAAAATTTTCGGTTGGGGTGCAAACGGTGTCAGATTTTCCAAGATGGCAATGCATAATCAGTTTTTGCAGTTGCTTGTGGATACCGGTATTTTCGGTTTGCTCGTTTATGTTTCCATGCTCGTTATGGTGGCTGTCACATTTGCAAAAAAGAACAGAGCCTTACTGTGCGTATTTCTTGCCTTACAGGCTTATTCGCTGTTCGGCAGTTGCTATGCAAACAACAAAACATTCTGGCTTGTATGGCTGTTTGCCGCTGTTGCCGCCGTTTCTCCGCCTGCGGTTGAAAACGGAATGTTGCCGAACCTGAAAAGAAAAAAAACGGCTGAAGTGCAAGCCCCGACGGAGGCACAGTGATGGGACAAAAAGAACCTGCGGGAGGAAAAAACCTTGCGGCGTTGTTCTGGAGCATTTTTGAAAAAACAGGGGCACAGGTTTTCAGTGTCATTTTTCAGTTTATTCTTGCCCGCATTTTGTCGGCGGAAGAATTCGGCAATCTTGCCGTTTTGATTGTTTTTGTCAATCTTGCCACCACCTTTGCACAAAACGGTTTTTCAGCGGCTCTTGTGCGAAAACAGGATGCGGATGATCTTGATTATTCTTCCGTTTTTTATTGCAACATCGGCCTGTCGGCACTGTTTTATGCGGTTCTCTTTTTTGCCGCGCCTGCCATTGCCCGTTTTTACGGTGCACCGTTGTTGCAGAACACTCTTCGTGTGCTGTCGCTGATGCTGTTTGCAGATGCACTGACCTATGTGCAGAACTGCATGCTGACCAAGCAATTGCGATTCCGTGAAATCTTTTTCCGAAGCACCATTGCAACCCTCGTTTCAGGTGTTGCCGCCGTAATTGCCGCAAAGTGCGGATGGGGCTTGTGGGCATTGATATTGCAGTATCTGCTCAAATCCGTTTTGTATTGCATCATCACGTGCCTGCGGGTGCGTTGGAAACCGCAATTGAAGTTTTCAATAACCCGCATCCGCGGCTTGTTCGGCTTCAGCATCCGTGTGTTGGCACAATCCCTGATTGCCAATCTGTCAACCGAAATCCGCACGCTTCTCATCGGCAAACAGTACAGCACGGATTCACTGGCTTACTATGATCGCGGACAATCGTTTCCGAAATTGTTCGGGCAGGGCTTTTCAAGTGCCATGAATTCGGCATTGTTGCCGATTCTTGCACCCTTGCAGAATGACCGTGCGGCACTGCTCAAACAATTCAGCCATTATATGTCGCTGACTGCTTTTATTTATTTTCCGCTGATGACGGGGCTTGCAGGGGTTTCGGAATCGTTTGTTGCCGTGTTGTTGGGGGATAAATGGTTGCAGGCAGTGCCGTTTCTGACCGTGTTTTGCTTTGCACAACTTGTGCAACCGCTGAATATGATCATGCAGACACTGTTTTATGCCGTCAACCGAAGCGACATCACCTTGCGATTGACGATTTTCCGTTTTGTTGCGGATCTTGTGCTGTTGCTCATTACACTGCAATACGGCCCGCTGTGGATCGCAATCGGCTGTCTTATCGGAAATTACCTGTTTTTTGCGGCATACTGCGTGTGCAGTGCAAAATATGTCGGCTATACCTTTACACAGCTTATGAAAGATTTATGGAAGCCCTTGATTGCTGCTGCCGCTTGTTTTGGTGCCGCTTTTGCGGTGTCGTTGTTGCAACTGCCGATGCTTCCGGCATTGGTATTGCAGATCGGTGCAGGTGCTGTTGTTTATCTTGTTTTGTCTGTGCTTTTACGAAATCAGATTTTGTTTTCATTTACAGATAAAATAAAGTCAAAACTTAAAAAATAAATTGTTCTTTGCAGAAAAGAGGAATGGATCATGTCTATTTTTGCCAATAAAACGCTTCTGATCACGGGCGGTACCGGCTCGTTCGGCAATGCTGTACTCAACCGTTTTCTGGAAACCGACATCGGGGAGATTCGCATTTTCTCCCGTGATGAGAAAAAACAGGATGATATGCGTCATGAATACCAGAGCCGCTATCCCGAAGCATTTTCCAAAATCAAATTCTACATCGGCGATGTGCGAGACCTTGCAAGTCTGCGCAATTGCATGAACGGTGTGGACTATATTTTCCATGCCGCCGCACTCAAGCAGGTGCCTTCCTGCGAGTTTTTCCCCGTGGAAGCGGTCAAGACCAATGTGCTGGGAACGGACAATGTGCTCACAGCCGCCATTGATGCGGGTGTCAAGCGTATCATCTGTCTGTCTACCGATAAAGCCGCTTATCCTGTCAATGCCATGGGTACCAGCAAAGCCATGATGGAAAAGGTGGTTGTGGCAAAAAGCCGCACCGTCAGTCCCGATAAGACTGTTATCTGCTGTACCCGTTACGGCAATGTCATGTGCAGCCGCGGCTCGGTGATTCCGCTGTTTATTGAACAGATCAAGGCAGGCAAGCCCATGACCGTCACCGAACCCGCCATGACCCGTTTTATCATGTCTTTGGACGAAGCGGTTGACCTGGTTCTGTTTGCATTTGCCAACGGCGAAAACGGCGACATTTTTGTGCAGAAAGCACCCGCAAGCACCGTCGGTGATCTTGCGGAAGCCGTCCGCCGACTCTTTAACGCCGATGTTGAAATCAAGAAGATCGGCATCCGTCACGGCGAAAAGATGAGTGAAACACTGCTTACCAGCGAAGAATGCGTCAATGCCGTCGATATGGGCGACTTCTTCCGTGTGCCCTGCGACCGCAGAGATCTGAACTACGATAAATTCTATGTCGAAGGCGATACCGAGCGCAATCCGCTTGAAACATTCAACAGTGACAATACAAATATTCTCACCGTCGAAGAAATTATGAACAAACTGCTCACCCTTGAATATGTTCGCACAGAACTTGCGGCATGGGAGGCAAGTAAATGAATATTCTCATAACGGGTGCAAAGGGATTTGTCGGCAAAAACCTTGTTGCGGCACTTGAAAACATCCGCGACGGCAAGGACAAGACCACGGCACTGACCGACAATATCAACATTTTTGCTTTTGATATCGACACACCTGCCGATCTGCTGGACGGCTACTGCAAACACGCCGATGCGATTGTGCATCTTGCAGGGGTTAATCGTCCGCAGAATCAGGAAGAATTCATGCAGGGCAACCGTGATTTCACTGCCACATTGCTTTCAAATCTTAAAAAACACAACAACACCTGCCCGATTTTTGTTTCGTCTTCCACGCAGGCAGCATTGGACAATCCCTACGGGCAAAGTAAAAAAGCAGGCGAGGACCTGCTTCGTGCGTATGCGGCAGAAACGGGAGCGCAGGTTGTCATTTACCGTTTTACCAATGTGTTCGGCAAATGGTGCAGACCGAACTACAATTCCGTTGTGGCAACCTTCTGCCACAATATCGCAAATGACCTGCCCATTCAGATCCATGATGAAAATGTTGTTCTTCGTTTGATTTACATTGACGATGTGGTCAGTGAACTGATCAATGCCCTTTGCAAAAAAGCGACTGTGGACGGCGATTTCGGCATTGTCAATCCCGTACACGAGGTCACACTCGGCAAACTCGCAGAGCTTTTGTATTCCTTCCGCGACAGCAGAAAAACGCTGTCTGTGCCTGACCTTGCCAATGCGTTTGAGAAAAAACTGCATGCAACCTATTTGTCCTATCTGCCTTGCAATGCTTTTTCTTATCCCTTGAAAATGAACTGCGATGCAAGAGGCATCTTCACGGAAATCATCCGTACCCCCGACCGCGGACAGTTTTCTGTCAATATTTCCAAACCCGGTATCACCAAAGGCAACCACTGGCACAATACCAAAAATGAAAAATTCCTTGTGGTGTCCGGCAAGGGCGTCATCCGCTTCCGCAAACCCGACAGCGAAGAAGTGTATTCTTATTATGTCAGCGGTGAAAAACTGGAAGTTGTGGATATTCCCATCGGCTTCACCCACAACATTGAAAATTTGGGCGACACCGACATGGTCACATTCATGTGGTGCAACGAATGCTTTGACCCGACCAAACCCGATACTTATTTTTTAGAGGTGTAACATGGCTGAACGAATCAAACTCATGACGGTGCTCGGCACAAGACCTGAAATCATCCGTCTGTCTGAAGTCATCAAAAAATGCGACCTTTATTTTGACCATATCCTTGTGCACACAGGGCAGAATTATGACTATACCCTCAATCAGGTTTTCTTTGAAGACCTCGGGCTTCGCAATCCCGATTATTATCTGGATGCGGTCGGCTCTCATCTTGGTAAAACCATCGGCAACATCATTGCAAAGAGTTATGCGCTGATGTGCGAAGTCAAACCCGATGCCTTGCTGATTCTCGGCGACACAAATTCCTGCCTTGCCGCCATTTCCGCAAAAAGACTTAAAATTCCCGTGTTTCACATGGAAGCGGGAAACCGTTGTTTTGACGAAAACCTGCCCGAAGAAACCAACAGACGTATTGTGGACCATATTTCCGATGTCAACCTTTGCTATTCCGAACACGCAAGACGCTATCTTAACCGCGAAGGCACTGCCCCCGAACGCACCTATGTAACAGGCTCGCCCATGGCTGAAGTGCTTTCTGCAAATATTGATAAAATCAATGCAAGCCATGCTCTCGAAGAACTCGGACTTGAAAAGGGCAAGTATATTCTTCTTTCTGCACACCGCGAAGAGAACATCGACATCGAAAAGAATTTCTTTTCCCTTATGAATGCGGTCAATGCCATGGCTGAACGCTATGATATGCCCGTCATTTATTCCACCCATCCGCGTTCTGCAAAGTTCATTGAAAAAAGAAACTTTGTTTTCCATAAAAACGTGCACAGTATGAAACCGTTTTCGTTCAGTGACTATAATGCACTGCAATTGGGTGCATTCTGCGTTGTGTCCGACTCGGGTACATTGCCCGAAGAATCCGCTTACTTTGCTGCCCACGGCAAACCGTTCCCGGCTGTTTGTGTGCGTACTTCCACGGAACGTCCCGAAGCGATGGACAAGGGTAATTTCATCATTGCCGGCATTTCCACCGACGAAGTGCTCGGTGCAGTCGAAACGGCCGTTCGCATGAACGAAAACGGCGACATCGGACTGTCCGTGCCCAATTATGTTGACGAGAATGTTTCCGTCAAGGTCGTCAAATTTATCCGCAGTTACACGGGCATCGTCAACCGCATGGTCTGGCGAAAAGGGGAATAAAAAAATATGCAAAAAGGATTGCCGTTTTATTTAGTCGGCAATCCTTTTTTCTTTTGTTCTTGCTTCATTATTTCAAAGGCATCCGAATTAAAAAGATTGAGTGCTTTTTCCTTCAGATAAATTTTTTCGGCAGGATAAGTGCGGTCAAGATAGAGTTTGCCGAATGAAATGTAATTGCGCAGTTCCAATGCTTCAATGATATTGCGGATTACATCAACAGGTTTTTCGTCAATGACTTCGAAATCATGAGACGGTGGTGCAAGACATGTTTCATAGTGCTTAAAATATTGATTTCCCAGCCAGATGAGCATATCCTTTTCTTTGTCATTCAGATGTTCCTGCATATTTAAATCCTCCGATAAAATAAAAAAGTGCGACAAACGAAGTGTCGCACCGAAAAACGCAACTCCGATTGTCGCCAAACAAAGCTCAAACAGAAAAGGAAACCCTTTTTTACACACCATCCGAGTGAAGTTGCGATTTTACCGAACTCATATTAGGATGATATGTAAATAAGGGGATAATAAACCCTTGGTGAAAAAAGAATCTCTTTTCTTTATTAAACTTTGTTTGGCTTTTTTATTATACATTGTTTTTTGCTTGCAGGCAAGAGTAAAGTGCAAAAAGAATAAAATTTTCCTTTCAGCCTTATTAAAGATTGTATTCGGATAATATAGTTGCAAATAATAATGAAAATATATATAATAAATGCAAATGAATACAATTATGTAAGTGCCGTTTTGCGGCAGAAACGGAGTAAATATGCAGATTCTTGTTGTTGAAGATGAACCCCGTCTTGCAGAAGCGATCGCACAGATTTTAAAAGAAAAAAAATATATGGTCGATATTGCCAATGACGGCAGGGACGGTTTTGATCTTGCTGTCAGCGGTGCGTATGACTGCATTATTCTTGATGTGATGCTGCCCATCAAAGACGGCTATCAGGTTGCAAGTGAACTTCGCAAAGAGCACATTGCAACCCCCATTCTGATGCTCACTGCAAAGGATACCGTTGCCGATAAGGTCAAGGGGCTTGATTCGGGAGCGGATGACTACATGACCAAACCTTTTTCTCCCGATGAACTGCTGGCACGCATCCGTGCCATGACAAGACGACAGGGCGAAGTTGTATTGGACGAACTTGCATTTGAAGACCTGACATTGAGCTTGTCGGCATACAACATCACCTGTAAAGACAAAAGTGTGCATCTGAATTTCAAGGAATTTGAAATTCTGCGCATTCTGATGTCGAATCCCGCATCGGTCGTCACAAAAGAAGACCTCATTGTAAAGGTATGGGGTTATGATTCCAATGCGGTGGATAACAATGTGGAAGTGTATATTTCCTTTTTGCGCAAGAAACTCGAATTCATCGGTTCTTGTGTGGAAATCACGGCATTGCGCAAGATCGGTTATCGTCTTGAGGTGAAAAAAAGTGCTGAATAAACTTCGCAACCGCTTCATTTTTATCAATATGTTGCTTGTCGGCATCATTCTTTCTGCCCTTTTTGTTATTGTTCTTGCTATCAATGTGGTAAGTCAGTACAACGAAATCACGGATGCTATGGATGATGCACTTGAAAAGGAAATTGACATTCCCGAGGCCTTTTTTATCGGTGATCATACACATGACCGAAAACCGATGGATGATCGAACCAGAGATATTTATGTTGTCAGTGTGACACCTGTTCCCGGCAGTGTTGATGAAGGCTATGTGATTTTCAAGTCTGTCAACAATCATGTTACCATGGCTGATGATGTGCTTACAGCAGCCATCAGCAGTGTTCTTGCGGCCGATACCTTTGAGGGATGGCTGAATGATATGAGCCTGATATACCGTACGGAACAGTATTATGATTCGACCCGCATTGCATTTGCGGATCTGACGAGTTTTGTTGATTCCATCAAAACAGGCTTTATCAATCTCGGCAGCATCTGTATTATTGTTTTTGTTGTGTTTTTCTTTATTTCCAATTTTCTTGCATCCATGGCATTCAAGCCTGCCGAAAAAGCATGGGAACAGCAACAACATTTCCTGGCGGATGCTTCGCATGAACTGAAAACACCGCTGACGGTTATTCTTGCCAACAATAATATTCTTCTGTCGCATGATGATACCACCATTGCCGAACAGCGAAAATGGGTTGAAAGCACACAAGCGGAAGCGGAACATATGAAAAAACTGGTGGACGAGTTGCTCTTCCTTGCCAAATCCGATGCCGCCAAGAGTGAAATTCCCAAAGAACCCGTAGACCTGAGTGAACTTGCATGGAGCAATATGTTACAGTTTGAACCTGTTGCATTTGAACGCGGGGTGCAGTTTGACGGAAATATTCAGAACGGACTTGTTACGATCGGGGATCGTACACAGCTCAATCAGCTCATTCATATTCTGTTTGATAATGCAATTAAATACGCGGGAGTCGGCGGACAAGTCGATTGGTCTTTGGAAAAATATACAATCGGAAAAACAAAAATGCAAAATTATGCACGTTTATGCGTTCACAACACAGGCAAGCCCATTCCCTCGGAAGACCTGCCGCATATCTATGAACGCTTCTACAGAAGTGACCGTGCCAGAAGTGCAGGAAGCGGATACGGACTGGGACTTGCCATTGCAAAATCCATTTGTGAAGTACATGAAGCCGATATTCTGGTGGAAAGCACCGCCGAAAAAGGAACCACGTTCACGGTGAAATTCAAAATCTGAAAAAATAAATTGTAATTATATGTATATTGGTGTTGACAAACACAGAAAAGTATGTATAATTATACTGAAATATGAAACCTAAGGAGATTCTTGAAAATGGCAAAGGAAATCAAAAAAATCGTTCTCGCTTATTCCGGCGGACTTGATACATCCATCATCATTCCGTGGTTGAAAGAAAATTATCCCGGATGTTCCATCATTGCTGTTTCCGGTGACGTCGGACAGGGTACGGAACTCGACGGTCTTGAAGAAAAGGCAAAGAAGACCGGTGCTGACAAACTGTATGTTCTTGATCTGAAGAAAGAATTTGTTGAAGATTATGTATTCCCGACCCTCAAAGCAGGTGCTGTTTATGAAGGCGACTATCTGCTGGGCACCTCTTTTGCACGTCCTGTCATCGCAAAGGGCATTGCCGAAATCGCCATGAAGGAAGGCGCAGATGCCATCTGCCACGGCTGTACCGGTAAGGGCAACGACCAGGTCCGTTTTGAACTGACAATCAAGGCTTTCTGCCCCGATATGGCTATCATTGCACCCTGGCGTGTTTGGGATATCAAGTCCCGTGACGAAGAAATCGACTATGCCGAAGCACACAACGTGCCTCTGAAAATCAGCCGCGAAACCAACTACTCCAAAGACAAGAACATCTGGCATCTTTCCCACGAAGGCCTTGACCTTGAAGATCCCGCAAACGAACCGCAGTACAACAAGGAAGGCTTCCTTGAAATGGGCGTTTCTCCCGAACAGGCTCCCGATGTTCCCACCTATGTCACCATTTCTTTTGAAAAGGGTGTTCCCGTTGCAATCGACGGCAAAAAGATGGGCGGCGTTGAAATCGTTGAAACCCTCAACAAACTCGGCGGTGACAACGGCATCGGCCTTGCTGACCTTGTCGAAAACCGTCTTGTCGGCATGAAGTCCCGCGGTGTTTATGAAACTCCCGGCGGTACCATTCTTTACAGAGCACATCAGGTTCTTGAAACCATCACCCTTGACCGTGATACCCAGCACTACAAGGAAATCATTGCAAACCGTTTTGCAGAGCTCGTTTACTTCGGTCAGTGGTTCACCCCGCTTCGCGAAGCTCTTTCCGCTTTTGTTGACAAGACCCAGGAAACCGTTACGGGCGATGTCAAGCTGAAGCTCTACAAGGGCAACATCATCAATGCAGGTGTAACTTCTCCCTACACCCTGTATGATCCCGAAGTTGCAACCTTCGATGCTGACGAAGTTTATAACCAGGCTGACTCCGCAGGCTTCATCAATCTGTTCGGACTTCCCATTTCCGTCCGTGCAAAGCTCGAAGCCAAGCGCAACAACAAATAAAATACATATACAAGCAAGACGGCGATTTGCTTCGCCGTCTTTTTTGAGAAAAAGGTGATTTTTTATGGATAAACTCTGGGCAGGCCGTTTTGCCAAAGAATTGGACAGCCGTGCAAACGATTTCAATTCCTCTATCCGTGTGGACAGCCGCATGGTGCGTCAGGATATCAAAGGCTCCGTTGCCCATGCCACCATGCTCGGTGCAACGGACATTCTGCCGCAGTCGGAAGTCGATATGATCGTCGAAGGCTTGCAGGGCATTCTTGCCGATATCGACAACGGCTCTCTTCCCATTGATATGACCGCAGAAGACGTGCACATGTTTGTTGAAAATGAACTGACCCGCCGTCTCGGTGACACGGGTAAACGTCTGCACACCGCAAGAAGCCGTAACGATCAGGTGGCAGTCGATGTACGTTTGTATCTGCGTGACGAGGCGGATGAAATCAAGGAACTGCTTAAGAATCTTATTCTGGTGCTTGCCGACCTTGCCGATGAAAACAAAACCGTCATTGCTCCCGGTTATACCCATCTGCAGAGAGCACAGCCCATCGCATTCGGCCATCATCTTGCCGCTTATGCCATGATGTTCGTGCGTGACTACGAGCGAGTGGTTGATGCCGTTCGCAGAATGAATGTATCTCCTTTGGGTTCTTGTGCACTTGCAGGCACGGGCTATCCCACCGACCGCCGCATGGAAGCGAAATTGCTCGGATTTGACGGCATTACCCTCAACAGCATGGACGGCGTTTCCGACCGCGATTTCTGCGTGGAACTTGCCAATGCCTGTGCACTGATTATGACCCACCTGTCCCGTTTCTCCGAAGAAGTCATTCTGTGGGCATCGTGGGAATTCAAATTCATTGAGCTTGACGATGCATTCTCCACGGGTTCAAGCATCATGCCGCAGAAAAAGAATCCCGATATTGCTGAACTCGTCCGCGGTAAATCGGGTCGCGTTTACGGCAACCTCATGGCACTGCTGACCATGCTCAAAGGTCTGCCGCTTGCCTATAACAAGGATATGCAGGAAGATAAGGAACTCATTTTCGACAGCATCGACACTGTTAAGGATTGTCTTGCCGTGTTCGCTCCCATGCTTGCCACCATGCGTGTGCTGCCCGATAATATGCGCAAAGCTGCCGCAAACGGTTTCATCAATGCCACCGAATGCGCTGACTACCTGACAAGAAAGGGACTGCCGTTCCGCACCGCATACAAAATCACGGGCCAGATCGTGGCATATTGCATTGCCAACAGCAAAACACTCGAAACCCTTTCCATGCCCGAATACAAGGAATTCTGCGATCAGTTTGAGGATGATATCTATGCTTCGGTCGATATGCAACATTGCATTGACATCCGTGTTTCCGAAGGCTGTGCAGGTACTTCTTCCGTTGAACAGCAGGTCGCATTCCTGAAAGACTATTTTGCAGAATAAACAGCAGATAAAATTACAGCCGCACCCGAACAAGGTGCGGCTGATTTTATAAAATTCAGAGTTTTCTCCATTTTAAACTCAATGCCTTGATAATACTTCCTTCATATGTAAGATCGGGCTTTTCCATAATTGTATCTGCCCAGAATATACTTTCATTTTCAACAATCAAAGATGCATCAAGAATCTCATTGCTGTAATTCTCCGGTGCTGGTATTATTTTTAACATCTGCACACCTTCAAAACACAGTTCAGCAATGCCAAACCAACCGCTGTTATCAAAAATTGCATTGGCAGAGGTTGTTTTGAAGTTTTCCGAATAGATGATTTTGTCAAGTGTACTGTCGTGAAATCCCACAAATTTTTGCATAAAATCATCGGCATCTGCTTGTGTGAGAATATAGTTCCATTCAGATACATCGTCGGGATGACGAACAGGTATGCTGTAAGCATCAACGCAAACAGATTTGTTTTTAAGGATATCTGCAAGAAAAGCATAATTATCAACTATATCCGTATAGCCTTTCAGTTGCTTCTCGTATGGGCTTTGATAGTTGTTTGTTTCAAACAATTGATCATATTGTTGCATCTGACTGATTGTGCAGACAACAAAATCGTTGGTATCGTTCTGAATTATTTCTATAAACGGTTTTGCCGGTTCTGTATTTTTGTCCAAGTATTCTACGAGATCAAATGTGTTTGTATGTGGATTCAGAACGATGTGCTGTTCAAACCAACCGGTTCCGATGATTGCATATACCATGGATTTAAAAAACGCATTTTTTTCTTTATCAAAAACCCTGACAAACATAAAAGCCGTTCCTCTTTTCTGATTTTTTATTTAATTTAATTCCATTATACTCTTATTTGGTGAAAAAATCAAATCGTTAAATCTGTTTAACCAATTGAAAATTTCTGTACAAATATGCAAAAATTTTCAATAGAGGTTGACATATTTTGTGTCTGACGGTATAATACTATTGAAAAAACAATGTAAAGGTTGCAAAAATTTTCAATAGAGGTGAGCAGATTGGAGATTAAACGAGATTACTATTTGAATAAATTGATAGCAAAAAAGCGCAACGGACTGATAAAAGTTATCACCGGTATGCGCCGCTGTGGAAAATCTTATCTTCTTTTCATGCTGTTCAAAAAGCATCTGCTGGAATCCGGTGTTCCAGAAGACCATATTATAGAAATTGCATTTGATTCTTTTGAAAATATAAAGCTCCGCGATCCCGAAGTGCTTTATCCCTATGTAAAAGAAAAGTTGCTTGATGATCAGATGTATTATATTTTGCTGGACGAAGTGCAGCTTTTGGGCGAATTTGAAGCGGTTTTGAACGGTTTTATCCGCATTCCGAATGCAGATGTATATGTGACGGGCAGCAATGCAAAATTTCTTTCCAAAGATATTATTACCGAGTTCAGAGGCAGAGGGGATGAACTGCACATGAACCCATTATCTTTTGCAGAGTTTATGTCGGTTTATGACGGGAATAAATATGATGGTTGGAAAGAATATGTGCTGTATGGCGGACTGCCTTCCGTGGTGTTACTTTCCGAAGCGGAACGGAAAATCGAATTTCTGAAACGTCTGTTTGACGAAACTTATGTGAATGACATTGTCGGCAGGCATAAGATCAGAAATAAAGATGAATTTGAAGAGTTGATCGATATCCTGTCCTCCGGCATCGGGTCATTGACAAATCCGAAAAAGCTGTCGGACACATTCAGATCAAAAAAGAATAAAACAATCAGTGTCAATACGGTAAAAAGTTATCTGGATTATTTATGTGATGCTTTTATTGTCAGCGGTGCAATACGATATGATATAAAAGGAAAAAAATATATTGACACGCCACGAAAATACTATTTTACGGATGTGGGACTTCGCAATGCCCGAATCAATTTTAGGCAAATTGAAGAGAATCACACAATGGAAAATATTATATTCAATGAATTGATCGCAAGAGATTTCAATGTGGATGTAGGTGTGATTTGCGTTGCTGAAAAAGCAAAGGACGGAAAAATCATCCGCAAGCAAAGAGAAGTGGATTTTGTTTGCAACAAAGGAACCAAACGGTATTATGTTCAATCTGCTTTTGCAATTCCGGACGAAGCAAAAATGCGTCAGGAAGCAGGGTCCTTGTTGAATATTGATGATTCTTTTAAAAAAATTATAGTCGTAAAAGACACACCTGCCCCTTGGCATACAGACGACGGCATTCTGGTTATCAGTGTGTATGATTTTTTGTTGCACAAAGACAGCCTTGATATGTAAAAACGGAGAAAACGGTATGAAAAGAATCATGTTCATCTGCCACGGCAACATCTGTCGTTCACCGATGGCAGAGTTTATATTTAAAAAGATGCTTGCCGAAAACGGACTTTCCGACCGTGTGTTCGTGTCATCTTGTGCCACTTCCACCGAAACAATATGGCACGGGCAAGGCGAACCCGTCTATCCGCCTGCGGCTAAAGAACTTAGCCATCACGGCATTTCCTGTGACGGAAAACGCAGTGTGCAGCTGCAGAAAAGCGATTATAACAAATATGATTTACTCATCTGCATGGACGGCAACAATATCCGCAATGCCATGTATATCATCGGTGCAGACCCGCAGAACAAACTTTGCAAACTGATGGATTTCACCGACCGGCCCGGTGATGTTGCCGACCCGTGGTATACGGGCGATTTCAGAACCACTTACCGCGATATTGAAGAGGGTTGCACGGCATTGCTCAAAAAACTGCAAAAGGAAATATAAATTCACAAAAGTGTTTTTTGCGTTGTTGCAAAGACACTTTTGTTTTTTTGTTGCAAGAAAAAAACGGATGTGGTATAGTAAAAATAATAAAACAAAGACAGGAGTGAATGCAGTTGACCAACCGTGAGCGAGCTATGAATATTCTGCATTATAAAGATGCAGACCGTCTGCCTGCCGTGCATTTCGGATATTGGGGTGAATTGCTCACGGAATGGGCAGAACAGGGGAAAATCCCTGCCCATCTTGCCGACGGTAACTATGACGGCAGTGCAAAAGACAGAGAACTCGACCAACTGATTGGCTGGGACTTCAACTGGTCGTGCACCGCAGGGGCACACATGGGTTTAAAACCGTCTTTTGAACACAAAGAGATCGAAGTGCTTGCCGACGGAAGTCGCCGTGTTCAAAACGGTGACGGGCTGATTGAACGTATCAAGCCGGGCGCAACGTCCATCCCGTCCGAGGATGATTATCTGCTCAAGGACCGTGAATCCTTTGAAACACTTTACCGTCCGAAAATGCAGTTCAGCCCCGACCGTGTGAATGTTGATTATTTTAAAACCTTCAACGAAACACGCGATCAGAGCAGACCCATCGGGCTGAATCTCGGCAGTGTTTTGGGCAGTATCCGCAACATGACAAGCGTTGTGGGCATGAGCTATCTGATGTATGACGAAGACGAAAACCTGTTTGCCGATATTGTCGACACCTTTGCCGATATGCAGTATAAATGTGTCGAAGCCGTTCTGCAGACGGGGGCGAAATTCGATTTTGCCCATTACTGGGAGGATATCTGCTTCAAGAACGGCCCCTTGCTGTCGCCCGAAATCTTCGACGAGCTGTGTGCAAAGCATTATAAAAAGAGGAACGATCTGTGCCTCAAATACGGCATCGATGTCATTTCCCTTGACTGCGACGGTGTTGTCGGAAAGCTGTTGCCGACCTGGTTCGAAAACGGCGTCAACACCATGTTCCCTATTGAAATCGGTGTGTGGGGCGATCAGTTTGAGCCTGCAAGACAAAAATACGGCAAAGGAATGCTCGGTGTCGGCGGCATGGACAAAACGGCACTGCGCAAGGACAAGTCGGCAGTCGACAAAGAAATTGAACGCCTGAAACGACTTGCATCCATGGGCGGATTTATTCCGTGCCCCGATCACCGCCTGATGCCCGGTACCAAGTTTGAACTTGTGCAGTATTACGCAGACGAAATCAAAAAAATAAGAATATAACAGGTGAGAATATGAGTATTTTGATTGAAATTTCCGAAAATGTCCAAAACGGCAAAATGAAAGCCGTCAAAGAACTTGTGAATACAGCCCTTGAACAGAATGTTCCCGCTGTGGAAATTCTCAACAAAGGCTTATCGGAAGGCATGAACCTCATCGGTGAAAAATTCAAAACGGGCGAAGTGTATGTGCCCGAAGTGCTGGTTGCCGCCCGTGCCATGAACGCAGGGGTGCAGATCTTAAAGCCGCTTCTGACCGAAGAAGGTACTTCTGCAAAGGGTAAGGTTTGCCTCGGGACGGTGCAGGGCGATATGCACGACATCGGTAAAAACCTCGTAAAAATGATGATGGAAGGCAAAGGACTTGAAGTCGTTGACCTCGGCACGGACGTTGCACCCGAAACCTTTGTGCAGACGGCAATCGAACAAAATTGTCAGGTGATTTGCTGTTCGGCATTGCTGACAACGACAATGGAAGCGATGGCGGAAGTTGTAAAGCAAGCGGAAGATGCAGGTGTTCGGAATAAAGTGAAGATCATGGTCGGCGGGGCACCGCTGAGTGCGGAATACTGTCAGAAAATCGGTGCGGATTGCTACTGTGCCGATGCCGCGTCCGCCGCCGATTCGGCTGTGGAGTTGTGTAAATAAATGAAACAGATCATAAAAAATATGCTTGCAGACAAGGCAAAAACCATGCCGATCCTGTCATTTCCGTCGGCACAGCTTTTAGGAGTCAGTGTCAGTGAACTTCTGTCTTCGCCCGAAATGCAGGCAAAGGGAATGCTTGCTGTCAAAGAACGCTGTCCGATCTCTGCAAGCGTGAGCATGATGGACTTGTCCGCGGAAGCGGAAGCCTTCGGCACAGAAGTCCGTTTTTTTGAAGATGAAGTCCCAGTTGTCACCAAGGGCATTATAGATGATATTGAGCAGGTTGCAGATATTGTCGTACCCGCAATCGGCACGGGCAGAACGGCGTTGTATGTACAAGCCGTGTGCGAAGCAAAAAAACAAATCACGGATATTCCCGTTTTTTGCGGGTGCATCGGCCCGTATTCGCTGGCAAGCAGACTGTTTGATATGACAGAACTCATGTATGCCTGCTTTGATGATGAAGAAAACATATTGTTGTTGCTCGAAAAAGCAACGCAGTTTATTATCTCTTACATAAAGGCATTCAAAGCGGCGGGTGCAGACGGCGTTGTGCTGGCAGAACCTGTTGCGGGGATGCTTTCACCCAACCTTGCAAAGCAGTTTTCCGATCCCTTTGTAACACGGATTTTCGATGCTGTCCAAGATGAAACTTTTGTGACGGTGTATCACAACTGCGGCAATGCGGTGGCAAATATGAAAGAAAATCTTAGCAATCTGCCAGCCGACGTGTTCCATTTCGGCAATGCGGTGAAACTATCGGAAATGCTGCCCGCATTTTCAAAAGACAAGGTTGTGATGGGTAATGTCGATCCCGTGTTGTTCAAAACAGGATCGGCACAAGACGTTGCATCACAGACCCTCGGCATTTTAAAAGAATGCAGTGTCTTTGAAAACTTCATGCTTTCATCGGGCTGTGACATTCCTGCCGATGCAAAGTGGGGAAATTTAGATGCTTATTTCAGAACGGTCGGAGAATTTTATGCATAAAATTACGCTCGGCAATCAGATACTGCACGCATCTGACGGTGAAAAACTGTCGGATGTGTTGCTTCGTGCCGGGCTTTTCGTTGCACATCCGTGTGCGGGCAGGGGAGTTTGCAAAAAATGCACGGTGCTTGTCAACGGCAAACAGGAATTGAGTTGTCAATACCGTGTGCATGAAAATATTACGGTCATTTTATCCGAACAAGCGGATATTGAATCCGTGACGGGCGGTGCATTTGCAGAAAAGCAGACAGACAACATCTGCCTTGCACTTGATATCGGCACAACCACCCTTGCATTGGCGGTTGAGTCTTTGGATGAACATAAAATACAGCAGGTCATCACCCGCACAAACCCGCAAACTGCATTCGGTGCGGATGTGATTTCACGGATTGCCTATTGTTGTGACAACGGTGTGCAGCCGCTTTTTGATGTGCTCATCAAAGAAATCAACCGCATGATTGCTCAACTGCATATGCCGACCGTAAACAAAATGTATGTTGCAGGCAACACCACGATGCTGCATCTGTTTCTGAATACGGATTGTACTGCTATGGGGGTGCACCCTTACACCCCGACATTTCTTGCAAGTCAGTGTATAAAGGCAGAAAAACTCGGCATAAACGGTGTTGCGGAAATTATTACATTGCCGAATATTTCCGCTTTTGTAGGTGCAGACCTTGTTGCAGGGTTGAACCTTGTCGCAGAACCTGCCGACGGTAAATACAGCCTTCTTGTTGATCTGGGCACCAATGCGGAAGTGATTCTTTTTTCAAACACGTCAATTCTTTGCACAGCCGCCGCGGCAGGCCCTTGTTTTGAGGGGGCAAACATCTCACAGGGGATGCCTGCCACCGACGGTGCGATTACGGCTTTTTCGCTCGACAACGGGATTCCGAAAACGCAGACCGTCGGCAATGCACCCGCCAAGGGCATTTGCGGCACGGGGCTGATTGACATTATAGCCGAATTGTTAAAGCATGAAGTTATTGACGAATCGGGTTATATGGAGGACGAAAGTTTTGAAGTTGCCCCCGATGTGTTTTTGGAGCAAGCCGATGTGCGGCAGTTTCAGCTTGCAAAATCCGCGGTTTACTCGGCAATGATGGCTTTGTTGCAACAAAAAAACATCCGACTTACGGATGTGGAAACGCTTTATATTTCGGGCGGTTTCTCCGCTAAAATCAACATTGAAAATGCCGTATTCTGCGGTTTGCTGCCTGCGGAACTCAAAGATAAATGTGCAGTCTTGCACAACAGCAGTCTTCTGGGTACGGTGCACTATGCCTGCGAGCAGAATGATCTTGACGAAATCGTCAAGAAATCAATCTACACCGACCTTGCAACCGACCCTGTATTTTCGCAGATGTTTATTGAAAATATGATATTCCCGGAGGTGTGATTATGACAGAACGCGAGCGATTTATCAAAGCACTCAGAAGAGAACCGATTGATGGGCATTGCCCGACTTTTGAGCTTGTGTTTTATTTGACTCTTGAAGCCATCGGAAAAATTCATCCCTCACAGCAACGGTTTGACCAATGGAAGCAGATGAGTAAAACCGAACAGCAACTGCACATGGAATACATGGCAGACAGTTATATAGAGGTTGCAGAAAAATATCACCACAGTGCGATTTTTGTGCATCCCAATCCTGGTGATTTTGAAAATACGCTGCGGCTTTTGTCCTGTATCCGTGAAAAAACGGGAAACAAGTATTTTCTGATGATGCACGGTGACTGCACATTTGAAATCCCCAACGGGGATAATATGCTTGCCTTCAGTGAGCGGATGTATGAGGACGAAGAAGGCTTGAAAAAAGAAGCACAGCACCGTCTGGAGGATAAACTGCGATATGCTGAAAAAATGGCGGCACACGCAGACCTGCTCGATGGCTTTGCACTGTGTTCGGACTATTGCTTCAATGTCAATCCTTTTTTTTCGCCGTCCATGTTTGAAACATTCATTACACCCTATCTTGCTTCTCTTTGTAAGGGATATCGTGATGCAGGCTTTTATTCCATCAAACACACAGACGGCAATATTATGCCTATTCTTGACCAGATGGTGCAGTGCGGTCCCGATGCCCTGCATTCGCTCGACCCGCAGGGCGGTGTTGACCTTGCAACGGTTAAAAAAATGTACGGTGACAAGGTTGCCCTTTGCGGTAATGTCAACTGCGGACTGTTGCAGACGGGTACGCAAGAAGAAGTGGTTGGCGATGTTCGCCGCTGCCTTCGTGACGGTATGGACGGTTGGGGCTTTGTGTTCTGCACCTCCAATTGTGCCTACACGGGACTACCCCTGGAACGCTATGAGTTGATGAACAAAGTCTGGTGGAATGAGGGAATTTACCGATAAAAGAAAACAGCACACCGTCCGAATGGACTACCCCAATTTGTGATGTCCGTACAAATTGGGGTAGTCCATTTTTGTGTTGTCCTGTTTTTTATCATAGTTGTTTATTTTAACAGTCTTTGAATATATTGGTCAAGCATTTCGTGGTTGAGCATACCTTTGGCGGTGTTGACGAGGTTGCCGTCGGCATCTACAAAAATGGTGGTGGGGATGGAATAAATAGAGTAGGTGTAAGCCGCACTCTGCTCGGTGTCAAAATAGACGGGGAAGGTGTAGTCGGTGGTGGCAAGGTAATTTTGTGCGGAAGAGAGTGTTTCGCTTGCGTTATCCACAAGGTTGACCATCAGAAATTCCACCTGATCGCCGTATTCTTCCCACTTGTCCTGAAAAGCGGGAAGCTCAATTTTGCAAGGACCGCACCAGCTTGCCCAGAAGTTAACGACCACGGGTTTGCCTTTGTAGTCAGACAACTTGTGTGCCGTGCCGTCGGCATCATACACAGTAAAATCGGGAGCTGCGTTCAGGTTCTGCTGTGCATCCTGATTGCCTGCAAGGGTGTTGTGCTGTTGCAGATCCTGTGCGACTTTGTCGGAAAATGTGTTGTAAAGCACTGCCGCCCCGGCAACAACAAGCACCGTAAAAATAACAAGAATAATGGTTGTTTTTTTGTTTTTCATAGAGATTACCTCTTTAGTTGAAGATTGCAATGAGTTTGCCGATCATGCCCGTTGCAAGCAGAATGCCAATGAGAATGAGCAAAATGCCGCTGACGGTGTTGATGATCTTGTAGTGTTTTTTGATGAAGTCAAAGGTGGATTTGAAGCGGTCAATGAGCACCGCACTGAGTACAAACGGAACGCCGAGGCCGAGGGAATACACCAAAAGCATCAGCACACCCGTCAGAACCTGTCCCTGTTGCGAAGCCATCATCAGTGCTGAGCCGAGGAATGTACCCACGCAGGGTGTCCAGCCGACCGAAAAGACCACGCCGAATGCAAGGGATGAGAAGAAGCCGAGATTATCTGTTTTGAATGCTTTTTTCGATCCTTTGAAAATGTTGAATTTGAAAACGCCTAAATAGTGCAGGCCGAAGAAAATAACGATCAGACCCGATACAATGTTCACGGCGGTCTGGTATTTGCTTAAAAATGAACCGAGTGTGCCTGCCAGTGCCCCCATGGCACTGAACACAAGGGTAAAACCGAGCACAAAACCGAGTGCATTTTTGAGGGTGGTTTTTGTGTTGCGTTCACCGCCGCCGGCAAAGTAAGAAATGTAAACGGGCAACATCGGCAGCAGACATGGGGAAACAAAAGTGATGATGCCCTCTAAAAAGGAGATTGCGTATTGCATAATTATTTACCTTTACAGCAGGCTCAGGATTTTGTCTTTGGGCATGGCACCGACTGCCTGATTGACCACTTTGCCGTCCTTGATAACGAGCAGCGAGGGGATGCTCATAACCTGATATTTTACGGCGAGCTCGGGTTCTTCGTCGATGTTGATCTTTGCTACTTTGATGTCGCTTCTTTCGTTTGCGATTTCATCAATGAACGGAGCGATCATTCTGCACGGACCGCACCAGGAAGCCCAGAAATCAAGCAGGACGGGTTTTTCACTGTTGAGTACTTCTTGTTCGAAATTGTTTTTGTTGATATTGAGTGCCATTTTAAATTACCTCCGTAAATTTTCTTTGTTGACTCTATTATGCACATTTTTTGTCTGCATTTCCGTGACAAAGTCACAAAAAACGCAGATGCAACCGTCGGTTGCTAAATTTTAAAGTTGTGTATGTAGATTTTATGCTGTAATTTTGCTATACTGAAAGCATGAAAGGGGGCTTTTTTATGAATTTAGGAGAAAGAATTTATACCCTCAGAACCAAGCATAATTTGTCGCAAGGGGAGCTTTCGGCAAAGCTGGATGTATCCCGTCAATCCGTTTCAAAATGGGAGAATAATTCCGCTGTGCCCGAGCTTGACAAAATCATCCGCATGAGTGAGATTTTCGGTGTGACGGTGGATGAAATTGTCAAAGAAAATGCACAACAGCCAAAAGAAGAAGCACCGCAGGAACCCACCCCGACCGTGGTGCAGGTCATTCAGAAAAACCGTTTTGAAAAACGCGAAATCGCAGGCATCATTCTTTTAAGCCTCGGCGGCCTTGCGTTTTTGTTGCTTCTGCTGTTGACGGGCTTGGGCTGTATTTATGCTCTGCCGGTGCTTTTGTGCGGTGCGGTGTGCTTTGTATGCAAAAAGGATGCAGGCTTTTATTGTGCGTGGCTTGTGTATCTGCTCATTACGGGCTTTTTGTCTTTTGCCACCGCGGTGTCTAGTTGGCGGATGATTCGTTATACCTTGCAAGGGCCTTACAACGGCAATCCCGCTATCATTATCATTGCCTGGGTGTGGTTTGCTGCCATGCTCGCTATGATGGCATGGACTGTTGTTAAATTTGCAAAGCGACCGGTTGAAAGCCTGAAAAAATCGGTTGCGTTGACCCTTATCGGGGCGGTGTATCTGCTTGCCGATCTGATCATCGGCAATATGATCGGGGCTTATTACATGCAGCTGGCAGAAAGCGACTCGCTTTCATCCTCTTTTGTTTACGGTGTCGGCACCGTCAACTCTGTACTGACCATCCTTGAACCCGTTTTTGCAATGTTGTTGCTTACGCAGGGAATCAGAATATTGCGGTACTTTTTGAAAAAACGCAAGACATTTTTTTGCTAAAATGAATAAAAAAGGACTTCGTTTTGTTTGCGAAAAACAAGACATTAAACAAAAGTAAAAAAATTTAAAAAAAAGGCTGTACAAACGGTCGAATTAGTGGTAAAAAAGAAGGGTAAAATATGATTAAGGAGTGCAGCAACATGAAAAAGATTTACGAAGGCAAAACCAAAGATGTTTACGAGCTTGACAACGGCAATGTCATGCTCAAGTTCAAGGACGATTGCACAGGCAAAGACGGCGTTTTCGATCCCGGTGAAAACACGGTAGGACTTACCATTGAAGGCATCGGCAAGGCAAACCTGCAGACCTCCATCCACTATTTTGAACTGCTCAAAGCAGCGGGCATCAAGACCCACTACGTTTCCGCAGATATCGACAATGCCACCATGGAAGTTCTTCCCGGTAAGGTATTCGGTCACGGTCTGGAAGTCATCTGCCGTCTGGTTGCAACCGGCAGCTTCATCCGCAGATACGGCGAATACATCGCTGACGGCACCGTTCTTGAAGGCGGCTATGTTGAATGCACATTCAAGAATGACGCAAAGGGCGATCCGCTTGTTACCATGGAAGGCCTTGCAGCACTCGGCGTTATGACTCCCGAAATGTTCGCATCCATGAAAGAACAGACTCTCAAGATCACCAAGATCGTTGCGGACGACCTCAAGAGCATCGGCCTCGACCTGTGGGATATCAAGTTCGAATTCGGCTACAACAACGACGAAGTCATCCTCATTGACGAAATTGCTTCCGGCAATATGCGCGTTTACAAGGACGGCAGCATTGTCGATCCCGTTGAACTGACCAAGCTCATTCTCAACAGATAATCATTTTAAAATGATACAACCGTCGCTTCATTCGAAGCGACGGTTGTGTTTTTTTTGCGGATTTCTATTTACCAATTTTGAAAATATGTTGATTTTGGTAAATAGTTTTATTTAATGCTGTTCTTTGTATTTGTCCGCTTGCAGGTTGAACATATAGGCATATTTGCCGTTCTGCTGCATGAGTTCATCGTGTGAGCCGCTTTCGACGATCTCGCCGTTTTCAAGCATATAAATACAGTCTGCCATAACGGTGGTGGAAAGGCGGTGGGAAATAAAAATAACGGTCTTGTTTTCGGCGGCTTTGGTCATGGCCTGATTGAGCGTGTATTCGGCAACGGGGTCGAGGTTTGCACTCGGCTCGTCGAGTACGGCAAAGGGGCAATCTTTGTAGAACGCACGGGCAATGGCGACTTTTTGTGCTTCACCGCCCGACAGCGAAAGTCCGCTTTCGTCAAATTCGCGAAGCAGAATGGTGTCGGTGTCTTCGGGCAGATCCTTTTGGAAATTGCCGCTTGCAAGTGCTTTTTTCACCTTTTCCGTCTCGGGGTGGTCGTTCATGGCAACATTTTCACCCACGGTTGCACCGAAGAGAGAAAAATCCTGAAACACCGCGGCAAAGTTCTTGTGGTAAGTGGGAATATCCCATTCGCGGATGTCAACCCCGTCAATGGTGATTCTGCCCTCGGTTACGTCATACAGACGAAGCAGCAGGTTGGTAAGGGTGGTCTTGCCCGCACCGTTGTAGCCGACGAGTGCAATTTTCTGATAGGGCTTGATTTCAAGATTGATGTTTTTGAGCACCGTTTTGTCCGTGCCCGGATAGGTGAAGGACACATTCTCAAAACGGATGGTGACGGGCTTTTCGTGTATGGTTTTATTGTCACCGCCGATGATTTTTTCCTTGGCATTCATAAACCGCTTGAATTTTTCAACATACAGTCCGTTTTCACGAAGACTGAGTGCAAACCAGCTTGTGATTGCAAACACACTGTTGCTGATGGCGGTAGCACCGTTGAAGGTGGCGGCAAAGTCGCCCATGGTAACCTCCTTGGTCACGATGGCCTTGTAGCCCATGAACAGGGTAATCCCCAAATAAATCAGCAAGGTCAGCGGCATGGATTCCTGACAAAAATAGAGTTTCCATTGTTTTGCAAGATAGGGAGAAATCGTTGCAAGCCGGTCATGGATATTTTTCTGATATCTGCGTTCGATCATCGCGCCTGCACGGCTGAGTCGCAGCTCTTTTGCGTAATCCTGCAAATAGAACACACGGCTGAAATACAAGTTTTTGCGGTCATACGGGGTCATGGCTTCGGTGCGTTGTACATTGACTTTTGCAATCAGACGACCGACGGGCACCATAAATGCCACGCACAAAAATACAAACACAAGGCACATCGGGTCAATGGTGACAATGACCGTACCGATGGTCAGGACGGAAACAACATTGGTCAGAATATCCTGCGTGTTGGAAAGAACCTGCTGTGCACGCTCGCTCATGGACGTCATGGCAAGCACAAGGTCGTTGTAATAGGCAGGATTGTCATAGGCTTCGTAGTCCATCTTTGCCGCTTTTTCATAGATGATGGAATACATCTTGAAATAGAGCTTTTCACGCTCTTTGGGCAGATAAATTTCATAAAACACGGTGTTGAGCAGATTACCGATGATAATAAACACCGCAAAAGCCACGCACGCAACGGCGGCACGGTAAAGGTCAACACCGGAAGTCACAACATCAATGATGTATTTAAGCAGAACAACATTCGTCAATATCCACGGAATGTTGGCAATCACATCAAACACAAGGTAACCGATGAGGTAAAACGGGGTGTGCTTGCAGATGAAGCCAAGCATAAACAGATAATTACGCAGGCTGTTTGATTTTTCTGTTGTCTTTTTTTGCTTACTCATAAACAGCCTCCTCCTTGTAACCCGATGCCTGCAGGGTGAACATTTTGCAATATTCTCCGTTTGCCTGCATCAGTTCCTCATGTGTGCCCGATTCAATCAGTTTGCCGCCTGCAAAAACAAGAATCTTGTCCGAACGGGTGGCACTCGAAAGGCGGTGTGAAATGTAAAGTACGGTCTTGCCCTTGGTACCCTCCATCAGGCTGTCATACATTTTGCTTTCCGCAACGGGGTCGAGTGCTGAGGACGGCTCGTCGAGCACGGCAATGTCAAAGTTCCTCGCAAACAGACGGGAAATGGTAACCTTTTGTGCCTGTCCGCCGGAAAGCAGGGCACCTTCATCGTCAAATTCGCGGGTGAGAATGGTGTTTTCTTTCTGCGGTAATGTGTCAATTTTATCGTACACACCACCCATTTCAAGGGCTTTTCTGGCAAGGGCTGCGTTTTCTTCGGTTACTTCTTCCACGAGCACATTTTCAGCCACCGTCATGGCAAAAATGCGGTAATCCTGGAACACGCTTGCGAATTTTTCGCGGTACTTTATCAGGTCATATTCTTTGATGTTGATGCCGTTGTACAGAATCTCGCCTTCGGTCACATCGTAAAGACGCATGATGAGCTTGGAAAGGGTGGTCTTGCCGGCCCCGTTGTGCCCGACTACGGCAACGGTCTCTCCTTTTTTGACGGTAAAGGAAATGTTTTCAAGGGTTTCATTGTCTTTTTCCTTATAACGGAAAGAAACATTCTTGAATTCAAGGCTTTCAAAATCTTCGGGAATGCGGTTGCCGCTCTGAATTTTGGGTTCATATTCAAGAAATTCACGCATATTCTGCACCCACAGGCAGTGCTTTTGCTGCATGGCGAAGTAGTGGGCAAGGTGATTGAGCTTGTTTCTTGCCGTGGTGATGGCCGAAATGAGAACGGAAAACTCTGCAATGGGCAAATTCTGCAAGACGATCAGTCTGTAACAGCCGTAGCCGAAACCGCCTGCAACGGGGATAATTTCTCCGAAAAAGTCCGAAATCACTTCCAACAACGCAACCCGCCAACCGTATTCTTTGATCACGCCGATGTTGTTGTCAATTGCAGTCTGAAATCTGCGTTTTACAACGGTAAAAATGTCGGTGGTTTTGATTTCCTTTGCAAAGTCTTTCAGCAGAATGGTACGGCGGATATAGTCTTTTTGTCGCTCATAGGGGGTCATTTCTTTATCTTTTTCCAATTCCACTTCGTTCTTTTTCACACGCAGTGCGATCACGATCACAGGGCAAAGAATGAACACAAGCAAAAACGGATCAATGGAAATAAGATAATTGACAAGAAGTACAAAACTGACCAATGAGCCGATGGTCCATGCCGAACCCTCGATGATGCGTTTGAAACCGCCCTTGTCCACGACCCATGTGGCACGGTTATATTTGTCGAAGAAATCAGGATCTTCGTAGCAACCCAATTCCACTTCCTGTGCTTTTTTGAAAATGAGGTTATTGAGATAGCTTTCGCATTTGATTTCAAATTTGATTCTGACGGTGTAAACATCAATGTAGGCCAGCAGGTCAATGAGCAGTTTGCCGACCACAATGAGAATCATCCTGATTGCAAATTCCCTGAATGTGCCGTTGCCTTCGATGATCGACAGTGCCGTTTCGAGGAACATAACATTGATAACCACCGAATAATACACATTTTCCGAGATATACGCAAGATAAATAATCAACAGCGAAAACGGTGCACATTTGAATGCACTGCCGAGCATAAAAGCAGTGTTTTTCAGAATATGCGCTTTCTGTTTTTCCTTTTTCTTTTTATTCTTTATCATTTTTACAATACTCCGTCTGTTATTTCCAAAGAAAGAGTATACAGGAAAATAATATATCTTGCAAGAGTGGATTTTGCATAATTTAAAAACGGTTTTGCGTTTACTTTTTGTCCGCATTGTGTTACAATAAAAAACAATAAACGAAAAGGTGATTGTTATTTATGCCGAATAAAGCCTTTCTTGAAATCACAAATGTCTGTAACCTGTCCTGCTCGTTCTGCCACGGCACGAAAAGGGAAGGGCGTTTTATGACAAAAGAGGAATTTACCCTTGCCGCAACAAGATTACGCCCCTTTGCGGATTATCTGTATTATCATTTGCTCGGCGAGCCGCTGTTGCACCCGCAATTAGGGGAATTTCTTGCCGTTGCCGCTGACCTCGGTTTTCAGTCCATGCTGACAACCAACGGTACACTGCTTGCCGAAAAAGGAGAAATTCTGTTGCAGGCAAAGTCCTTGCGAAAGGTGAGTATTTCTCTGCACTGCTACGAAGCCAATAGCCTCGGCATTTCGTTGGATGATTATCTTAACCAATGTTTTTCATTCTGCAAAGCATTTTCCGATCAGGGCAAAATCGCCGTTATGCGATTGTGGAACAACGGCGGTGCAGACAGTCTGAATGATTATATTCTTGATAAAATGCACACTGCCTTCGGCGGTGAATGGAAGCAACTGCATTCGGGGTTTCAACTTAAAGACAAGGCTTTTCTGGAATGGGGCGATCTGTTTGAATGGCCCGACATGGATGCACCTGATTACGGTGCAAATCATTCCTGCTACGGGCTTCGCGATCAGGTCGGTGTGCTGTGCGACGGCACGGTCGTACCGTGCTGTCTGGATGCGGAAGGGGATATTGCACTCGGGAATATTTTTGAAACGGATATCGAAACAATCATCAATTCTCCCCGTGCCAAAGCCCTCAAACGATCCTTTGAACAACGCAACATCACCGAACCGCTTTGCCGCCGATGCGGCTATGCAAGTGTGAAAAGAAAATGAACGGATAGACAAACAGCACATCATGACGATGTGCTGTTATTTTGATTATAAGTTGAGCAACTGCTGTTTTTTTGCGTCAAACTCTTCTTGTGTGATTGCACCTGTGTCAAGCAGGTCTTTGTATTCTTTCAAAAGTTCAACATTGCTTTTTTCAGCATTTACAGGAGCAGATGCTTGCACGGTTGCCGTTGTATATGCAGCGGTATTTGCGGCAACGCAAAGTTTATTGATGTTGTCCTGCATCAGAATGCAGGCAACAACCGGAATAAACAAGCCTAAAAGCAGATACATTGTGGCATTGTCGCTCTTGTTGTTTTGTATTGCATTGAGCTTATCGATTCGTTCACCGTGCTTTTTGAACCAATAAACCATATAGAACGGAACAAACATGCAAAGCAGCAATTTCTTTGTGGGGTCATATTGTTCTGCATCGGGTGTTTTGTTCAAAACCTTTGTGGTCTTGTGAATCCAGATCAGTGTCCAGATTCCGCAGGTGAACAGGGAAAGAAGAATATGCTTGACCAAGTCACAATATGCTTCGTTGTAGTCCAGAACAGAATTGCCTGTTGCAGTATTATTATCTGCAAAACTGTTGTTGATCGTTTTTTCTTTTTTATAGGGATTAAGAGCCCATTTCGCAAGCAGTAACATGCCGACGGAAAAGAAAAGAATGCTGAGTATTGGACATAAGTTAATTAAGGAACTACCATATGAAAATACTGCATTTGCTGAAATGCGAATGGAAGGAATATAGGAAATAATAAAAAGCACGGCCGGTAAAAAATAAACCTTTTCAGCAATTTGCTTAAATTTATTCAATTGAGGAAGTGTTGCTGTGCCGACGATAAAGAGAAGCATTAAATACGCAAGTAATGCAATCAATCTGTACAAATTGAAAGAAGTGAAAACACTGATCAGAGTAGGAATTGACAATAATGCTGTTCCGACAAACAAAATGATGTCATGTCTTTTCATAAACAAAATAACAATGATGGCAAGCTGTGGGATTAGGTTGATAATGTTTGTTGCGGAAAACGTATTACCGTATCTTGCACTGATGATATTAAGTATAAGTGTTATAAGCAAAGAAATGGCAAGCAGAATACTCGCTGTAGGAAATTTTAATTTTTTATTTTCCATATATGTAGATATCTCCTTTTAATATATAAATCCTGTGGTCTGTTTTATTTCTTTCCCTCCTTCACTGTGCAGCACTCCTTTTTATCCCACAAATAAAAAAGTGCGCCCACCGAAGTGAAGCGCACCAAAAACGCAAACTCCGGTAGTCGCCAAACTAACAATGTGAAATGGGTGTAACCATAATAACATCAAATGGAATTTGCATTTTATCAAATTCATTGATATTATTATGGTAAACAAAAATAAATCTATCCCGTAAAAAGATAAATTACACCCTTGGTTTCACACATATTCAGTTAGTTTGGCAAAAATAGTATAACACAGTGAAAAATAAAAAAGCAATACTTTTTACAAAAAAACAGCAGACCAAGTGTGGTCCGCTGTTTCTCCGTTTTGTGGGGATTGCAATTATAGATAATTTTATTATTTTTTTTGTTTCTGTCAGTTTGCAGAAGCAAGGTATTCAGCCATCAGCCCGACGGTTTTGTTGTTGATGAAATCGGCGGCGGTTACCGCAATGCCGAATTGTGTTTTTATGTCTGCCATCACGCAGACAAGGTCAAACGAACTCAGGCCGAGATCAGACTTAAAATGGTCTTCAGCCGTGATTTCGTCAACTTCCACGTAATTTTCAAGGATTCCGATAAGTTTTTCGAGTGATTGCATGCGGGTTTTCCGTTCCTTTCGTCGAGTGTTATCTCTGTTTCTCTCAATATTTCACCGACCGTGATGTCGGGATTGTTTACTGCAAGGTCAAAAATCTTTTCCATCTTGTTGTAGAAGACCGTAAGGTCATACGCAGCTTCTTGCTCGCGTCTGTATTCAAAGTTGAAGTCAAGACCTGCATCTTCACTGCGGTGGCTGACGGTCAGATACAGCGGGATCATGGTTGCTCCGTTGTTGTACCAGATGCTCTTGAGTGTATTCTTCATCTCGTCATCAATGCAAACGGTGGGCACCAACGGCTGATAGGACAGGCCGAAACTGTCATAAGTGGAGTCAAACTTTGCATCCTCCGACATGGATTTGTGCCGTTCTTTCAGCGTTTCAAGGAAAGACAGTCTTGCATGCAGGTACATTTCATTCTGAATTTCCGAAATCTTACGGGTGGCACTGCAGAAGGTTTCTTCGGGGCCGACAATGCTTCTCATCGGCAAAAAATTGATGCGAAGGCCTCCCGATTTTTTCTCTGCAATCGTGCCGCGACGGTTGATGATCATTTTAAAAGACACATCTTCCTGATTATCATTGAAGCAGGACAATGCCGTACGTACTGCCATTGAGATTGCGGCAAAAACGGAAAGATCTTTCTCTTCACAAAGCTTTAATATTTTATCACTGCGTTCTTTACTCATGCTGAAACGAACCGCATCGGCATCCGGAAGCCCTGAATGAATGTCTGCATAGCGGCGGTCGGGGTATTTTTCCTGTTGTTTTTTCAGTCTGTTGTCAAGCATGAAGTCCGTAAAGATCGGCTCGGTTGTTTTTGCAAGCGAGTCATACCAATACTGCTTGTCCGCGTCGTGCTGTGTGCTTGTTTCGTATGCCAGCTCCTGTTCGAGTGCAGGAATGTAAGCACGCATTGGTTTCGGGTAGGGGGTTCCCTGTGTTCTGTGCTTGTAAATTTCCATAATGTCGTTGATGAACACCTTCAGCGAATATGCATCCATTGCAAGGTGGTGCAAACGCATAAAAAGACCTTGATAGCCGTCCTTGAAGCGGACGAGGAAAATTTTATGCACTTCACAATTGAACATCGGAATGTTTTGCCTTGAAAAAGCAAGCAGTTTTTCTTTTGCTTCGTCAATTGTGTATTCACTTAAATTCCATTCCTGAATCGAAAGGTCACAGTATGCGGTCACATACTGATGCAACTGCAGTTTTTTACCCATCACAAAGCGAAGTCGCATGGTGTCACAACGGCGTATTGCCTCATAAATGGCGGCTTTCATTTCGCCTTTGTTGATTTCACCTTTCCAATAAACACCGCAGCCGATGTTGTTGACGGGATATCCGGAACCGTATTTGAGTGACATCAGATACATCATCTGCTGTGAACTTGTAATCGGATATGCTTTCACAACTTCACCGCTCGGAATTTTGATTTCTGTCATTTTGAACCCTCCTGTAAAGCATGGGACACCGCATCGCTGGCACCTGTTTTGCATTATACAAGATTATATATTGATAAATTGTAACTTTTGTGAATAAATTGTAAACATTGCAACACGACATTGCATTTTTATCTTTGTGTGGATTTTATTGCAACACATTCAAAATAAATGTGGTTTTTTTACGAGTGCTTATAATGGATTGGAATTTCAAGATTCTCTTTGTTCGGCAAAGTAAATTCCCCAATCTGCAAACAGTTCAGGGATGTCAAAAACATCTTTTCCGTCCGTTTCAATTTTTTCTGTTAAGCCCGGGGTTTCTTGCGTGAATGTATCCCAAGCAGTTACAAGGTTATCAACAGGCTTTAATTTAAATTTTTCTAAAAGTGCAATATAACTTTCCGGATTTTTTGAATTGATTGTAACAACATTGTATTTACCGATCATGATTTCATCGTGTGAAACATGACAACCGAATCCGAAAGAAGATAAACCGTCATTGACAAGAAGTTTCCCGATTCTGTTCACAATCACAACAGCTTGTTCTTGTGTGCAACCGTCAATGTAGTAAACATCCTTATGCAACGCTTCAAGCAGCCCCGGTTTTATTTCGGTCTCATTTTTCAGATGGGTTGGAATTTCTAAAATAAAGAATAATGGTTCATTATGCATTTTTATAAAATCTAACAGCAAATTTTCTATTTTATCAGCATCAATATTTGCAATTATACAGTTGTCGTTAATTTCATATTCTTCGTGAATCATTTCAGGAAATGGAACCGTACAACCTTTTCTGAATTTAAGCATAATATCACCTTGCAAAAGAATTGTATCATCAAAAACAATAAAAAGTAATATCATAAATTGAGAATGCAAATGTCGGAGTGACGGGACCTGACTCTCGCACTGCGGTGCTCGGTCAGGCACGGCTCTGACAGTCCACCGGACTGTCATTCACTCCCAGTCCCTTACATCGAAAAGAAAAAAGCACACCAACCACAAGGGTTGCTGCACTTTTGTTGGTGCGGGTGTTCATAAGGGATTTGTTTAAAACAACAAAGAAGGTATTCTAAACTGTCAGAAAATATGCAAGGAAATAGGGAGCGTTACTTTGAATAAACACAACTGCCGGCAATATCCTCTATTTTAACATTTTTCACATCCTCGTAATCAAATAAGGAAAACTGCCAATCACTACAAGTATCAAGATAATTAAAGGCTTTATGTAAAATTTTGTATCGGGTATCATCATCTGTATCAGGAGTCATTTTTATAACAAATGCACTTGTGAAAAAGTTGTCGGTTATTGTTTTTCTAACAAGATAAATTTTTTCTATGTTGTCGCTACACTCAAATATGATATGTTCAAGTATATCTTCAAGCATACCCTCGGGAAGACTTTCAGTTGAAAGCTTGTCTTTTTTATTGAGGATAGAAGCTTCCGATTGGATTTTATTATCTTCGGTTAAAGCAATTGCTCTTTCGCGATAAATTTCCAATTGGTCCTCTTGTCCTGTAAGGCAACAGAAATGACCTATTACAGCAAGACCTTCATCAACATAGTTGTGGTTATTCTCAATAGCTTTATAAATATATTCAATACCTGCTTCATTAAATGAATGTAGCAAAAAACATCCTTTTATAAAGTAAGCGTAGCATGCGCCTGTATCATCAAGAAGTTTGATAGCGTTTTCACATAATTCGAGAGCGTCTGTGTTTCGCCCCAAACGACGCAGAGCATCGCATATATCACCATATTCCTCCGCAATTATGTATCTGCCATTGCTTTCCCACTTTTCAATCAATTCTTTCGACTCAACGTAATAGTACTTGCGATATTCTGTGTAAGAATCTTTGCTTTGTTCTGCAATTAAAGAACTTACATATTTAATGGCTTTTTCACAATCTGCAATATATTCCTTCGAACTTTCGATATGCAATGTTTCAATTTCATTTATCCCCAAACTTTCCAGTCTCATTTTTAAAGTGGGATGTGATGCACTGCGTGAAAGTATTTCTTTGTTTATAAGCCCGTTCCATTTTTCAGCATTCAGCTGTATAGCTTCCTTGAATTTTTGCAACTCGTTATTTAAAGAATTGGTATCGTATTCCTCGGACTCCATATTGCAGGTTGTGTCATAAGTTCCTTTTTCCCAGTTATAAAGCTCATAATATTTGATTTTAATTAAAGAAGATGCGGCTGTTTTGCTGTTACCATAAATTGCCATAGCTTTATCTGCAGCAGTTTCACGGGTGAGCGAAACCGAATATAAATATAGGTTGTACTGCATATTGAAATAAGTATCAATAAAAGTGAACAGGTGCTTGGTGATGTTTGAATAAATATTTGCTATGTTATTGTTGTGTATGTCACATATATACTGGTTGTACTTACCTATTCTTCCTTGTCTGACCTCATCTTTTATGTGGGAGAATTCGTGCAATAAAACACAATATACTTCATCTTCTGATAACCCATTTAGCAAAAGGGCACCAAGCTGAATTGAAATTGTATTATTTATTATGGCTGCTCCTGCGTTAAAATCGTCAAGTATGGCGATTTTTATTGTTTCGGTACATCCTGTTGCAGTTGCAGCTTTTCTGGCTAAATCATAAAGAACAGGGTAATCTTTTTCGAGAACATAAGTCTTATCGTCTTCAAAAATTTTGTCAGAGGGCTTCAGTCGTATTCTTATTGTGGCACCTGACAGGACCATATAACATACGAACAACGGGGCAACAGAATCACCACCATCACTGATAACACCTAAGAAAAACGCCGAAACAAAAGCACAAACAGCCAAAAGCACACTATAAAAATCATTAATTCTTATAAGCATTTTCAATAAAGATAGTTTTTTTGCTATGGTTTTTTCGGGATTATCACGGTGTGCAAGCCAGTATTGTTGGTTTTCGGCAATAGATTTTTGCTTTAATTTTTTGACATAAATGCGATTTGCGGTAATATTTATTATTAAAAATAAAATCGGTAAAAGTAATGTGGAGATAGCAATAATACCGATAATATTTTCTGGGAAAGTGTCTATTAATTTTTTTGCAAAAATGCCACCAAACATAGTTGCAATTATTGCTATAAATGATGCAACAGTAAGTGCAACTCTGCGTTTATCAACGGGCATTTTTATATTGCTTTGAATATTGTCAATATTTTTGTTAACAAGCTTTTGTGCTTTAATGATAAAAATTATAATAGAAGCCAATGTTAATATTTCAACGATTATAAAACCTGTAAAAAACATTTTATCTTTATCGGTAAAATCCGAAATCTCACGCCCACCTGTAAGAGCTACGGTGACAAAAATCCACACAAACATAAGCATCACGGCAACAAGTGTGGGTATTAGATATTTTTTGTTTTCCTTGTTCATCATGATCTCCCTCCCCATAATTTTTGTGTTTTTATTATAAATTGTTATCTTCTTGTTTTTTAATGTTCGATAAGTTAGTTTATTAAGATGATTATAATACAAATTTATAACACAAATCAACCTAAATACATATCCTTGTACTTTAAGTTTCAGTACGAGGATTTTATAATAAAAAATTCTAAGTAAAGGATGTGAAAAAATGCTTTAGCAAACCAACTAAAAAACAGTAAAAAAGCGTGGGATAAGTCTTAGCAAGCATTGAATTTGTGCATACAAATTTTATTTGTTAGGGAGCACCCCTAAAACCACAAAAAAGTCGCACTCCGAAAGGAATGCGACGATACATAAAACTATTAAACTAAATACAAAACTCTATTTTAAGCAAAAAAATTGAGTATTCACAGGTCAAATCCCTTATGAATACTCAATATGGTCGGAGTGACGGGACTTGAACCCATGGCCTCTTGGTCCCGAACCAAGCGCGATACCAAACTTCGCCACACCCCGATATTCAAATGTAGCAGTATTATATACCAAAACTTTTGCAAAATCAAGAGGGAAATAAAAAAAATATAAAGAAAATAAAAAACAATCTTTATTGCTATATGTTTTGTGTGGGCAAAGGGAAGGGATGATGCAAAACAAAAAGTCTGCAACCTGCCATTTGATTGCGGCATGAAGCAGACTTATGTGTGCTGTTGATTATTGCTTATTCGTCGTCTTCGGGCGGGATGCCTTCGGTATACTGACTGTTGTAAAGCAGGGCATAGAAGCCGTCTGCTTCGAGCAGTTGTTTGTGGGTGCCTTGTTCGACAATATGACCTTTTCGCATGACAAGGATATTGTCTGCACTCTTGATGGTGGAAAGTCTGTGAGCAATAACAAAACTTGTTCTGCCCTTCATCAGATTCTTCATTGCCAGCTGAATCTTAAGTTCGGTTCTTGTGTCAACCGAACTGGTGGCTTCGTCGAGAATCAGCACCGGCGGGTTTGCAAGCACGGCCCTTGCAATGGTCAGCAACTGTCGCTGTCCCTGCGAGAGGTTTGTACCGTCCTCAGCAAGCATGGTGTCATAGCCGTCGGGGAGGGAATCAATGAATTCGCTGATGTTGGCAGCCTCTGCGGCGGCACGGATTTCGTCATCCGTGGCATCGGGTTTGCTGTAAGCGATATTTTCGCGGATGGTGCCTTTAAATAGCCATGTGTCCTGCAGAACCATCCCGAAGTTGCGGCGAAGTGCATCGCGGGACATGGTGTAAATATCTGTGCCGTCAAGCAGGATCTGACCACTCTGAATGTCATAGAAACGCATCAGCAGGTTGACAATGGTGGTTTTTCCTGCACCTGTCGGGCCGACAATTGCAATCAGATTACCCGGGGCGGCGGTGAGGTTCAGATTATCGATCAGCGGTCTGTTTTCTACATAACGGAACGAAACATCCTTGAATTCAATATGGCCTTTTGCGGCTTCGGTCGGCTCATTTTTCGTTACGTCAGCAACCTGTTCTTCTTCATCGAGCAGATCAAATACACGTTCCGCACAGGCGAGGGAAGACTGAATGTTGTTGATGATTTTTGAAATATTGATGATGGGTGATGTGAAATTGGAAGAATAGGTCAGGAATGCCTGAATGTCACCAAGTCCCATGTCGCCGGCATTTTTCATGGCATGTTGCATGAATTTTGCCATAAACGGATATTTTGATTGCACGGTGCCGCCTGTCGCAAGCAGGTAGTTAGCAATGTAATAAGCCCCGCCGACAATACAAAGCACTACGTAATTCAGGTTTTTGACAAAGGTGAGAATCGGAGTCAGTAAGCCCGAAATCATGTTTGCCATAAAAGCATTATGACACAGACTGCCGTTGATGTGTCTGAATTCATCAATGGAGCGTTCTTCATGTCCGAAAATACGGATAATGCTGTGACCGGCATACATTTCTTCAATGTGGCCGTTCATGCTGCCCAGGGTGTCCCAATAACGGCGGAACCATTTTTTGGAAATTTTGGAAATGCGGTAGGAGATCAGGCCCGTAAAGGGGACAAGTACAATTGCAAGCAGTGTCATCAGCCAGTTGCCGGTGCGAAGCATCATGCCGAAACTGCCCACAACCTGCACAAGCCCCGTTACAACGGTCAGCAGACTGTTTTGCAGGCTGCCCGAAAGGTTGTCGATATCATTCATGAGGGTGCTGATGATCTCACCCTTTGTTTTCTTGTCGAAATAACACAGAGGCAGGCGGGAGAGCTTTTCGTTAACCTGTGCTCTGACCGAGCAGACAAGCTTCTGCGAAATGCCTGCGGAAATGAACGATTGACCGAATGACAACAGCGAACTGAATCCGTAAACCCCTGCCATGATCAGCAGTTCTCGGAGGATGGGGCCGAAATCAATATTTCCGCCTGTTGCGATTTTGGTTTTGATGCTTTCATCCAGCAGATTGACCACGTTTGCCATGTATTCGGGAGCGATAACATTGACAAGTGTGCTTGCAACCGCAAAGAAACAGACGAAAAACATAGAAACGGCATGCGGTTTGATCAATGCAAAAAAGCGTAATGTTGTACCCTTTGCATTTTTCGGTTTTTTCATTTCTTCGCTTGTGTTTTTACTGTAAGCGGCATATTTGCGGTTGTCGTATTGTTCGATTTCTTTTTTGACGGAGGTTTTGTAACTCATGCACCCACCTCCTCATCCGTGTTGTCCTCCAATTGGGAGGATACGATTTCTTTATAGATTTCACATGTGCCGAGCAGTTCTTCATGGGTGCCGATGCCGACCGCTTCGCCGTTTTCAAGTACAATAATGCGGTCTGCGTTGATGGCGGTTCCCACACGCTGGGTAACAATGATGATGTTTGTGTTTTTCATATTTTCACGCAATGCCGCACGCAATCTTGCATCGGTTGCAAGGTCCAGAGCGGAAAAACTGTCATCGAAAATGCAGATATCAGCATCCTTGACAATGGCTCTTGCAATGGACAGACGCTGTTTCTGGCCGCCCGAGTAGTTTTTGCCTGCCTGACTGACAAAGCTTTCGATGCCGTCGGGCATGGCAGTAACAAAGCTTTTTGCCTGTGCAATTTCAAGTGCTTTCCATATCTCGGCATCGGTGGCATCTTCCTTACCGTAACGGATGTTGTCCGCTACGGTGCCGCTGAACAGGAATGCCTGTTGCGGGATCAGGGCAATGCATTGATTGAGATCTTTTGCTGCAATGTCTTTTACATTGACCCCGCCGATGAGGATTTCACCCTCGGTCACGTCATACATGCGGGGAATCAGATTCACAAGTGAGGATTTGCCGCTGCCTGTAATGCCGATGATTGCGGTCACTTCACCCGGACGGCAGGTGAAACTGATGTTATGTACGGCATCACGGTCGGTCAGTTTTTTCTTTTTGTTTTCATCCAGTTCAATCGGTTTTTTTTCGGTATCTGTTTTTTTCGGTGCCCTAGAACGTTTTTTCTTTTTGTTGTCCTTCGGAACGGGTTTGTAACGGAACGAAACATTTCTGAATTCCACGACACCGCGCAGCTCGTCCTGCATGGAAACGGGATTTACAGGCTCGGGAACATCTGTTATGCAATCGTAAACTTCATTGAGTCGTTTTGCCGAAATAGAGGCACGGGGGATGCTGACAACAATGGAAACAACCGAAGCCACACCCGAGAAGATCATTGTGAAGAAACTCAGGAACATCTGCAGATTCGGAATGGTGTTCAGCAGTTCCTGTTGTTGTGTTGTCGGGTCAAGGGAATCTGCATTGCGAACGGCAATATACATCAGTGCACACAGCAGACTGTACAGTGCCATGGTCACAAAGGGGAGCATGGAGCTCATGATGCGGCTTGCTCGCAGGGCAAGGCCTGTCAGTTCAAGATTTGTTTCGGCAAATCGTTTGTCCTCGTGTTCGGTTTTGTTAAAGGCTCGGATGACACGGATGCCGCCGATTTTTTCACGCATGAGCTGATTGATTTGGTCCAGTTTTTTCTGCATTTTGCTGTACATGGGCATAATGACGATCAGCATGACAATGGCAACGACCGCGATAAGCGGAATAAAGGACATGGATGCACTTGCCAGATCACGACTGAGGGTGAATGCCATCACAAGACCGCCGATGAGCATAATCGGAACGGGTAGTATGGATTTGAGCACATTCAGAACAACATCATGGACCTGTTTTACATCGTTGGTGGTACGGGTGATGAGGGAAGATACACCGATTTTGTCAATATCGCTCTGGCAAAGAGAGGATACCTTTGTGAACATATCGTTGCGAAGGGTGCGTGAATATTCCACCGATGTACGGGTGGAAAAATAAGTATTGGAGAAAGACAATGCAATGCTCAATAAAGTCAGCCCGAGCATGCCGGCACCGATTTCCACAATTTTGTCCATGTTGTATACCACAATGCCTTCGCTGTAAATACGGCGGGTATAAAAGGGGAGAAGTAACTGCATAATGGTGTACAGAGTTGAAAAAACAATGCTCAGGATCAGTGTTTTTCTGTGCGGCTTCAGCAGTTTCAAGATCCGTATCAAAATAACCGTCCTCCTGTGAAAAAAATAAATGAAGATATGATTGTCGAAAAACATATAAAAATATAATACCATTTTAAGCTGTAGATTGCAAGATTGATTTCATATTATTTGTTATCTTTAATTGTTAAGTTCTTTTAAATAAAAACTTACAAAGTGATTGACAACTTGTATAAAAAGTCGTATAATCGTACCATACATACCTATGTCATAGGCATGTCACAACCAAACAGGAGGAATTTCAATTATGAAGAAATCCGCAAAAAAACTGATCGCTCTTTTGCTGACGGCTGTTATGCTGTTTGGCTGCGGTCTTGTATCCGCATCTGCCGCAGAGGCTGATTATTCGCTTATCCGCCCTCCCTACGGTAAATACGGTCCCTACATTCTTTGTTCTGTCAATGGCTACAAAAACAGCCTTGGTGATGCAGGTGTGCTTGAAATTCCTGCTGAAATCAGTGGTGCGTTTGATATTTTGCTTACAAATGTTTCTGACAAAGCATTTGAGTTTGTCAAAGAAGGCTACGACACCGATGCTGACACATATAATAAGGAACTCAAAGAACTGATCGTTCCTGATCTTGGTTCTGTTCTCACCAAGGAGCAGCTTGCAGATATCGGCGGAGCTTTTGTGATTGGTGAACGTGCATTCTGTAACCTTGCAAGCCTTACAAAGGTGGTCATCAAGGGTGACGTTGTTCTTAAGGATTATGCTTTTGCAAACTGCAAAAATCTGCAAACAGTCATTTTTGAAGGCAAAGATATCACCATCGGTGCCAATGCATTTGCAGGCTGTACAAATCTTGCCGATATTCAGTTCGTTTCCGATGTGGAACTGTCTACCGGTGTCAATGCTTTTAACGATACCAAATGGTTTTCTCAGTATCCCACCGATTTTATCATTGCGGGCACAACACTTGTGGCTTATGTAGGCAATGCCGCATCCGCAACCGTTCCGTTGAGTATCTGCAAAATCGGTAACGGTGCATTCAAGGGCAATAAAGAACTGCAGAGCGTTGCCATTACCCGCAATATCACGTCTTTGGGCGATGAAGCATTTATGGATTGCACCGCTCTGAAAAAAGTTGAAATTGCTGATGATGCAGATTTTGACTATGTCGGAACCGATATTTTTAAGAATACTCCTTATTATGACAACTATGAAGGTGACTTCTTCTGCATTCAGGATCGTCTGATTAAGTACCTTGGTGACGATATGGATGTTATGATTCCCAACACTGTAAAGGAAGTTGCGGCTGATGCTTTTATGGGCTGCTACTCCAAATCCGCAAATGGTGCTGTCAGCTGGCAGGTTTCCTCCATCCGCATTCCGGCATCTGTTTCGGTTTTTGAAGACAATTGCTTCACACTTTACACAAGCCCCTCGACCTTTGTTCCTGTTCTTTATGTTTACAGTAACACACCCGCTGCATCCCTTGCTGCTGCCGACGGCTATAATCACGTAGTGCTCGGTCAGCCCGGTGATATTGATATTGACTCTGTTGTTTCTGCTGCCGACGCAAGAAATGCACTGCGTTTCTCGGTAGGTCTTGAGGATCCCACAGCACAGGAACTTTACATGGCAGACGTGGACGGAGATCTTGCAATCACTGCAAAGGATGCCCGCACTATTTTGCGTGTTTCTGTCGGTCTTGATGATATTTCTGCTGAAACATTGCTGTATAAGCCCTCCACCACAACCGAAATTCTGCAGTATTACAACAAGGTGCTTGACAAAGCCGCAAGACTGCGTGCCGGCTATACAAAGGCCGTTACCGGTGCATATGCAAAAAACAACACAGCGGGTTGCAGTCTGGATACCAATACCTATTCTCTGTATATCAATCCGATCATGAAGGATGATACTTCTGTTGTCAATTCCACCCGTGCTTATGAAAGCAACACCGAAGCAGCTGTTTCCAATCTTGTGACCGGCAAACTGATTTGCGAAGATGCCGTCAGCTCTGCTTCCTGCATTCTGCAGAACGGTAAATATTACATTACCATCAATATGAATACGGAAGAAGCGATTACGGATGATACTTTCGTTTCTGATATTTATCCCGTTGCCGGCCGTTCTCACTTTGATGCAATGCTTGCAGATAAGACTTGGTTCAATATGAGTTCCAACTGGTTCACTTATGATCTGTTCTATAAGAATTGCACAGTCACAATGATTGTGGATGTCAGAACCGAGCAGATTGAAAGCATTGATATGGAGGTAACGTACTACTTCGATAATATCGACGGTGTTATCAATCTTGTTCATGTTGCCAACTTCGGCAGAACCCAGGGGACAGGCTTTGCAAGCCGCAAAGACACCGTTTCTTACAGCAACTTTGTCTATTAAGAACAAAACAAAAAACCCGCTTCGGCGGGTTTTTTTTATGAAGAAAACGCAATTTTGCAAAAAAGAACTGTATCTGTTGTACAGTTCCTTAAAAATATAATACATTATATATATGTTCAGATAGCAATTCCGAGTTCTTTTATTTTTTCCTGCAGGCCGATAAAATCTTCCAGAGCATCTGCCTTTCTGCGCGGATCGCGAAGCAGGGCGGCAGGGTGGAAGGTTCCCATCATCAGTGTGCCGTTTTTCTCAAAGAAAATGCCGTGTTCCTGTGTTACTTTGTAATTGGGCGAAATCAGCCTGCATGCAGCAATCCTGCCCAGGCAAACAATAATTGCAGGTCGCATGATACGCACCTGTTCACGCAGCCAACCGATGCAGGCATCCTGCTCGGCAGGTTGTGGATCACGGTTTTCGGGCGGTCTGCATTTGAGAATATTTGCAATATAAATGTTTTTGTTTCTGTCCAGACCGATGCCGTTCAGATACATGTCCAGCAAGTGTCCTGCTCTGCCGACAAAGGGTTCCCCCTGCAGGTCTTCATTTGCCCCCGGGGCTTCTCCGACAAACAAAATTTTGGCATTCGGATTGCCGACTCCGAACACGCAATTGGTGCGTGTGTCTGCCAATGCACAGTTCTTGCATTGCATGCAGTCCGTTTTTAATGTTTCAAAATTGTTATAAATAGTAAACACCACCTGTATTTGTATGATTTGCATAAAATTAAGGGTGCTCAGGCATCAAAAAAGCATAAGTTAGGTATTGCAAATCCATAAAAAATGTGCTATGATTATCCACAAGCACTGTTATTATATCGCATCCCTCAAAATTTGTCAATCCGCCCCCGATTTTATGCAAAAATTTTGAAAAACACTTGACATTGATATGTTGTTGCGATATAATACGCTTGTAATGTCTTCATGAAAGGCATTGTTATATTATGTTCAGATATTTTGGGTTGCGCAATTCAGCCCTTAATATAAAGAAACTTTTAGAAAAAGGAAGGTCACAAAAATGAAAATTGCAAAGAAACTGCTTGCCGCTGTTGTTGCTGTAATGCTTGTGTGCAGCCTTACCGTTTGTGCATTCGCAACACAGAGTGCCGAAACCGGCGAAGTCGAACTGTATTCCGATTGGGTTATTGACGACCTTGGTACCATTGCCGTTTATGTTTATTTCGTAAACGCTGTCGAACTTCAGTCTTGGGATCTTAAGCTCAAGTATGATGCTGATATGTTTGACTATGATGCAAAAACTGACGGTACAGATGCTAAAAGCATCAAGCTGTACTGCAACCCCGACAAGAACACTTTCACCGATGAATCTAACCCCGGCGTTGATGGCGAAATCAAGGTTGGCGGTTACTTCAAAGAAGTTCTTTGGGATGCTGAAACTTTTGCTAAAGCTGCTAACAGAGGTGAAACTCTTACCGTTAACAGCGACAGATTCAACACTTCCGTGTTCTATCTGAAGGTCGTTGACGTTGAAGGCTTTGAACAGAATGGCACCACCATCACTATTGACGGTGGCATGGCATTCGGTGCAAAGGGTGCAGACGGCGATACCAGCGGTCAGACCAATACCACTGTTTCCGATTCCATCACCAAGGATGGCAAGGTACAGCCCACCGATCCCACGGATCCTACTGATGTTACCGATCCTACCGAAGCTACCGACCCCACGGATCCTACTGACGTTACCGATCCCACGGATGCTACCGATCCTACTGACGTTACCGATCCCACGGATGCTACTGATCCCACCGATGCTACTGATCCTACCGAGGCTACTCGTCCCGTAGAAGATGATGACGATTGCAAGCCCGGCAAACCCGGTCACGAAAATTGCAAGCCCGGCAAGCCCAACCACAAGCCCGGTAAGCCCGGTCATGATCATCCCAACACCGGTGACAGTGCTGCTCTTGCAGCTGCCGCAGGCGTGGTTCTTCTTGCAGGTGCTGCATTCGTAGTATCCAAGAAAAGAAAATAATTTATAATTAAACGCAGCAAGTATTTGCAGTTTTAATTAGGGTATATGAGAGTTGTGTGGCAAGCGCAACTCTCTTTACCTTTTATAGGGAATAAAAAAGCATGCGTTAGGCAGGGGGTAAATTTGCCCCTTCAGGAAAGTTGTGAGGTTGCAAATAAAACAAATTACGGTTTAGCGGGCACTTATCAATGAAAAATACCCCCTCAAACACTTGCCGCCCCTGAAAGGGGAGGTGGCGGCGAAGCCGACGGAGGGGTTAACCAAGTCTGCACAAACTTGGTTAACAAAGTTGATATTGCCGTTAAAACCCCTCTGTCACTTCGTGACATCTTTTTCTCCGAAAACGGGAACCCCTTTGTCAGCTTCGCTGACATTTCCCCTAACAGGGGAATAACCTTTCAGGGGCGACAAGGGGTGGTGTGGGTCGGTTTGTGCGAAACGGGCGACTCCCCGATAATCCGTAATTTGTCTTAAAATGAACATGGAAATTAAAATACTTTATCACGACACTGATATCTGTGTTATTCAGAAAGAACCCGGTCAGATAAGCGAGGATACCCCCGGCGGCGTTCCGTCTTTGTTGCGCGAACAACTGCATACCGATTATGTTGCCTGTGTACATCGGCTGGATGCCGGCACGGGCGGTGCGATGGTGTTTGCATTAACAAAATCCGCCGCCGCAAAATTGTCTGTGCAACTGCAGGCAGGGGAACTGACCAAAACCTATCTTGCTGTCACCCACGGCTGTCCGTCCGAGCAGGAGGGAACGTACCGTGACCTGCTGTTTCACGACCGCCGTGTAAATAAAACATTCGTTGTCAAAAACGAGAGAAAAGGCGTCAAAGAAGCGGTTTTGTCTTACCGCATAAAAGCCACTAAAGACGGTCTTTCTTTGTGGGAGATTCAACTGCTGACAGGCAGAACCCATCAGATCCGTGTGCAGTTGGGAAGCCGCAAAATGCCGCTTGTCGGCGATCGCCGCTACGGTGCAAGAGATGATTTTAAAGGCTTTGCCCTGTGGGCGAAAGAACTTTCCTTTACACACCCGCAAAGCGGTGAAAAAATGACTTTTACTTCTTTGCCGCAGGCAGAAAAACCGTGGAATCTGTTCTGAAAATTAAATATCAAAATATTTAAGTCAGGAGAAAGTTTATGACTGCTGTTGCAAAATTATTTAACACCGTTAAAGCTATTCTTGAAGAATTTCGATTGTATTGGAACCGCCCCAAGCCGGGTGAATATGTCACCTATAAAGAAATCGTCATGCTCAGTGTTGCCTGGGCTGCGATGAATATGAGCGTGCAGTGGGGAATCGGATTCGGTGTCGGTAATGAGTTTACGGGAATGACTCTGAAAATGAACAACAATCAATTGCTTGTCATGGGTTATGTCTGCACTGCTATCGGTTATATTACAACCCCGCTGAATGCATGGATCGTTGATAATCTGCGAAGCAAGCAAGGCAAGTACCGTGTCTATATCCCTCTTGCCGTTCCGACTATGGTGTTGACGATTATGTCCTTGTGGCTTCCTTATGAACGCATCCGTGACTATAATCAACCCTATTCGCAGTATCTTATGATCGCCCTGCTGTTCGTGGTCGGTCAGGTGCAGGGATACATAAAGGGTTGGTTCCAGACGGGTCTTACGAATATGGTGCACGTTATCACACCAAATACGCAGGAACGCACCAAAATTATGTCCATTACCTCGATCATTTACAGCCTCGGTTTCACCATCAACAATTTGTATTATCCCGTTATGGTCGAATTGCTGTGCGAAAATAACTACAAATATACCATGACCTACTACCGCGGTGCCTATACCCCCGTAGCACTGTTGGCTCCCATCTGTCTGCTTGCATTCTACCATACCAAAGAACGTCTTGTTCTTCCAAAGAGCCGTATTACCAAACTCAGTTTTGCAGGTTCCATGCGTGCGGTTGCCGGCAATAAAATTTTCTGGATCAAGTGTGCTGACGGCTGGAACGATTTCCTTGAGGGGGCAAAAGGCAATGTATGGGACTGGATGGTCTACCGTGCACATATCATGAAACCCGGGACCTATGCTATCCTTAACACCCTTGCACATAATGCACAGTTCTGGGCGATGCTGTTTTCTCCCGCACTCATCAAACGCTTCGGTAAACGCAAACTCAAAATTTTCTGCAATGCAATGCAGGTTGTTCTGATCGCCTGCATCGGTATTTTCCTTGAATCAAGCATACTGCCCGTTATGCTGTTTATTATCAATTTCGCCAACCGCTTTGTGGACTGCCGTGAGGTTATTGACAAGGCAATTGAGTCAGATATGCGTGATAATCAGCAATATCTTATCGGGGAACGCATTGACGGTGCATTCGGTTTTATTCAATCGTATGCAGGCAGTGTCATCGGAGCTTTTACGGGGCTTTTCGTGCCGTGGGTCTATAAGAAAAAAGGTTTCGACGGAACCGATTATTCCGTGTTGGATGTCTATCTTGATTATGACGAAAACAAACCGCTGGATCAGCAGACAAAGAACCCGAACTGCGTGTTGTTCCCGATGCTGAAAACCCTCATCTCCATTTCCGTTGTCGGTGCGGCAATCGACGTTTTGCCGTGGTTTGCTTATGACATCAGCGAAACGGGACAAAAATCCATGATCCGTGTCATCCGCATTCGCACCATCGTTGAAGATCGCAAGGCGAAAATGGTTGAAGACAGTGAATATATTGAAGGCTGTGATGCACTGCTGCTTGCCGAAAAATATGCAAATGAAGAAAAAGTGGAAGTGCCGTCTTATGCAACCGTACGCAATGTAAAAAGAAGGCCCGCAAATACACCTGCTGAGATATCCGAACGTGAGGAAGCTGTCAGAGCAGCCAAAAGAGCCATTGACGAAGCCCGTCACCATAATGAAGAAGTCGAAATTGCAAAGTTCGTTATGTTTGAACTGCACCGTTTTGATACTGAATTCGGCAAAGCACAGCTTGCTCTTGCACAAAAAATCGTTGCCGCTGGCCCCGACGGATTTTACCGTCATGCGGATGAATTCATTGCCCTTGCCGCACAACTGCCCATGAGCAAAGTGAAAGAAGAAAAAGTCTGGCGCAGGCAGGATGTCCGCAATGCAAGAAGCATCCGCCGCAGTGCATCCCTTGCCGCAAAGCATTATCCCGAAGGGGTCGTTGCATTCGATCAGCAGATTTATGAAGATGCCTACAATCTGCCCGATGAAACGAGCCAACAGGCAAAAGTTCGTCGCAAAGCCATGCGTGAAGCAAGCCGTCAGCGAAATATCTATGCCAATGTCGCAGCACCCTATCTTGCCGCAAAACGCATTGTCGATCTTGCAGAAGGCTACCGTGATCTCGACGGTCTGACGGCAGATTACGACACGGTCGTACAGCACAGGGAAGAACGATTGGCAAAGGATGAAGCCCTTGCGCAAAAGCTGGCACAAGAACGTCATGCAGATGCCGAACGCAGAAAAAACGAACGCAAAATGCGCCGTGTCAAATAAAAAAAGAATCATTGCCTTGAAACGGCAAACAGACCGAGGTTCGCTCCAAAGCGGGCCTCGTTTTTTTTGTTCACTGTCGGATGTTGTCAAAAAAACAAAAATCCTTTGGTGATATTGATTTAAACAGACCTTTTATTTCTGTTTAAAACATATAATGTGAATATAAATCACAATAAGTGATTGACATTTACAAAATAATATGGTAAAGTGGTTACAACGTCAGAAATCGGCAGAAGGAGAGGTGAATGAAATGATTACCAATGCATATGTTTATGCACACAAGCAGGACATCGGTGAAGAAGTTATTGATACTTGGGGCGTTGCGGTTGCAGATGATACGGGCGAATGTTTTCTTTGTCCGGACATATCCGTTTATCGCCATCAGGCAGAGGAATTCGCCCGCTTTGTGGTTGCAAACAATGTTGCACCCTGTGATCTGCAGGAAGCCGCAAGTGCGTACATTGAATCGCTCGGTTTTATCCCCGCATAAAAACAAACAACAGACCGCCAAAATCGACGGCCTGTTGTTTGTTTTTTCTGTCTTTTGCATAAAAAAGCACAGCAACCACAAGGTTGCTGCACTTTTTTGGTGCGCCTGACAGGACTTGAACCTGCACTCTTTTGGAATTGGAACCTAAATCCAACGTGTCTGCCAATTTCACCACAGGCGCAAATATTCAAAACTGCAAAGAAAATATAACACACTCTGCAAATATTTGCAAGGGAATATTTTAAAATTTCCGTTTTTTGAATCCAAGGACAGTATGTAGGGACCATGTTTATTTATCCCCTTTGCAATTGTGTTTTTTTATGCTATAATCATTTGAATGCATAAGAATTATTTGTGTGAGGTGCGAATATGAATTTGAATGTGAATGATTTTAAATGGACAAGAGAGCCTGCGGATTATTCCATTACTGCGGATAAAATAGAAATAATTACAAAACCGCATACCGATTTGTGGCAAAGAACGTATTATCACTTCAGAAATGATAATGCCCCCGTCTTGCAAATTGAAACAGAAGAAAGATTTTTTTCGTTCACCGCAAAAACAGAATTTGAAAGCAAGCACCGCTTTGACCAATGCGGAATTGTGATGTATCTTGACAGTGAAAACTGGCTGAAGGCTTCCGTTGAATATGAGAATGATGTTTTTCAGCATCTGGGCAGCGTGGTCACCAACAACGGTTATTCCGACTGGGCCACGACCGAAATTGATGCTTCCGTAAAATCCATGTGGTACCGCTTCAGCAGGAGGGAAGATGACTATTGCATTGAATGCTCGGATGACGGTGTAACCTTCAAACAGATGCGTGTATGCCACATGTGGCACGGCGGCGGACGGATTCAATTTGGTATTTATGCCTGCAGTCCGGAAGAATCCTCGTTCAAAGCAACATTCACCAATTTGCAGATCACGGAATGCAAATGGCTGCCGCATAACGGACAACAGCCTGATGCAGCAAATTTTTATTGCGAATATTTGCAAAAAAATGTTGATCCGGGACTGTGCTATGATATGTCGATGCTTGCAAACGGATTTATAAAACCGTCTGCATTGCCCGATATCAGAATTGACAAAGCCGAGTTTTTTAAGTGTTGCAACGAATGCAGGCATAGACAATGAGTTAATGTTGAAAAAAGCACACCGTATTCCTTTGTCGGTGTGCTTTTGCTTTATCTTATTTCAATTTTCGTAATCCCTTGGGATAGTGGTTCTTGGCTCTGCGGTTTGTGACTTTGACTCCGCCGACGGTGCAGCCGCAGGTGGTGACCACCGCCCAGCCGTTTTCGCAATCGACCGCAATTTCCTCGCCGTGCAGATACTTTTCAAGGTCTTCGCTGTCGGGGGACAGTTCAATTTGCCGTTTGAACTGTTTGCCCAAAGCCATGAAGAATTGATGATGCGGCTGGATGTAGTTTTTTCTGACTTCACCGACGGTGACACCGCAGGAAAACGCAACCTTTTCGGGCACCATTGCCGGTGCGGCATAAACGGGGTTGCCGTTATACATAGATACCTGCTCTGGTTCATAATCTGCAAGCGTGTCGTTCAGAAAATCCATGACAACGGAATCGATTTTCGCAGGTTTGTTTTTGGTCGGTATTGCTTGCGGCAGACAGGGGAGCGTGTTGTGCAACACCGCCATAAACTGCCCTTCACCGCGGCTTTTGTGGGGATAAAATCTGCGTGCTTCATTGATGTTTTTGCATGTGCATCCGTCAAAGAAAATGCCGTCCGAAGTGTGCTGCCTGACGACATCACGCACGGGAATCAGTTCAAAATCTGTGTGTTCCTGTAAGAATGCATCGACCGTCATCTCATTTTCTTCCAATGAGAATGTGCAGGTGGAATAAACGATATAGCCGCCCGGTTTCAGTGCAGTGGCGGCATGCTCTAAAATGCCTTGCTGACGCTCGGCACAGTGCATGACATTTTCTTCGCTCCATTCGTCAATAGCGACATCGTCCTTGCGGAACATCCCTTCACCCGAGCAGGGAGCATCCACCATGATCATGTCAAATGTTGCGGGGAAGATCTGTGCAATGCGTGCAGGGTCAAGGCAGGTAGTGGTGGTGTTGCGGAAGCCAAGGCGTTCCATGTTGCCCGTTAAGATTTTGCAACGCGAACGCACGATTTCATTGGAAATAAGCACCCCGTCCTCGCCGAGCTTATTACGCAACTGACTGCTCTTGCCGCCCGGTGCGGCACACATGTCTAAAATCACCCAATCAGGTTGAATGGCAAGGCATTCGGCAGGTGCCATGGCACCGGGATCCTGCACATAAATCATGCCTGCATGGTGAAACGGGTGGTTGCCGATTTTTTCGACATCAAGATAAAACCCCGTTTCCGCATATGGAATGCGTTCACTTGCAAATGATGCGATTATTGCAAAATCGTCCACGGAAATCTTTTGTGTATTCACGCGGAATGCTTTGACGGCATTTTCGTTGAACGAAGCTATATAGCGGTCAAACTCCTCATCGCCGAGGAGCTTTTTCATTCTTTCGGTAAAGGCAGACGGCAATTCTTTCATTGGGTTTCACCGTCCGCATTCATTTCTATATGCAGCATTCCCATGGCAACAGCGGTGATGGCGGCGGTTTCCGCACGCAGAATGCGGCTGCCTAAAGAAATTACAACCGCACCTGCTTCACGGGCAAGATTGATTTCCTTGTCGTCAAAGCCGCCCTCGGGGCCTACAAGAATACCGACGGACATACCGGGTTTGATGCGGTCGAGTGCTTCACGAGTTGCCGCCATACCGCACTCGTTTTCATAAGGCACAAGAAATAAGTCCATTTCTGCCGCTTTCCGCATGGCAAGTTTGTAGGACAATACGTCAAACACTTCGGGAATCACATTACGCTTGCTTTGTTTTGCGGCACTTTCCGCAATGGACTGCCAACGCTCTTTGCGTTGTTTCTTCTTTTTGTCGTCCAGTTTTACGATGCTGCGGCTCATTTCAACGGGAATAATACCCGCCACACCCAGCTCCACGGTTTTCTGAATAATCAGTTCCAACTTGTCTGCCTTAGGCAAGCCCTGAAACAGATAAAAACGGACGGGCAACTCCGTGTTGCGGTAATCTTCCTCTATGATTTCAGCAATCAGTTCATCTTTGTCGATCTGCGCGAGCCTGCACAGATGGCTGTGTCCCTCACAGCTTACAAGAAAGGTGTCACCGATCTGCATTCGTAATACGTTGCAGATGTGGTTGTGATCCTTGCCGCTGATTGTGAATCTGTCATCCACACGTGCAAACTTGTCTGCAAAAAAATTATACATACCGTGTTACCTCCGGCATTTTGTTCAATACGTGCATTGTAGCATATGTTATTGTTTTTTTCAAGTAGACTGCAGTTTAGTTCATTCGGGATCAGCGGATCATTGAGCATATACTCATTAAGCACACTAAAAAAAAGCACATCGCAGGAAAGCGGTGTGCTTTTACTTATTCACTTCGGGTTTGTCGGTGCGGCACAGGATATAATCGATGCTGACATTGTAGAATTCAGCCAGGTGCAGGAGTGTTTCTGTCGGCGGAACACGGTCTCCGCTTTCAAATTTGGAAAGCAAAGCCTGCTCAATTCCTGTTTGCATCTGTAAGGAAACCTGCGTGAGACCTTTGGTTTTTCGCAATTCTTTTAATCTGTTCTGCATAACATCACCTGATGACATTATGTCATATTTTATCTTGACAAATATGACAAATTGTCATATAATAAAAAATAGGAAATGCCTAAAAAATTATGAAAGAGGTTTTTTTATGAAGTATTGTTCAAAATGTGGAAAAGAAATAATGGATGACGCTGTTATCTGTGTGCATTGCGGTTGTCAGGTTGCCGGTGCCACAACGTTAGAATTGAATGTGCAACGACAGAAAAAGGAATTAAGTCCTGATGTTGCAAAATATGCTTTTATTTTTGCTTTTCTTATGCCTCTTGTCGGCTTGATTCTCGGAATTGTCGGTGTAACCAAATATACGGATTCCAATCTGAAAGGAAAATCAGTAAGTTCGATTTTAATTTCAGCAGGAATGTGGATTCTTTGCTTCTTTATTCTTTCCATATCAATGCGGATGATGTAATTCTTGATTATAAAACACATCGCTTCGTTGCGGTGTGTTTTTTTTGCGTGTCGGATGTTGCTGATTTTTTTTGTTTGTATATTGCAATCTGTTGAATGTTTCTGTATACTGTTTTTATACCGAAGAGGAGTGATGAAAAATGTGTGCAGTGGATAACTGTGTTGCATATCTGAATGCTGCCAAAGTAAAATTGCTTGCGGAGTATCCGCAACTGGCTTTATTTACGCAGGATTCCTTTTCTTCGGTTTGTGATTTTGTTTGTTGCGATTTTTCAGGCATCAGCGAACATAAGGTTTTTCGTGCCTTTCTCGATATGTTGAAAGAGATAGTTGAAAATGCTTTTACCTGCGATGCACCCAAATCATATCTGCACGTATTTGTCAAGAGCTTGCATACGGAAACTGTCGTGGATGCGTTAGCTCTGCATATGAAAACAAGAAAAGCGGATGTGAACGATGTGTTGTGGGCGTTGAAACAGTATATTGTGCATACGCAGGCCGCTTCGGAGGCGGAATATAAAAAATCCGTTCTGATGGAAGTTATTGAAAAAATGTATTAAAAGAGAGGTACTTTAACATGAGTGAAAAGGTAATCAAAGTCGGTGTTGTAGGTCTTGGCAGAGGCACTGCCATTGCCGTGAATCTGTTCGGTATTCCCAATGTGGAACTGACCGCCGTTTGCGACCACAATCCCGCTATTTTAGCATCCGGCTATAAAGAACTCAGCGAAACGGGCAACTGTGAGCCGTTGCAGTTTTCCGATTATGACGAAATGCTCAAAACGGACATTGATGCCGTGATCGTTGCAACCGAGGCCATTTATCATGTGCCCATCGTTGTCAAGGCACTCGAAGCCGGCAAGCACGTGCTCAGTGAGATTCCGTCCGTCAACTCCGTGGAAGAAGCCCGCATCCTCAAAAAGGCGGTCAAGGCGCATCCCGACCTCATTTATATGGCGGCTGAAAACTGCTGCTTCTGGGCATTCATCGAAACATGGAAGAAGATGCGGGAAGACGGCTTATTCGGTGATGTGGTGTATGCGGAAGCAGAATACCTGCATGCCCTTGACCCCGAAGAATTTGCACCCGACAACTACCCCGAAGGACATTGGAGAAGAACCAATCCCGCCATCAAATATCTGACTCACGAGCTCGGTCCGTTGCTTTATGTGATGGATGACCGCTGTGTCAGCGTGACCTGTTTTGAATCGGATAAGATCTATAATCCCTACACCCCCGACATCAAGGGCACGGGGGCGGCACTTATGAAGACCGCAAAGGGTGCCATTATCCGCATTCTTGTGTCTTTCGGTGCTTATACGAGTTATGACCACAATTTCCGTCTTTGCGGCACAAAGGGACAGATCGAAACCGGCAGACTCGACATTGTGGACAATGCTTATTCTTATGCAAACCTGCAGTCCATTCCCGGCACATTCTCCAAGAAGATCGAAATTCCCGTCAACTCCGCTTACGAAGGGGAAAGCCGTGACGGTCACGGCGGTGCAGACGGCAAAATGGTCAAGGAATTCATCCGTTGTCTGAAAAATAACGAACAGCCGACACTGGATGTGGATTTTGCCATTCAGATGTCCCTGCCTGGCATTCTTGCACATGAATCCGCTGAAAAAGGCGGTATCCCCGTGGAAATCCCCGCATTTGACGATTAAAAAAACACAAGGGGCTGCAAAAAACAGCTCCTTGATTGTTAAATTGCGGGTTGTCGGGGGAGTTGATTATTTCGTCAGCCTTTGAAAGTTTTGGTCAAGCTTTTCCAAAAGCTTGTGGGGTCAAAGGGCAACGCCCTTGCCGTCCGTCGCAACGGACGGAACACCTTATGCGTCGGCAAGCGCAGGAAAGTTGTTAAGAAAACCCTCGCCGGGGGTTTTCTTAAATGCGAAGCATCAAGCAAGCTGATGGAATATTTTAACTTAAAATTAAACAATGAAGACTGAAATTGTTTGTGCTTCGCACAAATGGGGGCTGACGGCCCCGTCCCTCTCTGTCACTTCGTGACATCTCTCCCGCACTGCGGGAAAGTCTTCCCCCGACGAGGGTTCCCCACGCAAAACAATACTCAATTG
>JAZUQC010000033.1:0-25637 GCA_045605525.1 Acutalibacteraceae bacterium
CACATTGATAAGCTCCTGAACTATATCCGCTTTTGGCAAGCTGACGGTGAAAGTGAGAAAACATCTGTCAGAACAAAAACAAGTCTTGGTCAGTTAGTTGAGTCAGGTCATTTCAAGGGCGGCGTTGCCGCCTTTGGATACAACCTTGTTAAAAGTGGCAGATTCAATAAAAGGAAACACGAGCTTTATGATTTAAAAGTTAATCCCGATGAAGCTATTGTTGTGAAGATTATCTTTGATAAGTACACTACCGAGGGTTATGGTGCTCACAGAATTACTACTTAGCTTAACAACAACGGCTACCGAGCGAGAACAGGTAAAATGTGGCACGAAGCTACTATCAGAGGTATTCTCTGTAATCTCACCTATACAGGTGTTCTTCGTAGCGGTGATTCCCGTTCAAATGTTATACCCGAACTGCAGATAATTCCGCCTGAACAGTTTGAAAGAGCAAGAATGATAATGCAAGAGCATTCCGATAGGAAGAAAGAAAATCCTACAGTACCCCCTTAACACTAAAGGAAAATCCCTTATCTCCGGTAAGGTTTACTGTGGGCATTGCGGCTCAAGGCTGAATCTTACAACAAGCGGAAGATACCGTAAAAGAAAAGACGGAACTGTTGATACAACGAAGCGAATCAGATATGCCTGCTATGGAAAAAGCAGAAAGCAGACGGAGTGTGACGGTCAGTCGGGTTACACTCTGCATATTCTTGATGATTTGATTGATGAAATTGTCCGTGATATTTTCAGAAAGATGAAAGGTGTTTCAAAGTCTGATGTAATCAAGCTCCGATATGCAGATGAGCTCGATGTGAGAAAAGCAAGGCTCAATATGGTGAAAGCTGATTACAGTAAAGAATTTGAAAATCTTACTGTTCTGAAAGCAGAGGTTATCAAAGCAATCAAGGGCGAAAGCTCATTTTCGGCTGATACTCTTTCGGAACTGATTACAGAATCAGAAAAAGAGTGCAGCAGACTTTTATCTTTGGTTTCCGATGCCGAAAAGGATGTTGCTGACGGTGAAAGTGTGCTCAAGAACTTATCAGACAGCTTTGATGAATTGATTTCTTGGGCAGAGCTTTATGAAGAAGCGAGCTTTGAAAAGAAGAAAATGATTGTGAACTGTCTGATAAAACGAGTTGAGGTCAGCAGAGGGTATAAGCTGAAAGTTGAGTTTAACATTGACTTTGAGCAGTTTATGGAGGGGATTGATATGGAGGCGTAATATATAGAAATACTCCCCGTAGTTTATATGCTACGGGGAGTATTTCACTATATTAATAGAATCTTTTAATATGATATCTATTTTTCATAAAATTCATTAATTTTATTTGGTAACTCTGAAGTGATAATTTCAATATATTCTTTAGAGTAAACTATAATTTGACCTAAGAACACTTTATTTACAATTTTTTGACATTATATATTATTATGTGAATAAGATGTTATAAAAAGAAAAACCAGCATAACAAGTTATAACCACGAATTAATTATATTTCTAAAAAATCCAACTCTTCGTTTTTGGTATCAATGACAGTGTTATTGTATAAAAATTGCATATAAAAATTGCAGAGTTCAACTCGGATGACTTTTTCAAAAGCTTTTACTATAGTATTGTCCATATTGTAATAGACATTATCTATTGAATCTTTATCATTAGATTTTGAAAAAGGCTTATTGTATGTAGCAATACTCAAAACGGCTCTTATCCATGTTTGGTTATTGTTTTGCAAATAAATCTTGTAACATGCAACCGATCCTAGCAAGTTTCCATTACCATCTCGACGGTCATAATCATCTGGAATGTACGACTTTTTCTCGAATGCTTCCTGCTTGCTATTAAAAAATATAACACTGTCTTTTGAATTTATTAAACGAGATAATGTACTATCATTCGAACTAAGTAAATCCCGCAAACTTGCACCAAGTTGAATATTGTTATCAGCCCAATGCCATGAATTGGGGTTTTCAAAAGGGAAATTGTAAGCTAAACTCAAATAAAAATCATTCGAACGAAAAGAATGCTCATTTTCTGTTAATGTGGATGAAAGAACATCGCTCATTGATTCAAGTATTTTCTTTAACTGTTCGCAGGGCGCTGTAAAAACATTTTCAGGATTAGCCTCTCCTTTTTTTATCTTATAAATCTCTTCAAGTTGTGTATTCGATTTCTTATCATAGATTCTTCCCATATGAACCAGTATTAAATTAAGTAATCCCAAAACTGTTTTATATTTTTCGCATTCATTAATGATCTCTGAATTAGCTACTCCCGAAGAATCTTCGTCTAATTTTTGGATCAACACAACAGAAACAGTTAACACAAAAACTAGTCCAGTACAAGCAATACCAATCCATGATAAACTCTTTCCTGAAGTCTCTGAAATCTTAACCAATCCTAAGAACTCCCCCCAGTAAGTCAAAATCAATGAATACCACAAACCTGAAAAACGTGCAACAAAAGTTGAAAATATCCAATGCTTTTTTATGAATTCGTTAGCTTTGCTTAATGCAGTATTTTTCATAAACTACTCCTATTATTTTTTATCAATATGTATTTTTCTTTCCTTAAAACTGAAACATCTCTTTTCTTTGAAAGTAAATCAATATTATCCAGTATAATATGGCTTGAAATCAGACTCTCACTCGATCCTTTTCTTCTTTTTTTTGCTATACCTCGTCTAAACTTATTATGCCTGCTATTTTCATTAAGTGTAATCATAAAACACATCCTTCGCATTTATTTGTATACAATTGATACATATTATGTAAGTAAAAACTGAACTTATCAACTAAAACAGCTAATACCTTTTTGATAATAATATAAAGTTTAAAATGCAAAAACAATGTTTTTTACAAAAATGCATCATTTTTCTACAAAAATGTAGATTCTACGACAAAAAAATAACTTTTTCTTTAAGGAAATTTAATTGATTTTGCAGAAATTCTGTATATTTTCTTGGTTTTACTCTTTAATTTTACATGGACTACAACTAAGTGAGGGAGCTTATAGTTTTTACTTGCCTCTGACATACACTTTTTATTTTAATATTATAATTACACATAACAAACAGCAATCCAATAAAAAACAAACCAAAAGTCGATAAACTCTATATCATAAAGAGGTATCGACTCTTTCGTCTTTAGTTCAAAAGACATATTTTGGTAGAAGCTGAGATGTTCAAACTCTTGACTTCTTTAATGTCTTCTTAGGAGGACTAAATTTTGCAGAGGATACAAATTAGACATTGAGTCTAGTATTAACTTTGAGCAGTTTATGGTGGGGATTGATAAGGTGGCGAAAAAAAAATAAAAGCCCACTTAAAAGCGGGCAAAAAAATAATTACTCAGTGTGCTGTGGTGGAGACGGAGAGGATCGAACTCTTGACCTCTTGAATGCCATTCAAGCGCTCTCCCAGCTGAGCTACGCCCCCATAAAAGGGCACACTGAGTAATTTATTTATTAAGTTTTTTGTGGGGTGTGTTTCTGAGTGCCTTGGGCTCCCAGCTGAGCTACGCCCCCATATTGGAGCATACTGAGTAATTTATTTATTAAGTTTTTGGTAGGGTGCGTTTCCGAGTGCCTTGGGCTCCCAAGTGAGCTACACCCCCAAGAACGATATTATTATATCATTCTTTTTTTAAATGTCAAGACCTGAATTGAGATTTTTGCAAATATTTTTAAGATTATTTGCACTTACAGATCAATTGAGAGAAATCTGCAGAATTTCAACAGGGGCACGGTAAGAAGTAAAGGTTATACGGACTTTTTTTGCTTTAGTCGGTTTCAGACAACAAATCTTTTTATACCCGACCACCGTGCCTTCTGCACATTTTCTCCACTTGCCTTTTTCATTCAAATAGGTTACTTCAAACTCTTCAATGTGCTGTCCGTTGCGGATATTTTCCATAATAACAACCTTATCGAATAAATCCGCTTCATTGAGTTCAATTTCCACATACGGTTTTTTGTCGTTGTCTGCCGGCTTCCAGATAAGAAATTCATCATCCGAAATGCAGTTTGCAGCCTTGAACTGTGCACTGAATTCACTGGATGCTGAAACAGTTCCATCGCGTTGTGCAAGATTATAACCGAAATAGAGCTTCAGGTCATGTCCCAGTGCTGACAGCACTTGCAGGTCGGTTTCATCAAGATGTCCCCTTTTGTCGGGTGCAAGACCGAGCATCAGATTTGCATTGCCGCCAACCGTATTGTAATAAAGTTTCAGTAATTTATCCTTGGTTTTAATGCCGTATTTATCATCTGCAACATGGAACCAATGGTCGCGGATGGGTACAGAACATTCGGCTGGATACCAAATGAATTCGTCTTCATTTTTAATAGCTTTTCTGCTACCGATGTCAAGATCCATAAAGCCTTTACTTTTCTTGCTCTTTGCAGCAGGACTTGTTCCGTCCTCACGAACACCCATGTGAGCAGGAACAACACTCCATTCGGATTCACGGGTGACGCCGCGTTCATTGCCGATCCAACGCACATCAGGACCTCTGAAACTGATAGCGGCTTCGGGTTGTAATTCACGAATGAGGGCATAATAAGCAGCCCAATCATAGTCCTGCACGTGCTGTTCCGCACTGCCGCAAACGGCATCAAGCCACACGCAGAAAATATCACCGTAATTGGTAAGCAATTCACGAAGAAGATTCATGAAGAATTCGTCATATTCCCTGCCCTTACCGTAGGACGGTTCGTGTCTGTCCCACGGGGCTATGTAAACACCGAATTTCAATCCGTGTTTTCTGCAGGAATCGGATACCTCTTTGACGATATCCCCTTCCCCGTTTTTCCAGTTGGAATATTTCAGGCTGTAATCCGTATAGGCTGTCGGCCAAAGGCAAAAACCGTCATAATGCTTACAAGTCAGCACAAGCCCTTTCATACCTGCACTTTTTGCGGCAAGCACCCATTCTTCCACGTTCAGGTCTTCGGGCCAGAACATAGCGGCAGGTGCAAAACCATCACCGTATTGCTTGCCCGTAAAGGGCGGAAGACCGTAGCTGATGAGTGCATAAAATTCGGTTTTTTGCCAATTTAACTGTCTTTCTGTCGGCTTGACAAGAGCCGCTTTTTCATAAGGTTTCATATTATAAAAAATTCCTGACTTTTAATTATTATTGGTTGCAACAATGTGTGCATCTGTACCGAGAATATTATGAATGATGACTTGCCCGACAAGCACAGGTGCTTTTACGATAACAGAGTTGATAATCTGCATACAATCAAGCAGTTTATCTTTCGGCACGGGAACAGAGGATTTGACAGGCACAACGGGATGCATACCGCCTTCACATCGCACGGTAGTAGTAAGAGAACGTGTGGGGCAAGTAATTTCGGTGCGGGCATACGTATCTCCGCGTTTACAGGTGTTGCCAACTACGGATATGATTTCATCCCCATCCAGAGTGACCGTCAACTGACACCCCAACGGGCAGGCAATACAAGTCATATTTTTTTCTGTCATCCTTCTGCCACCTCCACACTGATTTCATCCGTTTCAGTTAATGTTGCAAGAATCTCATTCGGTATAATAACATTTTCCATCTCACCGGGAGCAAGTTTCACTTTCTTTTTTGCTGAAACAACCTTGCCCGCACAAGTAAGAACAACCTTTGAATTCTTATAAATTTGCCCGACACGGAAATAAATTTTTACATCATCCTTTGATTTTATGTTGACCTTTTGCGGAACCGTGTAGCGAACACCATTCCCCGTTGTGACATTGACATAAACAGGATCTTTTTCCGATTGTCCGAGGATATATTTCGCAGCCCCCTCACCTGCTGTTTGTGCTTCGATGGTTACATAGTCAACCAGATCATGCACATGAAGGACATTGCCGCATGCGAAAATTCCATCATGGTCAGTCTGACGCATCTCATTAACAACAGCACCGTTTGTGATTCTGTCCATCTTGATACCGATATTCTTGGTCAGTTCATTTTCGGGAATCAATCCAACAGACAGCATCAATGTATCGCATTCAACATATTTTTCGGTACCGGGGATAGGTTGCAGTTTTTCGTCAACCTGTGCTATGGTGACACCTTCAAGGCGATTTGTCCCGTGTGTGGCAATGACGGTTGTGCTGAGATACAACGGTATGCCGAAATCATCAAGACATTGCACGATGTTTCTTGTAAGACCACCAGAATAGGGCATCAGCTCACAGACCATTTTAACTTGGGCACCTTCAAGGGTCATGCGTCTTGCCATAATAAGACCGATGTCGCCACTGCCGAGAATCACAATTTTTTTACCCGGCATATAACCGTCCATATTGACATATTTCTGTGCCGTACCTGCGGTCATAATGCCTGAACCTCTTGTTCCGGCAATAGACAATGCCCCCCTGGGTCTTTCACGGCATCCCATAGCAAGAATAACGGCCTTTGCCTGTATTTTCAGCAATCCGTCTTCTTTATTAACTGCGGTAACGATCTTCTCTTCCGATATATCCGTTACCATTGTATCGGTTTTGACTTCAATTTTCTGTTCTTCAACAAGCTCAATAAAACGTGCGGCATATTCCGGACCTGATAATTCTTCGCCGAAGTAATGAAGACCAAAACCCGTGTGAATGCACTGTTCCAAAATTCCGCCAAGTGTTTCGGCACGTTCAAGAATGATTATATCCTTGATACCGAAATCTCTTGCACGCAGAGCCGCAGCCATACCGGCGGGACCTCCGCCGACAACAACAAGATCATAATTCAACATCACAGCAGCCCTCCTCACTTGGTTCTTTCGTAAAGAATATCAGAAGAAGCACCGAATTTTGTAACGGCATTTGCTTCAACCCCCAGTTCTCTTGCAAGAATTTCAACCACCTTAGAGCCGCAGAATCCACCTTGGCAACGTCCCATGCCTGCTCTTGTTCTGTGTTTTACACCATCCACATCACGAGCACCTGCCGGGGCATGAATGGAATCAACAATTTCACCTTCGGTAATGCTTTCACAACGACAGATAATGCGACCATAGGACGAATTTTTTTCAATAGCAGCACGTCTTTCGTCATCAGCAGCAAGGTGATAACGAAACGGTTTTTCGCGTGTTGAAACAAAATTCTCTTTTTGTTGGAGTTCAATAAGATTGCGAACGATATTTTCAACATACTCCGAAATGGCAGGAGAACCCGTAAGCCCGGGCGATTCAATACCTGCAACATTGATAAAATGCCCGTTCACGGACGAGGGTTCAATTGTAAAATCATTTTTATCTTCATGTGCACGGTTCCCTGAAAAAGAGGTGATTGCAAAACGGGTAGTAGCACCGGGAACACTCTTCAAGGCCAGCGTACTTACATCCTTGAGCCCCGCAGCAGTTGTGGAAACATCATTTTTGTCATCTATATCAATTGCACTCGGTCCGATCAGCAGGTTGCCGTGGGTGGTAGGAGTAACAAGAATACCTTTACCCATTTTGGTCGGACATTGAAAAACAGTGTGTGATACAAGATTACCGACAGATTTATCGAGAATATAATATTCACCGCGACGGGCAGTGATATGCAGGCTGTTATCACCGACCATGGCAGCAATTTCATCCGCAAACAATCCTGCAGCGTTGATCACATATTTGGTTTCAATTTTTCTGTCGGCAGAAGAAAGCGTGAAAATATCATTTGCAAAATCAATTGCCTTGACTTCAAAGTTTCTGAAAAATTCAACACCGTTGGTAACAGCATTTTCAGCGGCGGCAATCGTCAAAGAATACGGACAAACAATGCCGGCCGTTTTTGCAAGCAAAGCACCGACTGCTTCATCGCCAATGTTCGGCTCTACGGCAAGCAGTTCTTCTCTATTAAGAAGCGACATACCGGTAACACCGTTTTTAATTCCCCTGTCATACAATTCCTTCAGTGTTTCCGTTTCTTCTTGTGAAAAAGCCAGAACAAGAGAACCGTTACGTTTGTAAGGTACATTCAACTCACGGCAGACATCTTCCATCAGTTCATTTCCGCGAAGATTCATTTTTGCTTTCAACGTGCCGGGCTTCGCATCAAATCCTGCATGGACAATCCCCGAATTTGCCTTACTCGCTCCCATTGCAACATCATTTGCACGCTCCAATAAAGCAATATCAAGTTTATATTTTGAAAGTGCACGTGCGATCATACAACCGATTACACCTGCACCGACAATGGCAATATCATAGATCATTTCCGCGATTCTCCTATATTTATTATAAATTTCCCAGATCCGTCAGTTTGTGCGTCATATGCAGTAAAAATTGTGCGGACTGTTCATCACGCAATAAATTCCTTGTTGCCAGCCGCACTGCACGGTAAAAACCGGGCTGCAGATCTTTCCCGTCAAGCGGACAGTATTGTAACGCACGAATATCTTTCAGGACATTGATTTTATACCCGTTTTCATCCTTTGTAACATACGCAAACAAAGGAAAAATCCTGCAAGCTATCGGTCTTTTCTTTCTGTCACATACACCGTTGCATATCAGAGTTTTTCCATGCTCGGACATTTTTATTACAAATGACGGATCATTTTCAAAATACTTTTCTTCACCGGGAAACAAAAGCATGCCATCTTCCGAAGATCCTTTGCAACATTTACCGTTACAAAGAAGCCCGCAATCATCCCGAAGCGGTGTAATGTCGGACAATAAATCATAAGCGCGTTGCAGATACCAATCGTTATTTTCCATAACAACTCCATATAACAAAAAAGGCCGCCAGTTAAAATATAACGCAGCGGCCGATTTGTCATTCGATCAAGACAAATTATTCATTAACTTCAGTAGACTCTGTGTTTTCGTCTTCCTGAATTGCACCAAAAAGCATAGCAAGTGCATCAAAAAGACCCATGGAATCGAATTTAGCAAAAAGAACAGCAATTTTCGCAAACATTTTACCAATCCAAAGAAGAGCACCCATAATTATTTCCTCCTGTTTTTTTATTTTCGGTTATATTATACAATAAACTTATAAAAAAATCAAGATATTTTTAAGATTCTGCGAGAGTTACAGGTTCTTCGTATGTTTTGCCGAATGTTTCAACGTAAACAGACTTCATAACCTGATCTTCAAGGGGTTTATCGGACGCATTCGTAGCAGTTGCGGCAATGCGGTCAACAACATCCATGCCTTCCACAACTCTGCCGAAGGAAGCATAATTACCGTCCAGGAAGGTAGAATCCGCATCACAGATAAAGAACTGGCAACCTGCGGTGTTGTAGTACATATAATCGGCAAATTGACTGCCTCTTCTGCCCATGGAGATCGTACCGCGGGTGTGAGAAATGGTGTTGTTGAAATCGTTGTTGCTGAATTCGCCGGGAATGCAGTAGCCGGGACCACCGGTACCGTTGCCCTTGGGGTCGCCGCCCTGAATCATAAATCCCTGAATGACTCGGTGAAAAATAAGACCATCATAAAAACCTTTATTGGCAAGAGAAATAAAGCTCTTGACGGTATTCGGTGCAATGTCGTCATACAGTTCAATAACGATCTGACCGCCATCCTGCATTTCGATTACGGCAATAGGGTGGCCGGTTTCTTCATACTTAGAAAGATTTGTCATAATATCATCTCCATTGGAATTTTCAGTATCGGAAGTACCGCAAGCTGCAAACAAACAAATAATTACAGACAGTAAAACTGCAATCAAAGCCTTCATTTTCATTGATCAGTCCTCCGTATTTTCATTATTTTCGTCAAATTCGCTGCCTTTGTCACACTCTTCAGCGACAGACGGATCAACAACTTCTGTTTCCTGCGGCAACTGCGGGATCGCATATTCTTCGCCACGCATCATCTTTTCAAAATTTTCACCGTCAATTTTTTCATACTGCATTAGATAATCGGCAAGCTTATTCAGCAATTCTCTGTTTGTGTTCAGAATATTACTGCACAAATCATAAGCCTGCATCACAATGCGATTGACTTCTTCGTCAATGACAGCGGCAATATTTTCGGAATAATTGCGAACCGTACCGTAATCTTTACCGAGGAACACCTCATCGTGTCCTGTGCCGAATGCAATCGGGCCGAGTTTTTCACTCATGCCGTATTTCGTAACCATCTTACGGGCAATTTCACTTGCACGTTCTATATCATTGGAGGCACCGGTGGAAATATCATTCAGCACAATCGCTTCAGCTACCCTGCCGCCAAGCAAGGTAACAATGTGCTGTTCCATCTTCTTTTTGGAATTGTAAGATTTGTCTTCAACCGGTCTTGAGATTGTAAAACCGCCTGCCATTCCCCTGGGGATGATAGAAACCTGCTGTACAGGATCCTGACCGCCGAGGAAGTACTGCGACACGGCATGGCCGGCCTCATGGAAAGCTGTTAATCTGCGTTCATCTTCGGAAATTTTATGCGATTTCTTTTCCGTACCGACAATTACCTTGAGAGTAGCTTCATCAATTTCGGCCATGGTGATAGCCTTATGGTTACGTCTTGCGGCCAACAGTGCGGCTTCATTCAAAAGATTTTCAAGGTCAGCACCCGTAAAACCAACAGTAGAGCGGGCAATGTCCTGCAACACCACATCAGGTCCGATTGATTTATTGCGGGAATGGACTTGCAGGATTTCAAGTCTTCCCTTCTGATCGGGATAACCAACGGTAATCTGCCTGTCAAAACGACCGGGACGGAGCAATGCGGGGTCAAGAATATCAGGACGGTTGGTTGCGGCTATCACAATAACACCGGAGTTGGTCACAAAACCATCCATTTCAACGAGCATCTGATTGAGAGTTTGCTCTCTTTCGTCATGCCCGCCACCCATACCGGCACCTCTGTGTCTGCCGACGGCATCAATTTCATCAATGAAGATGATGGAAGGTGCGTTCTTTTTCGCCTGATCAAAAAGATCTCGCACGCGAGAAGCACCGACACCGACATACATTTCAAGGAAATCGGAACCGGAAATAGACAAAAACGGAACATTTGCCTCACCTGCGACAGCACGTGCAAGCAAAGTCTTACCCGTACCGGGAGGGCCGACAAGAAGCACGCCTTTCGGGATTCGAGCACCGATGTCGTTATATTTTGTAGGATCCTTCAGAAAATCGACAATTTCCGCAAGCTCTTCTTTTTCCTCATCCACACCTGCAACATCTGCAAAGGTTGTCTTCTTTTTGTCATCCGTCAGACGCTTGATGCGGGCTTTTCCGAAAGAAAGGGTTCGATTTGTTTCAGTAGAAATGCTCTGATTCATCTTTTTGGTCGTGTAGAACATAACCCCGACAAGAATCAGAACGCAAAAAGCCAACGGCAAAACGCTTAATAACCACTCGCCCGAAGCACCGGCCTTATAGTCATACAGAATATCTGCTTGCTCGCCATTGTTGTCATTATACTGTACAACATATTCATGCACATCATTGACAAACAAAGTGACATTCGGCACAGAATATGTGCGGACATTTTCGGGATCTTCTCTGGTTGCATATTCAAGTTTACCATTGCTGTAGTTAAGATTATAAGAAACAATCTCATTGCTTCTGAACATCTCAACAATATCATAGTAGGTCACTTTTTTTCTGTCGGTTTCATCCGCTTGCATAAAAAAGAGTGCTCCAACCAACACAACAGCAACCAGCACAATGGGAATAAACTGCAAAAACTTATTATTTTTCAAATCTGTTTTCACTCCGAATCAATCAATTTATTGATATACTTCCTCTTTCAGCACACCGATAAAAGGAAGATTTCTGTATTTTTGTGCAAAATCAAGACCGTAACCGACCACAAACTCATTGGGAACTTCAAATCCCGAATAATCGGCATAAATGTCAGATTTTCTTCTTTCGGGTTTATCAAGCAATGTACACACGCGGATAGAGCGGGGTTTTCTTGCAAGAAGAATTTCTTTGATATAACTGAGCGTCATACCGCTGTCAAGAATATCTTCAACAATCAGAAGATCATATCCGGCAATATCCCTGTCAAGATCCTTGATAATACGGACGGTACCGCTTGAATCGGTTTTATTACCATAGCTGGAAACAGCCATAAAATCAATTTCACAGGGAATGGTAATCGCACGCATAAGGTCTGCCATAAAAACTACAGAACCTTTCAGGACACTGACCAGCATCAGATTTTTATCTTTATAATCTTCACTGATTTGTCTGCCGATTTCCGTAACCTTATCCTGTAGTTGCTGTTGTGAATAAAACACAGCTTTTATATCTTGCATCATATTGTTTTGCTCCATTCAATTCTGATTATGTTTTTTGTATGTTTGTCCGGCATTCTCGTTTCATCAACGCCGAACCCGGCAACCCATATCAATCCGTGCTCATCCGCTAAAATCGGCAAAACAGAGCGCTGTTGAATCGGGATTCTTTTCTCTGTGAATAACTGCTTGAGTGTTTTTGTGCAATTGCGTTTCGGCAAACGGATTCGATCGCCGGGCAAACGGGTTCGCAAAACCGCAGTGCCGATCTTCTCCGCATCCAATATCCATCCGCCGTTGCCAACATTTTCATTATTATATGGCAAAAGTTTAAAATAAACATAAGTATCAAAAAACGGGATAACCGAATCCGTAGCAACCACCGGAATGAATAATGGCTGCGTTTCTTGCATCGGTTCAACAAGAAAAATCCTGCCGTCCTGTTTTTTGAACGAATGTGCATCGGAGAGTGTAATCACTTCGCCGTCTTTTGCCTGCAACAACAAAGAAATTTGCCGCATGGATACGTTTTTGCAACCGTTCTTTTGTGCAAAATGAATCAGTACTCTTGTAGCAACGGCCGTATGCAATCGGGAGAGCGGATTCAGAAGAAGTGTGTGATCATCTGTTTTGCATTGCTCATAGGCTTCCATGGCAACACCTTGCAAAAAGTTATTTTCTGCTTGCAGAATCTGCATACAGCGTAATGCATTTTCTTCAAATGATGCATTCACCTGTTTCAAAGGCGGAACAGCTTCCTGACGAATCCTGTTGCGTGCATATTCGGTCTGCGTATTTGTACTGTCTTCCCGCCAGGAAAGACCATTTTCTCTGCAATACTGCCGTGTGTCGGCAGAAGAACAAAAGATACACGGACGTATGATATTTCCTCTGACGGCCGGTATGCCGCAAAGCCCCTGTAAGCCCGTTCCTCTTGCAAAATTAAACAAAAAACTTTCGCAGGAATCGCTGTTGGTATGTGCTGTTGCAATCTTTGCATTTTCAGCAACAGACTGCAAAAACTCATAACGCAATGCTCTTGCACATTCTTCCGTACCGAGATGTCGTGTTGTTGCCTCTGCAGGCACGTCTGCTTTTTTTGTCACAAAGCGAATGCCATGTGTTGCACAGAATCGTTCACAAAACAACGCATCTTCATCTGCTTCCGTGCCGCGTATACCGTGATTGAAATGTGCGGCAAGAACAGTAATTCCGAGACCTGATGCATGTGTATGCAAAAAATGCAATAATGCAACAGAATCAGCACCGCCGGAGAAAGCAACAACAATGAGATCTCCTGATTCAATCATGTTATACTGTGCAACGGCACGCAGACACTTATTCTTCATCTCGTTGTTTCTCCAGACAGGTATAAAGCGTAAACATGGGATTCCATGCCATTTTTACAACACCGGTCGGACCGTGTCTGTTCTTCTGCACCAACAGTTCAGCGGAATTTACATCGGGCTGGTCTTCATCCTTGTCGGTTTTATAATAATCTTCACGGTAGAGCATAACAACAATATCGGCGTCCTGCTCGATTGAACCTGATTCACGAAGGTCAGCTAACTGCGGTTTATGAGAAGCACCTCTGCCCTCTGTGCCACGCGACAACTGCGCACATACAACAACGGGAATATTAAGATCCTTTGCCATCAACTTCAGGCTTCTTGTGATTTCCGAAACTTCCTGTACGCGGTTTTCTGTCTTTTTCGACCCCTGCATCAACTGCAGATAGTCAATAAAAACAGCTTCCACATTTTTAAGCTGCCTGATTCGCGCTTTCATTTCGGGCACTGTAATGTTGGCAGTGTCATCAAAATAAAGCGGCACATCCGCAAGGAACAAACAGGCACCGGACAACTGTTCCCATTCGGCAGGAGTCAGATCGCCGGTTCGCATCTTCTGGCTGGGGATTCTCGCTTCGGTTGAAATGACACGTTGTGCAAGCTGTTCTTTGGACATTTCCAGAGAAAAGAACAAAACTTTTTTTCTGGCCTTGACAGCAACGTTGCGCGCAAGGTTGAGCGCGAAACTCGTTTTACCCATGGCCGGACGTGCACCGATCAGCACAAGGTCGGAACGGTTTAAGCCCGTAACCATTTTATCGAAATCGGGAAATCCCGTCGGCAAGCCCTGATACTGCTCTTTATCGGCAGAGTTCAACTTATAAAGACGATCATAAACATCCGTAATAACATCACCGATGGAGGAAGGCCCTGCAACCGCCTTCCCCTGACGGATGTCATAAATGCGCTGTTCGGCAGTATCAAGAACCTTTTCTGCTTCATCTTGATTATCATAAGCCATGTCAATGATCTCACCGGATACATTGATCAGGGTCCGTACATAGAACTTATTCTTTATGATTTTACAGTACAGTTCAAGATTCTCAGCGTTGGGGACAAATTCTGCAAGACGGACAAGGTACTCCTTTCCGTCTTCATCCGTAAATACTTGTTGATTTTTAAGAAGTTCCAACACCAACAGTGCATCAAGTTTACCGCTGCCTGCTGCATCAAGCTCAAGCATGGCAAGGAAAATTGCTTTGTGCTGCGGCAGGTAAAAATAATCCGGTTTCACCGTCAGCGACACTTTGCCGAGCACGGACGGGTCAATCAGGATACAGCCAAGAACCGCCTGTTCAGCTTCAAGACTATACGGCAATGCTTTTTCGGTGTCAGAAAAAATGTCTCTTTTTTCCAAAACAAATCACCTGATTATTCACCGACAACAATGTAAAGATTGGCGGTAATCCCCTGATAAAGCTTTACAACACAGCCATACTGACCGTAGGAACGGATATCATCACAGGTAATCTTCTTCTTATCTACTTCAATACTGAATTCCTGCTTGATTTTTTCAGCAATTTCTTTGGTTGTAACGGAGCCGAACAATTTACCGTTCTGCCCCGCAGAAGCGGAAATTTTGATGGTCTTGCCTTCCAACACGGCAGCATCTTCCGTTGCCTTTTTCTTTTCCATTGCAATATGATACTGCTTTGCAGTTTCGCGGTTTTTCAGTTCGTTCATTGCTGTATTGTCGGCAAGAACAGCAAGTTTTCTCGGAATCAGATAATTTTTACCGTAGCCGTCTGCAACATTGACAAGCTCACCCTTTTTCCCCAAATCCTTAATATCCTGCATAAGTACAACTTTCATCTTTTTATAACCTCCTGTTTATATGCTATATTTCCGAATGAAAATAATATTTAATTGCGTCAGAGAGTTTTTTCATTGCCTGTTGCGGTGTAACATCACGCAACTGTGCACCTGCCATGCTCTGATGACCGCCGCCGCCGAGTTTTTCCATAATCAACTGCACATTTATACTGCCCAGGGAACGAGCTGAAACAGCGACACCGTTTGTTTGCAGATACACAACAAAAGATGCTTCAACACCTTTGATTTCAAGCAGATCGTCCGCCGCTTGTGATGACAATTTGCGTATATCAACAGAACGGATATCCGTAAAAGCAACAGCATAGTTTTCACAGATTTTAGCAGACAAGGCAATTTTATTGACAATCAATTTTTCATCTTCTGATAATGCAAACAATTTCTTGACACGCACCGTATCGGTCTTACGTTCCCTCAAAAATGCAGCCGCTTCAAAGGTACGCACACCGACACGGAACGTAAAATTCTTTGTATCCAGAATGATACCCGCCATTAAAGCTTCAGCCTGTACGGGAGTAAGTTTCGGCTTCGGCGGTGCATACTGGAGCAACTCCGTTACCATTTCAGCACAAGAAGATGCGTAGGGATCATGGAACAGTAAAACGGGGGATTCGATCTTATCTACTGCCATTCTGTGATGGTCAATCACAGCTATATTTTTTACATTTTCAAGAATAACACGGCTTTCAACATTATTGGGTCTGAGAATATCAACCACAATCAGTAAGGTGTTTTCATTGATCAGTGCAACACCGACTTCTTCATCAATAAACAGACCTTTCATTCCATTCTGTTCGCAAAGATCAATCAGAGGTTGAGCCAATGTTGTTTCATCGTTGATAACAATATTGGCTTTTACTCCTAAAACGGAACACAATGCAGACAAGCCTATACAAGAACCGATTGCATCAAAATCAGAAAAGGAATGACCCATCAAAAGCACATTATCAGCCTTTTCGATCAGTTCGCACAATGCAGATGCGATACTACGGGAGCGAATCTTTCCACGCTTGTCCTTTTTTGCGGAAATACCGCCGATGAATTCAAAAGAATCATCCGTTTTAATGGCAACCTGATCACCGCCGCGGCCGCGTGCCATGTCCAACGCTTGTCTTGCACTGTTTTCACTTTCACGGAATGTAGGTTCCATCCCGACGCCGATGGACAAGGTAATGCCTGAATCCTGCCCGTCAAACCGATAAGCACGAACGGTGTCGAGCAATTCAAAACGTTTTTCCGAAATTTTCTGAAAATTATCATATTCCGTCAATGCAAAATATCTGCCGTCGGAATATCGCCTGTAAACACAACTGTTAGCGGCAAGCCAAGCTGAAATAATACGGTCGATTTCGGCATGAATGGTAGAAAAATCAATATGGGAATAAGTATCTTCCGTATTATCAAGCGAGTCAATGTTGATCATAATTGCGACCGGCCTTGTACGCAAGTATGCCATTCTGAAATTTTTGAGTTCCGAATCATCCACAAAATACAAGGCGTACATGTCTTCCGGCATTCGGATCGGAAAAACTGTAAAAAAATTACCGCGTATATCTGCATCAACCGAAACCGGCATCTCATCTTGTGTCAATTGCTCAAACGCAAGACAATCGCCTATATCAGGTTGTTCAAATCCGCATTGTTCGACAATTATCTTATCATACAGCGAATTATACCAGACAACATTCCCCTGCTGATTACACAATGCCAGCGGAAAAGGGAATGTTTTTTCCCGGTCTGTGCTGTGATCTTCAAGCTGTAATGTTTCATTGAGAGCAGAAACTTGCTGTGATAATTTACGAAAACCTCTGAAAACACGAAGATAACCGAACACCAACAAAATAACTACAAGAATCAACTCAATAATTCCCAACACCGTATTATAATACAGTGTAATTCCGGCAGCAACAAGTGCAGCAAACATTGCAACAGCTGTTACCAGATAAGATTTCAGCAGTCCTTTTATCAGCAAATCAATTCACCTCAAACCATCAACACGACGGGTATGATGACGGGGTTTCTTTTTGTTTTTTCATAAATAGCTTTGGACACATAATCACGCATTTTTGCTTTTAATGCATTAACATCCATGGAATATGCATCCGCAAAGGAATCAGCAGCGGCAAGTGCTATATCGGCAATGCCGTCAACGATCTCAGACGATTCCTTTACATATACAAACCCTTTGGTCTGCACATCAATGGGAGCAATAACTTCTCCCGAATATGCATCCAAAACGGCGGTGACAACAACAATACCATCCTGCGAAAGACGTTTTCTGTCACGCAATACCGTATTTCCGACATCGCCGATTCCCGAGCCGTCCACAAATAAGCGTCCCGCCGGCACATTGCCCGTTACGGCAATACGATCATCGGATAATTCCACCAACATGCCGATATCAGCAACAAGAATGTTTTCTTTTGCAATACCGATGGATTCTGCAAGTCTTGCATGCTTTTGCAGATGCTTCTGTTCACCATGCACGGGAATAAAGTATTTCGGGCGCAACAAGCACATCATCATCTTTAATTCTTCCTGACTTGCATGTCCTGAAACATGAATTTCCAGATTGCGTTCATAGAACACATCGGCACCGAGCTTCATCAACTCATTTATAATATTCCCGACCGTTTTTTCATTACCGGGAATGGGTGTTGCAGAAATAACAACACAGTCATTCGCACCGATGGTCACACGTCGGTGATCCGACATCGCCATACGGGAAAGTGCCGACATAGGTTCCCCCTGACTGCCGGTAGTAATAATGATGATCTGATCATCCGTATAATTCTTCAGTCGTTCGATCGGAACGATCAGTGTTTCGGGAATATTCAGATAGCCGAGATCGGTACTGATTCGTACAACATTTTCAAGGCTACGACCTGAAAGAGCAACTTTTCTGCCGAGTTTTACCGCACAGTCCATAATCTGCTGAATTCGGTGGATATTAGAAGCAAAGGAAGCAACAATGATACGTTTTTTTCCTGCTTTTCTGAAAAGCATTTCAAGGGATTCACCAACTGTTCTTTCACTTGCGGTAAAACCGGAGCGTTCCGCATTGGTAGAATCCGAAAGCAGACATAAAACCCCTTCATTGCCGAGCTGTGCCAGGCGGGCAACGTCAATCATGCCGCCGTCAATCGGCGTTGTATCAATTTTGAAGTCACCGGTGTGAACAATCGTGCCCGCCGGAGTTTTGATGGCAAATCCCAAGGCATCAGGTATGGAATGATTCACATGAATTGCCTCAACCGAAAAATCACCCAGTGTAATTACATCACCGGGGCTGATTACGTGCATACTGACAGCATTGAGCAAATGATGTTCACTGAGTTTGCCCTCAATCAGTCCGCAGGTCAGACAAGTGGCATAAATGGGCACATTGACATTGCGAAGCAAATACGGCAATCCGCCGATGTGATCCTCGTGTCCGTGGGTGATAAAAATACCGAGAATCTTTTCTTTATTTCTTTCAATGTACGAAAAATCAGGAATAACAAGATCCACGCCGAACATTTCAGCATCGGGAAACGCAATGCCGCAATCAATCAGAATACAGTCATCCCCGTACTTGATCATGGTCAAATTCTTGCCGATTTCGTTCATACCGCCAAGAAAAGCAATGCTGAGTTTTTCAGCCCGCCTTACAGGAATAACTGCGGCAGGTTCCGCAGGATTGGATTTCTTTTTGCTATTCTTTTTGTTGGAAGAATCCGCTTTACCCTTCCCTTTTGTTTTTCCGTCTGCATTATTTTTCTTTTGATTTTTTGTATTCTCAACAGCCCTGGTTGTGCTGTTATTATTTTTTTTGGTTTTATCTTTTTTGCCGGTCTGATTGGAGTTCTTCTTTTCTCCTTGTTTCATTATTTCTTCTGATTTATTCTTTTTAGGCATTATAACTCCTTTAAATAATTATATATGTAAAAACATTACGAATACACTTTCGTAATGTTATATTTTACTATGATTCACAGAATTTGTCAATAGCACAGTTCTTTATTTTCTCCTCGGCATCTGCTGACAATTCACGCGAAAGTTCAATACTGTCAGCTTCTATGAGGACTTTGATATTTTTGCATGCAGCATCGGATTTTACGCGAATGGTTCCCCGTTCATCTTCCCATTCATAATATCCGACCCGATTCTGAGAACGAATGGCACCACTGTTGCGGAGATTTTGTCTGAATGTTTTCGGCATCCCCTCATAAGGTAGCGAGAAATTTTTCACATAACAATCAGGCAATGTTTCGGACAATTGCTGTATGCTCTTTTGGGTACGTTGCATAATATTCAGCAACTGTGCAATGCACTGCAGTCCGTCAAACACCCATGGATTATCTGCCAATACATCTTTTTCTTCCTCGGTTATTTCCTGCTCGGCTTCATACAAACGAAACACTTTACAGTGATGTATTTGTGCCAATTGCTCAAGAATTCCGGGGGCTGCCTCACCGACAGCAACATTTTTCCCTGCCTCAAATGCAGCTTGACAACAAATTGACAATATTCGATCATACGAATAAGCGTGTTCATTTTCAATAACATAAAACTTTTCACCGTATTTATCAATGATAAATAAAAGACCGCCATAATTATAATTATATTCTTTTTCATGCAAGGCTTTACAAAACAGTTCATAAATTTCACGTTCATCACAGGCAACCGAAACATTAAAACTTCCGTTTGACGGAGGAAGCTGATGCATAAACAGCGAATTATACAGAGAAGCAATCGGCTGCATAAAAAAGACATCTTTACAGGTGCTGTCATTCAAAACCGGAAAAGTGTTATATCTGAAATTTGATATGATTGCACGTTCTGTTGCACGACTGACGGGACATCCGCCTTTGCCGCAAAAAGAAACGGAAATTCCTTTTTCTGTATGCTCGACATAAACAAAAAAATCAAGATTACAATAATCAGTATAAAAAATGCGTCGTCCCCGGAACGAAACAGCAAAATCATATACCGTTCCGCCGGCTGCCTGCATTCCGACAAGGATTGTCCTTCTGTAAATATCTGAAACGTTTCCGTCGCTACCGGCGATCCCGATCCTTTTTATATCCTTGCAACATGCAACGGCTGCTCCAACAGAGAATGCATCAATCAAAGAAAAGTCTGCCAAAGCTGCATCTTTAATTCCTGTCGCAGTCAGCGACAACAGCTTGCTGACTTTTTTGATATTCCCGTTTAAGGCATGCGAATCATCATAGATCTGACACCCCGGTTCCATTCTGCAATCCCCGGCTACCGAAATATAACAACCGATCGAATCATATCCTGCCAGTACGGCATTTTCTTCAACCGTTACACATGCATCAATTTTGCAATTCTCACCAATGAAAGCACCGAAACAATAAAAATTTCTGCCGATATCACAGCGGTCTGAGATAATTGCATTTTCAACAATCGAATCATCAGCAATCGTACAATCATTACCAATTGTACAAAACGGACCGATTTTACAATTTTGTCCAAAGACAACATTTTCTCCGACGCTGCACGGTGCCTTTATAATGGTCCCGTTTTCCAGTATTTTGTCTGCTTTTATCATTTTTTCCGTATCAATCAGAGAACCGTAGATACCTTCAAGCACGGCCCTGTTTGCCTGCAGATAGGAAGCCATATCCCCCAGATCTCCCCATTCACCGTCGGCAAAAACACAACGCAGATCATACTCTTCTTTCATCAATTGCGGAAACAAATCATTGGCAAAATCAAACATGACCCCATCGGGGATCAGAGATACAATATTCCCTTTCAAAATGTAAATTCCCGTATTGATGATATTTGATTCCGCTTGAGCCCATGACGGTTTCTCAACAAAGGACAGTATCCTGCCGTCTGGATCAATCTGTACGGTTCCGTACTCCCGCGGATCATCCCTGTTTGTGCCGACAAGACTGACATCCGCACCGGAATGAACATGACTGCGATAAATTTTTTTCAGATCAAAACTGAAAATATTATCTCCGCTCAGAACAATCACATCTTCCATTGTGTTTCCGACTGCATTTTTCAATCCGCCTGCAGTTCCGAGAGGTGTGCTTTCATGCACGAGCGTGATCTGCAACGGATAATTCTTTTTTTCAACGAATTCAACAAGCAACTCTGCCTTGTATCCCAAAGTCAGAAATACATGTTCAACTCCCGCTTCAGCCAGTTGGCAAATAAGAATATCCAACACAGCACGTCCGCCAACCTGCAGCAAAGGTTTGGGAATCAATTCAGTAATCGGTCGCATTCTGGTACCCATTCCGCCGCACATAATAACAGCAATCATTGTTTATAACCCCTTTCTTTTATATTAGTATTGCCACGCACGCAGGATTTAGACCCAAAATGAGGTAAAACATTGCAATCGGACAACACTTATGTTATAATGTTTGTGCCATTATTAAAATAAACAGAAAGGAACTGCAGTCCGATATTTGTTGTCTGCAAAATTTTAAGTTGAGCAAAGTAATTTTATATACAGACGGGGCGTGCTCCGTAAACCCCGGCCCGGGTGGATACTGTGCGATTCTGACATATGGAAAATACGAAAAAGTGATATGCGGAGCAGAAGAACACACAACAAACAATCGTATGGAATTAAAGGCTGTCATAGAAGGTCTGCGTGCATTGACACGTGCTTGCGATGTAACCGTTGTGTCAGATTCAAAATACGTTTGTGATGCAATCAATCAGCATTGGCTTGATTCGTGGCAAAAAAACAACTGGAGAAAAAGTAACAAGGATCCCGTGTTGAATCCTGAACTCTGGAAAGACCTTTTGAAATTGCTTCAGGTTCACAATGTCAAATTCGAATGGATCAAAGGACATGACGGTCATCCCTACAACGAACGGTGTGACAAGATTGCAGTCGAACAATATCTGCAATACAGAAAATAAAACAGCATAATTCCAAAAGAACCCCACGAACACCGTGAGGTTCTTTTTCATGCAAGAAGGTTCAGATGATAATACAGATCAGACCGCTGCAGCCCTCATTTATAATCCGTTCCAGTGTTTGCTGCAACTTCATGCGTGCTTCATGCGGCATATGCATCAGCTTGCTTCGCAACCCCTCGTTGACCAATTCATTCAATGACGTGCCGAAAATATTGGATTCCCAGATTTTTGCAGGTGATTCCTCAAATTCCTTCAACAAGTACATAATAAGGTCTTCGGATTGTTTTTCACTACCGACAATCGGTGCGACTTCAGTTGTAATGTCCGCTTTCATCATATGAATGGAGGGTGCGGATGCTTTCAGGCGAACACCGTATTTACCGCCCTGTTTCATAATTTCAGGTTCTTCCAGAGTCAACTCATCAATTCCGGGCATGACAATACCATATCCTGTACTGTCTACTTCCTTCAAGGCAGATTCAAACTTTTCGTATTTCTTTTTTAACAGAGCAAGTTCACGCAATGTATTGATCAATCCCGAATCGGTTCTGATTTCCATTCCCGTTACCTCGGATACCTGTTCGTAGAAAAGCGAATCTGACAATTTAACAGAAACAATGGCACTGCCGCAGGCCGGATTCAGTTCCAGCATTCTGACATCCGTGACATTTTCACAACTTCCCACTGCCTTCGCAAAACCTTCCACATGTCTTAAACAGGAAATGTTTTGTGCATTCTTTTTCAGATGTGTTGCAAATTCAGCCTTAAATCCGCAATCTGCAGCAAGTCCCGCAAACCAGGACGGACATTGAATATCAATTCGATTGATCGGAAATTCATATAAAACAGTCGATAAGATTCCTTTGATTTCCTCTGCATCCAATTCAAGACAATTGACAGCAAGAACAGGAACATTGTATTTCACTGAAAGCTCCTCGCTCATATTTTTAGCCGCGGTACTATCAGGGTATACGCAGTTCAGCAATACAACAAAAGGCTTCCTGAGCTGTTTGAGTTCATCAATCACCCGTTCCTCCGCTTCTTCGTATTCTTCTCGCGGGATATCATTGATACTGCCGTCACTGGTAACAACAATGCCGATTGTGGAGTGATCCGTTATAACTTTTTGCGTCCCGATCTCTGCTGCCATGTTAAAAGGTATTTCATCATCAAACCATGGCGTTTTTACCATTCGCGGTGCTTCATCTTCAAAATATCCCAAAGAGGACGGAACAATAAATCCGACACAATCCACCATGCGGATCCGTACATTGAATTTTTGCTCAAGATCAATCTGCACAGCTTTTTCGGGAACAAATTTCGGTTCTGTTGTCATAATGGTACGGCCCGCTGAGGACTGAGGCAGTTCATCTATCATACGATCAAGATCTGCCCCGTTCGGCATGTCAGGAATAATGAGTTTTTCGAATGTTCTTTTTATAAACGTGGACTTGCCTGTTCTGACAGGACCAACGACACCAATATAGATATCGCCGCCTGTACGAGCCGCAATGTTTTTATAAAGATTTTCAGATGTCATTTTTACCCCTCCGCTCCGATCAGTATCAACACACAGTCTTCTTCAATCACATCTGCAGATATTGCATTTGCAGATTTGAGAAGTTGCAAAGATACATTGTTCTTTTTACCAATATCCCATACGCTTTCACCGCAGTGGGCAAAATACAAGGCAATTGTTTCAAATTCTTTATCTGACAAGCATGCCTCAGAGAGTGTACAGTTTTCTGTGAACGAAACTGCTTCATCTGTAACACAAAAACCGAATAATTCCATTTCTGCTTTCAGAACAAGTCCTTGTGCTGTGATACTGCAAGACGGATTTTTACAAGTCACGGTGCAGATAAAATCTCCGTCTGCTCTTTCACCGATCTCGCGATTGTATTCAAACGGAAGATACCGCGTACAAAACTGCAATTCATCGTCTGTCTGCATCAAAACACCGATCGTGACCTGCCCCGTGATATTTATCTGCCCTTGCGAAAGTTTTGCAGAATATGACAGCTCCGTTTCCTGCACGGACAAAATTTTCGATTCCGCAAAATCACCGCCCTCGGATTTTGTACTGCATTGAAAGGTGTCGGAAATATTTTTAAGAGCAGTCTGCATCCTGCCGTCAAACTGACAAGATTCAAATGAAAAGCCCGGAGCAAACAAATCGGATACGACTGTTATTGTTTTTGGTGCACCTGCGTAAATTGCAATACGAACACAAAGCTGTATGCTGCATTCGCCGGTATCTTTTACGGCCAGAGAGAGGCGTTGCGGCTTTGCAACAACATGACAGCGATCTGCTTCTGCAACACCGTAAAGATCAATAATCTGTGTAAAGGGAACGTTTTCGGTATATTTAATAAAAGTAAAATCTTTGGAGTGCAGAAAAGTGCAATTCAATTGAGCAATGCCCTTGATCAGTATTTTATCCTTTACCGCTTTGATCTCGTTGATATTGATTTTATTGCTCTCAAAAAGAAGTCGGCTGTCTGCAATTCTTTCATCCTGTACGGTAAAAATTTCATCCAACGTAAAAGAACCGCTGTAACAGGCATGTAAATCAAACAATTCATATTCGCGGCGAAGGCATTCCACCTCATGGGCAAATTCACTGACAGCGGCAATCTCTTTTAACTCATATACCTCTGCAGTAACAGATACGGTTGATCTGACATCCACACGCCGCGGACCGATGGCACGGAAGTTAACATTTACATTTTTCAGACTGCAATCAATGATCGCTCCCGGTGTAAGCACAGAACATTCAAATATTTTATTGAACCGTTGCTCCGCTTCGTACAGATGTACGCTCTTGCTGTCGGAGCAATAAAAAAGGCGATAAACCACAATCCCCTCAACCGTGATACGATCCCCCTCGTTCTTGCAATTTTCAATATACGAAGTTGCCTGACAGGTCAAGATTCTGCAAACATCCGGATAATAGTCGGGTAAATTCAACTGAATATCGGGGATATGCTCCTTAATGTCGCGAAAAATGCACGTTTTGTAGTGTATCAATTCTTCATTTTGCATCTGTTGACTCTCCTTGTCTTGAATTCACTAATACATATTCCGAACAATGAAAAGCTATACCGCCTTTGTCCAAAAAAAATGGCTCTTCACGGAAAGTTGTGGGATGAAGAAAACAAATTGCGGTTTAGCGGGGCGTGTAGGGAACGCATAGTATGCGTTCCGACCCTGTCCGACTTGGTTTTTTATCCTGTAGGGGATGACGCTCTCGGCATCCCGCATGAGGGTAAAAGAATCATTGATTTGAACATTACTATTTGAAATAATACATAATCGATGCAATAAATGATATAATTTTGAAATCCAAAAACGGGTCGTCGAGGCGCCGACCCCTACCGAGGTGCGCGT
>JAZUQC010000034.1:0-2473 GCA_045605525.1 Acutalibacteraceae bacterium
TTCTTGCCGGAACAAGAAAGGGAGCCCGCCGGGAGGCACACCGCAATAACAGGGTTCGGGAATCTTTATATTTTCGAAAAACGATTGGCACACCGGTGTGCGCACCGGCATGGTAATGACATAGTTTTTTGACAGTCTCAACAATCCCCACCCAATCGGGTGGGGATTGTTTTTGATGGAACAGGGATTTGAAAGATCAATGCAACAGTCCGGTGGACTGTTGCTCGCGACGGCTTGACGGAGGGAAACAATTATCTGCACGCAGTGCGGATGCAATTCGATTCCCCTCGGCTCTACCATAAAAAAGAGGACCACCTTTAGGTTAATGCCACTATCTTAATAACATTGACTTTCGAATGGTCCTCTTCGTATACGATTACAGGGGCTTCATGCTGCATTTTTAGTTTTTGGGGTGCGTGTTCTGCATTAAGAGTGAAAGTATGACCTACATGAATTGCTTGATGCTTATGTAATATATGTGCGTTTAATAATATTGTCTTGCACACCGCGTTCGAGATCAATAAATTTGGCACTGTAGCCACCAACACGAACGATTAAATCTTTATGTTTTTGGGGATTTTCCAGTGCGTCGATTAGATCATGGGGATTAACGACCGTTGTAGTAAGTTGCTGTCCGCCTTCTTTAAAATATGTTTTGGCAAGTGCAATAAAAACTTGTTTCCCGTGTTCGGTGTCAAAAAGCTTCTTGTCAAATTTGATCTGCATGATAAAGCCACTGCCTGCGTTTTTGTGGTCATATCCCAGGACAGAATTCAAAAGTGCGGTCGGCCCGTTTGTATTTTCACCGGGAACCGCACCGATACAATCAGCAATAAGCTCATCACCGTTGCGCCTGCCGTTAGGCAACGCGGCAAGCCTGCGCCCATAGCTTGCCGTACGGTAAAACGGACTACATCCACCGGAATATCTTCCACCGCGGTATGTGTTAATCCGCTTCAGAACAGTGAGAAAACGATTCACAATACGTGTTGTTATCTGATCGACTTCTGTATGATCATTTCCAAACTTTTCACATCGGGCAAAATCGATACGCAGGTTTTCATAACCCACAAAATCAGCCTTTAGCGCTGTGATCAGCTGTTTCATTGTATACTTCTTTTGATCATATACAAGCTTTTTTACGGCATAAAGACTATCACCCGTATCCGCAATTCCTTCGGCTAAAATTTGACCATGATTGTAGCGTGGACCGCCGTTGCGGAAATCAATTCCTTTTTCAAGGCAGCCTTCAACCAGACAAGACCGCAACGGATTTGGCTTGTATTTTGCGCGGTATAGCTGTGCGGAATTTGCCATGCCACAGGCATTTACAGTTATGTATTCCAACTGTCTGAAAAAAGCTTGCTCAAGGGCTTCATAACTTTCGAAATTTTCCGGGTTGCCTGTTTGTATACTTTCAAGGTTTCCGTTCAGTGCATTTATACCGTTATGTAAGGTATACTCGAGGCATTTCGCTAAGAAAACTTCACCATCCTCAAGACCCATATGGCTTTTGCCCATGATGTCGATCTGGTTACACCCGTTCATGCAATATAAGTGACTATCAACAGGTGGAATGCCCATCCGTTCGAGAGCAGGGCAAACTGCTTCGTCATTATAAAGGGCAGGCATACCAATACCGGATCCCAACGTTTCGGTGATCTGTGCCCATAGTCTGTCCGGGGTGTTTCGGTGAACGCGCAAGGTGATATTTGGCGTTTCGTATCTTTTCTCTGCCGCTAACTTTAGAATATCGTACGTCAGTTCATTTGATTGGTCATTCCAGTTTTCATCAGAACCTGCAAGGCACAAATTCCAGGTTCTCGTTTCATGGAAACACTCCCAAAGCCTGCAAAGAAGATCAGCAACTTCTTCTTTGTCATTTGCTGCTGAATAGCAACGGTACATATATTGATCGAATCTACCGGGCGAATCAATACCGTCAAGGCTGAAGATCATCCAGAAAACAAGACAAGCAGAATTGAAATCATACGCAGGTTTTCTTGGAACGGTTTTAAAGGCTTCGGCGGCTCGATCAAAGCGGTATTTGTCGGCTTTGTCTTGACAATTCTTCGACTCAGAGATGGCAATTTCCCTAAATCTGTCACCCAAGATATCAATGGCATCCAGAGTTTTTTCACATGCTCTGTAGAACCAATCGGTATCAACAGTATTTTTCTGCTTACTGCTCTCCAGAATTTTGCGGATTCCATCGGTTCCGAGATTGATAATCCTTCCAAAATCCGGGTTTGCGTGGCCGCCCCATGTGCCGCCCCATATTGCGCCGGCTTCACTGAGCTGGAGTTGCTTTTCAGTATAAATATCATGATACTCGTATGCTTTGTGATTTAACAATTTCAGTTTCTCGCGGCAGGTTGTTAAAAATTCTTCGCAATCGGGTGAAGCTGCAATGGCCTGTTGAATCAAATCGCAATCTGCATCCGTTTGTGTAGCGGCATCATAATCAGTGTAA
>JAZUQC010000035.1:0-5137 GCA_045605525.1 Acutalibacteraceae bacterium
AACCAACCCGAATACATGCCGTTGCCGGCGGAAGTCCGGGGAAAGGCCCGAACGCGCGAAGTGTTGACATGTTGGCATTTGTCCGACGAAGAAATCGAACGCGTCCGGATGACCGGGGAAATATGGCTTTCCATGCTGACATTCGGACAACCGTTGCAACCGGTTTTGTTGTCAGTTGAAAAACCCAAGGTTTACGACCCGGAATGAAAGATTACGAAGATTTGGTCCGCCGGTCCATCCGAAAGGATTTCGCAAGGGCCAATTTCAAGCGAAACGGACGCGCGCCAAAAGTCCCGCACCCCAAAGATGTCAAACGGATAATGGCGTTGAATGAAAAATGCGAATATTACCGATTCCGCCGTTTCTTTGTCGGTCGTTTGGTCCGGTTGGTTGGAAATGCGCCTTGCGGCACATGGGTTGAATTCATCCGGGATGCGGACCGGGAACGATTCAACGCGGCGGCCGGATATGGAATGAAAGCAAAATATTTGTTGTATCACGCAATATTTGATGATTAGTTATGAATAAAGTTTTTTTGAAAGGCAATGTCGGGCAAGACCCCAAGATTACGACATTTGATAATGGCGGAAAGGTTGCGCAATTCACATTGGCAACGACCGAACGCGGATTCAAGACAAAGGACGGGAAAGACATCCCGGATGAAACCACTTGGCACAACATCGTTGTCCGGCGAACCGGCCTTGCCGGCGTATGCGAACAATTCGTGAAAAAGGGAACGCCGCTTTTGATTATGGGTAAAATCCAAACGCGCCAATATCAAGACAATTCCGGCCAAACCCGGTACGTTACCGAAATCGTCGTGGAAGAAATGGAATTGTTGGGCGGTCAAAAGCATGAAGCCGCGCCGGCCCCGGAACCCGAATACCAACCCGCGAAAGATGATATGCCATTTTAGCCATGCAAATTGATAAAAAAGATTATAACCCGGAACAACATGACGTTTTCAAGGCCCTTTCGGTCCGACAACCGTATGCGGATTTGTTAACGCATGTTCTTTTTCGGGATGATGCCGGGAATTATCATGCCGGCAAAACCATCGAAGTCCGGTCGCGTAATACCAATTATCGCGGCGATGTCCTTATTTGTTCGTCCGCCATCCCGGTCATCCCGGGACGTCCGGCCGGCGTGACATGTGGGTTTGTTGAACTGTATGATGTGAAACCCGTTGCGGAATTCACGAATGAAGATTGGTTGCAAACATGTATTCCGGAACCGGTGCGGCCATTGTCCGGATATGGATGGATGATGCGCAATCCGCGCCGGGTCGTTGAAATGCCAATCAAAGGGAAATTGGGTTTTTATGATTTGATTGTCCCAAAGGGCGATATAACGGAATATCCGACGGAAATGGCAATCGGTCCGGATGGATGGGCAATAATTAATAAGCGAATCAAATGAATTGGAAAGAAAGATTAACCCCGTTTGACCAAGAATTGTTCGTAATGGTCCGTGCATTAACGGGAAATTGTGAAGTAAAGAACGGCGGAACGCATTATTTCATCATTGTTGGTTATGGTGGCCATGATGCGGATTACATTTCCGCCGTCATGGATGCCATTGCCGGGCGCGTTGGCGAAAGGCTTATCAAGATAACCGACGAACCGGATAACAAACGGTTTATTGTGCGTATTGGTTTTTCGAAAGAAAAATACCCGGCATTGATATATACCCGGGATGACGTGGCCGGGGACCCAAGTATCGGGACTCCATATTATGACAATGTTAAAGACTGTCGTATTTGGGCCTTGGAAGTCACGCGCGGAAATGTCAAGAAATTGATTGTTTTCGTCGGAAATGGCGAAATGGAAATCGAACGCCGGCCCGATGGCAAGGCAACGTTTCATTTTCTCAATGCCAATGGTTCCGTTTATGCGCATGCGCCGGAACATTCCTTCATTATCTATGTTTCGCCGGGCCTTTATACCATCATGGATAAAGGTGCTTTTTGTTTAAGATTTTTTCAAATTATGATATGAAACCGATTTTAATGGCTGAATCATATTGGGCAAATTCGCAACTGTCAATTGCCCGATATTATGGTAGAATCGTATTCGATGGCCATGAGTTTGTTATTGTTGACAAACGCGGCCATGACATATTCGAATGTTCGCGTGAAGCGGAAAAGGCCGGAAGGGCCAAGGCTATCGAACCCGGGGAACCGAGGGATTTGTGCCGTACCGATTTCGTGCCGATTTACCGGAAGTTGGGGCGCGATAAATTCATTGAATTCATCAAGGCCAATCCGGATATTCAAACAGTAAAGGCCGCAAGGGAAAGACTTAAAACATGGCAACAATGAAACGCATCTTTTGGGAAATCTTGGCCCGGCTTGGCTTTTGGATTCCCGTCAAACATTATTTGCCGGACCGCCGCTATTGGGATTGGGTATTAATTTCAGCGATTAATAAAGCCGGCGGTTTTCGTGGCATCCCGGAAGTCGGCGAATATTTGCAAAGTGTTGAACTTTGGCATACGGCGGAAACGGATGATTATTCTTTTTACGCCCAATATTTCTATGAATATAAAACCGTAACCCATTGGCACAAATTGCCAAGGCGATTGAAATAATGCTATCGGTTGCGTGGTGTAATGGAAACAACAAAAGGCGGAATCCAAATGCAAGTGGCCGCGCTGAAGATGCAAGTTCGAATCTTGCCGCAACCGCAAATAATTGTATATTTGCAATATGGAAATTGTATATCGAAATTTATCCGAAATCAAAGTTAACCCCAAAAATCCAAGGAAGGGCACACCGGAAGCAATCAAAAAATTGGCGGAATCCATTAAGGCAAACCCGAAATTTTTTGAAGCAAGACCTATTTTGTTAAGTGACCGGTCCGGGGAATTGGTTATTATTGCCGGGGAACGGCGAAGCGAAGCCGCCGCTTTGTTGAAAATGAAAACAGTCCCGACAATTCTTTTGTCCGGATTGACCGAAGCGCAAGAAGACCAAATTTTAATTCAAGATAATACCCATTCCGGCGTTTGGGATGAAAATAAATTGGCCGCATGGGGACGGGAACAATTAAAAAGTTGGAATGTTGATGGCATTAAATGGCCCGTTGAAAAGCCGGAAATAAAAGAGGACAATTTCGACCCGGATAAAAAAGTAAAAGCGCGTTGCAAACCGAACGACATTTGGCTATTAGGGAAACATCGTTTAATGTGCGGTGATTCAACTAAACGCGAAGATGTTGAAAAATTGACGGGGGGGGCGGAAATGGCTTTATGTTTAACCGACCCACCGTATGGCATTGATATTGTTAAACATTCCGGGAAAATCGGCGGAGATAAACCGGTAACATTTGGAAAAATCGGCGGTGATAATGTTATTCCAAGTTCGGTTTATCCTAAAATAAAAGGCGACGAAACAACGGAAACGGCCCGATTATCATATTTGATAATGAAAGAAATTTCAAAGAATCAAATAATATTTGGTGGCAATTATTATACGGATTTTTTGCCGCCCCGTGCTTGTTGGATAGTTTGGGATAAGGTTAATGGCGAATCCTTATTTGCGGATGTGGAATTGGCATGGACATCATTTCAAAAGGGAGCAAAATTATATTCTTGGATGTGGAACGGCATGGCGCGCGCTGGCGATAGAAAGACGGAAGGGATAAAAAGGATTCATCCAACGCAAAAACCGGTTGGTTTATTTGTGAAGATATTGGAAGATTTTTCGAATGAATATGATATGGTTTTAGACCTTTTTGCGGGTTCGGGTCCGCTTGTTATAGCGGCCGAGCAAACAAATCGAATTGCATATATGATGGAATATGAACCTTTTTATTGTGACGTAATCATTGACCGTTGGGAAAAATTCACGGGAAAGAAAGCAATTAAACTTGAATAATTATGGCAAAGCGCGGAAGGCAACCAAGATATAATCCGGAAAGGGTTGCGAGAATATGTAAAGCAATTGAAAACGGCGAAACAAATGCGACCGCCGCAAAAATTGGCGGCATATCCGTTTCAACATTTTGCGAATGGCAAGCCACTAAACCCGAATTTTCGGAATCCGTTAAAAGGGCCAAGGCTGTATTTGAAGAATGGCAATTAACCGGCATTTTGGAAGATGCGCGAAAGTCCTTAAAAACGCTTGTTTGCGGGCAAGAATACGAAGAAGTTAAAACGGAATATGAACAAGACCCGCGCAACCCATCAACGCCAAGAATTAAAAAACAAACGCGTATAACAAAAAGAATTCCGCCTAATCCGACGGCCGTAATTTTCGCGCTTTGCAATCGCGACCCGGAACATTGGCAAAATAGGGTGTCCAATGAAATATCCGGCAAGATAGAAACGGAAACGAAACCGGGGTTGTCGTTGGCTAACGTGCCGGATGATTTATTGGCCAAGGTAATTGACGCGATACATGGGACCGAATAAGAAATATCCCGGGGATGAAGATGCCCCGGATTTGTAACATATAGGCCGGTAGTCTTTTTCATTACTGTTTGAATCCACGCCCGGGGCGGCTTGAACCGGCCGGCCGCCGCCGGGTTTCTTAATGGATATGGATATTGATACGATGCAAATAACACGGGCGTTGTCCGAAAATCCGTCATTGTTTCTCCAAGAAGGGGCGCGGCGGAAATTGTTATGGTTCGCCGAATACATGCAACCGACATTTCAAGCAACGCCGTTCCATCGTTCATATTACCGGGTTTTGGAACTGTTTGCCCGGGCGTACATCAAAAAACTTATCATTCAAGCACCGCCGCAACATGGGAAATCGCAAGGTTCGTCGCGATTCCTTCCGGCTTACATGCTTGGATTGGAACCCGATTTGAAAATGTGCATTTGTTCGTATGCGGCCACAATCGCAAAGGATTTCAACCGGGACGTGCAACGGTTGATTGATTGCGACGCATACCGTGCCATTTTCCCGGAAACAGTCTTGAACGGGTCGAATGTCGTAACCGTTGCGAACAATTATTTGCGGAATTCGGATGTTTTCGAAATTGTCAACCATGTTGGTTCGCTTCGTGTCGTTGGTCGCGGCGGTTCGCTGACATCCAAGACCGTTGACGTCATGATTTATGATGACTTGTATAAGGATTCGCAAGAAGCCAATTCCCCAATTATCCGGGAAACATCATGGGATTGGTTC
>JAZUQC010000036.1:0-44232 GCA_045605525.1 Acutalibacteraceae bacterium
GCCCGTGGAAATGAGGTCTTCAATGACAACCACTTTCTGACCGGCTTCGAGTTTGCCTTCAATGCGGTTCTGTCTGCCGTGGTCCTTGCTGCTGCCGCGCACATAACCCATGGGCATGCCGAGAATGGAAGCTGCAATCGCTGCGTGTGCAATACCTGCGGTGCTGGTGCCCATAAGCACTTCTGCTTCGGGGTATTCAGCCTTGACGGTATCGGCAATGGCCTGTTCGACAATGTTTCTCTGCTCGGGAGCGGTGAGGATCAGGCGATTGTCGCAGTAAACGGGACTTTTGATGCCCGATGCCCATGTAAAGGGCTCCTGCGGACGGAAAAATACGGCTTTGATGGAAAGCAGTGCTTCTGCTACGGTTCTTTCAATACTCATGTTTTTACTCCTTATCCGATATATTCTTTTATTTTTAACCGATGAATTCGTTGCAGCAACGTCTGTAAGCGGCTACCGGGTCTTCTGCGGCGGTGATGGGTCTGCCGACAACAATGTAGTCAGAGCCGATTTCTTTTGCCTGTGCAGGGGTCATAACACGCTTCTGGTCGCCCACGTCACCGTCTGCAAAACGGACACCGGGGGTCACGGTGAGGAATTTTTCACCGCAGAGTGCGTGCACCTTGCCTGCTTCCAGCGGAGAACAGACAACACCGTCAAGACCTGCGTCTGCGGCATTCTTTGCATAGTGCATAACCACTTCGTCGATGGGACGTTCGATGAGCAGGTCAGCGGTCATGGCTTCCTGTGAGGTGCTGGTCAGCTGGGTAACGGCAATCAGCAGGGGACGGGTACCGTCGGGTCTCGTCAGACCCTTGATTGCGGCTTCCATCATGGCTTTTGTGCCGCCTGCGTGCAGGTTGCAGATGTCTGCGTCGAGGTTGGAAAGCACGTTCATGGCTTTCATAACGGTGTTGGGAATATCATGCAGTTTCAGATCGAGGAAAATTTTGTGTCCTCTTTCCTTGATTGCCTTTACGATGGACGGACCTTCCGCATAGAAAAGTTCCATGCCGATTTTTACGAACGGTTTTTCTTCCGTGAACTTGTCCAGAAAATCAAGACAAGCCTGTTTGCTGCTGAAATCGCATGCAATGATTACGTCTTTACCCATTAGTGAGCGCCTCCTATTATATCTGTTAAATTATTGATACCGTATTTTTCCATTACGACGGGAAGATCTTCCACGATTTTTTTGCTTGCGAACGGGTCAATGAGATTTGCCGCACCGACTTCAACGGCCGTAGCCCCCGCAAGCATCATTTCAATCACATCCTCCGCCGTGGAAATACCGCCCATGCCGATGATCGGAATGTTGACGGCTTCGTAAACACTGTAAACCATACGCAGTGCCACGGGCAGAATGGCGGGACCCGAATAGCCGCCGGTTTTGTTTTTGATGATCGGCTTTTTAGTTTTCAGGTCGATTCTCATACCCATCAGGGTGTTGATCATGCTGATGCCGTCTGCACCCGCTTCTTCACAAGCCTTTGCAATGGACACAATGTCCGTTACATTGGGACTGAGCTTGATAACAACAGGCTTTGTGGTAACAGCCTTGACGGCCTTGGTCACCTCTGCCGCACTTTCGCAACTTGTGCCGAAGCTCATGCCGCCGCCGTGTACGTTCGGGCAACTGATATTGACTTCGAGAATGCCGACTTGTTCTTCTTTATTGAGTTTTTCGCAAACTTCAACATATTCATCCAGCGAAAAGCCGCTGACATTGGCAACCACGGGCTTGTGAAAACATTCTTTTAATCTGGGTAATTCTTCGCTGATGACTTTTTCAACACCGGGATTCTGAAGTCCTACAGCATTGAGCATGCCCGATGCACATTCCGCAATACGGGGAGTCGGATTGCCGAAACGGGGTTCTCTTGTTGTGCCTTTGAATGAAAACGAACCGAGAATATTGATGTCATACAGTTCGTTGAATTCATAACCGTAGCCGAAGGTGCCGCTTGCGGGGATAACGGGATTGTCAAGAAGCAGACCGCAGAGATTCACTTTTGTGTTTACCATATAATCTCCTCCTTTACAAGCACGGGGCCGTCTTTGCAGATGCGCTTGTTTCCGTATTTGGTTTTGCACGAGCAACCCATGCAGGCACCGAAGCCGCAACCCATGCGCTCTTCAAAGCTGTATTGTCCGCTGACGGTGCTTGTATTATATATAGCCTTGAGCATCGGTTCGGGACCGCATGCACAGGTGTAAGAACAGTCAATGTCTTTCAGTGCATCCGTTACAAAGCCTTTGATACCGTAACTGCCGTCAACAGTAGTGACAACGGTTTCACAGCCGATGGCTTTGAATTCTTCTTCGTAAAAGATTTCGTCTTTGGTGTTGAAGCCGAGAATGGCGGTTACTTTTTTGCCTTCTTTGATCAGTTCTTTTGCAAGGCCGAACATCGGGGGTACACCGACACCGCCGCCGATCACGACGGGATTTTCTCCCGAAGTGCAAGTGTCAAAGCCGTTGCCCAGACCCGACAGAATGTCAAGTTCTTTGCCTGCGGTCAGTGTTGCCATATAAGCCGTGCCTTTACCAACAACCTTGTAGATGATGGTGACCGTATTTTCATCCCAATCGCACACCGAGATCGGACGGCGAAGATAAAATCCGTCGAGTTGTATGTTGATAAACTGACCGGGAGCCGTGATTGCCGAGGTGTCGCCCGACAGAATCATTTTGTAAACATTGTCGGTCAGCTTCGTGTTTTCAAGAATGGTGAAAATGCCTTGTTTTGTCATCTTTCTGCCTCCCATACGATATTGCCGTTTTTGACGGTCAGCAGGCACTTACCGTACACTTCCCAACCGTCAAAGGGGGTGGCTTTCCCCATGGAAACCAATTTTTTGCTGTCAATTGTAAACGCTTGATGCAGGTCAAAGACCGTAAAATCTGCTTTTTCTCCGTCTTCAATGTCCGTACCGATGCCGAACCTCTTTTTTGCGTTGTTGTGCAACAGATCCATCAGTTTTTCAAGGGTGATAAGACCTGTCTTCACAAAATGCGTGTACATAATCGGGAATGCGGTTTCAATGCCCGTAATGCCCATCATGCTGCCTGCAAGGCCTTTGCTTTTTTCTTCGGCGGAGTGCGGTGCATGGTCGGTTGCGATCATGTCGATCGTGCCGTCAAGAATGCCTTCAATCAAAGCCTTTTTGTCTTCTTCACTGCGAAGCGGCGGATTCATTTTGAATCTGCCTTCTTCCTGCAGGTCTTTGTCGCACAGCACAAGATAATGCGGACCGGTTTCGCAGGTCACATCAACTCCCTCTGCTTTTGCCTTGCGGATGAGTTCCACACTTTCTTTTGTCGAAATGTGGCAGACGTGATACTTGCATCCCGTTTCTTTTGCAAGACGCAGGTCGCGTTCAATCATCTTCCATTCACTTTCGGAGCAAATACCCTTGTGATTGTGTTCCTTGCAGTAAACACCGTCATGGATATAGCCGCCGTGCAGCAGTTCGTTGACCTCGCAGTGTGCGGAAATGATTTTGCCGAGCTGCTTTGCTTTCAGCATCGCCTGACGCATCATTTCTTCATCCTGCACGCCTTTGCCGTCATCGGAAAAGCCGATGCAGTTTTCTGCCATACCGTCAAGGTCGGAAAGGGATTCACCAAGCTGACCGACGGTGATTGAGCCGAAGGGATGCACGCCGATCACGGCATCTCTTGCAATGATGTCAAGCTGCTCGTGCAGATGCTCTTTGCTGTCGGGCACAGGTTTGAGGTTCGGCATGGAGCAGACTTCGGTGTAGCCGCCTGCCGCACAGGCTTTTGTGCCGCTGTGAATTGTTTCTTTATAAGAAAATCCCGGTTCTCTCAAATGCACGTGTGCATCGATAAAACCGGGAAAAATAACACAATCGGGAAAAGAAAACACCTTTTCCGCTTCCGTGTCAAAAGCAGAAAACGAGCCGTGCTTCACCGAAACAGTTTCCGATGAAAAACGGCGATTTTTATAAACATTGCATTTTTGTACTTTAAAATTCATTTCTCTCATTCCTTTTCACTGTATTATACATTTTTTGCACCTTTCTGTCAAGTCAAAATCTTGACTTTTCTTTATAAATGTGGGATACTGTCGGCGGAGGGGATTTTATGTCCTTACATAATGACATCAGCCGCATTCTTGAACGCGATCTTTATCCGTTTCATATGCCCGGTCACAAACGCAATCCCGCATTTGACAGCATGACCGGTCTGTTTGCGCGTGATCTGACCGAAATTGACGGTGCGGATGATTTGCACTGTCCGCAGGGAATCATTCTTGAAGCACAAAAACGTGCCGCAAAACTGTATGATGCAAACGATGCATATTTTCTTGTCAACGGAAGCACTGCGGGGCTTCTCACTGCCGTCAGTGCCGCAACGCAGGCGGGCGGTAAAATCATTGTTGCACGCAATTGTCACAAAGCTGTTTACAATGCTGTATTTCTGCGTAACTTAACACCTGTTTATGTGTATCCCGCTTTCGATGAAGATTTCGGTATCAACGGCAGTGTGTTTCCCGAAGAAATCGAAAAAGCAATCGCAGAAAATCCCGATGCACAGGCGGTGATTCTGACTTCACCCACCTACGACGGTGTTGTCAGTGACATAAAAACGATTGCGGAAATTGTTCATCGCAATGATATGATTCTCATTGTGGATGCCGCACACGGTGCACACCACGGAATGCACCCTGCATTTCCCGAAAGTGCCGTGCATCTCGGTGCGGATGCGGTCATTGTAAGTCTCCATAAGACCTTGCCGTCTCCGACGGGAACGGCTATGTTGCTTTTGAATGGTGATCGTGTAAACCCAAGCCGTGTACGCCGTTTTCTGGATGTGTATGAAACCAGCAGTCCGTCTTATCTTTTTATGTCTGCCATGGATGCTTGTATCGGTCTTTTGACGCAACAAAAAGAATCCCTTTTTTCTGCATTGCATCAAAAACTTTTGCATTTCAGTGAAGCGGTCAGAAATCTGCAAGCGGTGCGTGTTTTTTGTTTCGGCAGTGACGAAGTCGGCAATCATCCCGCTGTGTTTGCACATGATATGAGCCGTATTGTTCTCAAAGCGGAAAAATTGCCGATGAATGGATTTGCGCTTGAAGATGTGCTTCGTAATCGCTTCGGTATTGAAGCGGAAATGTCTTTTGCAGATTGCACCGTTCTGCTGACAAGCATCTGCGATACACAGGAAGGATTCGACCGCCTTGTAAAAGCGTTGCTGACATTGGATGCGGAAAATCGTGACAACATTGCCGTCAAAAGAAGTATTCATGCACCGCCCGTACCGCAACAGGTTTTCACACCTGCACAGGCAGAACTGCGGGAAGGCTGCATGATTTCATTGAACGATGCACAAGACCGCATCTGCAGGGAATACGTCTGTGCCTATCCGCCGGGAACGCCGTTGCTTGTTCCCGGTGAACGAATTACAGCCGGGGTTTTGTCTTATATCCGCTCTGTTTTGTATTGCGGTGCAAAAGTCACGGGCAGCAGCGGCAAAATGCCGTCATACATAGATGTGTGCACAGAGTAAATTTTTCTTGACAACGCATGCATATAGTGATATTATATGAAGGAAATTGACGCAGACTTCTGCGAGAAAGAGGAATATTATGGCTCACATCAATACTATCAACACCAGAAATCTTCATGAATCCGCTGTTAAGGGCGGTTGCGGCGAATGCCAGACTTCCTGCCAGTCCGCAAGCAAAACTTCCTGCTCCGTCGCCAACCAGAAGTGCGAACAGTGCAAGAAGAACAACGACTGATTTTTTGAAAAACAGAAACCGACCGCAGTTTTTGTGACTGCGGTTTTTCTGTATTACGGGAGTTTTTACCATGGTTCATCTTTATAAAAACAACGGCTACAATATTGTCATTGATTCCAACAGCGGTTGCGTGCACAGTGTGGACGAAGTTGCTTACGATATGATCGGGCTTTTTGAAAAGCTCGACAAACAGACACTCATCAAAACCGTGCTCGAAAAGTACGCAGACAATCCCGCCATTGACGAAGCGGAATTGGAAGAAATCTACGGCGATATCATTGCTCTTAAGGAATCCAAGCAATTGTTTTCCGAAGACGAATTTGCCGATTTTCAGTGGGATTTCAAAAAGCGGAACTCCGTGCTCAAGGCAATCTGCCTGCACGTTGCACACGATTGCAACCTTGCCTGCAAATACTGTTTTGCCGGAAAAGGCGAATACAACGGCGAAAAGGCTTTGATGTCTTATGAAACAGGCAAGCAGGCACTGGATTTTCTCGTTGCCAATTCGGGCACAAGACACAACCTTGAAGTGGACTTTTTCGGCGGCGAACCGCTGATGAACTTTGAAGTTGTCAAGCAGCTGACCGCCTACGGCAGAAGCCTGGAAGAAAAATACAACAAGAATTTCCGCTTTACCTTAACCACCAACGGCATCCTTGTGGACGATGAAGTCATTGACTTCTGCAACAGGGAAATGAGCAATGTGGTCTTAAGCATTGACGGCAGAAAGTGTGTCAATGACCGCATGCGTGTCAGCCGCAACGGAAAGGGAAGCTATGACCATATTCTTCCCAAATTCCTGCAGTTTGTGGAACAACGCGGAAATAAAGACTATTATCTTCGCGGTACCTACACAGGCTTCAATAAGGATTTTTCTGCCGATATTCTGCACCTTGCCGACCTCGGTTTCAAGGAGCTTTCCATGGAACCCGTGGTCTGTGACCCGTCCGAAGAATACTCTTTGCATGATGAAGATGTTCCTGCCCTTTGCGAGCAGTATCAGATTCTTGCAGACGAAATGCTCAGACGCAAAAGAGAAAAGAACGGCTTTACGTTTTATCATTATATGATTGATCTGATGGGCGGCCCGTGCATTGCAAAACGTATTTCGGGTTGCGGTGTCGGTGTGGAATACATGGCTGTCACCCCGACGGGTGAACTGTATCCCTGCCATCAGTTTGTGTCCGATGACCGCTTCCTGCTCGGCAATGTGTGGGACGGTGTGCTTCACCCCGAAGTGCTTGACGAATTCAAGCATTGCAATGTCTATGCCCATGAAGAATGCAAGGATTGTTTTGCCCGTCTTTATTGTTCGGGCGGTTGTGCGGCAAATGCATTCCACTCCACAGGCAGCATCCGCGGTGTTTATAAACTCGGTTGTGAACTGCATAAAAAACGCATTGAATGTGCTATTATGCTCAAAGTTGCCGAACAGACCGAAGGTCTTGAAGAATAAAAGAAGAAGTGATTGTTTTGGAAGAGAAAGCAAATATAAAAATCAAAGATTATATCAGCAAAGATAAACCGCGTTTGTCTTTTGAAATTTTTCCGCCCAAAGAATGGGCAAAATTAGAAGACACCAAAAAGGTAGCAAAGGCACTGTCCTGTTATGCACCGTCGTTTATCAGTGTCACCTACGGTGCAGGCGGCGGCACATCGGACTATACCTTTGCCCTGACACAGCAGATTATGGAAAAATACAATGTGCCTGCACTTTCGCACCTTACCTGTGTCGGCTCCGACAAAGAAAAGGTGGAAGCGGCACTCGATGAAATGAAACAAAGAGGCATCTGCAACATTCTTGCCCTGCGCGGTGATATTCCTGCAAACAGTGATTTTGCATTTTCAAAGGATTTTCGCCATGCGGATGAACTGATGCGTTTTATCAAGCAAAAGGGCGATTTCTGCATCGGCGGTGCTTGTTACCCCGAAGGTCATCCCGAATCTCCGAATACGGAAGCGGATATTGAATCCCTGAAACGCAAAATTGATGCAGGTGCGGATTTTTTGACCACGCAGATGTTTTTTGACAATAATATTTTCTATACTTTCCGCATGCGCATGCTCGGCAAGGGCATGGATATTCCCGTTCTGCCGGGTATTATGCCCATTGTCAATGCAAAATCCATCAAACGTATCTGTGCCGTCAACGGGACTCCGTTGCCGCCGCGGTTCAAAGCGATCGTTGACCGCTTCGGCGATGACCCGAAAGCCATGAAGCAGGCAGGCATTGCCTATGCCACCGAACAGATCATCGATCTGTTTGCAAACGGTGTCAACCATATTCATCTTTACACCATGAACCGTTCCGAAGTGGCAGGAGCAATCATCAACAATCTTTCAGGAATTATAGGTTAATTATGAATTATTCACAATTACAGTTTTTTGACGGCGGCTTCGGCTCGCTTTTGCAAAAAAGGGGTTTACAGCCGGGAGAAAAGCCCGAACTGTGGAATCTTTCACATCCTGATGCCGTACTCGATATTCATAAAGAATATCTCAATGCGGGCAGCGATATTATTACTACCAACACATTCGGTGCAAACAGTTTAAAATATGACGATCCGACCGAGATAATCAAAGCAGGTGTTGCACTTGCAAAACAGGCTGTGTGCGAATGCGGTCACGGCAAAGTCGCTTTGGATCTCGGCCCGACGGGGAAATTGCTTGAACCGTTCGGAAATTTGTCTTTTGATGCTTGTTATGAGATCTATGCACAACAGATAAAAGCAGGCTGTGATGAAGCGGATATTGTTATCATTGAAACCGTGTCCGATCTGCAGGAAGCCCGTGCGGCGGTGCTCGCAGTCAAAGAAAACTGCAATTTGCCCGTATTTGTCACCCTGTCATTCGGTTCGGATGGCAGATTGCTGACGGGAGCAACCGTAGAATCCGCCGTTGCGGTGCTCGAAGGCTTGCGTGTGGATGCCGTCGGCATGAACTGCGGTCTCGGTCCTGTCGAAATGAAGCCGTTGGCAAAACGACTTTGCGAAGCGGCATCCGTCCCCGTGATCCTCAATCCCAATGCGGGCATGCCCGTGATGGAAAACGGACAGACGGTGTATAAAATTTCTCCCGAAGAATACAAAGATGCCGTCGGCGAGTTGCTGACGGACACGGTTTGCTTTGTCGGCGGCTGTTGCGGCACAACCCCCGATTATATCCGTGCTCTGTATTCTGCTTTTGCAGGCAGACCGTGCACAAAGCCCGAACCGAAAAAAAGAACGGTCATTGCCTCCAACTCGCAGACCGTTGTTATAGATCAAATGCCCCTTGTCATCGGGGAACGTATCAATCCTACGGGCAAACCCAAACTCAAAGAAGCCCTTCGTAACCGTGATACCGATTATGTTGTGCGTGAAGCGTTGGCACAGGAAGAACACGGGGCTGATATTTTAGATGTCAATACGGGCTGTCCCGGTGTGGATGAAGCAGAGCTGCTGCCTGCCTGCATCAAAGCGGTTTCGCAGGCTGTTTGTCTGCCGTTGCAGATCGACACCGCCAATTATGATGCCATGGAAAAAGCCATGCGTGTGTATTGCGGCAAAGCTCTCGTCAATTCCGTCAACGGAAAGCAGGAATCCATGGACAAGGTGTTTCCGCTTGTCAGAAAGTACGGTGGTTGCGTGGTGTGCCTGACACTTGACGAAAACGGCATTCCCGAAACGGTCGAAGGCAGACTTGCCATTGCCGAAAAAATCATGCACGAAGCCGCAAAATACGGTATTCCGAAGCATGACCTGCTCATTGATACCCTGACCCTTTCCGTCAGCACCAAAGCAGACAATGCACAAATCACGCTGGATGCTTTACATAAAGTCCGTCATGAACTCGGCCTGCACACCGTGCTCGGTGTGTCGAATGTGTCCTTCGGTCTGCCCGACAGACCCGGCGTGAATGCGGCATTCTTAACCCTTGCCATGCAAAACGGTCTTTCCGCGGCAATCATCAATCCCTTAAGCCGCCCCGAACGCACGGCTGTGATCGCTTACAGAGCACTCAACGGTTTTGACGAAAACTGCGCTTCTTACATCGCCTTTGCTTCCGATGCACCTGCACAGACCCTTGCCGACACCAAAACGGAAACGCTTTTCTATGCCGTGCAGAAGGGACTTTCTGAAAAAGCAACAGCATTGACCGCAGAGCTTCTGAAAACAAAACAGCCTTTGGAAATCATCAACGGTGAACTTATTCCCGCTTTGACGGCAGTGGGGGAAGGCTTTGAAAAAAAGACCCTGTTTCTGCCGCAGCTTTTGTCTGCCGCACAGGCGGCACAAGCCGCTTTCGCAGTCTTGCGTGAAAACGGAAACACAGGGGAGTCGGACGGCGACAAAATCGTCTTTGCCACCGTCAAGGGCGATATTCACGACATCGGCAAAAATATTGTCACCATGCTTCTCGGCAACTACGGTTTTTCGGTTATAGATCTCGGCAAGGATGTTGCTCCGCAGACCATTATTGAAACGGTTTTAAAGGAAGATGTAAAATTGGTTGGTTTGAGTGCTCTCATGACCACCACCTTGCCCGCCATGGAAGAAACCGTGCAACTGCTCAAAGAAGCAAAGCCCGATTGCAAAGTCATGGTCGGCGGCGCGGTCGTCACACAGGATTATGCCGATTCCGTCGGTGCCCATTATTACGGCAAAGATGCCCTGGAAGCGGTGCGCATCGCACAGCAATATTTTAAATAAAACAAAACAGATGTCGGTTGCAAACGCAATCGGCATCTGTATTTTTTCAATATGTTCATTGTGCATTGAAATAAATATGCTCATAATCCTTTTGAAGTTTCGTCAGGGGAGAAGTGCCGTCCGTCAGCATCTGCAAAACATATTCATGCTGCAGAATCCGTTCGGTTTTCAGGTTGAACGGCAACAAAGATGTATATTGCGAACGGATTTCGTTGTCTTCTTCAATCTTGTAAATGCCTTCGTTTTTGTCTTCTTGTGTGTAAAAGCAATAAATATTTTTGTTCGGGCAAACAAGATTTTGCATCTGCCATACATCCGTCGGAATTCCGAGAAAGACCGTGTCATATGTTTCTTTGCAGAAAGCGGTTTGTGTAAAATGGGTGGTAAACAGAAAATCCGTTTCGCCTGTTGCAAAGCGGTTAACAGCGGTTTTGCGTTTGTCATAGGGAACACCGCCGTGTGAAATCGCACAGCGATAACCGAAAAAACGGAAATAGCGGTAGGCATCTTCCGCGGTCTGCCGATTTGTGCAGAATACAAGTGCTCGTTCGATTTTATTCATTCTCACACGGTTTTCAAAGGCCGTGAACGGCACGGTTGCCTGCTGTGAAAATAATTTTTCTTCCGAAACGGGCACACCGGGATAGATTCTTGACGGCGTTTTAAGAATCAGGTTGTTAATTATGTCACGCAGTACCGCCGAACGGTCGGTTGCACAGAATGCACAGACGGGCAATTTATACGGCAATTGTGCACGAAGTTGTGCAATTGCAAACAATCTTTTGTCAAATGCATATTGCAGAGGCGAAACATTTTCCGCTTGCAAAATAAGCATTGCCGAAAACTGATTTTCATACACAAACGAAATAAAATCTTCTTCCGACAACATAGAGAGGGAGGAAAACAAAACACAATGTTCACTGTTTTGCACCGCTTTTAACGTGTCTGCATTTTCTTTCCGTGCAATGCTTCTGCTGATGAAGTACCGATTGCCGCCGCTTAAAGTTTCTCTGTACCGTGCATTCGGAATGCAGGGAAGTATGCACAGAATCTTCCCCCCGACACGAAGCGTGATTTCTTCAAACAACTTGTCTTCACAACCTGTCACGGGTCGGAACACAAGCACATCGGCAAAAAGATTGAGTTTATCGGCAACGGTTTCGGCTGTTTTTGAAAAAGACTGCATTATTTTCAATCCTGACTGTTTGATGATGTTTTTATTATATCAATTAAAGTTTACAAAATCAATATTTACATTTTCATTTCATTGTGCTAAAATAGTTTCAAAATATGGAAAAAAGAAGGTTATTGTCATGGACGAAAGAACTCCGCAGCAGATCAAAGAAGAAATCTGCGAAATCGGCAGAAGAATTTATATGAACGGTTTTGTTGCCGCAAACGATGGTAATATCTCCGTCAAGGTCGGCGAAAATGAGTATTATTGCACTCCCACGGGTGTTTCCAAGGGCTTTATGACTCCCGATATGATCATCCGTGTGGACGGTGACGGAAATAAAATCGAGGGTAATCTGAATCCTTCGAGCGAAATCAAAATGCATCTGCGTGTATACCGTGAACGCCCCGATGTCAATGCCGTTGTGCATGCACATCCCCCCATTGCAACCGCATTTGCTGTCTGCAATATTCCGCTTGATGAATACATCATGCCCGAAGCCGTGCTGTTCCTCGGCACCGTTCCCGTTTGTGCATACGGCACCCCCTCCACGGACGAAGTGCCCGAATCGCTTCTTCCTTACATCGAAAACCACGACTCGTTCCTGCTTCAGAATCATGGTGCACTGACCGTCGGCAACACCCTCATGCGTGCTTATTTTAACATGGAATCCGTTGAATTCTATGCAAAGGTCGCAAAGTATGCAAAAGAACTCGGCGGCGGCAGAGAATTCACCGACGAAGAAATGGCAAAGCTTGCCGAAATCCGCAAGGGCTTTAATGTTGCAGGCAGACATCCCGGTTTTAACCGTAAAAAATAATCAAAGGAGATTGCATAATGATGGGTAAGAGAAAAATCATCCGCAAAGCCGTTACAGCAACCGCTTTGCTGGCAGGTGCCTATGTGTATCTGAACAAAGCCGGCGAAATCGAACCGATCGGTTCCGACAAATTCAAGGAATCCGTTGTCAATTTCGGCAAGCAGACCGCGTTCAGAAAGCTCGACCAGACCCTCACCAACGGCCTTTCAGCTGTTGAAAAACTGCTTGCCCTGCCCGAAAACACCGGCAAGGAAACCGCACAGTATTTCTACGAAGGCACCGAAGAATTCCTTAAATCTGCTGCAAAGGGTGCAAAATGGAGTCTCGGTTCCGCGAGTGCAAGCCTTGTTCCCGATGACTGGCAGACACACCCCTATTTCCTCGGCGGTTACATGGTAGCCGAAAACGGCTTTACCAACCGTGTTGAACAGCTCATTGACGATATGCGTATCCGTTGCATCGCGTTGTCCGACAATTCCGACCGTGGCGTGCATCTGTTCGGCACCATCGACTGCATCGGTTTTTCCAACAAGGATATCCGTGTTGTGCGTTCTATGGTTGCCGCAAAGGCTGCAAAAGAAGGTATCAAGCTCGGTTCCGTCAATATGTTCTCCACCCATTGCCACAGCTGTATTGATACACAAGGTCTTTGGACCAAGACCGAAGACGGCGGAAAAATTCTTTCCAATCTCGGAAAATCACTTCGCGGCAAGGAAGTGGAACAGGGAACCGACCTGCATTTCCTTGAAGTGCTTTATGAACGTGCCGCAGATGCCCTGTGGAATGCCGTGCTTGACATGACCCCCGGTAAACTCACCTTTGCACAAAAGGACATCGGCAGCGGATATGTTGACAACCGCAACCGCCCGTCTGCAACGGCACTGCCCACCATGCTCAACCGCTTCCTGTTTACGCCGACCGATAAAAAGAAAGCCCCGACTATGATCGTCAACATCGGTGCTCATCCCGATGTGGCAGGTCTTGCCTGCAATGACGGCTCATCCAACGGCCGCGAAATCAGCGGTGACTATGTTTATTACCTCGGTGCAACCCTTGCAGAATACGGCTATAACTGCATGTTCTTCAACGGTGCCATTGCCGGTATTTACATGGCAAGAGGTCTTTCCAACGACGGTATGCCCATGGAAAAACGCTATGAGCAGTCCGTGCGCTACGGCAGAGAACTTGCAAAGATCGCCATCGGTATGACCAAGACAAAAGAAGAAATCGAAGCCGATACGGCACTTTCCGAACCCGAAGTGGTTGCTAAAGAAAAAGAACTTTGCGGCGATGCGTATACCCTTTGGTATGAGAATTGGGAACCCGTCAAGGAACGCAAACTCAATCCCAAACTCAATGTTCGCATACGCGAAATGACGGTTCGTGTCACTAATCCGCTGATTCGCGTTGCAGGCAAACTGAAAATGGCAAACTATGACTTCTACCGCAACGGCAGAGATTCCTACCTTGTCACAACCGAAATCGGTTACATGGAATGGGATGATGTCAAAATTGCCATGGTACCTTGTGAGCTTGTGACCGACCTTTACAAGGGCGGTAAATCCCTGACTGCGGAAGGCTCCTGCAGGGGTTATGACTTCGGTTATCCCTGTCTGTGTGATATCTTCGGTGATGACCTGATCTGCTTCGGTCTTGCAAACGATGCCGTCGGCTATATCGTACCCGATAACGACTATTCCATGCGTCTGCTGGACGGTCACTATCACGAAACACTTTCCCTCGGTGACCAAACAGGCTCGACCCTGATCAAAACCTTCCTTGCACTCAAAAACGATCTGAAATAAACATACATAAAAGCAAAACGGAGCATCCTCGCCGATGCTCCGTTTTAAATTATTCGGTTTTTTCAAGAATTTTTTTATCCAATTCACTGTTTGGTGTCAGTGTTGCATTTTTTACTGCAATTTCTGTCTGTTTTACATTTGCAGGCATGTTGGTTGTTATTGTCTGCCCGCTTACTGTTTGCAAAACAGCGGCTTTTCTTTTTTTTGCATATGCAATACCGCCTATTGTGCATGCAATCACGACAGCTATGCCGATTAGAAGAATTACCGGTAAATAATTCTGTGTCGGCTCTGCCAAGGTAATCGTTGCGAGCCCGATGTCGGGAACAGGTTCTTCAAGCAGTGTATGCACCACGCCTTCCGAATAGTTGATCTGCACAGCATCCCCGTATTTGTCGATCAGGAGTTTTACAAAATCTTTGACCGGTTGTTCATCCTTTTTTTCTTCGAGAAAATCAATCCCTACGTAATTGTCCATTTCGTAAATTCCCATGGCACTCAGACCGAGAGAAGGATCGTAATTTGTAAAATAGGTGTTCATATATTCCTGAATCTCTTTCAGGTAATTGTAAGAATATTTCTGTTGTGCGAATGATGCACTGCCGTCATTTTCAATCAATGCAAGGATCTCATTTTTTGTTTCTTCAAAATCCGCTTCTTCTGCAATGCCGAATGTCAGATTCATGCCGCCGTCCGTTGACCAGATGCCGCTGATATAGTCGGGATAATTTTCATACCATACCTGATACAGCTCCCATGCATTTGCATAAGGCACTGTCGGTGTTTCTGCGGCGGTTGCAGTGATGCCGAACAGAAAAACAAAAAGAAAACTGATAAAAATACATAATTTTTTCATTCTGATTACCCTCCGTTGAGTTCATTTTTTAATGTGTTGATTGCTTTGCGGTATGTTCTGTAAACGGTTGCAAGGGAAGAATCCGTAATCTGCGCGATCTGCTGAAAACCGAAGCCGGCATTCAGATGTAAAGAGATGATTTCCCTTTGTTCGGCATTGAGTTTGCACAACGCTTTTTCAAGGTCAATGCGCGTGTCTATCCAATAAGCATTGTTTCGCAGATCGCTACAGATGTCTGTCAGTTCCTGCTCGGTGTTGTGTTTTTTGCGCAGTTCATCGATGGCGGCATTGTGTGCAATCTTAAAAACAAAAGCCCGCGGATTTTGAATCGCCGTTTTTGTCGACTGATTGAACAGCTTCATAAACACATTCTGCAACACATCTTCCGCAATGGTTCTGTTTTGCACAATACGGCAAATGACGGTATAAACAGGAATTTTCAGTTCATTGTAAACTTGTGTGAATGCCGCGTGATCGCCGAGCAGACTATCGTTCAGCAATTTTTGGAGTGTTTTTTCATCCATACCTTGTCCTCCTTTCAATCACTATGACGAATAACGACGCATTATTTTTCATCTTTTTCAAAAAATAACGGCAGAAATTTTCCTGCCGTTGTTTTTAATGAATATTTTCCGTTAAAACGATGTTGCCGTCATCGGTTATTGTCGCGATGATGCCGTTTCGGTTGACCGTGGCATAAATGGGCACTTTTGCCGTCACGGTCAGATTCCATTTGACATTGGGATAAATCTTGCCCAGCGTGTTTGTGACGATCGCAATTTCGGGGCTGAGTGCTTTGAGAAAACGCATGGAACTCGAGCCGAAATAGCCGTGATGTCCGATTTTCAGCAGATCGACCTCACCGATTTCATCAAGGTGCAGGTCTTCCTGTCCCGTTGTGGTTGCAATGTCTGCGGCAAGAAAAACCGTATAATCTGCTTTTTCGAGTTTCATGCCCACACTTTCGGCATTGTTGCCTTGGTCTTCCATTAAATCAAGCGGGGTTTCGGTATTATAAAGAGTAATGTCAAAATCACCGAATGTAAACTGCTCGGGCAGATCGCTGATCCAAGGTGTGCCGCCTGCATCCGCTTGTGCAATAATTCGCTCGTAAATGCCCGGCACATCCCAGACTTCAATTTCATAATCGTGCAGAACGCTCAATGCAAGTTCTTTCATATAAAGTGTTACGACTTCAATTTCGTGATCTGCAAGAATTGCTTCTGCATTTCCCGCGTGGTCGTAATGCTGATGGGTCAGCAGCATAAAATCAAGTCTTGCAATGCCGTTTTCATCGGTACACACTTTCTTGATGTAAGAAATCACCTGTTCTTCATAACCGTCATATTCTACATTTTTGCGGGGATTGTAATTTCCTTCCCCTGCATCTACCAAAGCAAATCTGCCGTTGCTTTCCAGAAGAATGCAATCTGAACAACCCGTGTGCAGGAAATGAATGCGGTCATCACCGTTTTCAAGGGTAAAGGTTTCGTTTGTGATCTCATATTTTGCTTCATAAATATTGCAAAGCACCAACGTCATCATGTCAAGAATGAATATTAAGAACATGAACGGAACAATGATCCATGTCACTACTTTTTTTGCCATTTTTATACCGTCCTGAAAAATTGTGTTTCTATATTATCATATTTTTTCTATTTTGCAACGAGAAGTTTAACTTTTTTTAAAATTTTGCTTGTATCTTTATATAAAATACTGTATTATGACCGTGATTTTGATTTTTAAGGGGAATTTTATGAACCGTTTTGTTGAAAAAAATAAATATGCGGCACAAGCACTGCAGGGATTTTGTGCTGCTTTATATATCTTTCCGCTTACCTTGAGTGTCGGTGTGCTTTCAGGTGTCGGCGTGTTTGCAGGGGCAATTGCCGGTGCCGTCGGCTGTCTTCTGTGTGCGGTCGGTAAGACCATGTACGCACCGTGTTGGATGTTGTTCATGCCTGCCTTTTTTATGATCAAAGAATTCGGCACGGGATTTGCATTCCTTTCCATGCTTCTCGGCAGTTTACTGTTCCTGATTGCTTATATCGTTCTGCAAAAGAAAAATATTAAAATCGAACTGACCGATGCCGCCAAGGCAGGCCTTGCGCTCGGCGCGGCTTTTCTTGCAACGGTGATTCTCACCAAGGACTATTTCGGCATTGCCGCATCAGGTAATACCGCAATCGAAATGCTGAAAAGTTACCGTTCCAACGGTTTTCATGCGAACTGGCGAGGGGTTTTGTACGGTACAATTACACTTGTCATCATGATCACATGGCCGCGTAAGTTCCGCACCTTCAAAAAATATCTGCCCGCACCGTTTATGGCACTTTTGATTCCGCTTGTGTTTAATATGCTTTTAAACCGCGAAGCCTATCGTACGCCCGTTTATGAAACAGGGGAGTATGCAATTGCTGATTTGTCCGTGTTGTTCAATTTTTCGGCAAATGAACATCCTTGGTGGATGTTAGCCTTGACCGGAATCGGATTTTTCGTTTGTCTTTTTGCTGTCAACGCATTTTTCGGCACAACTAAAGAAGACAGCACGGGATTTGCCGTCGGCAATGTGCTCGGCTCAGCCGTCTGCCTGCCCATGCACTCTTATGAGTTCGGCAAAACGGGGATTTTGGGCAGCATTGTCGGTGCCGTAACGGTGCTTGCATTGTCGTTTGCTTTTCCGCTTGTGAGTCGCATTCCGACACACTCCCTGGCTGTTGTGCTCATTACTCTCGGTTGGCAGAGTGTGCCGTGGGGGCTGATTGCCAAATCTTTTAAGGGGGGTGCAAAAGAAATTACAGCCGTTTTGCTTGTATTTTTGTGTTTTATTTTTGCCGATCCGATTGTAGCTTTTTTGCCGCCTTTTGTTTCCTTTTTTGACAGAAGAAAAGAAGAATCTTTTTGTGTCGAAAGTTGACAACAGATGTTTCTTATGATATATTAGTTGTGTATAAATAAGGGGAGGTATTGTAATGCGTTGTAATAACTGCGGTCAGCAAAACGCTCCCGGCGCCCGTATTTGCGTTGCTTGTGCTGCGCCGCTTGCGGATTCTGATGCTAAAATAAATTGTCCTACATGCAAAGCCGAAAATTCTGCGACTGAAAGATATTGTATCAAATGCGGTTCATTGTTGGTGAAAACGGGCAGACCCCCCGCACCGCCGGAACCGAAAAAACCTGTGTATACTTATAAAACTACGGTTCGGCAGATTGATCCGATGCCGCAGGCCAATGTGAAAAAGCCTGCTGCCAATACATATACGCAATCGCCTGTTTCTGCTCCGATTAACACCTACACTGTTTCGCCTGTTTCTCCGACGAAGACCGCCGAACAGAAAAAGAAAGCAGATCAGATGGATGCACTTTCTGCCATCCTTTCTTCAAAAAATGAGATCGTTTGCTCTTATTGCGGTGCGTTGAATGAAAATTCGGACGGTGACTGTGCTGTCTGCGGGGAACCGCTTTACAAGGAAGAAAAGAGAAAGCCAGCCGAAGAACCTGTGCCTGTTCAAAAACCGAAAGCGACACCTGTTAAAAAGAAAAAACAATTGCCGTTGCATGTGGTTGTTTTCAGAAAAGTGTTTGGTCTGGGCAAGAAAAAGGATGTAAAGAAAGAACCTGCAGGCAATGGCAAAAAAGGTTTTCAGTTTCCTGATAAGAAAATTCTGATCGGCCTTGTTTCAGTTTTTATTGCGATTGTGCTTATCATCGGTATCGGTTCTGCCGGCGGTTCGGCCAATGTTATGATTTACGACGAAACAGATTATAAACTGTTTTATTCTGTCGGTTCCGGACAGGCTCTTTTGTATGCAGACGGCAAGAATATTTCCGCCGAAACTGCATCGGAAGAACCCAAGACCGTTTTTTATGATATGTACGGCACTTGCGGTATTTATACAACGCCCGTTCAGGAGGGTGGAGTTGTTACAACGGCTGTTTATTACTTCAACAGCAAAGGTGCAACACGGATTCTCAATTCCGTCAATAGCTGTATTTATCTGTCAGCAGACGGTTCAGCATTGCTGTATATTGATGCTTCCGCCGCACTTGCCTTGTATGATGTGAAAAAAGGAGAGTCTGTTACACTTGCCGAAAACGGCGGTTATATCAGCGGTGCATTTGCACTTTCTCCCGACGGCGAATATGTCATGTATGGTTATCGCAATCAGTCAGGCACCAACTCCGTTTGCATCTGGCATGACGGCGAGCAGAAAGAAATCTGCTCCAGCGGAGTTCCGATTGCTGTTTCCGAAGGCGGTAAAAAAGTTTATTACCTGACGGTATTGAACAATACCTATGATTTTTATGTGACTTCTTACCGCAGACCTGCCAAATTTACAAAAATTGCATCCGGCATTTATGCCAACGCACTCAAATTCAATGCCGATCTTTCCGAAGTGCTGTTCACTTTGCTTGACGGCGGCACATACTATTCAAAAGACGGAAAGCAGGCACAGCGTGTTGCATCCACTTCCATGTATCCGATCATCTGCAATTCTGTCAACTTCAAGAGTTGTTCCGGACTTGCCACCATTTACGGTGTAACAGAATTTTTTGACAATTTCTGGATCGGTGAAAACGGTTTGTATTATGTCGAAGCAGGCGAGGAAGCCCTCATGCTTGTTGCAGGCGTGCTCGATTATGACCTGAGCTATGATGGTGAACGTCTTGCTTATGCGGATGCACAGGGAAAACTGTTTATTGCTGATCGTAAGAATGCCCAAAGTACAAAAGAACCGATTGCTGAAAATGTAACGGCAGTTGCAGTGACAGGCAATGGTGAAGCTGTATATTATCTGAACAGTGTTCATGCATTGTGCAGTGTGAATGACAAAAATGAAAGTGTTCTGATTGCCCAGGATGTGGATGGTATTATGTGTGCCGAAGAAGGTGTTTATTACAAAAATATTGCCGCACAGGGCAGTCCGTATGCACTTAATTTCTGTTCGAATGCAAAAAGCGGAAAAACGGTTGCTGACAGTGTGCTGAATTTCCAAATCTCCGACGGCTGTGCTTATTACACCACGGGTGACGGTCAGCATATGTATTACAGCAAGAACGGTAACCGCAGTTTCAAGCAGTTATATTGATACCGAGAGGTAATTTGTATTGAATCCGGAACGAAAATCGGATGCGGAATACGGTTTGAATGTTGAAAAACCGTATCACCGGAACCGATTGAGCAGTTTACAGTCTTTGCAGATACTGTTGGTCTTTTTTTGCATTTCCGTTTGTTTTTTGTTCGTACAGCAATCTATATACCGTAATGCTGCACAGCGGTATGAAATTGCAGTTTCCGCCATGCAGGTTTCGGTTGAAAATTCAGTTTCGGCGAGCATTGCCGAAGAAGAAATTTTAAATGCACCTGTAAATATAAACACGGCCGATGTGCAGGAACTTTGCCGCATTAAAGGCATCGGCGAAGCCAAAGCAATCGCAATTATTGATTATCGTATCAACAACGGTCCGTTTACTTACAAAGAGGAACTGATGAAAGTCAGCGGCATCGGTGAAAAACTGTATGCATCCATTGCATCGCAGATTATTCTCAGCGATGAAGAAATAACAACCGAATAAAATAAAAGGCTCAGCATCGTGTGATGCTGGGCCTCACTTTTTTTACTCCTCAAAAGGAACATATTTCTTTATAAATGCTTTGCATGCGGCATGGTATTTTTCGGGGTCGATGTCCACTGAATTTGCGTGTTCGGCACCGTCAATCGTGCATTTCTCCTTTTCACAGGATGCGGCTTCATATAATTCATCCCGCATTCTGAACGGAACGAAGGTGTCGGCTGACCCGTGTAAAAACAGGGTTGGAACTTTTGATTTTGCTACCTGTTTTATGGGGTTGTTGTCTTTTATGTTCCAGCCCGCACGCAGTTTATACCAGACGGCCGGTGCTGCGAGTGCCCATGGAGCAGGGAAATGAACGGTCTGTTCAATGACATTGTTGAACTGTTCCCAACAAGTGGAGAATCCGCAGTCTTCGATCATACATTTTACATTGTCGGGGCATTCCGCCTCGCCCGTTACATTCATCACCGTTGCTGCACCCATCGAGATGCCGTGCATGATGATCTGTGCGGACGGATCATTTTTGACCACATGATGAATCCAGTCCAAAATGTCAAGTCGTTCAAGCCAACCCATGGTGCAGATTTTGTGCTCGCTCTTGTCATGCGCTCTTGCACAAGGGGCAATGATGTTGAAACCGTAGCTGTAATACTGTCTTGCCATGGAAGACATCTGATGCGGACGGGAAGTATAACCGTGGCAGACGATCGCCCATTTGTTGCTTTTTTTCGGTTGACGGATCATGTAAGCATAAATCGCCTTGTTGTCGCGGTTCATGATGGTTTCGCATCTTTCTGCCATTGCTTCAAACCATTCGCCGTCACCGCAGTTTTTAAAACCGTTTTTGCGCAGTTCTTTTAAATGTGCGGGATCGGGATCATTTTTCGGCAATTCGTATTTGCCTCTGAAATCCGAAAGAAGCATAAAATGGGACAATTCACAGTAGGCAAGGGTCAGAAGACCTGCAGCGATGGCGGTACCTGCTAAAAACTTTTTCATGGTTTTCCTCCTGTAAAAAAGGGAAATTAAATGCAGAACAGTTTTTGTGCCAATTCATTTGCAATGGATTTGACGGGGGTTGGATAGTAGAAATCAAAATCAGCCGCTCTGCGGTTATCCACACCAACCCAGACGGTTTTGATGTTGTCCGTTCTTATGATCTGCCGCAAGGTGTCAAGTTCGTCGGGGGACAGGTCATTTGCAGTGATGATAAGAATGTTGCCGGCATCCAGCAAAATATTGGAAATTTCTCCGAGTCTGCGGATGTGTTCGTTGCGTTCTTCCGGACTGTTCATGGAATCATCCGACTTAATATCGGAATTGACACCGTATAACACATTGCCGATGCCGAGATAATAGGCGATTTTGCCGGCATCCAACAGTTTTTTCTCCAATTTGCGGGCAATTTCTTTTTTGTCAATCTGAATTTTACCCGTAAGAATAATCAACTGAGCCTGTTGTCTGTAATAACTTTCGCGCTCATGCGGGGTCATGCTGCTTTGAATCCACTTTACATTGCGGCGGATGAGTTTCTTTTCGAGTTCTTCATCTTCTTCAACATCAGTGATAATACCGCCGCCTGCAATTTCGTAATCGTCCACAATGACAAAACGGGAAGTGTCTGCACACTGCCCCGAAAGGTCAAATGCAAGCGGTCTTTCAAAATGAAGAAGGCACTGTGCTACTTCGTGGCGATCCACGGTCTGTTTTTCGCTGTTTTCAAGTGTGGAGGCATTGAGAACACCCAGAATCTTTTCAACACGCATCCCGACAGCGGCAGAACCGATTTTTATTTTGTACACCTTTTGTGTATCAAGCGGTTCCTTGCCGAGCCAGAAAATACTTGTTTTCACAAGGCTACCCGTCCTCGGGGGCTGTTCTCCGATCTTGCAACACAGCTCACCGCGCTTGGCATAAATCTGTTCGGTCATGCAGAAGCCTGTTGCCTTGCCTGTGGAAACACTTGTCTGCATGGGCTCGTTGAAGCCCTCAATGGAATGCACTTTGGTCTTTTTACCCGAGGGCAGAAACATCACTTCGTCCCCGACTGACAGTTTGCCCGCACTCACCGTACCTGCAATGATGCGGCGTTCATCGCGGCTGTTTGTGAACTTGTAAACATCCTGCACCCACATACGGAACGCATGGTCGTCGCCGTCTGCAATCTCCTTGAATGCATCAAGTGCTTCCAACACGGTGATGCCGTCATACCACGGCAGTTCAGCGGCTTTGGACGCAATGTTGTAGCCCTCCACGGCCGAAATCGGAATAAAGTGCTGCGGAACAATTTCCACATTGCTTAAAAATGCACTGTATTCGGCAACGATTTCTTCATACACGCGCTGACGGTCTTCGGCGGGCACAAGGTCAAGCTTGTTAACAAGCACAACAACCTGACGAATGCCGAGCATCGACAGCATATAACCGTGCCTGCGGGAATTTTCCATGATGCCTTCGTGTGCATCAATCACAAGCAAGGCAGCTTCTGCACGGGAGGCACCCGTGATCATGTTCTTTAAAAATTCAATGTGTCCCGGGGCATCAATGATGATGTATTTCCTTTTTTCTGTTTTGAAAAAACAGCGTGCTGTGTCAATGGTAATGCCCTGTGCACGTTCATCCTTGAGTGCATCCAACAGAAACGCATATTCAAACGGCTTGTCCGTTCTTCTGCAAAGGGCTTTGATTTGATCGAGTTTACCTTGCGGCAGGGAATTGGTGTCTGCAAGCAGTCTGCCGATGACCGTGCTTTTGCCGTGGTCAACATGGCCGACGATGACAATGTTCATTTCTTTGTTATCAAACACATTACATGTATCCATCTTTGCGCAGTTCCTCCAATCCGCCGCCGTCTTCCTTGTCCTGTTCTCTGCCCGAACGTTCGGCTATATTTGCAAATTTGCCTGTTTTGAGTTCTTCAATAATTTCGTCAATGTTTTTAGCCTCCGATTCCACCGGGCTTGTGCACGGCCAGCAGCCCAAAGAACGATATCGCTTGCCGTCCCCCTGATTGAAATACAGCGGCACAACAGGCACATTTTCTCTGCGGATGTATTCCCATACATCGAGCTCCGTCCAGTCGAGCAGGGGATGGATGCGGATGTGTGTGCCGGGCTTGAAATCGGTTTTGTACTGTCCCCAGAATTCGGGCGGCTGATCACCGATATCCCAGTCGTTGTTCTTGTCACGCGGAGAAAAATAGCGTTCCTTGGAACGGCTGCCTTCTTCGTCTGCACGGACACCGACAATAACACCCGTGTACGGTTCGGTGTTTTCATCGCGTTCATAAAGACCTGTGTCATGATTCATTCTGTAACGCGGCCATTCGCCCGAAAGAGTACAGCGCAGTGCCTCTGTTTTTAAGTTTTTGCAGCATTCGATTCTTGTGCAGTTGCCGTCGGGAAAGGTCTTTTTCTGCTCGAGCGCATCTGCATTTTCACCGTAAACCATGTCAAGCTTCCATTCACGGGCAAGACGGTCACGGTATTCGATCATTTCGGGGATTTTGTAGTGCGTGTCGATGTGCACAAGCGGAAACGGTACATGACCGAAAAAGGCTTTTCTTGCAAGGGCAAGCAAAACCGTGGAGTCCTTGCCGATGGACCACAGCATGCAAAGGTTGCCAAAGCGGTTGTAGGCTTCACGCAGAATATGAATGCTCTTGCTCTCTAAATTATCAAGATGCGTCATCATTTGTTTTTCCTCATTCCAGTGTATTTTCGGGTCGGTTGAGAATATAAAATCCCTTGTCATTCAGGGTGTTTTCACGGTTGTAAACAAGCGGAGTATGGTCAAGCTGCCGCAAAACCCCGCCTGCCTGCTCAACAACACAGTGCATTGCACACGTGTCCCACTCACAGGTCAGTCCCGTGCGGTAGTAAATATCCGCTTTGCCTTCGGCGATCAGGCATCCCTTAAGGGATGAGCCTGCACTGACGGTTTTTGCTATTCTGTCTTTGTTGTTGTCAAGAATTTTTGCAAGTCTTTCATCTGCATGGGAACGGCTTGCCATAACGGTGAAATTGTCTGTTTTGTCGGACACAAAAATGCGGTTCTTTTCGTCAAAATATGTGTCATTGTCAGATGTCTGTGAAAACGCACCGCAACCGACCGCCGCGTACCACAGTGTATTCGTAACAGGCGCATATACCACACCCAAAATCGGTTTGCCGTAAGCACAAAGCCCGATGTTGACGGTAAATTCGCCGTTACGTTTCACAAATTCCTTCGTGCCGTCCAAAGGATCTACCACAAAGCAGAACGGATTTTGTCTGCGCTCGCCTGTGTCTTTTGTTTCTTCGGACAAAACGGCAATGTCCGGATATTGACTTGTCAGCAAGTCCACAATGACCTTATTTGAGCGTAAATCCGCTTGTGTCAAAGGAGATTTGTCATCCTTTGTCTGCACGGCAAAGTCAGAGTTGTAGACAGCAAGTATTTCTTCGCCTGCTTTTATGCTCACATCGCAAAGCTGTGAGCACATGGTTTTAAGATTCTGCACAAGGGAAATCAGATTGCAAACCTGCCGTGCGGCTTCTTCGGGTGTGCAGGAACATGTATCAATACGCAGAAACGGTTCAGTCGGTGCTTCATAGGGCGAAGAAATGCCCGTAAAGTCTTTAATTTCCCCTGCGATTGCCTTTTTGTAAAGCCCTTTTGTGTCACGCTTGATGCATTCTTCAACACAAGTGTCAACAAATATTTCAAAGAACGGCACGTCCATCGTCTTTGCCGCTTTTTTTGCGGTTTCGCGGTCTTTTGCAAAGGGAGAAATTGCACTCACAAAGCAAATGCAGCCGCTGTGTGCAAATAGTGCCGCCACATGCGAAATACGACGGATATTTTCCGTACGGTCGGCATCCGAAAAACCGAGATCGGAATTCAGGCCTAAACGGATATTGTCGCCGTCCAGCAAATAACAACGATATCCTTTGTCGGTCAGCATCTTTTCCGCAAGTACCGCAATGGTGGACTTGCCCGAGCCCGAAAGCCCTGTCAGCCACACGACAGCCCCCTTGGTGCCGAACTGCCGTTCGCGGTCTTGTTTTGTAACCAAATTATTCTGACGGAAGATGTTGTTCATATTGCACCTTCTTTTAATTGCATATTTATTTAACTATATAATAAAGCAAACTTTAAGTCAATAACAAAACAAAAAACTTTACTTTGGTGTTGCATAATTGTTCCGCAGATGATATAATTCTTGCGAAAGGATGTGGACAGTATGATGGTAACAGTCATCGGCAGAGGCCATTCGGGCACCCGTGCCGTTTCCAATACACTCGCAGAAAGCGGATTTTTCATGGGAGAACCTTTAAACGGTTCATGGGATCTCATTCCCCCCGAAAAAATGTACAAAGCCTGTGCCGTATTCGGTGATTATGTAAAATACGAAGGCGATCTCAAATGGGATTTCTCCAAAGTGCTTTCCATGGAACCCACCGCCGAATTCAAAACGCTGATTGAAGAATATCTGCATTCCGTGCTGAGCAGCGATGCACCCGACAAGGGCTGGAAAATTCCCGAAACCACACTTTGCTATCCGTGGATCGTCAAAATGTTCCCCGAAATGCACTACATTCATTGGGTGCGTGATCCCCGCGACTGCATTTTAGGCGGCCATGTGACGGACGATATGGCGCAGTTCCACATTGAAATGCCCGCAACCGACGACGTCCGCGAACAGCGTGCACTTTCGTGGAAATACCAAAGGGAACTCATGAATGCTACCCCCGACCCCAAGCACATCATCCGTCTTCGTTTTGAAGACATGGTCTTCAACCAGGATGAAACACTTGAAAAATTGGGCAGCTTCCTCGGCAGAAAAATGGCAAAGATCCCCATGCGCCCTGATTCTGTCGGCAGATATAAAACCGCCGAAGGCAAGGTCATGTATGATTTCTTCCTCGAAGACCTCAAAGAATGCGGCTACGAAATCTGAATACCGAAAAAAGATCCCCGAACGCTGTGTTCGGGGATTTTTGTCTGTCAGTCTGTACGAAGGGCTTCTACGGGGTCTTTCTTAGCGGCAAGACCCGAGGGGATCAGGCCCGCAATAAACGAAAGAAGAACACTGATGCCGATGAGTACAATGGCGGCAACAGGGGAAAGGGCTGCGGCGGCTTTAACGGTTGTCAGATATTTCAGCACAAGGTTAATGGGAATTTCCAACAACAATGTCACCGCAATACCAAGACACCCTGATGCAAGTCCCACAATGACCGTTTCCGCATTGAACACGCGTGAAACATCCTTTTTGGATGCACCGATACTGCGCAGAATGCCGATTTCCTTGGTGCGTTCAAGCACGGAAATGTAGGTGATGATGCCGATCATAATGGACGAAACAACCAGCGAAATGGCAACGAATGCCACAAGCACATAGGTGACAATGTTCAGAATGGATGTGACACTGTCCAGCAGAATGCCGATGAAGTCCGTGACCTGAATGGTGTAAGAATCAAAGCCGAGTGCTTCCACCTGCGTATTGTAGAATTCGATCACTTCTTCAAGCTCTGCTTTTGTCGCGAAATCCTTGGGATACAGATAAACGGATGTCGGGGTCAGCACGTTTGCATAACCCATTTTTTGCAGGTTACTGCTGTAGGTGTCATCCGATGCAACACTTTCAAGATAGGCTTTTTTGATTGCGTTTGCCTGGTCTTCTGTCAGGAATTTTTCCATCATGGTCTGCATCAGGGGAGTCATGGTCGAAAAGTCCATCACAGAGGACATATCCGTCATATCCGTCATGTCTATCGATTCCATATCCATGTCTGCCATCATGCTCATGAACGGGGTGATATCAAGCTTGTTCATGTCGATCAGCGAAAAATCAATATCAGCAAGGCGGATATCCGAAAGGTTTGTGTTTGCAAATTCGGTACCGGTCAGAATGTTCATGTTCGGTTGTGCAAGCTGTTGTTTAACAACTTCACTGTTTGCTGTTTCGTTGATTGCCCAGTCCATCAGGTCGGATGTGAAGCCGATTCCGCCTGCGCTGCCTGCAAGAGTCAGGTCTTCATCGGGACACAGTATGCCGACAATTTTCAGTTCAAGCCCATTGTTGATTTTATCGCGCAGGAACAGAGTGTTTTCTCTGAAATCATCCCAACATTTTGTTTCTTCGTTATAAACAAAGCAATCGGAATTGAGCACAAGTCTGAATCGCATATCAAGAATCTCATCAAAAGAGTATTTGATTTGTTCTGTGGGCGTATCTGTTCCTTCTTCCGCTTCTGTGAAGACTTTCATGATTTCTTCCGTGAAGTTCGCCATGTCCTTAAGCCCGAGTGCATATTGCACAAATTCATTGATGGAATAAGTCGGGTCAACAATGAGCACCACTTCCGTTTTGTCGGTCGGGAATTTACCGGTAACGAGGTCATACTGCATATCCATCAGCTCTTCGTCCCCGATCAACTGTACCCACATGTTCATACTCATCATGGAATTGCCTGACATCATGCTGCTCATATCGCCCATGCCACCCGACATGGACATGGCATCCTGCATGAATGTGGTGGGATTGACCTGCACAACACCGTTGCCGGTGTCGGCTTTGTAAATATTGAGTACGGTGCTGTAATTATAGGTTATTTCATTGCACAGCTCGTCAAACACTTCGCGATTGTCTTCCACATACTGACGAAAACTTGTCAGGTTGTTGACGGATGCTTCCGCAAGAAATGCTTTGAGCATTTCCTTCATTGCCGTGTTGACATAAACACCGTCTTTCTCACGCTCGGTATTCATCATATCCTGCCCGATGCCTGTCATGGAAGACATCAGTGCATCCGTGTCAAGTGCTTGTTGCTCAACGGTAATGGGGATCGACAGCATGGTTTCTTCCTGAATGCGGTCAATATAATTCTGAATACCCGTCGAAAGTGCAAGAATCAATGCAATGCCGATTATACCGATACTGCCTGCAAATGCCGTCAGGATGGTGCGGGCACGCTTTGTCATCAGGTTCTGCAGACTCAGTGTCAGTGCAGTCCGGAAAGACATGCCGCTTTTGCCTTTTGCCTGTTGCTCTTTTTCGGCGGCGAGGACTTCGATTTCTTTTGCTTCATCTTCCTCAGAAAAGGGATTGGAGTCATCCACCACAACACCGTCAGCAAAACGGATGATGCGGTTAGAGTATTCTTCGGCAAGTTCAGGGTTGTGTGTGACCATGATAATCAGACGGTCTTTGGAGATCTCTTTGAGGATATTCATGATCTGCACACTGGTTTCGCTGTCCAGTGCACCTGTCGGTTCATCTGCAAGCAGAATTTCAGGGTCATTGATGAGTGCACGTGCAATGGCAACACGCTGCATCTGACCGCCCGAAAGCTGGTTCGGTCTTTTGTTGATGTGTGCACCCAGGCCGACTTGTTCAAGTGCTTTGACAGCACGCTCCTTGCGTTCTTTTTTGCCGACACCTGATAAGGTGAGGGCAAGTTCAACGTTTGCAAGAATGGTCTGATGCGGAATCAGATTGTAACTCTGGAACACAAAACCGACCGAATGATTGCGGTAAGTATCCCAGTCATTATCGGTGAAATCCTTGGTGGATTTGCCGTTGATGATAAGATCCCCGTCTGTATAGCGGTCAAGACCGCCGATGATGTTCAGTGTTGTGGTTTTGCCGCAACCGGAGGGACCGAGAATAGAAACAAATTCACTTTTACGGAAGCAAAAGCTGATGCCCTTGAGAGCCATCAGTTTTTCTTCCCCGGAGGCGTATTCTTTTGTTATATTTTTTAATGCAAGCATATCTTATTCCTCCGTTTCGGTTTGTTTTGTCTTTGGTGTTCTTTTTTTCTTTTTGTGCAAAAATAAAATCACGATAACACCGATTCCGATTGCAAAAATAACGAAAACAATTCCAGCCCCCGCATTTGAAGCATCATCCGCCGACTCATATATGATGTGCGGCACTTCTGCATTTGCCATCGCATCTTCCTGGGCATCTTCGGTTTCAAACACAAGCATATCATAGAACCATTTGACCATTTCATCATGGCTCATGCCTTCCATGTCGGCCGCAAACGAATCGGTGTAGGATGCAAACGGATTTGCCGCATCATCAGCACTGCCGGCAAACGACCCCATCATCATGCCGCTGTTTTCGGGCATCTGCATCAGCGATACCATAAAATCCACAATGTAAGCAAGCACACTTTCTTCGTCTGCTTCCACATATTTATATGTTGTGGTTTTACCTTCAAAGGTACGTTTGCTGTCTTTTTCCTGCAGAGTACCAAGGGATGCCAATTTTGTAAGTGCCGGCAACTCGGGCAGTGCCATACTCTGACCGTTTTCGCCTTTTGTCAGTTGTGCAAGCAGTTCATTGACCTGCTCAGGGCCGAATGTCAGGTCAAACTGTGCAATTTGCTCCACTATGGACATCAGATCCACAGAAAGTCCCGAGCCTTCCACGAATGTCAGAATCGGAATGGCAAGAGCATACAGCATTTTCTGCAGACCGCCGTCTGAAATAAAATAACTGATCGTAGGCAGTTGTTGTGTCATGTATGCAACGGGAGCTGCACAGATTTTCTCCACCTGCATGAACAAGGGGGACAAAATGTTGGTCAGCAGTGCATCAGTATCGACCCCCGCTTTGTATTCATTGTGTGAAACATAGAAACTTTCATCTATGCCCAGTGCTTCAAACAAGGGGATTACGGCACTGTTGTAGCCGTTACCTCCACAGATCGTAATGCTGTCCAACAGAACAAAATTCTCACCTGCAAGCAGGCAAGCAAACAAATCTTTAAACGGACGCAGAACAGCGGCACAAGCAGCGGTGAAGCCCTCTCTGTCGCCGTCTTCGAAGCCCCATGAAAGACCGTCGGACGGCAATTCATCCCAGTTTGTATATCGTTTGAGGAAAGAAACGGTTTCTTTGTATTTTTCTTCCGTCAGAAAACGCAGTACAGCAGGAACCGATGTATTGATGCCGAAAACGGAAACAAGGCCCGCAATTTCTTCATTGCTGAGTGCCGTATAGATGGTTTTTAATAATACGGTTACATTATCATTGGTATAAAGGGTGCTTTGTACTGCATTGTCAAGCGTCTGTGCACCCATGGATTCCGCAATCAATGCACCGAGCAATTTGTCAAATCCGTCAATCATTTCTGCATAGTTTTCGCGGGGCATATCCTGCGTGAATGCATAGGCTGTTGTGTTTTGCGGACCGAATACCCAATACAGGTCGGACGGCTTTAAGTCAGGATTGAGCATGAATACAAGGGCTTTTAATACTGTGTCTGCATCATCCTGTAAAAATTCATTAAGAACGGAGGCTATGTCGAAATCAAGCAGGGATTCTGTTGTTTCCTGTGCGGGCATGCTGTTTTTGAGCATGTCTGCAATGCCGTTGCTGTTACTCTGCAGAGCTTCCCAGAGCCAACGGAATACAACTATAAAGGTTTTGCCGACATTGGCGGTCACTCCATTGTCTGTAACCGTACCGCAGCAAGCAAGCAATTCCCAATCAATGGCAGGCAATGTGATTCCTGCATCTGAATCCGACAGCATCGTATTCAGATCGGGAACAAGATTTCCCGCAAAATCCGTACGCAGGCTGTCAATGTTGCCGCTTGCAAGTGCAGAGTTAAGAAGCGGAATTTTTTCAATTTTTTCTGCAAGCTCCGTAACGGGTTTGAGCAGTGTATTGATTGTGTTTTCAACCCCGTCATTGAGAATGAAGTAAGCAAGATTCGGAAGAATATTGCACAATTGTGAAAGGGGAGAATCCAACACTTTTTCAACATAGTTCAGCAAAGGCAGAAGCAGATTTGCACCCGTTGCACTGGGATTAGCATCTGACTGCGATTTGTAAGTGGAATAATCCGGATACTGCGTGCATCCGAATGCTTCAAAAAGCGGAATTACAGCTGTTTCGTAACCGTTTCCGCCTTTTACTTTGATGATGTTTCCTACCACACTGATGCTACCTTCACACAGCAAAAACTGCAACAGGGCATGCAGGGGAGAAAGCATAACACCAAATGCCGTTGCAAAGTCATTTTTGTTTGCAGTGTTCCAGTTTGCATTGCTCAGATCAACGGAATCCCACGAGGATGCAGAGGATAATGCATTTGAGATTTCGGGATATGCATACAACACAGCCGACAAGTTTGCGGGGGTCGTATCAACCGAAAGCATGGACAGCATTTCTGACATCTCAGCGGAAGACATCGCTGAATAAATGCCGACCAGCAAGGTGCTCAGCAAATCTCCTTTATACAGCATTGCGGAAAATGTTTGCGACAAACTTTTTCCGCTTGCGGTCAGAACTGCCTTTTTCAAAAGTGTGTCCGTTTTGTCTACGATTTGTTCAGCCTTTTCTGCATTGACACCGTCGGGATAAGCAAAATCCGCGGCGGCAGATACACTGTATGGTGTGGCAAGCGAAACCGACAGCAGCAGAATTGACATAAAAACGCAGACAGACTTTCTGAATGTTTGTTTCATGGTATCCTTCCGTTTCAATATAGAATGTTAGTAAAAAAAGTATTGGTTTATTTGTACAAGAGTTTCTTTAACAAATTATTAAAAATGCTAAAAGAATATGTAAAATTTTAAAATTGTTCACAAATTTTACCTATTATATATGGCTAAAATACCGATTCAACGAAAAAAGGCTTCCGTTTTTCAACGGAAGCCGAAATTCAGATTCTTCTGCGAATTATTTTTCTACACCAAGCAGATCCACAAAGGCCTGTGCAAGAGCAGAACCGCCGTTCTTGGAACAGGTGAGCAGTTCTTCATAGTGACCGCCATAGAACCAGTCAACACACATGTGACTGCAATCGGTGTCGGGAATGATATAACCGAGTGCATCGTTGGTAAGACCGAGTGCAAGAACGACATGATCATCATCGCCTTTGGCAATGCGTACGTATTCGTCCAATGCTTTGTATTGCCAGTCTTCGCCGCTCCAGGAGGTAGGACCGGTCCAGAGTTTTTCGTCTGTGTAACCTTCTTCAATGCCGTAAGGAATGGCGGGGAAAGTTTCGCCGGGGGTGGTGATCAGGGTAACATCATCGCCGATGGAAATGTAACCGACTTCGGTCATGATGGCATAACCGGTCTGCGTACCTTTGTATTTGACACAGTTGAAGCCGAGAAGCTGCGATACGCCTGCGGCATACAACAGACCGTAATCAAGCGGCATTGCCATGTAGGACATCTTGATGTCGAGCGAAGGAGCAACTTCCACCTTGTTTTCGGAAGAATCCACAAGCAGTTTTGCAAAGGTGTAACCGCCTGCTCGCAGGTCGTAATAGTTTTCAGATTCATTGGTGTAGTGCTCATCGGCATATTTCGTGCCGTAACGGGCGACCCAATCTTCATAAGAAAGAGCATTTGCGGTTGCCCATGCTTCACCTTCTTCGGTTCTGTAAAGGTCAAGAGCAACGGAGCCCTGTGCACCCTGGAAGTACAGGAAGTTGTAACCCATTTCCATGAGAGCCTGTGCTACATAGTAGGGGAAGTCTGCACAGACGCGTTCACTGCCTCTGTCTGCCTTTGTGGGATGTGTGCCGAGGTTTGCCATGATGGTCTTTTCGCCGCTTTCAGATTCAAACAGGAAGCAACCTGCCTTGTTCTGTACGTCCTGACCGAAGTTGCGCTTGTCTTTGACAAACTCAAAGCCTTCGCCGTCAACAAGCAGGTCAGCGGTTTCATAGAAATAAAGGTTGCCTTCTTCCATTGCGGTGTAAGCTTCCACAGCAGCATCAGAAGCATTATTCACAATTGCTTCAAGAAGTTCGGGTTCAATGGAACGGTCTCTGCCGATGGTGATACGGGAAAGAAACAGGTGACCGATGATGTCAAGTCCCATGCCCTGCGGGTCAACAACAGAGTGTGCATGTGTTGCGGTCATGTTGAAGCCGAGAATGTCGCTGTTTTTAACGCCGAGTCTGGCAAGTTTTGTAATTGTTGCTTCACGAACGGCAAGAACGTCCTGATTGCTGAAGCCGATGCCGTCGATGGATGCCATGATCAGAATGTCTTCCACACCGTTTCTGTTGCTGTCGGTGCCGCAGGACATAACAACAAGATTCACGGTTTGGTCATCATAAATCTTGTTGACTTTTGCGGTGAAATAGCCGCCGAAATAATAGTTTTTGTTCAGGCAATAACCGTCGGGATCTTTTTCGCCTTCGGCATTTTCACGCCACTGTACGGGGATGTAGCTTGTGGATGCATAACCGAGCTTCCAGCCGTCACCGTTGACTTTTCCGTCGGTGCCTTCATAAAAATAATTGTGTTCTGCAGCCATGAATTCATCATAGGATTCAAGACCGATATAGGTAAAGAAGGTTCCGATTGCCCCAATCAGGGCATTGATGACGCCGCCGATTGTTTTTTCAACAATTTTCATCTGCGGTGTTGCTGCCGTTACGGTTCCGTCCGCTGCAAAGGTCACGGAGCTTGTAACGGGAAACAGCATGAGCATGCAAAGAATCAGGGCAATGCATTTTTTTGTAATCTTTTTCATGGAAAACACTCCTTTCATTTTCCTATTTTTCATTATAAAAAAATGATTCGTCATTGTCAACTAAAATTTGGCAAAAGGGAAAATAAAAAATCACAATTCTTTACAAATTGACCCTTGCAATTTACAAAGAATGTGCTATAATTATAAATTGAAAAACTTTTTAAGGATGAGTTTATTTTGAAAGAATCAATTAAGTATGTTATTACAGCTGTCGTTGCCATTGTTGTCATTGTTGCACTTTCACTTGTTGTAAAAAGCGGAAACGACCGTTTTTCGCAAACGCTGGAAGGGTTGAATGACGTTCTGACAACGCAGGGGGAACAGGTTCCCGTACAACCGAATACACAGCAGGGGAATAATGTTGTCAATGTGCAACTTGGTTCCGATGTTGTTGTAAATACACAACCCGCACAGTCGGAACCGTCCACCAATATTCCGGCTCCTCCCGTGAGTGATCCGACATCGGCTCCTGCTGCCGATACGCAGCCCACTCCTGATACTCCCGCAGTGCAACAGCCCACAGGTGGTGCACCTGCTACGGTCGGTAATAATCCCGAAACACTGGCATATCTCAACAATGCGGTCAATACCATGCGTAAAATGCAGAATTTCACTGCTACGAAAGATCAGGATATCCGTATTTCGGTAACAGATTGTTCCGTCCCTGCTTTTACAAAAATCATTAACGGTGTTATTGAAGGAATGGCAGGTACCGAGAGTAATACATTCACTTTTGTAAACGGTTATGCAACTGATCCCGAAGAAGGTAAGCCGGTAACGGCAATGACAGCGATTCCTCCTACGGATATTGATTTTAATCTGATGGCAGACGGCATTGCTTCTCTCACAAGTACATCGGACGGGGTAAACACCACCTATACCATTGTCCTGAAGCCCGAAACCACGGATATCAACAATTCAACGCCCGTTTATCACGGAGCAACAATGGACTGTTTTGACTTGACGAGTCTTGATATTCCTATTACCATTACGGAAGCGAATTTCAATTATACGGGTGCTACAATTGACATCACCATTGATGCACAGGGAAGAGTTGTGAAGTATCACGAGCATATGCCCTTGAACGGTGTCGGCGGCGGCAGCATGGGATTTTTGTCGGCACAGGCTACCATCGAAGGCTATCTTGATGAAACATGGACAATTGCTTATTGATGAAAATATAAATTATAATATTGGAGGAAGAAATGTTAAAGGACGTTCAAAACTACAACTGCTATGAGTATCTGAAGATCAATACCGAAATTTACGGTGACTTCAACATGATGCAGCACATGGACAAGGTACTCAAAAGAAGTGAGTATCTGCGTGAAATCGACGGCCTTGCCGCTTATTTCACCGAAGAACTCGGTCTCAAAAAAGGGGATGTCTATTCCGTATTCATGCCCAATACCCCCGAAGCATTTGCTGCTTTCTATGCAATGAATAAGATCGGCGTTATCGCTAACTTCATTCATCCTTTGCAGCCTGCAGAAGTGCTGCGTGCAACGGTTAATGAAGTCGGCTCCAAGGGGCTTATGGTGCTTGACCTTCTCACTGCAATCGGTGACGGTCTTGTTGATACCATCAATGATCTGGGGCTTCCCGTCCTTGTCTGCAGCAAGTCTTCTTATGCAGCACCGCTGAAGACCAAGGGGCTTCGCATTGCAGAAGCCGCACTCAGAGGGCTGAAACTCAAACTTAAAAATGCTGTTTATTGGAGAGATATTATACATAAATATCCCGTCAAAGAAGGCGTTGTCAACAATGCCGATGATGTTGCCGTTTATCTGAACGGCGGCGGCACAACCGGTAAGAGCAAGACCATCAAGCTTACCAATCGTGCGATCAACGAACTGACCTGCCGTGTTTCCAAGATTGACGAAATCCATGTTCCCGGTGAAGAATGTGAAGTTGTCGTTCTTCCTATTTTCCATTGCTTCGGTCTTGTTATTGCCATGCACATGGCGATGTGCAATGCCGCACGCATTATCCCGATGATGCAGTTTGATGCAGGTTTGTTCCTCAAACTCTGCCGCAAATACAACATTGTCGGTTTCGGCGGTATTCCCGTAATGTTCAAAAAACTGATGGCACATAAGGACTTTGACGGCGAATGGATCAAGAATACCCGTCTTATGTTCTGCGGCGGCGACGATGCTTCGGAAGCATTCCTTGAAGAATTCAACAGTTATTTCGAAAAATGGGGTTCCGTTGCCCGCCTGCGTCAGGGTTACGGACTGACCGAAATCGGCTCCGTCTGCTGCACCAACACCAATACCGACTATCGCAAAGGCTCTATCGGCAGAGCACTTGACGGCATCAATATCGCCATTATGGATGATGATCACAATCAGCTTCCCAATGGTGAAATCGGTGAAATCTGCATTTCCGGTCCCACCATCATGCAGGGTTATCTGACCGAAGACGGTCCGGAAGATGCCGGTCTTTATACCGATCCCAATGGTGTAAAATGGGTCTGCAGCGGCGACCTCGGTTACCGCGATGACGACGGCTATTATTTCTTCTCCGGCCGTAAAAAGAGAGTTATCATCATCTCCGGCTACAATGTATATCCCAGCGATATTGAAAAGACGCTTGAAGATCTTCCTTATATCAAGGACAGCTGTGCAGTCAAGGGTTTCAAGGATGGCAGAATGATCATCCGTCTGTTCCTGACCTTCCGTGAAAAAGGTGATGAACAGCAATATAAGAAAGAAATTATTTCTTTGATCGACAAGAACTTCTCGAAGTTCTCCATGCCGAGCGAATTTGTTGTTATGGATGAACTTCCCGAAACTCCGCTTATGAAAATTGACTTCATGAAACTGCAGGAAGAAAGCAAAGATGCCAATGTTCTTGCAAACTATGAAGGCAAATATCATATTATTTAATTCATCAGAAAGAGGGTATATACAATGATTGGTATCGGTAAATGGAAAGGCTATGTAAAAGCCAGACTTTTCGAAGGTGACGTTGAAGTAACAGTTATCGACAACAACGGTGCATATGATTTTGATTTCAAACTTCCCGGCAAACTTGCTATGGTTAAGATCAATGTTCTTGAGGTCAATGAAGTCGGCGACGACACGCTGGCAGGCAAAGGTGCAATCCGCGGCATCATTCCCGGCAAGGAAATCATTGCCGAAGTCACCTGCACATTCAGCGGTGAAACCATGAACGCCACCGTTTCCATTCCGAAATACGGTATGGGATTCAAAATTAAGGACGGCGTAAAGATCGGTTAATGATCTTAAAAATGTGAAAGGATGATATCATTGAACAGCATACAAGTCAGTGCAATGTTTTGTAAAGGTTGTGCTTATTGTGTAAAATTCTGTCCGAAAAAGATTCTCGAAATGGGAACCGTCCGCAGCCGTAAGGGTCATTTTAACCCGGTTGTGACCGACCCTGAAAAATGCATTGCTTGCGGTATTTGTGCGACCATGTGTCCCGAAGCCGCCATCGAAGTAACCAAAGGCGAATAAGGACAGAAAGGAAGAAAAACTTATGGCAAAAGTGCTTATGAAGGGTTGCGAAGCCGTTGCAGAAGCTGCTGTCAGAGCAGGCTGTCGTTTCTTCGCAGGTTACCCCATTACACCGCAGAATGAAATCCCCGAATATATGTCTTCGAGAATGCCCGAAGTCGGCGGCGTTTTCGTGCAGGGCGAAAGCGAAGTTGCTTCCGTCAATATGGTCTACGGTGCCTCTGCTGCAGGTGTCCGTTCTATGACCAGTTCTTCCGGCCCCGGTATCAGCCTGAAGAGTGAAGGTATTTCCTATCTCTCCAGCACCAAGCTGCCTGCACTCATCGTCAATGTTTCACGCGGCGGCCCCGGCCTCGGTTCTATTCAGCCGGCACAGTGCGACTATTATCAGATGACCAAGGCACTCGGCCACGGCGGTTTCCGTTTGATGTGCTTTGCTCCCGCAACGCTGCAGGAAGCAGTTGACCTTGTTTATCATTCATTTGATTATGCGGAACGTGACCGCAATCCCGTTCTTGTGCTTCTTGACGGTTGTCTCGGTGCAATCATGGAACAGGTTGAACTGCCCGAAATGGTTGAACCCGACACCAAGAGAACCAAGGCATGGAATATGAGCCGCTATGCAGATGAACCGAGAAAGGGAAAAGGTCTTTCACCCGTTTATCCCGAATTTGTGCTTGAAAAAGAAAATGCTGCAAGAGGACAGTTGTTCAAATCCTGGGAAGAAAACGACGTTCAGGTTGAAGAACTCTTCCTTGACGATGCCGAATATGTTATTGTTGCTTACGGTATTTCTGCCCGCGTTGCAAAGGAAGCAATGCTCAAACTGCGCGAAGAAGGCTTCAAGGTCGGTATGATCCGTCCCATCACCCTTCTTCCGTTCCCGAAAAAGAGTCTTCGCAATCTTGACTACAACCGTGTCAAGGGCATTATTGATGTCGAACTTGCAATTCCCGCACAGATGCACGACGATATTGCTCTTGAAGTGATGGAACGTGCACCCATCTATGATTACGGCCGTTCCGGCGGTATGCTTTTTAATGATGAAGAAGCATACGAAGCAATCAAAAACATCATCACGGGAGGTGCTCAGTAATGGCTAAAGTTTATTCCCGTCCGCAGTCCTTGTTGCCTGTTCCGAGTGGTTTCTGCCCCGGATGTCTTCATTCCATGGCAATCAAACTGGTCGGCGAAGTAGTTGACGAACTCGGTCAGCTTGACAATACCATGCATATCGTTCCCGTCGGCTGTTCCACGCTGAATCTGCTGTACTGGAAAGGTGATAATCTCGGTTCGGCACACGGCAGAGCACCTGCTGTTGCAACCGGTTTCAAGCGTGTCTGTCCCGACCGTCTTGTTTTTGCATATCAGGGCGACGGCGACTTGGCTTCCATCGGTCTTGCTGAAATTATTGCAGCCGCAAACAGAGGTGAAAACTTCACCGTTATCTTTGCCAATAACTCTACATACGGTATGACCGGCGGTCAGATGGCTCCTACTACTCTTATCGGACAGAAAGCCACCACCTGCAAAATGGGTCGTGACCCGCAGACCACGGGCTATCCGATGAAGATGTGCGAACTTATCTCCACACTGGATGCTCCTGCATTCGTAGCTCGTTATGCACTTAACAATCCCAAGGGTGTTAACGAAGCTCGCAAGGGCATCAAAAAGGCATTTGAATATCAGCTTGCAGGTAAAGGATTTACCTTTATCGAACTGCTGATCAACTGCCCGACCAACTGGGGCATGTCACCGTTGCAGACGCTTGATTATATGGAATCCAACACCATTCCTTACTTCAAACCCGGTGTTTACAAAGACAAGGAGGCTGAAGTATAATGAAAAAATCCACAGTATTCTCCGGTTCCGGCGGACAGGGTATTATGAGTGCAGGTATCATGCTTGCACAGGCAGCTTCCGAAGTCGGTAAGAGTGTCACTTACTTGCCCGAATACGGTCCCGAACAGCGCGGCGGCAGTGCAAAATGCACCGTCATCATCAACGATGAAGAAATCATCTCTCCGCTGATTAAAAAATGTGACAATCTGATTTGCATGAATGAACAGTCTTACAAGAAGTTCTGTGGTCAGCTCAAAGAAGGCGGTCTGCTGATTCTTAACTCCAATCGAGTAACGAGTGAAGTGGAACGAACTGATGTCAAGGTCATTTCCCTTGCTGTGGATGACATTGCCGTTGAATTGGGCAACACCAAGGTTGCAAACATCATTATGCTCGGTGCACTTGCAGGTGCTACCGGTATCATCACACCCGAAGAACTTGCAGAAAGCATCAAACGCAAGTTTGCATCCAAAAAACAGGCAATTGTTGATCTTAACCTTAAAGCACTTGAAAAAGGTTTAGAGGCTGCAAAAGCAGTGCTTTAATAAAAAAATAATAATAAAAAGGAGATATTCTCATGGCTAAATGGAGCTTTGAAAACACAATCGGTGAGCTTCTTGACGATCCTCAGACCCTCGAACTTGTAAAGGAACTTGCTCCCGAAGCATTCGATCATCCGCTTCTTGAACTCGGCAGAAACTTCTCTGTCAATGCTGCAATGCCTTTCATTCTTGACTATGCAGGCGAAAACGGCGAAGAACGCGTTGAAAACTTCAAAAAGCGTCTTGAAGAACTCGGCTAATTGCTGACAGCATCCCCCTGTGGCTTTCACAGGGGGATTTTTTGAAAATATGACAGAAGCACAAAAAACAGGATATCGCGGCGAGCAGGTCGTTGCCGAAGAATACAGAAAACGAGGCTGTGTGATCTGCACGGCCAATTTTCGCGTTACAACGGGTGAGTTGGATCTTGTTGTTTTTGACGGAAAATATCTACGTTTTACAGAAGTCAAAACCCGCAGTCCCGATGCAGGAATCGACCCATCCGAAGCGGTGGATTATGAAAAACAAAAACACCTTGTCAGTGCCGCAAGAGCCTACTACAAAGCCGCAAAGATTGAAGAGGGTACCCCTGTACGCTTTGACATTGCAGAGGTCTATATGCGTACTTTGCGTGATTATGATATCAACATCATTGAAGACGCATTTTTTGACGATTCTTTTCCGCGGGAATATGATAAGAAAAAGAGGAGAAGAAAATGAAAGCATGTTTTGCGGGAAGCAAAAAAAAATTACTTGAAGTTTATCCTGATTATATCCGAAAACAATTGTCCGAAACCTATGCACTGGATGTGGATTTTATTTTGACACAAGATAATCTCAAGGCCAATGCAGATAAAGCACAGGACATTGACTATATATTTTCCACATGGAATATGCCGAATTGGTCAGCAGAAGAAATCAAAACCTATCTGCCAAACCTGAAAGCCGTTTTTTATGCCGCAGGCACGGTGCAGTATTTTGCAAAGCCGTTTCTTGAAAACGGTGTTCGTGTGTTCAGTGCATGGAAAGCAAACGGCCTGCCCGTTGCGGAATACACTTTTGCACAGATCATCCTTGCCAACAAAAAATATTTTAAACATGTGCGAAAAAGTCCGTTTTGCTGGATGAAAAAAGAAAAAGTGAACATCCGGAATGGGAATTATAAATTCAAAGTCGGCATTTTAGGTGACGGTGCCATCGGCACGGAAGTGATTGAAAGACTAAAAAAACTCGAATGCGAAATTTATCTTTTTTCCATCACAAAATCGCAGGAAGATGCCGAAAAAGAGGGGCTTCACCTTTGTTCGTTGGCTGAAATCTTTAAAGAGTGTGATGTTATTTCCAATCACCTTGCCAACAACCCTCAAACGCAGAAAATGATAACCAAAGAACTGCTGTGTTCCATGAAACCCGATGCAACATTCATCAACACCGGTCGCGGTGCACAGGTCGATCAGAAAGGGCTTTGCATAGCCCTCATGCAAGAAAAAGAAAGAACGGCATTACTTGATGTCACAACCCCGGAACCGCCAAAACCTTACAGTCCTTTGTGGTATCTGCCGAATGTTTTTATGACCCCGCACATTGCAGGAAGCCTCGGGCAGGAAGTCTGGCGTATGGCAGATTATATGTATAGAGAAAGTGTGGCATTTACAAACAATCAACCGTTACAACATGAAGTCACCGCCGAAATGCTCAAAACCATGGCATAAAATCATCCCCGTGTTTTATAACACGGGGATGTGCTTTGTTTACAGAGCATTTCGTACTGCTTTGAGTTTGTTTATAATCTCAATGTGTTGCGGGCATTTGGCTTCGCATTCGCCGCATTTCTGACATTTGTTTGCATTGTCTTCAATGTCGGGATATATTTCAAGAATCAATCGGCGGTTTGCATTCGCAACCCCTTCATTGAAGGTCTTAAAGACCTTCGGAATGTCAACACCGTGCGGACAGGGAAGGCAATATTTGCAATCTCGGCAGGGGATAGTATCAAGCTTGTCGTGCACTTCTTTCGCTTTTTTGTACACTGCCAAATCTTCATCAGAAAGTGTATTTGCCTTGCTTTGGGCGGCATACACAAGGTTGTCTTTTAGCTGTTGTTCATCACTCATGCCACTGAGAAGCAGAGACACTTCCGGAAAATTCCAGATGAAGTCAAGTGCGAATTTAACAGGGTTCTTTTCTCCGATCACGTCAAGAATCGGCTGTGCGGGGGTTGCAAGTGCACCGCCCTGCAAGGGTTCCATAATAACAATACCGAGATCACGCTCAGCGGCATATTGCAAGCCCTCAATGCCTGCCTGATAGTCGGTGTCGATGTAGCTGAACTGAATCTGGCAGAATTCGCAGTCTTCAAATTCGTCTACCACTTTTTTGAAAGTGGGCAGATCGTCATGGAACGAAAAACCGATGTGGCGGATTTTGCCTTCGGTTTTGGCTTTTCTCATTTTGTCAAGAATTCCGAAGGGGATGACCTTCTGTGCCCAACTGTCTTTGTTGACGGCATGCAGAAGATAAAAGTCAATGTAGTCCACATCCAGTTTTTCAAGCTGTGTGTTGAGCAGTGTGTCAAAATCTTCTTCCTTTTCCACATTCCACAAAGGCAGTTTTGTGGCAAGGAAAATCTTTTCGCGGTAGCCGTCCTTGATTGCTTTGCCGACTACCTTTTCGCTCATTCCCTTGTGATAAAAGAATGCCGTGTCAAGGTAATTTACACCGCTGTCAACGGCATTGCGGATCATTGAAATGGCCCTTTGTTCGTCAATGGAAGCATCGTTTTCTTTGTCCGTCACGGGAAATCGCATACAGCCGAAGCCGAGCACGGAAACTTTTTCTTCGGTTTTGCCGAATCTTCTGTATTGCATTTTTTTCTCTCCCAATAATTTTTATCCATTATACCACATATATTTGATTTTGTCGATAGTCACTTGACGAAATAGTAAAAATGGAATATAATGACAAGCGATGAGGTGAAAGATATGAAAAAGTTCTATAAAGTGTTCTTTGTTATCATGTGTGTGGTTAGTTGTCTTGTGCTGTTGATGTTTGAACTGTACAGAGAAACTTCTGAGCCCGTCATTGCCTATGAAAATGACAATCCGAGTATTGTAACAGACGGTGAAACTCTTGTTTCCGCACACCGCTCGGGTGCAGGCATTTTCCCCGAAAACACGCTGATGGCTTTCCAAGGGTGCATGGAAAGTGAAGATTTTAAAACCGATATTTATGAATTCGACCTGCATATCACCAAGGACGGCGTTCTGATTTTAAGCCACGACAGCTCCCTTGACCGCATGACCAATGCCGAAGAAGTGTTCGGCTATTCGGGGGTTAAGGTTGCCGACCTTACTTATGAAGAAATCCGTACTCTTAATTTCGGCGAAGGCTTCAAAGCCCCCGACGGGACCTATCCTTATGCCGGTCTGCACGGCGAATTCATTCCCGAAAACCTGCGTGCACTGTCGCTCGAAAATGCACTGGATTATCTTGAATCCAACGGCGGATTCGGTTATATCATCGAAATCAAAAACGGCGGCGACCTTGGCTACAAAGCCACAGACGAACTCTATCGTATTCTCACAGAACGCAATATGCTTTCCAAAGTTGTCGTCGGCACATTCAACGGGGAAGTCACCAAGTATATGGATGAAAACTACCCCGATCTCATCCGTTCCGCTTCTATTGTCGAAGCCGTTTTCTTCTTCCTGCGGGCAACATTCAACATCCCTGCAAATGAAGACACATTCAAATACGATGCCCTGCAGGTGCCGCCTTTGGCAGCGGTTCTGAACCTCGCAAGTACAAGAGTTATCAACTATGCGCATGAACATAACCTTGCCATGCAGTTCTGGACAGTCAATGACCCCTATGAAGTCGAACGGATTGCAAACAACGGCGGCGACGCCATTATGTCTGACTATCCCGATATGGCATACGCCGTTGTGCACGGAACATACGAATGGTAAATACAAAAAGATTGACATTCAAACGAGTGTCAATTTTTTTTCGGTAAATTACGGTTTGGTGGGGAGTAGCCAATCACGGGGACGAGTACCCTGATTGACTCTATGATATATCCAAAACAGTCAATCTGGGTTCCGTCCCCTGATTGGCGGCGATGTTTTTGGATATTTATTTGTATTATTTTGTTTAAATTT
>JAZUQC010000037.1:0-1780 GCA_045605525.1 Acutalibacteraceae bacterium
CACGCTCCTGTGAATGGCAGACAAGGCAAAGCATTGGCTGACACAGCCCCTCGCAGCTCCCGTCCCCATCGAAAAATCCGCAGATTTGAAGATGGATGGCAGAGAGGATTTTCAAAATCTTCTCTGCCTGTGGGCGGCGGCATTGAAGCATATTCGGTTGCGGAAAGGCTGACGGTCACACCGTATTTTGAGGATGTGGGTACTACCTACAAGCCGAAAAAGACGGCAGAGGCTTCCGCAGAAGCCGCATACCCCCTCGGAGAGCGCAATGCTCTTTTGATGGCTCCGCTGTCAAAAGTGCTTTTGCGTTACTTTTGGCAAAAGTAACAAAACCCGCCGCTGCGGCGGCGAAAGGTATTTCAATTAAACTACCGCAAAATTGGAGGTGACGCCTATAAAACGAACAATCAGCGCAATGTCCGGTGATGGCGTAGTTGCTCACAACCGCCGAACCTACACCGCAGAGAATGTTGACCCGACACGCACTCATCTGAATATCGAGTATTGTTATACTCCCATAGAACAAGCGTATCACGAATTGTTCGATGAAGCTCTGGCAGAGTTCAACGCAAAGCAAAAACGCAAAGACCGCTGCATCGAAAACTACTACGAAAAAATCCGTGATGGCAAACAGGAAAAAACTTTCTATGAAGTAATTTTCCAGGTAGGCAACCGAGAGGATATGTCCGCCGAAGGAGAAAACGCAGAGTTGGCAAAAACCATCTTGGATAAGTTTTACCGCAGTTTCCTTGAACGCAATTCGCAGCTCCACGTGTACTCCGCACATCTCCACATGGATGAAGCAACGCCACATCTTCACATCGACTTCATTCCCTTTACCACCGGAAGCAAGCGAGGACTTTCCACCCGTGTATCGCTAAAACAGGCACTTGCCGATCAAGGAATTACCGGCGAAGGACGTTCTCTGACAGAGCGTGATCTGTGGGTACAGAAGGAAAAAGAAGCCCTTGCAGAAATCATGTTAGAGCATGGTATCGAGTGGGAGCAAAAAGGCGAGCAGCGTGAACATCTCAGCGTTTTGGAATACAAGCGAGAGAAACGCCAAGAGGAACTTGCCGAGCTGACGCAGCAGACGGAACAGAAAGCACAAGAGTATTCCGCTTTGGAAAAGAAAGTGGAGAAGATTCAAAAACAAAATGTCGCAATCGAAGCCGTTGAGAAAATCGAGGCAAAACCGATGGTACTTTCTTCAAAGGTTACGTTGGAACGCTCGGAGTACGAAAGCCTATCAACCGCCGCAAAGAAATATGTTGCCCAAGAGAAAAAAGAGCACAAATTACAGAAAGCCCTGGATGCCGCAAACAAAATTATTGCTGAACTGAAAAACACCATTGCCGATCTCACGAGGAAATTGGCAGCGGCAACCAAAGAGCTTGCCGAATACAAATCCGTTCGCAACAAGCTCAACGCCGCCAACGTGGAGCAGGAAAATGAACGACTTCGCAACAGGCTCCGCACCTATGAGGATGTGATTTCCCGTAATAATCTGTGGTCGTATTTCTCCCGACACAGAGGAAAAACACCCACCAAAGACGAAGCCCGCTGATTCCCGTGTAGAACTGGAAAAATCGCAAATTTTCAAACGGGAGCGTTCCAAACGTACCGCACATCGTTTGGACGCTCCCCATCCAAAAATCAGCCCACTTTTACAGATGATGAGCTGAGAAAAATTCGTGAAAAACAGGAGGTTTTATGAGAACAGGTCTTTCCAAGAAACAGAAAACTACCAACGTCTATTTTAACGAAGCAGACAGCATGA
>JAZUQC010000038.1:0-5590 GCA_045605525.1 Acutalibacteraceae bacterium
TTTTCCTTTTTGGGTTCAAATTTGTGTCCGCATACATTACATTTCATTGTTTTCATCCTCCAAATCAATAAACTGCATAAACTTCTTGTAAGCCTTCTCCGCATTCTTTGTCGGCTTTTTCATTGAAACATTGAGATGCAGGGAAAACCAATGGGCGACCTCTCTCCGTGCATTTGTGTAGCCCTGTGCCAAACCCTCACGATAGGTCTTTGCTTGCCGTTTGTTGTCAAAGATAACTTTTCCATCGCCTTGACCGCCAGCGGTGCGGTTGAATAGCTGGTAGCCATTGTTTGCATATTGTCTTATGGCTTCGATTTCGGCATTGTCCAAAGCGTCCAAACCGCTACATTCCCAAACAGACAATTTCCAGCCGCCCGGGTTGGTTTCTGGGTTGAGGGGATCAAAAAATCCCCTCTTTTTAAGGCTCAATGCGATATGGTCATATTCCTGCAAATGTTGAGCGCATCGCTCAATCAATCGTTTGGCTTGCCCGATGTAGCAAAATCGCAAACCGCTGTCCGTGTCTGTGCGGTAAAAAATGTAAATGCCGGGTTTGTTTGTTATTGCCGGACACACCTCTTTTATCCGCTTCTCACATTCCGCTTTTCGGGCGTATATTTGGCGGTAGTTCATATAAACAACCTCATTCAATCAACGGCAACTTATAGTCAATATCGGACGGAATGTTATCTTCCCAAATATAACTGTTTTTCAGAATGTACTCATTGTAGGAAGTAGCGGTTTTGTTGGCTCGCATCTTTGCCTGTTCTGCCCAAGATTGCTTTTCTTCGTTGTCGCTATCCTTGTATTGCTCATAGGTCAGCTTGTCAGAATTGTAGCTTGCAATCATTGAACGGCAGGTATCTTCCACTTTCTTTCTTGTTTCATAATTGGTCGCATCGTCCGCTTTTTGCACTGCGTGAAACCAATTATTCCAAACCGCCTTACCGCTGGGGGTTGCGCCAAAGAAAAGGCACAACCCGATAACGATAACGGAAAGAACAGAAATCAAAACAACACTTGTTTTACTCATTTGCATTACCCACCTTTACAACAGGATCATCGACAACAAACGGAATATCGGAATAAAGATATGTTCCCGTCCATTCAATGTATTTGCCATCGGGAGTAAAAAAGAAAATGCCGTTGTCATTTTCGCCATAAGAGCCGTCAACATCTGCAACCCAATCATTGTAGCAAGTATGAGTTGCACCCGAATTGTATTCGTAATATTCGCTGTCAGGGGTCAAAAAACTGTTAAGGCTGGAAACTTTTCCATCAACCACAAAAGAGCCTACAACGGCACCATTGTCTGTAAACAGAACGATATAACCAAAAGGTTTTTCAACCTCGCAGGGCAACATATTGGCTTTCTCACGCTGACCGTTCACCCAATAGGCACGGCGAATAAGATTGTAACGCTCAAGGGAATAATCAATGTCTGTCGGTGTAGGTTGATTTTCCTGCAATCTGTTGGCAACCTCCATTGTGTTTGCCTTATCAGAATAAGAGCCAGTTTCTTTAAATTCGCAAGCGGTCAAAGAAACAACCGCAACAATGCAAAGAATAATAGCAAGTAACTTTTTCATAGTTTTATAACCTCCATATTTTCATAACCGCCCCACCCCACAATGGAGCAGGGCGGTGTGTGTTTATTCATTAAATGGGTAAGTCAAAAGGCAAGTTGCTGTCATTGTCTGTCAACACAGCAAAATTGCCATTATCAGTTGCGGGTGCATTGTCCTTTTTGCTATCGCCAAAATAGACATTATCGGCTACAACCTCAGCCGTGCGCCGCTTGTTGCCATCATTGTCCTCCCAATTTCTGATCTGCAAGCGACCGGAAACAACCGCCATTCTGCCCTTGCTGAAATACTTGGAAACAAATTCACCGTTCTGCCTCCAAGCGACACAATCAATAAAATCTGTTTCCTTTTCGCCGCTGTCCTTTGAAGAAAAATCGCGGTCAACGGCAAGGGTGAAACTTGCAACGGCAATACCGCTACCGGTTCTGCGGAGTTCGGGGTCACGAGTCAGCCGACCCATAATAGTGATACGATTTAACATTAGATTTCATCCTCCAAATTAGAAATTTTTGCTTCGGGTTCTTCAATATCAAGTGGGCAATTATCGCCCACATATTTTGATGGATACTGGCATACCGAGCCATTCAAGCCACAAGTGGAATAACTGCGCCGGAAAAATGGGCATTGGTAGCAGTTCACATCTGCGTTGCCCTTGTAGTCAATGGGAAAGCCTACACGGACAACAGCATAAGCACGGACATAATCAGCCACACCGCTATCAAAATTAGCCATTACGAACCGCCTTTCTTCTTTCGGCAATCAGCACACCGAGCCACGCCGTCTGCGTTGCGCTTCTTTGCCATTTGGAATACCTCTGCCGGGGAATAAGTTTTTCCGCTTGCAGGGTCACGGAAAGCCTCAAACGGCTTGCCACAATCACCGCACTTGTATTCGGGCGCAGCCGTGGAATTGGTGGTAGTCTGCTTCTTGTATGCATCGGTGTCTGCGTCCTTTGTGTCGTCGATGTTGTACAGACCATTCAGAGCATACTTACGGGCATAACTGGAAGCGGTGCCGGTGACCTGGCTGTCGTCCATACCCTTTTTGGTGTCGGCCTCTCTTGCGGAAGCGGTAGCCTCGATAAACTGTTCGCTTTCGATGTCATACAGTCGGGCGGTGGCCTCGATGTAATACCGCTGACCGATGCAGACCGGCTTGTCTGTCAGCAACAGAACAAGTCCGTGCTTTTTGTTGATAGGCTTTGCCGCCTCCAAAATGTCCTCACAGGATCGGTAATTGTACTTTCCGAAACTGTTATACTGGTTTTTAGGTGCTTTCAGTTCGGCTTGTGCCATACCGACACGCTTCAAAAAATCGCTCATACTTTTTGCCTCCTTGTTTCACTTTACTTCTTGCGGAAAATGGCATAACCAATCAGCAAGAGGATTTCTGCGCCGATGGTTGCCAAGATGCCACATACAAATTCGGGGATAAACATTTACAAATACCTCCAATGTGTCGGTGTGTAATAGACATACATCGAATCGTCGGGGAAAAACCACAAGTTTCCTTTTCTTTTCAATGTTGTTTGGTTTCTGCAATATTTGCCATCGTCAATTTTTGTTTCTACCACCACACCGACAGGCGGTAATGAAACGGATGTTTCTTGCCATTCATTCATTTTACTTCGCCTCCTTGATAAACAGCCGGTAACGGATATATGCGCTCATTGTCATACCCAGCTTTTCAGCCTCACGGAGAATTTTGTCTTTCTCTTGCTGGCTGACTGCCACAACCACACTTGTCTTGTGTACCTTGCTACGATCCTGCTCATACTTTCTTCCTGCCATTATTTCACCTCCTTATTTAATGTTTATTATAGCAATCAAATCAGCAATAGAAATTCCTTTTTCTTTTGCTTTTTCAATTATTTTGTCCACATTTGCCTCAAAATAATCCTTTGTAGCAGAAGGGCAATAATAATCTCTGCACCCTTCGTAATCGTCAAATTTCTTACAAAATCTGCACTTATCATATTCACCCATAATATTACTTCACCTCCCTCTTATTCAGCCAATCGGCGTAGTTTTCTCTGCCAATAGAGCCGTCATCGTCCATAATGAAGCGGATGCAGGCAGTCAGGATGTCGATACATTTTCTGTATTCCTCTGTCAGAGCCGCTTTGATCGCCTCCACCCTTGCCTTATATGTGTCAACCATCAACTGGTGGAAATCATAACTAATCCACTTGGGGCAATCCATACCGCCCAGCAATTCAGACATTACAAAAATATCCAAATACTGCTCGTCCTTGTTCGCCTCGCAATACTCAAAGAATGTGTCATAATTGATGGTTTCACGCAGGCACTTTTCGCACCAGCCGGAATAAAGTTTGTTTTCGGTGAATGTTTCGCCACACTCGCAACAATCAGCGGCATCTTCAAAGTCACCGCCACAGTTGGGACAGCAGGAAAATGTTTCGTAAAAGCCATCGTTAAATCCGTGGCTTTCCTTGACTACTGTGCGATCCTCATAATCGAACACATAACCACAGTCGGTACACTTGCATTGTCTATTCATTGTTTTGCCTCCTATTCCACACTTCATAAAAAGAATCGTGTGGTGATACTCTTTCATTTTTTGAAACAACAAAACTTTGTGAATGAGAAAATGTCATATTGCAATTATCGCATTCGCATTCCACATCTATATAAAGTTCTTTGTCAATAATTGAATTTACACGAATATCACCGCCACAGAACGGGCACGGTTTCAATTCTTTCATATTTTGCCTCCAGCGGTAGGTCGCAACCCTTAATTTCTGTAATCATTATACCACCGCCTTGCCTCTTTGTCAACAACTATTTTACAAAAATTCTAAAAAAGTTATAAATATTTCTCTTTACTTTTTGGAATTGGTGTGGTAGAATAGGGGTGTCCAGGATTGTGCGAATATTTTAAGGAGGCATATTATGGACTTTAGGACTTGCCCTTTTTGTGGGAGAAATCACACTTGGAGACCGCTACTTAATATCATTTGCCCGTGTGGTGCAAAAAGATATTTTAATAGCGGCAGGTGGCTAAACAGAAAAACAGGGGAATGGAGGTATGAAAAATGAATTGGATCAAAACAAGCGAAAAATTACCCGAGAACGGAATTGTGGTAGAAACCAAAATTGATGATGAATTTGGTTGTAGAAACCAAACAACACTTAAAAGAAAGGGTAGTTTGTGGTTTTATCCTGATGGCTCTATGTATGTTTATTACACTCCTACGCATTGGAGAAACATATAATAAAAAGGACAGCACCTTTTAACGGGTGCTGACGGACGGAGGTAAATATGGAGAAAGAAAAACGGCTGATTGATGCCAATGCGTTGAGCAATGCGGTTGCTGAAAGCCAGCATTACAACCCACATCCACCCGGTAGAGTACATATAAATCACATAAATGAGCATAACCACTTTTTGCGAATGATTTTAGATGCACCCACCGTGGATGCCGTGGAAGTGGTACACGGTGAGTGGGTATATGACCATTGGTGTGAGTTTAAGTGTTCTATTTGTGGTGAATTTTCAAATTCTATGCCATATAAAGGTCGTGAGAAATATTGTCCCAACTGCGGTGCAAAGATGGACAAATAAAGAAAAGGGCAACACCCAAATCGGTGTTGCCCTCTTTTTTGTTATAGGTCTAAAACTTTGTCGATGAACGATGTGTACATATTGGGGTGTAAAATCCGCACAGCCTCGACTAATTCATTCATTAGTCGCCACGCCCTATCTGCTTTCTTATCGTTTACCGCCTTTAGAAATTCGCTGTCGCCATTCGTCTCAACATATATTTCGACCTGTTCCATAGGCGGTGCGGAATAAGATTGCATCGGCATTGGCTGTGGGGCTTCCTGCGCCCGTGTAGGCTCACCGAAAAGATAGTCTTGTATGATTATCAAATCAGCAAGAACGGCTCTCTTGTTGCCCGTGACAGGCTCTTGCATACATTGTTCAATCGCCTGTGCAACTTCCTTTTCGGTTATCATTCAATCAACCCCTTGTTATGCTCT
>JAZUQC010000039.1:0-12522 GCA_045605525.1 Acutalibacteraceae bacterium
GAAGTGACAGAGGGGTTTTAACGGCAATATCAACTTTGTTAACCAAGTTTGTGCAGACTTGGTTAACCCCTCCGACGGCTTCGCCGCCACCTCCCCTTTCAGGGGCGGCAAGTGTTTGAGGGGGTAATTTTCATTGATAAGCGCCCGATAAACCGTAATTTATTTTTTGACTCCCTCAAGTTTCCGTAAAGACTCTGTTTTTTAATATGAACACCCGTCACGCCGTAATTTGCTTTAAAAAAGAATTGTAAAACGGTGCAAAACATGCTATACTTTAAAATGAAGGAATATAAAATTCTTTTCAAATAAAAAATAAACGGTTTTAACTTTAAAAATAACGGAGGAACATTATGTCTGAAAACAAAAACGATTTTTCTGCCATGAAAGAAGAACTTTTCTACAATCCCAAACATGCCTGCAAGGTGCTGTCTGCCGACGAGGTCGCCGCTGCAGATGCATACTGCGAAGGCTACAAAAACTTTTTGAACGATGCCAAAACCGAACGTGAGGCCGTTTGCGTAAGCGTGGCGGAAGCCGAAAAGAACGGCTTTGTGCCTTATGAATTCGGCAAAAAATACAACGCGGGCGACAAGGTTTATTACAACAACCGCGGCAAGAGCATTATTTTTGCAATCATCGGCAAGAGAAGCCTTGCAGACGGTGTACGCATTGCCGCCGCACACATTGACTCTCCCCGTCTGGACCTCAAACCCAACCCGATGTACGAAGACAATGAAATTGCACTGCTCAAGACCCATTACTACGGCGGTATCAAAAAATATCAGTGGACAGCCATTCCCCTTGCTCTGCACGGTGTGGTGGTCAAAAAAGACGGTACGGTTGTAACTGTGTGCATCGGTGAAGACGAAAACGACCCCAAATTCGTCATTTCCGACCTTCTCCCCCACCTTGCACAGGAACAGAGCAAACGCACCCTGTCCGACGGCATCCGCGGTGAAGAACTCAACGTGATCATCGGTTCTCGTCCGTTTGCGGATTGCGACGAAGCAGAAGCTGTCAAGCTCAATATTCTCAATCTTCTCAATGAAAAATACGGCATCATCGAAGCGGATTTCCTGTCTGCCGAACTCGAAGTGGTTCCTGCATTCAAGGCTTGCGATATCGGTCTGGACAGAGCCCTCATCGGCTCCTACGGTCATGATGACCGCGTTTGTGCTTACCCCGCACTCACCGCCATTCTTGAAACCGAAAACCCCGAATACACCGTCCTGTCCGTCCTCACCGATAAGGAAGAAACCGGCTCGGACGGCAACACGGGTCTGAATTCGTCTTACATGGCAGACTTCATTACCGACCTTGCCGAAACGGCAGGTGTGCCCGGCAGAATCTGCATGAAGAACAGTGAATGCCTGTCGGCAGACGTCAATGCCGCATTCGACCCGACCTTTGCGGATGTTCTCGAACGCAGAAATGCCGCATACCTCAACAAGGGTATCGTTATCACCAAATACACAGGCTCACGCGGCAAAGGCGGCACCAGCGATGCTTCTGCCGAATTCATGGGCAGAGTCCGTTCCATGCTCGACAAGAACGGTGTCATCTGGCAGATCGGCGAACTGGGCAAAGTTGACCTCGGCGGCGGCGGAACAGTTGCAAAGTATGTAGCTTCCCACAACATTGACGTCATCGATGCAGGTGTTCCCGTCATTTCCATGCACGCTCCCTTTGAAGTGGTCAGCAAGATCGATGTTTATATGGCACACAGAGCATTTAAAGTGTTCTTTGCAGATTGATTTTTAAATATACAGGAGGAAAATTACTATGGCAAACAGATTCGTTCTCAATGAAACAAGTTATCACGGTGCAGGTGCAATCAAGGAGATTCCTGCCGAAATCAAGGCAAGAGGCTTCAAGAAGATCTTCGTCTGCTCCGACCCCGATCTCATCAAGTTCAACGTCACCAAAAAAGTGACCGATGTGCTGGATGAAGCAGGCATTGAATATGTCATCTTCTCGGACATCAAGCCCAACCCCACCATTCAGAATGTGCAAAACGGTGTTGAAGCCTTCAAAGCCAGTGCATGTGACTGCATCGTAGCCATCGGCGGCGGGTCTTCCATGGACACCGCAAAGGCAATCGGCATCATCATCACCAACCCCGATTTTGCCGATGTGCGTTCTCTGGAAGGCGTTGCTCCCACCACAAACAAGTGCGTTCCCATCATTGCCGTTCCCACCACCGCAGGCACAGCCGCCGAAGTGACCATCAACTACGTTATCACCGATGCCGAAAACAACCGCAAGATGGTCTGCGTAGACGTACACGATATCCCTGTTGTTGCTGTTGTTGATCCCGACATGATGTCCACCATGCCCAAGGGCCTCACCGCCGCTACCGGTATGGATGCCCTGACCCACGCCATTGAAGGCTACATCACCAAGGGTGCATGGGAAATGAGTGATATGTTCCACCTGAAAGCCATTGAAATCATCGCTTCTTCCCTTCGCGGTGCCGTTAACGGCTGTGACAAGGGCAGAGAAGGCATGGCACTCGGTCAGTACATCGCAGGCATGGGCTTCTCCAATGTAGGTCTGGGTATTGTTCACTCCATGGCACACACCCTCGGTGCACTGTATGACACCCCCCACGGTGTTGCCAACGCAATCATTCTTCCCACCGTTATGGCTTACAACGCACCCGCAACGGGCGACAAGTACCGTGCCATTGCAAAGGCAATGGGTGTGGACGGGACCGATGCAATGAGCATTGAAGAAGCACGCGAAGCCGCAATCAATGCTGTCCGTCAGCTTTCCGCAGATGTCGGCATCCCCGCTGACCTCAAGGAAATCGTAAAAGAAGAAGACCTTCCCTTCCTTGCACAGAGTGCTTTTGACGATGCATGCCGTCCCGGCAACCCGAGAGAAACCTCTGTTGAAGACATCACCGCTCTGTTCAAAGAACTGCTGTAAAAACAGAAAAGAGGGCTTGTTATGGGCTTTGTAAAAAGTGTGCCATTGCACTATTTTGATATTTTCCCCAAGGTATTTCCCGCTGATAAGGAAGTGGAAATCACCATCAAACCGCTCGGCAGCCGCATTTCGTTTGTTGCTGACACGGAATACACCATTGAACTGTGCCCCATGAACGAGGGTTGCACCCGTGACTATCCGCACGTTTCAAGATGGGCACACAAGACCGTAAAACCCTGTGAGGACGGCTGCATCCGCTTCAAGCACGCATTCCCCGACGAACAGGAACACTTCGTAAGAGTGATTCTCGACGGCAAAGAACTGGTCGAACTGTCGGTCTATTCGCTGTATGAGGACCTGTGCGGCAGATATCCCTTCATCGGCGACCTGCACATGCATTCCACCTGCTCGGACGGCAGACAGGCACCCGCAGTGGTTGCCTCCAACTACCGCCGCAAGGGGTATGACTTTATGGCACTCACCGATCATGGCAGATATTATCCGTCCCTGCGTGTCAAGGAACTGTTCAAGGATGTTCCCATTGAACTGAACCTTGTGGAGGGTGAAGAAGTGCACATGCCCAAGGGTGACGAATGGCACATCAACGACGTACATATCGTCAACTTCGGCGGCGAATGGTCGGTCAACGGCCTGATCAAAGGCGAAGCCAACGACACCGAAACCGACGGCGCCATGAACGGCAGAAGCATGACGGGCGAGGCTCCCGCACAGATGACCAAGGAAGAATTCTTTGCCGAGGTCGATGCACTCAAGGACACGCTTGACATTCCCGACGGCATTGAAAAATACACCTATGCCTGCTGTGTTTACATCTTTGACAAGATCCGCCAAGCAAACGGTCTTGCCATTTTCCCGCATCCTTACTGGAGAAACAACGTCAACCACGTTCCCGAAAAAATGTGGAAACTGATGTTCAAAAACAGAATTTTTGATGCCTTTGAGGTGCTCGGCGGCGAACGCGAATTCAACCACAACGGCTATCAGACCGCCGCATGGTACGAACAGTGGGCAAACGGTAACAGAATGCCCATCGTCGGCAGCACCGACACGCACGATTCCATCAATCCCAAAGCGGACATCTGCTGTACCATGGTCTTCTCGCCCGAAAACGAGCGAACGGCACTCATTCAGTCCATCAAGGATTATTATTCGGTTGCCATTGATACCATCAGTGCCGAATACCGCATTGTCGGCGACCTGCGTCTGACACAATATGCTTCGTTCCTGTATGAAAACTTCTTCCCGTTGCACGATGAACTGTGCTACGAAGAAGGCAGAGCGATGAAAGATTATGCCTTCGGCGAACCCGGTGCAAAGGAAATTCTGTGCCTGATTTCGGGCAGAATGAAAGCACAGCGCGAAAAATATTTTGCATTCTGATTGAAGTTATGAAAAGACCACCCTTGCACAGCGGGGGTGGTCTTTTGTGCGGCATAGGCAGATAAATTACAGTTTGTCGGGGAGTTGGGAGGAGTCAATCACGGGGACAGAACCGTGATTGACTCCTCCCTGATAAACTCCAATTTACCGCATAAGAAAGCCGCCCTTGCGGACGGCTCAATTTTTTTATTGCATTCAGATTCTTGCAACGCCTGTATCTCTTGCTGCCTTTGCAACAGCGGCGGCGACGGTGGGACCGACACGTTCGTCGAATGCGTGGGGAATGATATAATCAGCGGTGAGTTCCTCATCGGAAACAAGGCCTGCAAGTGCCAAAGCGGCGGCAACCTTCATTTCTTCGTTGATTTCGGATGCACGAACATCCAGAGCACCTCTGAAGATACCGGGGAATGCAAGCACGTTGTTGATCTGGTTCGGGAAGTCGCTTCTGCCGGTACCGACAACGGCTGCACCTGCTTCTTTGGCAAGGTCGGGCATGATTTCGGGAACGGGGTTTGCCATGGCGAGAACGATGGCATCCTTGTTCATGGACTTGATCATATCCTGCGTGACAACGCCTGCGGCGGAAACACCGACGAAAATGTCAGCACCCTTCATAGCATCGGCAAGGGTGCCTTTGCGGTGTTCGGCATTGGTGAAATCAGCGATCATCTGCTTGCCGGGAGCAAGGTCGTCACCATCACAAATGATACCCTTGCGGTCACATACGAAAATGTCCTTGACACCGAACTTTTTCAGCAGTTTTGCAATTGCAACACCTGCAGCACCTGCACCCGAGAATGCAACTGTGCAGTCTTCAAACTTCTTACCGACAAGCTTGAGTGCGTTGACAAGTGCACCTGCACAGATGATGGCGGTGCCGTGCTGGTCATCGTGGAAAATGGGAATATCGGTGCAAGCCTTGAGTTTTTCTTCGATTTCGAAGCAACGGGGAGCGGAGATGTCTTCGAGGTTGATACCGCCGAAGGAGCCGGAAATGAGCTGGCAGGTGCGAACAATTTCGTCAACATCCTTGCTCTTGATGCAAAGCGGGAAGGCGTCAACACCGCCGAATTCCTTGAACAGAACGCACTTGCCTTCCATGACGGGCATACCGGCTTCGGGGCCGATGTCGCCCAGGCCGAGAACAGCCGTACCGTCGGTGATAACAGCGACCATGTTCCATCTTCTGGTCAGGTCATAGCTCTTGTTGATATCTTTCTGGATTTCAAGGCAGGGCTGTGCAACACCGGGGGTGTAGGCAAGGGAGAGTTTTTCTTTATCGTCTACCTTTGCACGGGCAACAACTTCAAGTTTGCCTTTCCATTCAGCATGCTTTTTGAGTGATTCGGTCAAATAATCCATTTTTTATACCTCTCTTACTTTTCCCAGGGGAATACATACTTGGTAAGACCAAGATCGTCACGGACTTTGCAGATTTCAGCCTGCACGGATTCGTTGATGGGCACACCGGAATCCTTTCTGGAAAGCCATACATCCCATTCTTTTTCGCCTGCGGAGAAGATTCTGTCCTGTCCGGGAGCTTTCTTGGAAGCACGAACAGAGCGGATGATCTCGCCTGCTTTTGCACGGGTGAGTTCTTCGCCGAGGAAGTGGCCCGTGTCGATGGCAATGAAGAAATGACCCAGATGATAAGGCACTTTTTCGCCGTTTTCGCCCTTGCCGTCGAGAGCCTTGCCGTAGTTGCCGTCCTGCAGAATTGCGGAGAGCATTTCAACGACCATTGCATAGCCGTAGCCCTTGTAGCCGCCGAGAGCTTCACCGATACCGCCGAGGGTGGTCAGTGCTGCCGTGCCGTTGCGGATCTTCTTGAGGGCAACACCTGCATCGCCGGAGATTTCTTCACCGTCCAGACCGATGATGGTGCCGGGGTGCACGTCTTCGCCGATTCTTTCATAATATTCAACTTTACCGTTCTGGGTAATGGAGGTTGCACAGTCGATGACGAAATCGAAATCTTCGTCGGTGGGGATGCCGATGGTCAGCGGGTTGGTACCGAACATACCTTCCACACCGAAGGTGGGAGCAACGGACGGACGGGCATTGGTGCCTGTGATGCCGATGCAGCCTGCCTTTGCAGCCATGGAAGCATAATACCCTGCAATGCCGTAGTGGGTGGAGTTGCGCACTGCAACCATGCCCATGCCGTAGGTCTTTGCCTTTTCGATTGCCATGCTCATGGCCTTGTAGCCGATGACCTGACCCATACCGTCATGGCCGTCCACAACTGCGGTGCAAGGGGTTTCACGAATGATTTCAAAATTGGTGACGGGCTGCTGAATGCCGTCATTGATACGGTCAATATAAACAGGTTTGAAACGGTTTACACCGTGGGATTCGATGCCTCTGCGGTCGGATTCAAGAAGAACATCGGCAACAATAGCCGCATCTTCAGCGGGAACACCGACACCTTTGAATGCATCAATAACGAAATCGTTAATGGTTTTCCAGTCGACAATTACTTTGGGCATAGTCAGATTCCTCCGTTTTATTTATTCCAAAATTATGCAATTATAGTATACCACCGTAATTCGTGTTTAGCAAGTGGGATTTTGTCTTTTTTTTCACACAACTCGCAAAAGCTGTTACACATCACATTAAAACGTGGTATAATAAAGTCAAAGCTGTTTAAAAAAAGAGGATCTTCACGGAAAGTTGTGAATGAAGAAAACAAATTGCGGTTTGGTGGGGATGTTGGTTGTTTGCCGTAGGGAATGCATATTATGCATTCCGACCCCGTCCTGCCCCGGTCAAATCCCGTAGGGAACGGATATTATCCGTTCCGATCCCATCTGACCGTGTTGTTCCGGGGACCATTTTCATTTTTTTTATTAAATTCAATGGTTACATTGTGCGTAATGGGACATTGGTCAGGGACGGAACGCATACTATGCGTTCCCTACACGCCCCGCTAAACCGTAATTTGTCTTTACAAATTGACAAATTATATCCGTTCTGTTATATTAAAATCAAAAGATATACGGAGGTTTTGTTATGAAAAAAAGGACCCGTAAAGCCCTTGTCGCTGTTGTTTGTGTTGTTGTTTTTCTTTCCCTTTGTGTTGTATACCTCGGGCTCGGTTGGCAGACTGTTGCCGAAAACCGCTGTCTTGCAGGATTGTTCAATACCGAACTGCATTTTACCGCTCACCGCGGCTTATCTTCCGTGGCACCCGAAAATACCGCTCCCGCCATTGAAGCGGCAGGCAAGGCAGGGTATTATGCAGCTGAATTTGACATCATGCCCACCAAGGACGGACAGTGGATTCTGAACCACGACGACACTGTGGACAAGATGACGGACGGCGAGGGGAATGTTTCTTCGTTCACCTATGAGGAAATTGTGCAGCTGAATGTCGACAACGGCAACGGCATCGAAAACTATCCCGACCTGCATTTTGCGACCTTTGAACATGCACTGGAGTTGTGTAATGAATATGGCATGCGTGCCATGGTGGAGGTCAAGGGAGGCACGCCCGAAGACATGGCTTCCATGCTCGGGGTTTTGCAGGAGCTCCCCGCTTATGAAACCGCTATCGTTATAGATTTTGATAAGGATCGCATTGCAAAGGTGCGTGAGCTTGACAAGGATATTGAGCTTTGGTATCTGCTCAATCACATTACCGAAGAAGATATTGCCTTTGCGGGCGAAAACAACATGGGTCTTGCGTTCAATTTCGGCAATGCAGACAATTATAAAATGCTCAAATCTGCCCGCGAACAGGGCATTACTCTTGCCGCATGGACGGTGGACTTCCCGCCGGCTGTGGACTTTTTGCGTCTGTTTGGTGTGAAGTATATTACCACAAACAAAATTCTGCCGTAAAAAACCGTAATTTATTTTTATCCCCTTTTGAAAAAATTCTTGACGAGCGGTGCAATAAGTGCTATATTGTATCTGTATATCTATGCGTATTTATTTTAATTGAAACGCGAGTTGTCAGTGGGGGATTATATGATGAAAAAAATAAAAATCTTTGTTGCAATGTTTCTTGCCGCAGCAGTGATGCTCGTATCCGGTGCGGCGGGTCTGATTGCATTTGTGCCCGAAGCCGAAGCAGCAAGTGCAGGCACATGGATTTCATCCTGGGCAACGGCTGCGGTGGACGGCTCCATCAATCTGACTTCAAATATCAAATTCAATGACCTCATTCCTGCCCGTTCGGTCGTGCGTACGCAGATGCAGCTTTCCGCAGGCGGTCTTTATACAAAGCTGTGCTTTTCCAATGAGTACGGTACTTCCACTCTGAAAATCGGTGCGGTTTCCATCGCAAAGACCGACACGAGTGCAACCGCCGCCATTCTGACCGAAACCGCAACCCCCGTAACCTTCAATGACGGTCAGACCTCGGCAGAGATCAAGCCCGGCGAAACACTCTGGACCGACAGCATCTATTTCCCCACCGCCTCGCTTGAATATGTTACTGTCAGTGTTTATTTCCCCGCCACAACTTATATCAAAACAGGCGGTCTGTACGGCGGCAGAAGCTTTTTGAACATGGCCGCATCGCAGAGTGCGATCAACAATAAAAAAACCAATGCAAGCAGTGAAATCAAGATTTCTTCGGGTGCAATCACCTATCATACCGTTCCTTTCCTGACCCGTGTGGATGTTCGTTCCACCTATGCCGATGCTTACTCGGTTGTATTCCTCGGGGATTCCACGCTGACCAACGAAGCCTATCACTACTTTGCACAAAGAGCCTACACTGCGGGGTATACCCATGTCGGCTTTGTCAATAATTCTATTGTTGCCAACCGTCTTCTGCATGACGGCACGGGTCTTATCGGAAACCTCTACGGCAAAGCCGTTGTGGACCGTTTTGAGAGAGATGCTCTCGACATCACGGGGGCAAAAGTGCTTCTTGTCAAGATAGGGCTTAATGACATTCTGCACCCCATGACCGAAAGCATGAAGGGAGAAGCTCCCTATTCTTCGGTAGATGACATCATCAACGGTTATAAGCAGATCATTGCCGCTGCCCGCAAAAGGGGCATGAAGATTTATTTCTTCACCAAGACCGCATGGAAAGGCTATGAACGCGAGTTCCTCGGTCAGACGGGCGACCTGAGCTGGACAGCCGATGCACAGGTCATGTGCGATCAGCTGGACGACTGGATCCGCTCCACCGGCCTTATCGACGGTTATTTTGAAATGTCACCGATGGATAACCCCGTTGACAGTGCGGCACTTCTTCCCGCTCTCACCACCGACGGTGCCCATCTGACGGAATTGGGTGCCGTTGCCATGGCTGACCTGATTTCCCCCTCCATTATCGGTGCTTATGATCTTCCCACGGCTGCTTCCATCAACGGTGTCAATCCGTATGCAAGCAGACAGTCCGTGATTGATGCGTTCAATGCCGCACAGGCAACCACCACCAAGCCCAACAGCAATAATAATAACAATAATAATAACAATAATAACAGCAACAACGCAACAAGACCCAATAATAACAACAACAGCGGCAACATTGACATTGATGCATCCATTGCGGCCAGTGTTCTTGCATCCAGAGAAGAAGCTGCCAACAATGCAAATAACGCAGGCCGTCCGACTGTGACCACCACTCAGGCACCTGCCACCACCAAGCCGTCTTCTTCCAACACAACCACCAAATCCAATGCATCCAACACCGCCGCAACAACCAAGGCAAACACATCTGATTCCACAACCAAGGCAAGCACAGTGGCCAACACAACGGATGCAGGGCTGACGGTTGTCGGAACGACCGTTGCTGCCGATACCGCAACCACTGCTGAACCTGCAGGGGATTCTTCTACCACGGCAAATGTGGTTTATAATGATACCACCGTTCCGGCAGGTGAAACCTTCTCGGTTTCCATTACCCTCGGCAACGCTGCAGGAGAAGCAGATGAAATGGGTGCCGCACAGCAGCCCGAAATCGCAACGCAGTTTTCGTCCAACGGCTCGTCCATCGGTATTGTGTTGATCGTTGTCATGGTTGCCATGGTCGCCGCCGCAGTGGTCATCACCATCAAAACACGTCGACCGAGCGATCGATGATAAAAAGCCGCCCGTGGGCGGCTTTTTTGAAATGAGAGGTTTTTATGTTTTTCACACCCATGTTATCCTACCTTTCCGACCTTGAAATGCACAACAACCGCACCTGGTTTCATGAAACCCACACGCGGTACGAAAAAGCACGCAAGGATTTTGAAATATTCACCGCCGCCATCGCACAGGAGGTCTGTGCGGTTTGTCCGTTTATGGCAGACCGTGTCCGGAATCTGCCCACCAAGCGGTTTATTTACCGCACGGCACGTGATATGCGATATGCCGCGGGCAAGCCACCCTATAAAACATGGTTTGCCTGTGCCGTCGGCGATGAGGGCAGGGAAAAAACCTCTATGAGTTATTATGTACAGATCGCACCGCAGAATCGTTCGGAAATCTGCGTGGGTGTGTGGTTCACGGATAATCGCAGATTGACCGACCGTGTACGTCGTTATATTTCCGAGCATGCCGCAGAATTTGCACAGATCATGGCAGACGAACAGGTGCGTTCCTGGTTCTGTGGTGATAAGGTCAGCCGCACCCCGAAAGGCTTTGATTCAGCGGATCCCATGATCGAATATATCAAATACAAGCAGTGGATGCTGGCATGTCCCGTTAAGGATGAGGAACTTACCGATCTGGACAGTGTGGTGGCTTACTGCCGTGCCGTATTTGAAAAGATGGAGGCTTTCCGTGCATTCTTTGATCGTGCCGTACGCTTCGCCCGCCTGCCCGAGCAGGAGGATGATGCCGAAGCGGAGGCTGCTGCCGATGCCCCTGCCATCTTTTGGCCCGCTGCAAAGTCTGCAGATGAATGGGATTTTTGATCGTATCTGAGTGTATATATAATAATAAACGGATTGTCGGACATCGTTGTCCTGCAATCCGTTTTTTTGTTGGCTTATGAGCAAAATACATGGTTGCCGATCACGGCGATGATGGGCCTGGAACGGATCCACTGGCTTTTTGCTGTTTTGGGATTATAATAGTATATCGCACCGCCGGAGGGATCCCAGCCGTTGATCGCATCACGTGCTGCCTTTTGTGCCGTGGCATTCGGGGTCACACTCCAGTTGCTGTCCTTGACCGCACTGAATGCCCCCGCCTGATAAACCACGCCCGAAATGGAATCGGGGAATGAACCGTGTTCAACGCGGTTGAGTACTACTGCACCCACGGCGACCTGTCCTGTGTAGCTCTCGCCTCTTGCTTCCGCGGCAATCAGCTTGGCAAGCAGATACACATCATTTGAACTGTATGATCCCGACGAAGACGAAGATCCGCCCAATCCTAAATATAATAATGTTTTCGGACCCGCTATACCGTCCGCTGTCAATCCGCAGTTTCGCTGGAATGATTTTACGGCACTCTGTGTGCGTGTTCCGAAGATTCCGTCCACGGCACCGGAGTAATAACCCAGTTCTCTGAGTTTGCTCTGGATTCTGCGTACTTCTTCACCGCGTGAACCGTATTTGGATAAAACCTGTGTGTTGTTCTTTTCATTATGCAGAAAAAAGTAGTCATTATTTGCAAAAACACAGCTGCCGAAAAGCAGGATCGCGGCGGCCAGAAATGCAATGATTTTTCGGGAATTTGTCAATTTCAGTTTCATGTCACTTTAGCATCCTTTTTTATTTATTCTGTCCAAATTGTTCCCATGGCTTCTGTGAAACATGCACAGCAAATCTTTCCTTTTGTGCCAAAAATGCACTGTTAACACAATATCTTGTGGGTCGAAAAAAAACTTCAAAAAAAGTTGAAAAAAGTTCAAAAAAAGGCTTGACAAACGGGAGAAAAAGGTGTATAACTAACGAGCACTGAGGAACACACCGAAGAGCAAAAAACCGAAGGCCGAGTAGGAAACCGCAGGGTGCGGAGAGACGCCGAACGGAGAGAGGTTGAGAAAGAACTTAAAAAACTTTTTGAAAAAAGTTTAAAAAAGTACTTGACAAACGCAAACGGATGTGCTAATATAGTCAGGCACTCGCGAGAGGGCACTCAAGAGAGAGCCGGCAAGCGAGACACGGACCTTGAAAATTAAACAACGACTGAAAAAGAAAAACCCTGAGATTTTTTTGTAAGTTTAGCAAAACTTGCGACAGTAATTCTCGGAAGTAAAATTCTGGAATTTATTCAAACGTCAGTAAGACG
>JAZUQC010000040.1:0-2169 GCA_045605525.1 Acutalibacteraceae bacterium
CACAGAGTTGGATTTTCTGCTTTCTTTGACCGGCTCGTCTTGTCAAGTATGCACCAGCAGTTATGGTGAACTTTTGAAAACGGCAATCGGACTCAAATATCACAAAGCCCTGCAAATGCTTTTGAAACGCTTCGGGCATCCCGATGCGGGAATAATTATGACAGATAGTGTAAAAAATATTATGAAAAAAAGAAAAAAACGAGTGCGGACGGAGTAATACATCCGAACCCTTCCGCAGTCAAGCTAAAATCCGGCATAACCGGTCGCGTTTTACGCTCCCTTTTATTCCGTTTTTAGCTGTGACAGCTCCGGAACCGGATGTTGGGACAATAGTTGTCCCGGAAAAACAAATTAAAAATTGTTTTTCCAGAGTTGCTTGAAAATTTGATATTTGAACTACGCAGCAGATATTGCCAATAGTGTTTCCCATTGCTTGGGGTAGCTTGAAATACCTTGCAGTTTTTCGAGTTTCAGCGGAGTATGTTTCATTCCAGTATGAACTCGCAGATAATTGTAATAAGCTACAAACAAAGTTGTTAATGCACTTGCACCGTTTAAGGATTTCATTCCGGCTCTTGGTCTGGTGTGAAATTTATAAGAACGGTTCAAACGCTCAACTAACTGTTTATGGGGTCTGTATTCTTTACTGACTTCATCAAGGTTTTCCAAGCCGATCACCTTTTGCCCGGAGATTACCGGTTCCGGTAATCCGTGATTGTAAGCCATCATTGCCGAATCGTATGATGGACAGCCATCTCGGACAAGTGTAAACTGCTTACCTTTGTTCGATTCAGGTGTGCCGTAAGCATTGTAAAGAGTCGCTAATGCTGGAGCTACACCTCGGGTATCAGATAGGTTATATCCGCAAATCGCCTTTGTGACAGAATCTATCACAAACCAGGTGTAATGCCATTCGTTCTCAACGATTAAATAGGTTTCATCAGCAGCGGCGATTTTACCTGGTTTAGGTAAATTACAGTCAAGGAAAGGGGCAATTTGAGCAGCAGCGGCATTAACATAATTTATAACGGTTTGATGGGATAACTTAATGCCGAAAATACCTTTCAGTAAATCTCTTGTCAGACGACTTGACAGTCCGGCATTGACAAAAAATGTCAGAACTAAACCGACTATATGATAGGAATTGTGGATTTTACTCAAATCTACTTTTGTTTTACAAGCAGGGCGATGACACTTCAAATCTTCCGGTTTGAGGTGGTATTCACGATATTGGTAATGCAGTTTGTAATTAGGATCAAATTTTTGCTGTTTCCGTTTTGCCTGTTCTTCCGGAGTTAAGGCAGACTTCTTTTTCAGGTAGTGCGGACAATCATTGCTCATACATTTATAAATTGTTTCGGTTGAACTTGTTTTCCATTGGGAAAGTGGTTTTGAGCAATGAGGACAAAAATACTTTGCCTGACTTTGTCGGCGGACTCGTTCAGTAGTGCCCAAGTGCCCGCAGACCTTGCAAAGTACCTGATTGGCTTTTTTGCCGTCGTTCAAATATAGATATTCGGCAGGAGCATTGCATTTTTCACAACGGCAATGCACTGGAAGAGGTAAACCGCCACGGCGGCGTACTGGTTTCAATATCTTGCCGGTTTTATGCTCGTAGTCTGTCTTCAACTGTTTCCAGTTGAGTTTGGGCTGTGGTGCGGTATGCGGTTCAGGAGCCAACACTGGTTGAATCGTATCCACTGCAAATTTGCGATAGTTAGCTGTTTGCGGTTCGGGTTTGAAATCGTAACCGGATTGGCTCCCGGAACTGATTTCAAGCATCAATGCGACCATGGAACTGAACTCATCAAAAGTCAGTTGACGACAGATCCAACGAGTAAATTTTGTAATTGTGGTTTTCAAAAGAGTCCTCCTTTGTTGAAGGTTTGATGGGACAAGGATAATCTACCACAAAGTGGCTCTTTTGATAACCTTTTTATGCAAAAAAAATAAATGATTTTGCAAGTTTTGCAAATAACAGATTGATTATCAGATAATTAAGTATTATTAAATAAAGAAAAATTTGACATTAACTGCCCAAGCCAAAGGTTTGAAATATGAGATCACCCCCTTTGCCAAAGAGGCGTTTGTCTTTTTTGTCAACAGTAAAAATCCCGTAGAAAATCTGACTTCACAACAAATCCGCGGAATTTATTCCGGAAAAATCAC
>JAZUQC010000041.1:0-2144 GCA_045605525.1 Acutalibacteraceae bacterium
TTTGGTTTGTGCCGGTCAACACCGGAAAATTCAACAGTTGACCGCCGAACGGGGCCGGTTGAAAAACAATGTCGAATCCTTGATGGAAGATGTGGAAAAATACCGGGTATTCGATTCATTAAGCGCGGCCCGGGTTTTCGCGTTGGAATTGTCCATCAAGGAATTTGAACGATACCGGGCAAGCGATGCCGCATTAATCAAGGAATTACAATTACGCAACCGGGATTTGTTGGCCATCAACAAGACGCAATCGGAAACGATAATCGAATTGTCAGCCGTCCCGCGCGATACTGTCATCATCCGGGATTCAATACCCATCCCGGCGGTTTCCGTTACATGTGGCGATGCATGGTTTGACTTTTATGGCGTCTTGACCCCGGATGAATTCACGGGAACATTGCATAACCGGGATTCATTGTTGTTGGCCGAATCGGTCAAATACCGTCGGTTCCTTGGATTCCTTTGGAAAACAAAACGCATTTTGAACCGGGAATTGGATGTTGTCAGCAAGAACCCGCACACGGAAATAATGTCGGTTGAACATGTGGTTATCGAAAAATGATTATATTTGTATCGCTATCAATTACATCTTAATCAAGTTTAATGAATCTAAACGGGCCTATTGTGAAATACGCCCGTTTTCTTATCTTTGTGTGAAATCTTTTTATAATGTTATGCCATATTAGAAGGACCCGCCCCGTTGTGAAATGGGGCGGTTTTTTATATCTTTGTGCGGAATAGTACATAATCATTATTTGAAGAACCATTGCCCGCCCGCCCTCTTGTGAAATACGGCGGGTTTTTCGTTTGGGGCATTTTAAGGCGATTTAAGGCGTTTTTTTCGATTGAGTGGTACAACATACCATCTTGCGTAAAAAAGGCCGTTAGAAGCGAAATCGAAGAAAATTAACTTTTTTTGCAAAAATTATAAAAAAAACTATTGTTTATTTGAAAATAATGACCAACTTTGCCCTTGGATTCGATAAGGTAATCCGACGGACGCGGCCGGTTCCGCGACAAACAACAACAGTTATGGCAACATTGAAATACACAACCCGCGAAATCAACCGCAATTTCAAAATCAAGGTTTCGGGCATGTACGAAGGAAAGAAGGTTAACACTTTGGTTGGTGTTTCCGGTCTTTGCCGCATGGTTGATGACATCGAATTAACCGGCCGTCTTTTGGACCGCGCTTTTTCATCAATGGGTGACAAATGCGTTTGCAAGTTGCGTCGCGGCATCAAGATTTCATTCTATTGTGCTTAATCTTTAATCATCATAACATTATGGCAAACAAAGTTTATCGCGTTATTACCATCGTTGGAAGAAAACGCACCATTATTTGGGAATCCGCCGTATTCGACGGGGCCGATGGAACGGCCGATTACATGGCATTTAAAGAAGCATTGCGCGAACGTGAAAAATGTTCCATGTCCGTTTTGCTTGCCGGCCACAACAAAATTGCCAACGATAAAAATTACCATTTCGTTGACATCATCCGTTGCACAAAGTAAAACCCGGGCCGGGCAACCGGCCCATAACTGTCAAAAAAGATATATGACCCGCGAAGAATTAAAACAAAAAATTGCGCACATTGAACATGTTGCGGAAATGCAGAAAAAAGCCGCATACCGTGAATTCGTAGAATCGAACGCCAAATGTAAAATTGGGGATATTGTCAGCGATGCGACGGACACAATACGGGTTGAACGTATCGAATATTCCGTTTTTCATAAAGATATTTCGATATACTATTTTGGTTCGGTTTTGACCAAGAAAGGCGAACCAAGGAAGGACGGCACTAAACGGGCCGTATTTGAATCGCAAATTAGATAAATCAAATAATCATGGAATTCATTGTTATTATCATCGCGGCGGCAATCGCCATCATGGTCAATTCGGATTACCCGGAAGATATAATCAACTAATCATGGCGAAGAAAGCGAAAACCCGGAAAGAACAATACCGGGAAATCTTGTCCACATACGGCAAGAATCTTGACAATTGCGACATCATGGCGTTCCGGTTCGCTGACGAATACCGGCCCGACATCTTCCATTTCGAATTGATGAACCCGTTACGGCCCGTTTACCATCTTTTCGATGCGACGGGTAACGTGGCCATCGTCATCGTACCGAAAGACC
>JAZUQC010000042.1:0-19438 GCA_045605525.1 Acutalibacteraceae bacterium
GATTTGCAGGAAGTTGGACACAAACCGTAGGGAACGGATAACATCCGTTCCGGCAAATCGGCGGCCTGATGAGGTTTTCTGTTGTTTATAATGCATTCTCATCGTCAAATTCACAGCGGAACGCATGGTATGCGTTCCCTACAAATCAAACCGCTGATCAGCTCGATAAACTGTAATTTGTCCGTTTAATAGACAGACAATATGCTTGCATTTCTTAAGTTGACGACATTGCGGTTCAACCGGGGGTGCAGACTGTCGAAAAAGTCCAGTTTTTACTGGGCTTTTTGTCATATTTATGGTATAATGAATATGGGGATAAAAATGTTAGAAGAAAAAAAGAACAGAACAGAAACAACTTTGTACTTGATGTAACAGTAGTTCCCGGCAATGTACATGACAGCGTTTCCTTTGACGAGCTCTATGATAAAGTGACAGAAAGATTTCCCGAAATAGAAGTAGTAACAGTAGATGCAGGCTACAAAACTCCTTGGATATGCAAGAAGATATTTGATGACGGAAGAATACCGTCAATGTCCTACAAAAGACCGCAAACAAAAGAAGGCTTTTTCAAAAATTTCAATAGCACAGACAGAAAACCGTGTCTCGCTTGATTGCGTAACACGGTTTTTCGACAGTTCGGAACCCCGCAGAAGCGGGGTTTTTCTGATTGAAACGGATATTTCGGTTTCAAAAAATGAAAAATTTTAAAGTTTTGAAAGCGAAACGCTTGCATATACTGTTTATAAGCAGTATAATAAAGAAAATGCGGTTTCAAAAAATGAAAATTTTTTAACTTTTGAAAGCGGGTGGCTATATGAAAACCATTACAAGAACAATGTACCTTAACAGAATCATTGAACTCAACGGTACTCCCGATATCAAGATCATCACCGGCATCCGTCGCTCGGGCAAATCCAAACTGATGCAGGCATATATGGAGTACCTGCAAAGCAACTGCGAAAACATCAACATTATATTCATTGATTTTATGGATCTGGCTTTTGAAGAAATCAAGGAATACCATGCACTGCACACTTATGTGGAAAATCATTATCAGGCAGATAAAACAAATTATCTGTTTGTGGATGAGGTGCAGATGTGCCCGAAGTTTGAGCTTGCAATCAACAGCCTTTATTCCAAAGGAAAATACGATATTTATGTGACCGGATCCAATGCGTTTTTATTGAGTGCGGATCTTGCAACACTTTTCACCGGCAGATACATTGAAATTCATGTTTTTCCGTTCAGTTTCCGTGAATATTGCCGGTATCATGATGATGTCAATGACAAAGATCAACTCTTTGAAGAGTATGTTATCAAGGGCGGTCTTGCCGGGTCGTATGTTTACAGAACCGAAAAAGACAGAACAAACTATATCAAGGAAGTCTATGAAACCATTGTCACAAGAGATCTGGCACAGAAATACGCACTGCCTGATACATTGGTTTTGCAGCATCTGAGTGAGTTCCTGATGGATAACATCAGCAATCTGACTTCTCCGAATAAGGTCAGTCAATTGCTGACCGCAAATGAAACCCCAACCAATCATGTAACCGTTGGCAAGTATATCAGGTATTTGTGCAATGCTTTCGTGTTTTATGATATTAAGAGATACGATATACGCGGCAAAAAATATCTTGAAAGCTCCGAAAAATTCTATTTGTGTGACAGCGGCATCCGATATGCAATCCTCGGTAGCAGAAATATGGACTACGGCAGAGTGTATGAAAATATTGTTTGTGTTGAACTGTTGCGCCGCGGATATGATGTCTATGTGGGCAAACTCTATCAGAAAGAAATCGATTTTGTTGCACAAAGGGGTAGTGAGAAAATTTACATTCAGGTAAGTGATAACATCGCAGGGTCGGACACCTTTGAAAGAGAATTTTCGCCGCTGTTGCAGATTCGTGATGCTTACCCGAAAATAATCATTGCAAGAACCCGACATCCGAAGTACAGTTATGAAGGCATAGAAATTCATGACATTGCAGACTGGCTGTTGACGGAATAAAACAACAAAAACCCCGCCGAAGCGGGGTTTTTGTTATGGTATTCAGATGTTTTTCATAACTTCTGTCAGGAATTTGACGGCATTGCCGATGTCGGTTTCGGGGCTTTCGCCGCATTCACGTTCAATGGTCAAAAAGCCCTTGTAGCCGATGTCGTTGAGTGCTTTGATGTAGTTGGGCCAGTCAACCTGTCCTTCGCCGAGCGGTACTTCTTCAAAGCCTTTGCCCGTGACAAGTGCTTTCTTGATGCCGTAAACCACTTCGGGGTCATTGTCAAGCAGTCTTACACCGTCTTTCGCATGGGTGTGGACGATGTAATCCTGGAGGGTGTAAACCGCCTGTACGGGGTCGTCACCCGTGACCATAACAAGGTTAGCGGGGTCGAGGTTGACGGAAACACCGCGGGAATTGAGGGAATCCAGGAATCCCTTGAGATCTTTTGCGGTTTCGGGACCTGTTTCAACGGCAAAGTGTGCATTGATGGAGTCTGCGTATTCAGCAAGCTGTGCACAGGCTTCCTGCATGATTTTATAGCGGTCATGGGAGGGATCGGTCGGAACCACACCGATATGGGTGGTGACGATGTCTGTTTCAAGGTCTTTTGCAAGGTCAAGAATGCGTTTGCTTTTTTCAACCTTTGCCGCATTTTCTTCCTTGTTGCCGAAACCGCCGCCGAGGTCACCGCAGAGTGCGGAAATCACAAGACCGTTGTCCTTGACAAGGTTCAGAAATTCACGACGCTGTGCGGCATTGAGATTTTCGGGTGCCATTTCGCCGTAGGTGGCATAAACCTGTAAGCCCTTTGCACCGAGTGCGGCTGCGGTTTTCACCTGTTCGGGTTTGGATTTTCCTCTCAAAGAGTCAATGATAATACCAATGGGGAGTGCCATTTTATTTTACCTCCGTGTGTAATTTGTTATTGTTCAATATACCCCTTTAACGCAGCTGTGTCAATATCTGCATACTGTTTCAGGAAGTCATACAGCAGTTTTGCAATCATTTTGCAACCGCCTTGGGTGTTGCTTTCAATGTTCAGTGGCAGAATCGGGTCATGCACGCTGAGTCTTAACAACAGCCAGCCGTCACCGTGGTCTTTGTCGAATGACACACGGAATCCTTCGCGGTTGTCCGTTGCAGGGATTGCAAAGGGCAGGGAAGAAGCCCATGTTTCAAGTTCTGCAATCACTTTTTCACCGACAGGACGGAAGTCAGACTGCAGAATCTTAAACCGCAGTTCCTTTTCTTCCTTTGCTTCTGCGAGAGATTCAATCACGCTCGAAAGGGATTTTCCCTCTTTACGTAATTTTGCAAGCAGAATGATGATCTTTGTAATCAGGTATGCACCGTCATCCAGAAAATAATTCTCACGCAGTGCCGCGTGCCCCGAGGTTTCAATGGCAAGCGGGCAGTTGATGCCTGCTTCGTTCAGGCGTATGGCTTCGTTAATAACATTCTTGTAGCCTCTGCGGAAACGGTGGTGCACGCCGCCTAAATGCTCGTTGATGAATGTTGCAAGTCCGTCGCTCGTGACCGAGTCCGTTACGATCGTCCCGCCCTGCTCATTTTCGAGTGCAATCGCAGAAGCGAGTGCCACAAGGCGGTTGCGGTTGATTTCCTTGCCGTCGGCATCCACGCAGGCGGCACGGTCAACGTCGGTGTCGAAAATCACACCGAAATCGGCTTTATTTTGCAATACACTGCGGCAGATAAAGCCCATCGCATCGGCATTTTCGGGGTTGGGGATGTGGTTGGGGAAACTGCCGTCAGGGTCTAAGAATTCACTGCCCGACACGTCTGCACCAAGTACGGAGAGTACTTTCTCGGCATAGAATCCGCCCACACCGTTGCCTGCATCCACCACAATGTGAAATCCTGCAAGGGGTCTATCGTAATTTTCTGCATTGACACCCTGCCTGATTTTTTCACACAGGTCGGCGGCATATTTTGTGATGTAATCGCATTTTTCGACTCTGCCCTGTACTTCGGGGAAGGGGCAGTCTTGTTCAGCGGCAGACAAAACGGCAGAAATATCATTGCCTTCAAAACCGCCCGTGCGGGTGAAAAACTTCAGTCCGTTTTTGTCGGACGGATGGTGGCTTGCGGTGATTTGCACCGCCGCCGTGCAGCCTTCGGTCACGGTTGTCATGAACATGGCAGGCGTGGAACACAGTCCGCAGTCGGTCACGCTGACACCGTATTTTGTGAACACTTCGCACAGTGCGTTCAGAATGCGTTCACCCGAAAGGCGGGAATCCCTGCCGATATAAATGCACATATCGGCAGGCTTTGTTTTGGTTTTTTCGGCGATTACGGACAGTGCTCCGACGGCGATCTGTTTAATGACCGCATCATTGAGGTCACAGTTTTCCCCCAATGCCGTGCCGCGGATGTCCGTTCCGCTTTTTAAGTAAGATAAAGACATAGAATCAAGTCCTTTTTTAAGGCTTAGTGATATTTCGGCAGCCAGCCTTCGTGTGCGGCAATGAGGTCGTCAACAAGGTTGACGGTTTCGTCGATGGTCAGTTCGCTGGACACATGCGGATCGAGCATCGCAGCCTGATAAATCGCATCCTTCTTGAGGGTAACGGCGGCTTCGATGGTAAGCAGCTGCACGTTGATCATGGTCATGTTCATTGCTGCCAACTGCAGAGGCAGTGCGGGTTGTTGGCAGCCCTGCACACCGTACTTGTTGACAAGGCAGGCAACCTCAACGCATGCTTCCTTGGGCAGGTTCGGAATCAGGCCGTTGTTGATGACGTTACCGCCGATTTTGTAAGGAACGTCGGTAACCATGGCTTCCATGATGTAAGAAGCATATTCATGGGTGCGGTTGTGGCTGACATCGTCGGTGAGATACTTTTTGCGGTCTTCATTCCAGCGGGCAATCTGGTTGATACAACGACGCGGATATTCATCCAGCGGAATGTTGTAGCGGGTGATGAGTTCGGGATGCTTATCTTTAATAAAGAAGTTGTTGTATTCTGCGTTGTGCTCGCTCGATTCGGTGCAGTAGTGACCGAAACGACGGATATATTCATAACGCACAAGGTCATTGTGGTCGGTCACTCCGCTTTCAAGCACGCCGATGGCTCTTCTGCGGATTTCGGGATACAGGTCCGTACCGTCTGCATCTTCGATTTCAAGCAGCCAACCCATGTGGTTGATACCTGCAATGCGTTCACGGATGGGCTCGGTGTAGGGGATTTCGAGGGCATTCAGCAGACCTCTGGAGCAACCCTGCACACTGTGGCAAAGGCCGACGGTCTTCACACCCGTGTATCTCTGCATGTAGCCTGCAAGCTGTGCCATGGGGTTGGTGTAGTTGAGGAACCATGCGTTCGGGCAGACTTCTTCCATGTCGTCTGCAAAGTCTTTGAGAACAGGAATGGTACGCAATGCTCTGAAAATACCGCCAATGCCCTGCGAGTCTGCAATGGTCTGGCGAAGACCGTACTTTTTGGGCACTTCAAAGTCGATAATGGTGCAGGGGTCATAAAGCCCTACCTGAATGGCATTGACAACAAAGTTTGCACCGCGAAGTGCTTCCTTGCGGTTTTCAACACCGAGGTATTTTGTGATCTTTGCACGGGACTCGTTTACATTTTTGTTGATTGCATTGATCATGATCCAGCTATCTTCCAGACGGGTCGCATCAATGTCATAAAGAGCAATTTCGCATTCGCGAAGTGCGGGTGTGCACATAACGTCACCGAGCACGTTTTTGGCAAATACGGTGCTGCCTGCACCCATAAATGTAATTTTCATAATTTTTGTGTTCCTTTCCCATAATTATGCAATAAAAAAAGATTGCATTCAAAATTAGTATATATAGTTTGTACACAATAGTCAATATTTTTTTTGAAACTGATGCAAAATTTGTCAATAGTATTGACTTTTGGTGTATCAAGTGGTATTTTTGAATAGAACAAAGTTTCAAAAGCGAAAGGAGTTTTTTACCATGAGCACACCCGAAAAAGTAATTCTTTTCAACGGCGAAAATCTTGATAACTGGACCACCCGTGACGGCAATCCTGCAGGCTGGGTCGTGGAAGACGGCATCACCACCGTCACCGCAAGAACGGGCGATATTATGACAAAGGAAGTCTTCGGCGACTGCTTCCTGCACGTCGAATTCCGTGTTCCCGATATGCCCGAAGAAGAAGGCCAGGGCAAGGGCAATTCCGGTGTTTATATTCACGGCAGATACGAAGTGCAGGTGCTTGACAGCTATGGTCTTGAACCCGGCAAGGGCGACTGCAGTGCGGTTTATGACTGCCACGCACCCCTGTTCAATGCCTGCAAACCCGCTATGGAGTGGCAGAGTTATGATATTATTTTCCGTACCGCCCGTTTTGATGAAGCAGGCAACCTGACCGAAAAGCCCAGACTGACACTGCTTCACAACGGCATGCCCGTACACAACAACATCGTGCTTGAAAACGTCACCGGCGGTGCAATGGGTGACATCTGCAAAGAAGGCCCGCTGCTTCTGCAGGACCACGGCAATGCCGTTTCTTACCGCAATATTTACGTTTACCGCCTGCCCGAAAAGGGACTGGACAGATATTAAAAACAATGCAAAAGGGTCTGCTGCAGACCCTTTTTTTGTTGAGCAAATTACGGTTTAGCGGAGAGTAGCCAATTACGGGGGACGGTGTCCGTGATTGACTGCTCCGACTCCCCGCTAAACCGTAATTTATCTTTTTTATTTATCTTGTAAATTTCCTGCGGGTATGATATACTATTATGATAGAAAAATATTTATTAAGAGTGATACAATGAACACCTTATTTCTTGATATCCGCGATCCTTTGCAAAATGCCGATGCCCTCAACACTGCCGCCGCGTTTATAAAGGCGGGTGAGGTGGTTGCCATGCCGACCGAAACCGTTTACGGACTTGCCGCAAACGCGTTTGACAGCAGTGCCGTACATAAAATTTTTGCCGCCAAGGGCAGACCGCAGGACAATCCGCTGATCGTCCATGTGGCTTACGTGCAGGAGCTTTTTGACCTTGCTGCATGCGTTCCTGCGGCGGCTTTGTGTCTGGCTGAAAAATTCTGGCCCGGCCCCTTAACCATCATCCTGCCAAAAAAAGATTGCGTTCCCGATGCCGTCAGCGGCGGGCTTTCCACAGTCGCCGTGCGTATGCCCTCGCACCCGTCTGCGAATGCCCTCATCCGTGCGGCGGGGGTTCCGCTTGCCGCACCGAGTGCCAATATTTCGGGCTTTCCGAGCCCTACGGACGTGCGGCATGTCATGGATGATATGGACGGCAGAATTGCAGCCGTGTGCGATGGCGGCAATTGTGAATTCGGGGTCGAAAGCACCGTCCTGACCCTTGCCACGGATGTGCCGCGTCTGCTGCGGCCGGGCAGTGTTACGCTTGAACAACTGCGTGAAGTACTCGGTGAAGTGCAGGTGGATGATGCCGTTCTGAACCCCTTGCAGGCAGGACAGACCGCATCTTCTCCCGGTATGAAATACCGCCACTATGCCCCCATGGCAAAGATCACCGTGATCAGAGGGACTGCGGAAGATTTTTATAAATTTACAGAGAAAAATGCCGAAAAGGATGATTTTGCACTCTGTTTTGAAGAAGATGTGCCGCATATTGCACTGCAATGTGTCACATTCGGACAAGCGGATGACCCGTTTTCGCAGACCCATCGTCTGTTTGATGCCCTGCGTGAACTCGATGAAAAACAGGCAAAAACCGTATGGGCAAGGGACCCCTCTGCACAGGGGGTCGGGCTTGCCGTGTGCAACCGTCTGTACCGTGCGGCAGGCTTTTCGTTTGCAAAAAACAGTATCACGGTCGGCATCACGGGCATTACGGGTGCAGGCAAGAGCACGCTGACAAAGCTGTTTGCACAAAAGGGTTTTGCAGTGGTGGATGCCGATGAAATCGCCCGCAGTGTCACGCAAAAAGGCTCGCCCGTGCTTGTGCAACTGGCAAAGGCATTCGGCGATGATATTCTGCTTGCAGACGGCACGCTTGACCGCCGCAAGCTCGGTGCACGTGCTTTTGCGGATGCAGAGCACACAAAACTGCTCAACAGCATCACGCATCCCGCTATTGTGGAGTGTATCCGTACAGCGGTGCGGGATTTGCAGAAAAACGGCAAAAATGCCGCCCTCGATGTTCCGCTTCTGTTTGAAACGGGGCTTGATTCGCTTTGTGATCATACGGTTTACATCACCGCCGACAGCGACATCCGCCTCGACAGACTGCAAAAGCGTGACGGCCTGACAGCACAGGAAATTGAGAAACGCATGCAGGCACGGTCGGATGAGTCGTATTTTACCCAACGCAGTGATTTTGTGCTTGTCAACAACGGCACGAACGAGCTTGAAGCACTGTTTGAGGAGCTTTATGCGGAAATTATGAAACAACGGAGTGAATGATAAATTACGGTTTACCTGCGTGGCAGGAATGCACCATTTTTGAAAGGAGAATCCCTTTGACTTGTTCTTTTTTCGGAAGTCGGAAATACACCTTCGAATTGTTCTATTTTGTGCGTAAGCAAGCCAAAAAACTGATTGAAAATGAAGGTGTGGACACTTTTTATATCTGTCAGCAGGGATCACTCGACCGCACGGCGGTTGCGGTGGTGGAACACCTGCGTTATACATACCCCGATCTCAACCTGAAATATGCTCTGCCCGACGGAAAAGGGGAAAAAGAACTGCAGGAATTTACCCGCATTGCCGAACTTGAATACGATAAGGAAATGCCATCCCCGAGAGCCATTGCCAAACGTTATCTCGGCATGTTTCAGAGTATGGATTTTTTGATTGCATCGTGTCGGAATGAGGATGCAATTGCCCCGCTTGCAGAGATGGCAAAAAAATATAATGTCGGCATCCGTTTTGTGGATGACGAGGATGATTGATATATGGAAAAATCGCTTTATGACCGCCTTTGTGCGGCCGCCGACCGCCGCAACGAGATAGAAAAACAGCTCTGTGACCCTGCCGTCGCAGGCGATGTGCAGGCTGCAACGAAGCTGATGCAGGAGCTGTCGAGACTGACCCCCGTGGCTGAAAAATTCAACGAATGGCGGCAGGCTGATGCTACCGTCAATGAAACAAAAGACTTGCTCGCTGATACGCTCGACAAGGACTTTCGTGCACTTGTGTTCGAAGAACATGAAAGTGCAATTTCCGACTGCGAAAAACTGGAAGAAGAGCTTAAAATCCTGCTTTTGCCGCGGGACCCGAATGATGATCGCAATGTTATTTTGGAGATCCGTGCGGGTACGGGCGGGGAAGAAGGTGCCCTGTTTGCGGGTACGCTGCTGCGTATGTATTCCATGTATGCACAGGCAAAAGGCTACCGCACCTCGGTGCTCAATGCAACCCCCACGGAGCTGGGCGGGTACAAGGAAGTTACGGTGGAAATTCACGGTACGGGTGCGTATTCGCGGTTCAAATTTGAAAGCGGTGTGCACCGTGTGCAGCGTGTGCCCGAAACCGAAACACAGGGACGAATTCACACCTCTGCGGCAACGGTTGCGGTCTTCCCCGAAGCGGAAGATGTGGAAATCGACATCAACCCCGCCGAGCTGCAGATCGACACTTTCCGTGCAGGCGGTGCAGGCGGTCAGCACATCAACAAAACCGAATCCGCTATCCGCATCACCCACTTGCCGACGGGGCTTGTGGTGGAGTGTCAGGACGAGCGCAGCCAGTATAAAAACAAGGATAAAGCCATGAAAGTGCTCAAGTCCCGTCTGCTTGAAAGCGAACGTCGCAAACAGGCGGAAAAACAGGCAGGCGAACGCCGCAGCATGGTCGGTTCCGGTGATCGCAGTGAAAAAATACGGACGTATAATTATCATCAGTACCGTGTCACCGACCACCGTATCGGGCTGACACTTTATAAGATCGAAAATATTCTCAACGGGGACATGGATGAACTCATTGATGCTCTCATCACCGCCGACACGGCAGAAAAGTTAGCACAACAGGGAGAATGAAATACTTTTTGTTCATAAATTGAACGGAAAATCTGACATATTTGGTATATATTACAAATATAATACAACTGAAGAAAAATTATTGATTTTTCGGAAAAAATGTGATATAAAAAAACATAGAATTTAATCGGCTTTTGTCGGAGGGATCAGGCGATCCCAAAAAACGCAGACGAAATGAAAAAATATAAACAGAGAGGTTTTTTTATGTTGGGGAAATTACAGAAAAAATTCAAGCAAATAGGTCTTTTGTTGGCAATGATCCTCTTGTTTGCCGTGTCCTTTGCTCTGCCTTCTTTTGCACAGAACGCAGACGGCATCACAAGCGGAAATGCCACCGACGGTAATGTAACCGACGGGAATGTAACCGATGGTAATGTAACCGACGGTGATGTAACGCAGCCTGTTGTCCTGCATACCATGGGTGACCTGAATGCGGACGGCAAGGTCGATGCCGGTGAAGCCAGAACCGTTCTTCGTGTTTCGGTCGGTCTGGATAAAATTGATTACGATGTTGCCGCTTATGCGGATATGAATCATGACGGTGTACTCAATGCCGGTGATGCACGTGAGGTTCTTCGCGCCTCTGTCGGTCTGACCGCAGAATCACAGCATGCGTTCGTCAACAATGAAATCGTTGCTGCTACCTGTACGGCAGACGGCAGCGTGACTTACACCTGTGAACACTGCGAACAGGAAGGCACCATTCTCTTTGCAAAGCTTGCACATGACTTTGTTTCCGTCACAAGGACCGAGGCCACCTGCACCGCAGACGGTCTGGATGAGCAGGCTTGCTCTGTCTGCGGCGAGGAAAGAGAAGTTGTTCTCAAAACAAAGGGCCATGCATACGAAGTAACCGAGCACACCGAACCCACCTGCACCGAAAAGGGATTTTCCAAGTCCGTCTGTTCGGTATGCGGTGATGAAAAGGAAGAAACCTTCAAATCCAAGGGTCATGCTTACAAGGAAACCAAGAATCAGCCCGCCACCTGTACAACAGCAGGCATCCTTGAATACACCTGCTCGGCATGTTCTTCCGTGCTCTCCATCCCCGCTAATGCACTCGGTCATGCAATGGTACGCTGCACCGCAACCGTTCCCCAGCACTGCAGCCGCTGCAACGAAAAATATACGGGTGTGCAGCAAGCGGCAACAGGGCTTTACTATTACTACACCAAGAGCGGTAATAACTACACCTGTGTTAAAAATCAGATCGTCGGTTCTTCTTACTACGGCCCCGACGGTGCAAGAGTGGATGATGCTTCCATTGAAGCAGCTGTTGATTTTGTCAATACATATACCGATTCTTCCGATTCTGCTTACAGCCGCTTTGAAACCTGTTACTACATTATGGTTGATTATTTCAGTTACAAAAACAACCCCGATATAACCACGACTCCCGACGGCAGACACATTCCCGGTTATGCCACGCAGATGCTGGATGAATGGAGCGGCAACTGTTATCGCTTTGCAGGTGCATTGGCTTACATCGGCAGAGTTCTGGGATTTGATGTCGGCTTCATCACCGGGCAGATCAATTCTTCGGAAGGCGGCACCACCACCCACGGCCTGACGGAAGTTTACTACGGCGGCACAACCTATTGGTGCGATGCCATGATGCAGAATAAATATCCCAACTACAACTCTTTCATGGTCACATCGTCCTCTTACCCCTACGGCTATACCCGCAATTACAGAATCAGAATGTATGTTTCTGACGGAAAGGTAACCTGGTCATGATTTTCAGTTCTGTCGCTTTCATAAGCGTATTTCTTCCCATTGTTTTTATTCTGCATCAGATTCTGCCGGATATCAAGGCAAAGAACATTATGCTCATCATTTTCAGCCTTGCGTTCTATGCCTACGGCGAACCTGTCTATGTGTTCCTGATGATCGCTTCTTCGATCTGGAACTACTTCTTTGCCCTTGCTGTCAGCAGGAGTGAGGACCCGAAAAAACGCAAGGCTGTTATGGTTGCGGCCATTGTCGTCAATCTCCTGCCGTTGGGCTATTTCAAGTATACGGGCTTCCTGTTTGAAACAATCAACAGCATTTTCCGTACGAATCTGACTGTTCCGCAGATCGCACTGCCCATCGGCATTTCGTTCTTCACTTTCCAGGCTCTTTCTTATGTTATTGACGTTTACAGAAAAAGGGTCAATGCAGAAAAGAACTATTTCAATGTTCTGCTTTATATTACCTTCTTCCCGCAGCTCATTGCAGGCCCCATTGTCAAATTCCATGATGTCAATGAGGCACTTTCCAACCGCCATGCAACAACCACGGACATGGCAAACGGTTTTCGCAGATTCATCTGCGGTGTCGGCAAAAAGGTTATCCTTGCCAACGTAACGGGGCAGATCACCGATACCATATTTTTATTGAATATTGATGATTTCAATATTCTTGCCGCATGGCTTGGTGCCGTTTCCTGTATGCTTCGCGTCTACTACGATTTCAGCGGTTATTCCGACATGGCGATCGGTATGGGACAGATGTTTGGCTTTAAGTTCCTTGAGAACTTCAATTATCCTTATACCGCCACCACCGTCAAGGATTACTGGAACCGCTGGCACATTTCCATGACAACCTGGTTCACTGAGTATCTTTATTTCCCGCTCGGCGGCAACCGCAGAGGTGTCGGCAGAGCCCGTTTCAACATGATGGTCGTTTTCTTCATGACGGGTCTGTGGCACGGTGCAACATGGGCTTATGTTCTGTGGGGTGTCATGCACGGTATCTTCCGTGTGCTTGAAGATGTTTTCAAGAAATTCTTCAAAAAACTTCCCAAGGCAATCGGTTATGTTTACACCATGCTCGTTGTCAGCATCGGCTTCTCGTTGTTGTGCGTGACCTCTCTGCGTGACTGGGGTGTCTTCATCGGCAAAATGTTTACAGGCTTTGACTTCTCTCCGGAAGCCATGAGCATCTTCATGCAGTACATGACACCGTGGAACATCTTCGTCATCATCATTGCCGCAGTCGGAGCAGGCCCGATGCGTTGGACCTCCGAAAAGGTCAAAACGATGGTGCTCGGTGACAATGTCACGGGCACAAAGGCAAAGGTGCTTAATGTCACGCTGTATGTGCTGAGCATTGTGCTTCTCATTATCTGCATGATCCGCCTGTCTTCGGCTACATACAATCCCTTCATTTACTTCAGATTTTAAAGGCAGGTGGCGAATTTGAAAAAAAGATCGAATATTTTTTATGTTGTTCTTTGCTTCGTCATAAGCCTCATTCCCTTTGTCTGTATGACATTTGCAAGAACCGATACCACGCTTGAAAAGCGTGAGCTTGCCAAGTTCCCCTCTGTTGTTGAGGACGGCAAATTCAATTTTGACATTCTTGAAGAACTTGGTGATTATTTCAACGACCATTTTGCATTCAAACCGCAGATGGTTGCCGCCGATGCACTGCTGCTGGACAAGTTCGCAACATCCTCTGTTGACAGTGTTATCCGCGGAACGGACGGCTGGCTGTATTACACCTCCACCGTCTACGATTATTCCGGTTACAATACCATGTCCGACCGCTATGCTTACAATGTTGCCCACACCATTGCACAGACACAAAAATACGTCGAAGCCAACGGCGGCAAGTTTGCTTATGTGGTCGCTCCCAACAAAAACTCGCTGTATCCCGAGCACATGCCTTATTATCTGCCCGTGGTGGATGATGAAAACAACATGGATGTCATCAGAAAACACCTCAATGCAATGAATGTCAACTTTGTTGACCTGTTCCCTGTGTTTGAAGCACAGGACGAGGTGTTGTATCTGCACCGCGACTCCCACTGGAACAACAAGGGTGCGTTGCTGGCATATAATACCATTCTGGATCAACTGCATGTAGAACATGAGGATTACAGCTCGGCACCCTACACCAAATCCGAAACCGAATACGGTGACCTCGGCAACATGCTGTACGGTGTCGCCGCAGAGCCCGAATGGAACTACTATTACGACATAGAGGAGCTTTACACCCTCAAAACCCCCATGCAGAGCGTGGAAGATCCGCTGATCATGACGGAAAATCCGAGTGGCGAAGGCAGTCTTGTGATGTTCCGCGACTCGTTTACCAATGCCATGCTGCCGTTCTTTGCAAACGAATATGCAAAGGCTGTTTTCAGCCGGGGCCAGCCCTATGCGGTGGAAACCAATATGCAGATGCATAAGGCTGATACCGTTATTATTGAGGTCGGTGAACGCGGCAATTTCGTGCTCGGCTATCTGCCTCCCGTCTTCACGGGTGCGGTAACCGAAATCACCGCAACCCCGGCTCCTGCTTCCGAAAACAACAGCACGCTTACCTTTGAAGAGGCAAAAAACAATAAGTCCTTCTTTACGGCTTACGGCACCATTGACGGTTACACGGATTACACCGATGTGTATGTCTGCATCAACGGTACTTATTATGAAGCCTTCACCGTGACAAGTGAAGATGGCACCAATGATTACGGCTATATGCTGTATCTCAACAAGAATCTGCTTGCTGACGAAAATGTTGAGATCTCGATCGTGATCAACGAAAACGGTCAATACATCAGCGTATGTGATGATACATTTACTATTACGGAGGAATAAAAAATGAAAAAAGTACTTACCCTTGCAACCGTACTTCTTCTCGTTCTCACCCTGTTTGCAGGCTGTGGCAAAGAAGCACAGGAAATCACCGTCAAAGACCAGAAAAATTCCGTCACCGTGGCCTTTGAAAAAGGCATGACGGTTGAAGATCTTCTCAAGCAGGTCGGCCTTGTTCTCGGCGAAAAGGACGAAGTCACTCCCGCTCTCGACACCGTTCTCGAAGAACCCGTCGAAGTGTCCGTTGCCCGTTATGCCAAGGTCAACGTTGTGATTACCGAAGAAGCCAAGGAAGAAGCCACCGAAACAGTAACGGAAGAAGCAACTGAAAAAGCTTCTGAGGCGGCTACCGAAGCGGCTACTCCCGCAAGCAAGACCGTTGAAGTTGAACTTGTCGGCGGCACCGTTGCCGATGCACTCGAAAAAGCAGGCATCAAAGAAGACGAAATCGTTGAAATCAATGTTGAACTGACCGAATATCTCTCCGATCTGGAAGGTGATATCCTTGTTACCGTCGGTGATCTGAAGGTTGAAGAAGAAAGTGCAACCACGGCAGAAGGTGTCACCGAACCCGCTTCCGAAAAGGCTACCGAAGAAGCCACCACGGTGAAGGCGACCACAACCACCACCACAACTTCTTCTTATGATGATGAAGACGACACCACCACAACCACCCGCCGTCGTGAAGAACTCACCACCAACAGAAATGACGTCACCGATCCCCCCACAGCACCTCCTGTTGACGAACCCATTGTCACCGATCCTCCCACAGAACCCCCTACCGAGGACAGCGGCAACCAGGGCGGCAGCGATGAACCCGAAACCGAAAAGTACGTTGTCAGCACCGAATGGGCACCCGGATGCGATGATCCCAACAGCGGTTATGTTGTTTACTGGTATTCCGACGGTTCTTATGACATGGTAGAATACGCAGAAAGACCCGACTGGATCTGATTTACGACACAAGCAAACAAAAGGATTGCAGCTGCATGTTGCAATCCTTTGTTATGTTTATTTTCTAATAAAGAATTATATTGTGAAAAACTTGTGTTATCATTGTGAATCTTTTCATGTCTTGTAAAAAACTCTTGCAAGTTGAACAAAAAGGTGATATGATGTTACCGTAAAAGACTATTCTTTTTTTGACGGAGGTGGATGTATGAGAGTTGGTATTACTGAAGATGATGCCAATACAACCGTTTCTTCTCTTGCAAAATGGGCAGAATGGCTTGTTGCAGTCATCACCGCTCTGCGTAATTTCCTTGTCAGCATCGGCTTGATGGAGGACGCAACGGAGGAAACACCTGAAGAATAAAAAAGGTGTTGCGGTTTTAATTTTTGGGTTGTAATTTTTTTACAATATAATTTATGAACAGAAAAGAGGTCAGACAAAATGGACGAAATCCTCGGCATGCTCGGCTTTGGCAGCATTGGTGAAACTGAAGACATTCCTACCATCATCAATGAATTTGCAGCAATCCTTGCAAAAATTATCGAAATCATCACTTCTTTCCTGAATGGCGATTTCAGTGCTATCACCGGCGGAAAAGACGAAACCAGCCCTGAAACCACCTGATTGAATTGATAACGATGAAGAAAAAGATCGGTCTGAATGCCGGTCTTTTTTCATTTCCACCAAAAATTGTTTTGAACTTTTGGCAATAATGCTAAAAGTTTGGGCAAAATTGTATTTTTCTATTGTAATTATAAGTTATTTGTGTTATGCTAAATAAGCGGATGTATCTGTCCGTAGTTCATTAAAAGTGAGGTGCACACCACATGATTATCGGTAAGAACGATGATTACGCATGGATCCAGACTTTCATTGACTATCTCAAGGAAATCATTGACATGATCATGAAGCTTTTCGGCTCCGCTAACACTGAAGATACCACTGTTAACGAATAAGTCTGAAAGCAAACCCATTGCAATTTTAATCTGTACAGAAAAAATAAAGACTCCTTCGCGGAGTCTTTATTTTTTATTCTTTTATGCCGTCAGGTCAATGGTGTAAACGGCATTGGTGAACCACTTGTTTGTCAGGAAATTACGCGGTCGGAAAATGACTTTGTTGTCATACACTTCCATCTGCATACCCGTTGCAGAAGCAGGGTTCCCGAAGGAGTTGACAATGCCGTAAGTGGGAAGCGAAACATAGGTTACGCCGTTTTCTTGCTCCACATTGGAAAATCCCACAAAGTCTGCCGCGGCTTCGCTCTTGATACCGCCGTGGATATGGCCGCTGATGTAAAATACGTTGTTGTATTTTTCCATCACGGATTTGATGTCATTCTTGTCCAGCTCGATACCGCTGTCGGGATACACGATCTCCTGTCCGTTCATGCCGTCCACCGCCCAGTGGCAGACAACGAATGCGGGCTTGCCGTCGGCAGTTGCACGGGCAAGTTCAGCATCCAGGAAGCTGAGCTGTGCTTCGGTGATGTCCATTCCGTCCCAATGGCCGCCGTCAATGACTTCGTCACCGAGCACGATAAAGGTGTAGCCGTTGACTTCATAGGAATAATAGTTGTCTTCGGCTTCAATGCCGAGATATTCGTTGTTGTAACGAATGAAATTTGCCTTTGCTTCTTCACGGGTGATATCCGTTACATCACGGTCACCGACATGGCCGATATCGTGATTGCCTGCGGCGGTGATGGCAACAGCGGGGGAGTGTTTGCTGAAGATTTCATAATGTCTTGCCAGGGAAGCTTCGTCTGCATAGTTGGTGATGTCGCCTGCAATCACCACGGCATCAATGTCTGTTTTGGCTCTCTGCAGGTTTTTAAGGCCGACAACAAGGAACAACGGACGCAGAATTTCCGTTTCTTCGAGATGCGTGTCGGAAATGAGTTCTGCCGTCATTCTGCAGTTTTCTTCTGCCGTATCAATGATGGGAAGTTCAAAGCCCGCATACGGGATCACTGTGAGTACGATTGCCATGATAAAGGACAAAAAATTGGACATAATGGATTTAAAAACTGCCATATTGAATCCCTCGCTTTTTTATAGATACAAATATTTTACCACACGGATGTAAAAATAACAAGAACTTTTTTGTTCTGCTTACTCAAACTCCGGCATGAGTTCGTAAATGATTGCCTGACAGACATTATAAATATACGTACTTTCATCCAGACTTCTTGCACAGCCGGAGGTGAACACAACAACTCCGTTTTTGTAGTCCTTGTCCATAGCATACGCGCCGTGGAATCCGTAGGACGAGCCTGTGTGCGTGTAATGCGTCATCCCTTCATACAGGCTGGGGATGATGTAGGTTGCAAAACCCACCACTTCATAGCCGTTCACATACTGGTCACACAGCATTTCGTTGACCGCCCACTGCGACAACACCCGTGTGCCGTCTTCGGCAACGCCGCCATTGAGCAGCATGCAAAGCACCTTTGCATAGTCGGCTGTGTTGATCAGCAGATTACCCTGTGTGATGTGTACGGTCTGTCCGAGCACGGAAGAATAGCGGACGTTGTTGAAATAGTAGTCGCCCCACATTTCGGAACCGCCCGAATAGATTTTTGCATACTCCTTGCTTTTAAGCGAGGTGGATACAAAGCCTGCATCGAGTCCCAGGGGGTCAATGATATACTGTTGTGCAAGGTCTTCAAAGCATCTGCCGGTTGCAAGCTCGCAAATGCAACCCACAAGGGCCGCACCGAAATTGGAATATTCCGAAACTTCACCGGGCTTGTCATAAAGATTATAGTTCCCCGAATCGTTGAGCAGGGTGCGTATGGGATAGGTCGATCCGCTTTCAAGGCTTGCGTTGAAAGAACTGCCGCCTGTGATGGTTGAAGAATGCGTCATCAGCATACGCAGTGTGATTTTGTCATTGGGATACGAAGGGTTGCGTACGGAGAAACCGAAATAAGTACCGATATCTTCGTCCAGATCCAGCACGCCTCTGTCCACCAATGCCATGCAGGTTGCAAATGTAACCAGTTTGGAAAGGGACGAGGCACGGAATTTGGTGATATCTCTGACCGCTCTGCCCGTCTGCTTGTCGGCAACACCGTAGCTGTAGGTGTCGATCACCTTGCCGTCACGGATCACCGCAGCCTGCACGCCGTAGGCTTTATATTCCTTGCAGATTGCATCCACTGCTGCCTTGTCATAGGTGTAGGGACTTTTGTTGTTTTCAAGTCCGACCGACATACGCAGAATCATTCTTGCATCTGCCGAGTCAAGACTGCCGTCACGGTTGGCATCCATCGCGAACTGATATTCATAATCCTCGCCGCAAAGACGGATGATGTCTTCATCGTCTTCCAGATAAACCACATAACGAAGGGTCAGTCTTGCATCGTCTGCCGTGACTGCACCGTCATTGTTGACATCCCCCAAAAGGAAAAAATTGGTGATGCCGATAGCACCTGCAACCATGCTCATACTGCCGCATAACAGGCAGAAAACCAACAGAATTGCACATTGCTTCAACATTCTTTTTTTCATTTTTGCCACCTCATTTTTTGTTGGAAAAGTACTTTTATTATAACACCCGACCGCTGAAAAAGCAACCTCGTAAAATGATTAAAAATAGGAATTAAAGATTACAAAACTGTAAGGATTTTGTAATCAAAACCCCCTTTTTTTTTCACAAAACAGGGTATATAATATACCCGTAAACACGAAATCTTCCTACTTCAAATCCCATATATTCAGAAAGAGCCTCGTCAATTGCCGGACGAGGTTTTTTCTTTGTCAGGAGCAAAAAATTACGGTTTATCGGGGATGTTGGTTGATTGCCGTAGGGAACGGATATTATCCGTTCCGGGATATTATCCGTTCCGATCCCATCTGACCATGTTGTTCCGGGGACCATTTTCATTTTTTTTATTAAATTCAATGGTTAC
>JAZUQC010000043.1:0-70692 GCA_045605525.1 Acutalibacteraceae bacterium
GGGGAGTCAATCACGGGGACGGCTACTGTGATTGCCGAACAATTTCTCAAAGGCAATCGCAGTACTGTCCCCTGATTTACGACCACGCACAAATTTAAACAAAAATGATGCAAAAAATATATAAAAATCGCCGCCAATCAGGGGACGGAACCATGATTGACTGCTTTTGTTATATGTTAGAGTCAATCACGGACCCGTCCCCGTGATTGGCTATCTCCCCGACAAACTCCAATTTGAATTCTTATTTTTTCTTCTTATACAATGCGCATGCGGCGGCGGTTGCGGCGGTCAGCGTGACAACCCCGCCGATGGCAACGGGTTTGATGAGTTTTTTGACCTGCATCACACTTGTCGGCATGATCGGTTGAATCAGTTCAAACAGCGGATTATGGAATTTATCATTGGTCAGCTCCCCGAAAGTCAGCGTGTAGTTTGTGTAGTTGCGGGGATTATCCTGCGGAATGTCAAAAATACGCACCCCTCTTTTTCTTCCCGGCCCGTAGACATTGAAACCTGTGCCCTGTGTATAACCGAGGTCGATGCCCTTATAGGGAAGAACAAAAGAGTTGATATGATCGTGTCCGAAGTAAATGCCGAACACATCACCCTTTTCGGCAAGAATGTCAAACTGACCGCTCTGTGTCTTCGGTACGGCAGGGGATTCGCCCATGAATTCCCCCTTTGCAATCGCTTCCGGGGGAAGAACAAAATACTGATCCTTGAATGCATGGAAGGCTTCCACAGCCCCTTTTGTTCCCTTTGGCACGCGGACAATGGTATTCACGACTTCCCACGGCGGTATGTGTTGAAATACAAGCGACGGCACATACGCCCCTGTTTTTTCTTTTAAATCATCGCGTGTATCTTTGTATGCCTGCAATTGATCCTGTCCGATTGCTTTGTAAGCACCCGCTTCTGCTTCACCGTTGGAATCGAATAAATAAATATTGAACTTAATTGTTCCGTCCGTTCCTTTGATCGGCAGAGAAAACAAACCTGTTTCGTTGTCGGTGTACGAGCCGCCTGCACAGACGGGCGATTCCATATAAATCTGCATCTGACGGGCGTTGCTGATGCCGCACTGATTGTCATGATTGCCGAAGGCGACAATAAACGGAATGCCGAGTTCTTCCATCGGTGCGGTGAGGGCTTTGAAAATCTTGCGCACTTTCTTTTCCGTGTTGCCCTTAAAAGTCGGAATGAGCCCGTAAATCTGGTCACCCGTGAACACAACAAGGTCAGGTTTTGCATTCTGCACGGCAAGACGGATGAGTTTGCGTGTATCGGGATTCATTGTCGGCAGTTCCTGCGTGTCCGCAATCTGCATGATGCGTAAATGACCGTCAGGGCGGAATGTGATTTCTTTATGATAGGGCATTTTCATACCTCCAAAAAAAGAGGCAACGGTTTTCCGCTGCCTCTTGATTACTATTATTGGTCTTCTTTATCTGTAATGGCAAGAGCGAGCAGTTCAAGCTGGTCTTCATCAACAGGTGCGGGACAGTTCGTCATGGATTCGGTTGCATCCTTGAGTTTCGGGAATGCAATAACATCACGAAGGCTTTCGCAACCGAGCATTTGCATAACAAGACGGTCAAGACCGATACCCATACCGCCGTGGGGAGGCGGACCGAAACGGAAAGCATCCAACAGGAAGCCGAACTTGCGGTGTGCTTCTTCTTCGGAAAGACCGAGCAGTTTGAACATGCGGTTCTGCAGTTCGGGGTTGGTGATACGGATGGAACCCGAAGACAGCTCGATGCCGTTGAAAACAAGGTCGTAAGCCTTTGCACGCACCTTTGCCTTGTCGGTTTCAAGGTATTCGAGGCATTCATCCATGGGCGAGGTGAACGGATGGTGCATGGCGACCCAAGTCTGGCTGTCTTCATCCCAATCAAAGAACGGGAATTCAACGATCCACAGCAGGTTGTTGGTGTCGGGGATGATGTCGAGCTTCTTTGCAACGTCGCAGCGAAGCGAGCCGAGAATGGAAAGAGCAAGGCTGTTCTTGTCTGCAATAATTACAACAACGTCGCCCTTTTCTGCACCGACCTTGTCAAGAATGGCCTGCATCTTTTCTTCACTGATGAACTTGCCGAAAGAAGAAGCGATGCCGTCATCCGTCCAGCGGATCCATGCAAGACCTTTTGCACCGATGCCCTTGGCTTTTTCGGTCAGCTTGTCAATTTCTTTACGGGAATAGGTGGTAACAGCGTTCTTCGCGCAGAATGCACGGACACTGCCGCCGGCACTGATCGCACCTTCAAATACGCCGAAGCCGCAATCTGCAAGAATATCGGAAAGGTTGACAAGCTCCATGCCGAAACGGGTGTCGGGCTTGTCCGAACCGTAACGTTCCATGGCATCCTTGTAGGTAAGGCGGGGAAGGGGAAGCGGAATGTCAATACCGAGGCCTTCTTTGAAGACCTTTGCAATGTAACCTTCACCTATGCTGAGAACGTCTTCCACATCTACGAAGGACATTTCAATGTCGATCTGTGTGAATTCGGGCTGGCGGTCTGCACGGGAGTCTTCGTCACGGAAACAGCGGGCGATCTGGAAGTAGCGGTCAAAACCTGCTACCATGGAAAGCTGCTTGTAAAGCTGCGGGGACTGCGGCAGGGCATAGAATGTACCGTGGTGCAATCTGGAAGGAACCAGGAAGTCACGGGCACCTTCAGGCGTGGAACGGATGAGAATGGGGGTTTCAATTTCAATAAAACCGTTGTCATAGAAATAATCTCTTGTGATCTTGGCGACCTTGTTGCGGAACAGAATGTTGTTCTGCAGTTCAGGACGGCGAAGGTCAAGATAACGGTATTTCAGTCTGTTGATTTCGTTTGTGGGGCAGTTGTTGACAATTTCAAAGGGCGGTGTTTCGCTCTTGTTGAGAATGCGAAGTTCTTTGACATCAATTTCAATTTCGCCTGTGGGGATTTCGGTGTTCTTTGCGGAGCGTTCACGCACCGTACCGACAGCGGCAAGAACATATTCGCTCTTGGCAGAAGCGGCTTTTTCAAAAACAGCCTTGTCGGTGTTTTCGTCAAAGGCAAGCTGAATAAGTCCGGTTCTGTCACGCAGATCAATGAAGATCAGGCTGCCGAGGTTGCGCTGACGCTGTACCCAACCGAAAACGGTGACTTCTTTACCTGCATCGCTGAGACGGAAATTTCCGCAATAGTCCGTTCTCTTGAGGCCTGCAATAAATTCCATAATTTATATCCTCTCTTTGTTTTATATCCTTAATTAAAGTGCAAACTCTTCGCCTGCGAAATCGCTGAGTGCATCATTGATGGTCAGACGAATAAAATCATCACAGAAATCATCAAGACCTATCTGTGTGACACTGCCGTCACTCATGCGTTTGACATTGACTGTTTTGTTCGCAATTTCATCGGCACCGAGCACAAGCGTGTAATCCGCTTTGCACTTGTCTGCATATTTCATCTGTGCTTTGACCGATCGGCCTGTGACATCCGTCAAGGCATACACACCTTCCGCACGCAAATCATTAACAAGACGCATAGCTTCGAACGAGAATTCTTCGTTGTAGGGGGCAATGTACAGCGAGCAATGTTCGGGTTCGGGTACTTCAATGTTCTGGGCCTGCATCAGCAGGTCGAGTCTTTCCACACCCATACCGAAGCCGCAAGCGGGGAGGGGATTGCCGCCGAGTTGCTCGACAAGACCGTCATAACGGCCGCCTGCGCAGACGGCACTCTGTGCACCGAGGTCATGTGTAATGAACTCGAAAACAGTTTTTGTATAGTAATCAAGACCGCGCACGATGTGCGGATTGATGATGAAGTCAATGTCCATTGCGTTGAGATATTTCTGCACCTGTGCAAAATGGGTGGTGCATTCGTCGCAAAGGAAATCGGTAATTACGGGAGCATCTGCCGCAATAGCGGAGCACACGGGGCTCTTGCAGTCAAGAATACGCATGGGATTGCGTTCCAATCTGCCGAGGCAGGTTTCGCAAAGATCGCCCTTCTTTTCATTAAAATAAGCAAGCAAAGCCTTGTGGTATTCCTTACGGCAAACGGGACAGCCAATGGAGTTGATTTCCAGTGTTATATTTTCAACACCGATGCGGTCAAATACATGACGGGCAATCGCCATCACTTCCGCATCCTGTGCCGCACTCTGGCTGCCGAATGCTTCCACACCAAACTGATGGAATTCACGAAGTCTGCCTGCCTGCGGCTTTTCATAACGGTAGCAGGAGGTCAGATACCACAGTTTCTGCGGAAGCGGTTCGTTGAACAGACCGTGTTCAAGGAATGCACGAACGGCACCTGCCGTACCTTCGGGACGAAGCGAAATGGAGCGTTTGCCGTTGTCTTCAAAGGTATACATTTCTTTCTGCACAACGTCCGTGGTATCACCGACGGAACGGTTGAACAGTTCCGTGTGTTCAAAAACGGGGGTGCGGATCTCATAAAATCCGAAGCAGGCGGCGGTTTCTGCCACTACCTTTTCAATATATTGATATCTGTGTGCCTTCGACGGAAGCAGATCCTGCGTTCCGCGCGGTGCTTTTGTAAGCAAAGCCATGATTTGTTTATCCTTTCAATTGATCCGACGAAAGATTTTCTTTATCGGATTATTGTTTTTTTAGTGTACAAGTTCGCGCCAGTCAAGGTCGCCTCTCTCAAGACCTCTGACCAATGATTCTGCCGTTGCAATATTTGTTGCACAAGGCACATTGTGAACGTCGCAAAGACGCAACAGAGCCGCATCATCGGGTTCTGTGATTTTCTTGGACAGCGGATCTCTAAACAGCAACATCAGGTCGATCTCATTACAGGAGATCAGAGATCCGATCTGCTGTGCACCGCCTTGTGCACCATTGAGGAACTGTTTAATGGGAAGACCCGTTGCATCAGCAACCAATTTCCCGGTTGTTCCCGTTGCGCACAGATTGTGATGGCTGAGAATTCCGCAGTAAGCGATACAGAATTGAGTCATCAGTTCTTTCTTGGAGTCGTGTGCAATCAATGCAATGTTCATAAATTCACCGTCTTTCAAATATTATAACGCATATATGAGGATATTAAAATTATTGTAACACATTTCGCAGTGTTTTACAATTATTTTTTTAATTTTTTAAGTAAGAGATGCGAAGCGGCACATGCTCACCGTCGATGCGGCGTAAAATCCGTGCAAATGCTTTTGCGGCGGGGCTGTTCTTTTTGAGTTGCTTGCCCGTTACGCTGGAGAATATTATTTTTTCTTCTTCGGGAATCACACCGATGAGTTGCACAGCCGTCTGATCAATGGCAAAGTCAATGTTGTATTGTTTTTTCTTTCGTGCCGCTTTGTAATCAAATCGGTTGACGGCAAGTCTGACTTCCTGCAGGCCCTCTTGCGTCAGCACACGGGCGACAGACCATGCACCTCGCACGGAAACCGCATCCGGGGTTGCCACAACAATGGCTCGTTTTGCCCCTTTGGCGGCTCTTTTTAATCCGTTGCCGATGCCTGCAGGGGCATCAATGAGAATCAGGTCGAAATCTTCTTCATGTTTTTCTATAAAGTCTGCAATCGCATCTTCGGGAAAATCCGTCTGCAGGGTACGGGGAACCGGTAATAACCATAAATTATCCCCGAGCGGCAACAAGGCTTCTTCTTTTGTGCAACGGTCTTCGTAAAGATCCATCCAGTTAAAAGCACAGTCCTTGTCACATCCGAAGAGAATATCAAGAGAACCCAATCCCGCATCGCAATCAATCAGCAATGTTTTTTTACCTGCATTGGCGGCGGCTCTGCCAAGGCCTGCGGTCAGTGTGGATTTACCGACCCCTCCTTTTCCGGAGGCAATGACGATTCTGTTTGCCATTTGTCTGCATTCTCCTCTCTTCTTTTTACCTCAGCCGATGAGTTCATTCACAGGCTGACTGTATTGAATTTCATTTTGCAATGCGAAGTAATATTCGTAAATGTCGGCGGCGACCTGTGCGGTCGAGGAACCGGAACCTGCGTTTTCAACAACGATAGCAACAGCGATCTGCGGTTCTTCATAGGGACCGAATGTGATCAGGAAGCCGTCTGTACCTTCCACATATTTGCCGTTTATCAGCAACGTTTTTTCGGCGGTACCTGTTTTTGCGGCAACGGTATAGGGAAGATCCATAAAACTGTATGCAGTGTTTGTTTCGGTTGCCACAAGACGCATTCCTTCTTTGACCGTATTGATGTTAGCCAATGAAAATCCCGGTTGTGCGGCAATCTGTGCTTCATGGCTGTAGAGCACTTCGCTGTAATCCGCACTGAGGATTCTGTCAATCAGATATGGGGTGTATCGGATTCCGCCGTTGGCAATGGTTGCAACGTAAGCCGCAAGCTGCATGATGCTGAAGGAATTGTCAGACTGTCCGATGGCGGCAAGAAGTGTTTCACCCTGCTGCCATGTCGCACCGATGGAGTCACGGTAGGCGGGACCTGCAAGAATACCTGCACTTTCGCTGATTTCAATACCGGTAGGAGAACCGAGTCCGAATAACTTTGCGTATTCCTGAATTTTTTCAATACCGAGTTTTTCAGCCATCTGATAAAAGAAAATGTTGCAGGAATGCTCCAAAGCGGTTTTTACATTGACATAACCGTGTGCGGTCTGCTCGTGGCAGGCGAATGTGATGTCAAAATATTCATAGGTGCCCTGACAAAAAACAGTATCATCCGCATCAATGATTCCTTCTTCCAATGCCGCCAACGCAACGGCACATTTCATGGTTGAGCCGGGTGCATAGGTGCTTTGCGTGGTGCGGTTCCACAATGGTTTTCCGGGATCTTCCAGGAGTTTGTTGTAATCGTCATAATAGGTATTCAGACTGAAATCGGGGTACGAGGCTGCCGCAAGAACAGCACCTGAGTGGATGTCAATGGCAACAACGGCACCCGCAGGAGAGAGTCCTTTTGACAGAACGTCCTCCGTCATGGTTGCCTGAATTCGTTCCTGCAGGGATTTTTCCGCCACCTCCTGCAGTCCTTTGTGAATGGTCGATATGACTGTGTAGCCTTGCTGCGGCAGCACGGAATATTCATTTGTGACATTGCCGTCGGAATCCACAAGAAAATCAAGCAAGCCGCTTGCACCGTGCAGGTGTTGTTCGGCTGCGGCTTCAATGCCGAATTTACCGTATTCGGATGTCGGTGTATAGGATCTTGCTTTGAGTTGTGCAATTTCAAGATCGGTCAGCGTACGGTCTTTGAGTGCTTCGGCAAGAAGCTCCTGTTCATTTTTATATTCATCTGCACTGATTGCACCGACCACGCCGAGAATATGTGCCGCCAATGTGCCGTCACCATCGTATTCACGGTAAGCAGAAACTACGGTGTCCACACCTTGAAAATCAGCATTGTGTTCCATAATAAAAGCTGTGGTTGCGGCAGAAACATCTCTCGCAAATGTGTATGAGGTCAGATATCCGAAGGATGTTTTTACCATGCTATAGTATACGGATGCCAGCTTGCGTTGTTCATCCGCTGTATAATTTTCCATTTCATAGTCACGCACAAATGCGTCCAGACAATTCTGTGCGGTTGCATACGTGTTCAGGTGTAAAAGCTTTTCGGATTTCATAAAAGCGATGTCGCTTTCACGTTCTTCGCAGAAACGGATTTTGCCGTCCGGACCGAATTCAAGGGGTAGCTCATCAATCCATTCGTCATTATTTGCTTCTGCGATACGGATAAGAGAAAGCAGAATTTTATTTTTTTCTGCCTTATCTTCAGGGAATGTAACATAATAAATCACAATATCCGTTCCCTGACGGTTCTGAACAAGTGGCTGTCCGTTGCGATCGAGAATTTCACCGCGTACGGACGGGACTGCAACCGAATAAGAGGCAATTGCCGCCGTGTCATTGCTGTCTTTGTTCTTTTCTGCAGTGTACTGTGTGTAAAACAGAATGCCGGTAAAAAGAAGAATGACGGCAAAGAAAAAGCTACCAGCAAAACGTATTCTCGTATTCAATTGATTCACTTTGCCGCCTCCTTTTCTGTGAAATTATTTTTGGTTATTTTATTTTGTTTCTTCCGTAACTTTATATTTTTTCTCCAACGCACGTAGTAAAAAGTATAACGGAATAACAGCAAGAACGCTTAAGAGGATCTGCGGGAGATAAAAAAGAAACAGGGCACGGAACATTCCGTCTGCATATGGGGTAACATAAACAACCCAGTGCAGTACATTTAGCACAATGCTTGCCGCACCGCAAAGAACAAGTGCACTCAGTAAATTGTTGCGCATGATGTAACGAACAAGCAAACCGCAGATGCAGCCCGTCAGTGCAAGAAAAAGGGCTTTCATGCCGTCGGCGGTGGTTGTTGAAACATCCCATAGGCATCCCGCCAGAATGCCGTAAAGAATTCCTGCAAATTCTTTTTCGAACATGGCGATGATAACTGTCAGCGGCAACAGAATGCAGATCTGTATACCGCCGGCAGATAAAGCACAATTCTGTATCAAAGCACCGATTATGACAACAGCCACCAGAAGCAGCCGTCTGATTGTCAGTATTTTCGTTCGTTGCGTGTGCACTGTAATTCCTCTGTCTGAATTAGTTAAAAGATGTGATAACAAAAACTTCAAGTATATTTGTGATGCTGATTCCCGGTTCCAGAACGGCATAAGCGGAAATATCCGCTTCCTCGTTGTGGATGGTTTGAATTGTTCCGATGATGAGGTCCCGCGGATAACTGCCGCCGAGTCCGGAGGTGCAGACAATACCGCCTGAACCGATTGCTGTGTTGGTGTTCAGTCTGGTGAGTTTGCATTTTCCTTCCAGGGCAAGGGTGGTGTCGGTTGTGACAAAGCCTTCTTCACCGGTACGGATTTCATAGGCACTGATGGCAAGGGACGGATTGAGCACCGTGTGCACCGTGCAGGAGGCAGGATTGACCTGTCTTACACTGCCGACAAGATAATTGCCGCAAACAACGGGCATTCCCACTTCGATTCCGTCTGCCGAGCCTTTGTTGATGGTGAATGAGTTGTAAACATCTGCTCCGTCGCGGGAAATGACAGATGCTGCACAATATGTGAAATCGGCATTGTTTTTCTGAATATCCAGAAACGCTTCATAGCTTTCCAGTTTTTGAAGCGTTTTTTCATAATCCACCAGTTGCATTCTGTAATCTTCGATCTGACTTTCCAGTTCTGCAATCTGCTCCATATAGGCACCTGAAGAACGGAAATGGGCACCGAAATTTTTTGTTTTTTCCTGCAAAACGGAAGAAACGGTTTGCAACGGAGTCAGAACAACAGAAACGGCTTTAGTCAGCGGGGAAGTGCCGTCATGTGTGAGTGCGGCAGTCATGACACCGAGTGCCAAAGCAATACACAATGCGAGAATGCATCTGAATTTTGTGCTTTTAAAAAACGATTGCATACCTGACACCCTTAACCGTTTCTCTTGCCGCCGATGTGCAGATTATCTTTTTCAAGACAGACGGCTGTTCCGGCGGCAACGCAATCAATGGGGTTCCTTGCAATTTTGACCGTAATGCCGACTTCTTTTGCAAGCAGCTTGTCCAATCCGCGTAACAACGCACCGCCGCCGGAAAGGATAATACCCCTGTCCACAATATCACTAGCAAGTTCGGGCGGTGTTTTTTCGAGCGTTGTGCGAACGGTTTCAACAATCTGTGCCAGCGGGTCTTCGAGTGCTTCGCGGATGTCTTCTGCTGAAATTTCAACATTTTTCGGCAGGCTGTCCAGAAGATTTCTGCCACGTACGGTCACTTTGCCTTCTCCTGCATACGGATAAGCCGATCCGATGGATAATTTAAGATCTTCTGCCGTGCGTTCACCGATAAGCAGATTATATTTGCGGCGGATGTAGGCAATGATGGCTTCATCAAATTTGTCACCGGCCATGCGGATGGAACGGGAAGTGACAATGTCACCCAACGAAATGACCGCCACTTCGCAAGTGCCGCCGCCGATGTCCACGATCATACTGCCGGTGGCTTCCGCAACGGGAAGGCCTGCACCGATTGCCGCTGCCATGGGTTCTTCAATGAGGCTTACATAACGTGCACCTGCGTTTTTTGCCGCATCGTGCACGGCTTTTCGTTCCACTTCCGTTACGCTTGACGGAATGGAGATCATAACGCGTACACGTGCGATGGGGTTGCCTGCCATTGCTTTACGAACAAAGGCACGAAGCATGTCGCTTGTCATATTGAAGTCGGCAATAACACCGTCTTTCAGCGGACGGACTGCGGTGATCGAACCGGGGGTCCGCCCGATCATGCGTTTTGCCTCTTCACCGACAGCAACCACTTTCGGGGGGGTCTGTCGCACATCCAGTGCCACAACAGACGGCTCACGGATGACGATGCCCTTTCCTTTGACACAGACCAGAGTATTCGCGGTACCAAGGTCAATGCCGATATCCTGTGAAAATAACATTTGCGTTTCCGCCTTTCGGAATTAGTAAGTGGAAGACATATCCTGATGTACCTGTTCCACAACTTTCTTCTCGTGTGTGGAATTTGCAATCTTTTCCTGCAGTTTTTCATAGAACAGGTCTTCATCAATGGGAAGAACAATTTCTTTATCCAACCAGCTTGAAAGGAATGCAGCATTGGAAATGGTGAGTCCGTTGATGCCTTCTTCGCCGCCCGCTACCAGCGGTTCACCACGCAGAATGTGTGCGGCAAATGCGTTCATAACGCCGACATGCTGGGGATTCAGACCGTCTGTTTCAATATCGACCCATTCACCGTCAAGTTTTTTGAAACCGTCGGCAGCACCGTAAATGCCTTCCGTGGTGGAGCCGTTGAGTTTAAACATTTTGATGGTATCATCTTCAATAATGATCTTGGCTTTGTCGAGGGTGATTTCAAGTCTGTTTGTGCCGGGGCAGTCGCCGGTGGTGGTAATAAATGTGCCCGTTGCACCATTGGGATATTCAACATAGATGGAAACATCGTCTTCGACTTCGATGTCGTGCCATTTGCCTTCGTGGCAGATCGCACGAACCTTTGCAGGCATGCCGCAGATCCATTGCCACAAGTCGAGCTGATGGGGGCATTGGTTGAGCATGACGCCGCCGCCTTCGCCTGCCCATGTTGCACGCCAGCCGCCGGACTGATAATAAGCCTGCGTGCGGAACCAGGATGTGATGATCCAGCTGACACGGCGGATCTCACCGTATTCGCCGCCCTGCACCATTTCACGTACTTTTCTGTAAACGCAGTTTGTACGCTGGTTGAACATGATGGCAAAGGTTTTGTCGCTCTTTGCTGCCACTTCGTTGAGTTCGCGGACCTGCTTGGTGTAAACACCGGCGGGTTTTTCGCTCATGACATGAAGTCCTGCGTTGAGACCTTCAATTGCCATGGGGGGATGGAAATAGTGTGGTGTGCAGATCAGAATGGCATCCACGATACCGCTGTTGATCAAATTTGTTGCATTGTCAAAAACCTTTGCATCGGGTGCTTTTTCAAGTGCGGGAGCTATTTTCTTTTCATCAATGTCGCAAATGGCGGTGATTTCAATTTCGGGCATTTTGCCTTGTGCGTAGTTGTTGAGATGGCTCGAACCCATGTTGCCCAAACCGATAACGCCGACTCTTACTTTATCTGCCATAGTAAAACTCCTTTATTCAAAAAATATATAAAATAATTATAGCATAATATAAATACCAAAATCAACCTTAAATTAAAATATTCAGGACCCGTAAATTAAAATATTCAGGACCCGTAAAAATTTACGGATCCTGAAAAATGGATTTACATTGATTTGAACCGTTTCCACGGTTTGTATGCGAGAATGCAGCATGCAATACCCACTGCCGCAATCAGCAACCAGCTGCCGATAGTGACCGTCCAACCGGAATATTGTTTTGTCAATGCAAAGCCCTGTGTCGCAAGGGCACTGCCGACATAGGTCAAAGAATTGATGAGCCCCGACATGGTGGAAACGATGCCGTATTTTTCGAATTTTGCGGGTACAACGCACACAAGGAACAGATTAACTCCGTGCATACAGCCCGTGATGATGGCTGCAAGTGCAAGCGAGATATACTCGTTTTTGTCATAACAGAAAAACAGCAATGCACTGAATGCGAATCCTGCCGCAAAAATGACCGTGGCTGCGATGATTTCGTCCGAAAAGAATTTTTTTTGCACGAACTGTGCAATCTTCAGAAAAACCATCCCCAGAAGCGGAATCAGTACGGATTTGAGAATTGCATTGTGCGAATCAACACCGAATGTGTCCATCATAAAGGATGGAACCCATGTTGAAACACCGTCACGCAGCATTCCTTGCATGATAATGGCAACCGCAATCAGCAGAATGCCCGAAGACAGTAACGCTTTTTTTGACAGTTTGTTTTCGGGGGCAACATCCGCTTTTTTGCGTACTGTCGGACCCGGTTGCGGTGTCTTTCTTGATAAGACGATCCACAATATGTCGATGATTGTGCAAAGAAGTGCCGAGAACACAAAGACATATTTCCACGAAAAATACGGGATCCATATAAGTGAAGCGGTCAGATAAACAAACACCGTACCGCCTATACCCGCCACGTTGACATTGACACATGTCTTGCTGTAAGCTTCCTCGCTCATGGAAGCTGCCATAATGCGTACAAGCGGCGGCCACAGCATGGACTGTGCAAAGCCGTTGATGCACCAAAGTACCGCACGGATATAAGGGTCAGGAATGATTGCCATAAGAAAGTTGATGACCGTAGTTGCGGTCAGTCCCGTCGTGATGAGGGTTTTCGGTTTGAAACGGTCACCCAGAAAACCGCTGACGACCTGTCCGATGCCGTAAGAAATCAGTGCAAGTGTGTCAGCAAGGGCTGCATCCGCTTCGCCGATTGCTTCAGCGGCAACAATTTCGGCAATGACAATGGCATAATTTTTTCTTGTGATATAACTTCCGAAATAGATGAGCGGACACAGCACACCGAGCAACTGTGTGCCGTCGATCGTTTTTTTCTTTTGTAATGTGCTCATTTTCTGCCTGTTGAACCGAACCCGCCTTCGCCGCGAAGCGTGTCGGACAGTTCCTCCGTTTCTGCAAACTGTGCCTGCATGACGGGAACAAGAAGAAGTTGTGAAATACGCTCACCCGGCTCCACCGTCTGTGCTGTATTGCTGTGGTTGTGAAGTGCTACCATGATTTCACCGCGGTAATCGGAATCAATGACGCCGACTTTGTTTGCAGGGGCAAGCCCTCTTTTGGTTGCAAGTCCGCTTCTTGCAAAGTTGAGTCCCGCATAACCTTCGGGAATTTCCATAGCAATGCCGGTGTGCATCAGAACGGTCTGACCGGGTTCAATGGCCACTGCATTTTCCATACAGGCATATAAATCGGCACCTGCGGAATACGGTGTGCCGTAGGTCGGCATGACCGCTTTTGGGTCTAATTTTTTGAATTTAACGAGCATTTTTATCACTCCGTCTTAAAAAATAGAACATACTGGAAAATTATAGGTTCATTTGTCCTTTTTGTCAATCGGTTTTTAAGAAAAACAAAAGATTATATCCATATAGTATACCTGCACAATGAAAAACGGTTGCATTCGACACAGAAATATGGTATGATGTTCAAGATTTAAAACATACGGAGTTTTTATGGACAGTTTATATAACATTTTTGTGCGGTCTTATTGCCTGCGTGAAGTGCCCGATGAAGAATTTCACGCTTTGATTGAGGATATCTATTTTTCGGAAGAAGTGCAGAGCCTTGCACGTTTTCCCCAACACAGCACTGTCAATCGTCTGAACCATATCACGGCAGTTGCATACATGACTTACTGCCTTGCAAAAAGATTCAACCTTGACTGCAAGGCCGCTGCAAGAGGTGCGGTGTTGCACGATCTGTTCTATTATGATTGGCATGATAAAAGCTGGGATCACCGTCCGAGCGGTTATCGTCATCCCGGATTTGCGGTCATCAATGCCCGTATTCTTTGCGGAGGCACCCCCGGCAAGAAAGAGGAAAATATGATTTTACGTCACATGTGGCCGCTGACACCGATTCCACCGAAATATAAAGAAGGGTGGCTGCTGACATTTGCCGATAAATACTGTGCAAATTGCGAGATGTTGCTTGCCAAACAAGGCAAATTCTATCGCCGTTTTCGTACGGATGTCAATTTGTGCAAAAAAAGAGCAAAGTAAAAGAGAGTGAACTAATGATTACTGCCTGTAACTATATATTTATGTTTTTTGCCTACAGTGCGTGCGGTTGGTTCGGTGAATCGCTTTACCGCACGGGCGGTGCTTTCCTGCGTAAGGGCGGGGATAAACGCATCATCAACAGCGGTTTTCTGTATGGTCCCATCTGCCCCATTTACGGTGCAGGTGCACTGGCATTCACCATCGCCCTTGTCAATACGGGGCTTGCAACCCCCGATTTTGTAGGCTTTCTGCGGGTGTTTTTCATCGGTATGATCCTTGCCGATATCGTGGAATATGTCACTTCCTACATCATGGAAAAGCTGTTTAATGCCCGCTGGTGGGATTATTCCAACAACTTCCTCAATCTGCACGGCAGAATCTGTTTCAAGCATTCCATTATATGGGGATTTGCCTCACTTCTGTTTGTGTACGGTATCAATCCGTTGTACGAATATATCCGAAGCTTTATTCCCGACGAATCACTTATCATTATCACGGTTCTGATTCTGATTTTGTTCTTCTTTGATCTTGTCATGACCGTGATTGCCACGCTCGGTGTTCGTAAGTTCATTGATAAATTCAACGATTTCAAAAATGCCGTGAATGTGATCGGCAATCTTATAAAAGACAGCACCGAAGGCATGGCGGAAGATATGAAAGATTCCGTGAATGCACAGTTTGGTAAGCAGATCAATTCCCTTGCCGAGCAGTTTGCCGATGTCAGAGATCAGTTCAACCGACTGCTCGGCGGTAAAACCGATAAGAACGAAAAAGTTCTCGGTAGCAAGATGTTCCGCAAAGCAGGAACCTTGCCCAAACGCATCGGTACCTATCTTGACGAAGCCGATGAAGGATTCAAAAAGTACGGTGTGCCCGTTCCTGAAAATTCGAATAAGGAAGAACAGACGGATTTGCAGGAACAATCGGAAGAAAAAAAATAAAAATTTAGCAAAAAAGGTGTTGACAACGCGGGTCTGTTTGTGTATAATGATTCGCGTAGTCCAAATGGCCCGGTAGTTCAGTTGGTTAGAACGCTAGCCTGTCACGCTAGAGGTCGACGGTTCGAGCCCGTTCCGGGTCGCCATTTTTTGCTGCTATGGCTCAGGAGGTAGAGCGCATCCTTGGTAAGGATGAGGTCACCAGTTCGACTCTGGTTAGCAGCTCCAAAAAAAAGAACGAAGCAATCGCTTCGTTCTTTTTTTTGTGCTTGTGTCCGCAGGACACAATATCGTTTTGAAACGGAGTTTCAAATATCGTTTCGAGCGAAGCGAGAACAAAGGGTTTGTGACTGCGGCACAAAACGATATTGCGACTTCGTCGCAAACGATGTTGCCTTCGGCAAACGATATGATGCTTCGCATCAATGATGTTGCACTGCGTGCAAATTTATGATATACTGCGTATGAGGTGAGTGGGGTGAAAAAAGAAGATAAACTCAGTGATTTATCTATGCAATTATCTGTGGATGTCATTCCGTTGTGTAAGAAATTGAGGGCACAAGGGGAAGATGTGATAGCACGGCAACTTTACCGCAGTGCTACAAGCATTTGTGCCAATATTGCAGAAAGCAAATACGGCCAAAGCCGTGCCGACTTTATTTCAAAACTTGAAATTGCATTGAAAGAAACCAACGAAACGGACAGGTGGCTGACTATGCTGCAAAAAACAGAACTTATCGATGATGAACTCTTTAATAAACTGCACAGACCTTGCGGAACCATCCGCTTTTTGCTGATCAGATCCGTCACCACCGCTAAAAAGAATGCACAAAAATAAACCTTCACCGCATCCGATGCTGAAAACACGGGATGCGGTGATTGATTTTATTTGCTAAATGATTTTTATAGAATCAATGCTGATTATTTTTGTGATGTGTTTTGCCGATTGCAAAATGCTCATCATCGGTGTTCCTGAGAAGATATTGAAGAACAATATACGGCTTCAATCTCTGCTTGGTCTGTTTACCGTGATTTCTGTCAGGATATTTTTTCTCCATAAAGCAGCTCTCCTTTTTGAAAGTGCATTTTCAAGTATTATAACATATACGAATAACAAGAAAAAGAACTTTTTACTTGAAGTTGTTGAGTGCTTATGCTATAGTGTAATTACCACACAAAAAAATTAAATAAAATTGTTATAGGAGTAGGTGTTTTTATTTTCGGTAAAAACGCATACTTCACTTTTCGCATTTCTATTTCTATAGCAATTTTGTGATTAGTTTTTTGTGTGGTAGCAAAACGAAGTTTGTGTTTTTCGTGTGTGCATTCTTCGGTTTGCACACACTTTTTATTTTTAAGGAGGGTAAGAATAAAATACTATTCACACGAAAATAAAATGAAAGGTCTTTTAAAATGAAAAAATTTATTGTATTATTATTAGCAGTTCTATTGTGTTTTTCTCTTTGTGCTTGTGGCGAAAAAAACGATGACACACAAAATGATAAAGGCAGCTCAACCGAATCCATTTCTTCAGCGCCATTTCTTGACCTTGATTTGATGTATAACATTATTGAAACCAATGAAGCTCAGGCTAATCTGAATTATAACAAAAAAATGTTTAAGGTTAAAGTTACGGTTATGAATATAGGCACTGACAGATTCTCATACCGTTACAAAAATTACAGAGGTGAAACTAAATCTTTTGATGTACATATGCCTATGGATGTTTTGGCAACTTTAAGCAATGGCAGTCATATAATTGTATATGGCAAATTAATTTTAAGTGGCAGTTATGCATCACTTCATGATGCAATTTTGGTTGATGAAAGCAACATTGGGGAACAGAGTTTTGATGATTCAATCATTCAAGATGCAATAGCAAATTTCAAACCGTTCAATAGTGACGGAAATATTGATTGGAATGCAGGTTCAGCTCCGTTTTTCGTTGAAAACAGATTATATTTTGAAAAGTTAACTTCTGAAACATTCTTGAATGAAATGAGTGGCGAGTGGAAAGGTAAATACTACTCTGAACGAAATACTGAATATCACATCACTTTCACGAGTGATTCAACTGCAAGTGTATCCAAAGACGATAAGGAAGCATCTGAATGGAGTTATACATTTAGTGGAGATATGATAAATTTCCCAAACAACTCATCAGTCGAAGCTCGTGAGGTTAGAAAAGTTTCGGATAAGTTAGTTGTAATTTATGCCGATACTATTGATTATGTTCCATATTGGATTTTATACAAAGAATAATTACATAGTAAAAGAGGCGGAAAACACCGCCTCTTATTTTACATCAATTTTCCAAGACCAATCAGGGGACGGTTCTATGATTGAGTGATGATTCATCAATTGTTGTAAAAAAAATAACGCAAAATGGACAGGATGGAGGGTTCTCTGTCCTGTTTTTTGTTTTTATGAATAAATTTAATCGCTTTTGCACTTTTTGCCGCCGCTTTTTCATCTTTGCGTGTTTAATGTTGCGTTTTTTGACCGTTTGTGCTATGCTGAAAAAGAGGTGAGATGTATGAAGAAAGCGGATGCGTCCGTTGAAGCTGTGGGGAAAAAGAAAAAAAATAACAAAGCCACAAAAAAACTCTCTAAAATCAAATATATTTTATTTCTTTTGAAGCCTTATTGGAAATACGGCAGGGGGTATATTCTGACAATCCTTCTTATGTCCGTTGTGTTGCAGCCCGTGTCAGCGTATCTGACGGCACTGTTACCGCAAAAGGCGATTGATGCGGTGATGAAAGACACCCCGCACAAAGAGGTCATTCTTATGATCGTCCTGTTCACGCTGTTCATTGTGTTGGTGTCTGCATTGGAAAAGGTCATTCAGATGGCATACACGCAGATGACCCTTGTCAAGGTGAGCAACAAAATTAAAAACGATGTAAACGAAAAGGCATTGCAAACGGATTTCAAGTACTATGACAATCCTGATTTTTTTGTCAAATTTCTTTTCGCACAGGATAATTACCCCGTCCACGCACAGAATGTTGTTATGATTCTGCCGGATATTCTGCGCGGCATTGCAACCGTGATTGCAATGATTGCCATTATTGCCGCCACGGGGCCTGTTTTGCTCGGTATTACCGCCTTTTTTGTGATTCTGAATGCCATTGCAGGGCTTCCCGCCATCAAGCCCACGGCAGATTACGAAGAAAATCTGGTGGATGCATGGCGGCCGATGGAATATGCCGGCAGGGTGCTGAAAACCAAAGAAAACGCTGCAGAACTGCGTTCTTCGGGTGCAGGAAAAAAGCTTTTGAACTCGATCAATGCGGCAATGAACCATTTTCAGACGGTGTACAAACAGTTTATAAAAAAGGTAGCCCCGTTTCATCTGTTGCAAGGTGCCGTTTCGCCCATTCAAGCGGCCTGCATTCTTGCATACATCATCTTTTTTGTTATTGACGGCGACAAATCACAGATCGGGCTTTATGCATCGCTGACCGTCGCTTCCGCAGCTCTGGCTGAGGGACTCAATGATGCGGCAAGCAGTGTTATGCAGATTCTGCAATGCATTGCAAACGGCGAAAAGGTTGCGGAATTTTTTGAGGCTGAATCGGAAATCGAACCGAAAAAGGAAAATGCGGTTGCGGCTCCCGAAGGATCTTACGAAATTGAACTTAAAGATGTTTCTTTCGGCTACGATGCATCCGATTTGTTGTTCAAAAACTTCAATCTGCACATTAACCCCGGACAAAGAGTTGCCATTGTCGGTGAAAACGGTGCAGGGAAGACCACATTGACCAAACTACTGTTGCGTTTATATGATGTCAACAGCGGTGCGGTGCTTATCAACGGTAAGAATGTAAAAGAATATGATATTCACGACCTGCGACTGCACACAGGTGTTGTATTTCAGGATATTCGTGTGCTTGCAATGAGCCTGCGTGATAATCTGACAGTATATAATGATGTGTCGGATGAAAAACTGATTGAAACGCTGGACAAACTCGGCTTGTCGGATGTGCTCAAACGGGCGGACGGTAACCTGGACACGATGGTCTCCCGTGAATTTACGGAAGACGGTATCGCCCTGTCGGGCGGCGAAGCACAAAAACTGATGCTTGCAAGATTGTTCACGTCCGACTTCGGACTACTGATTCTCGACGAGCCGTCCTCGGCACTCGATCCGCTGGCAGAAGTGAAACTCATGCACAATATTCTTGATATTTCCAATACCGCCACAACCGTAATGATCGCACATCGCTTGTCCACCGTTCGTGATTTTGATTGCATTTATCACATCGAAAATGGCAAGATTATCGAAAGCGGAACGCATGACGAACTTATGGCACGAAAAGGCAAATATTATGAAATGTTCGTCAGACAGGGTGAGAATTATCAGAATTGAAATTGCGGCTGATCCAAATTACAACTTTGGATCAGCTGCAGTTTTTGTTTTTGCTGCTTTTTGTGGGTAAAGTTATCAAAATCTTTCACAAAAAATCCCCTTTCTCCGTCGGAATGGGGATTTTGCGGTGTTATTTGAAGTTTCTATTGCAAAACTAAAATTTATTTAATATAATATATCACCGAAAAAGTTTAACCAATCCATAGAGGTGTTTTTATGCTTAAAGTAGTCAAATTCGGTGGTTCTTCCCTTGCCGATGCCAATCAGTTCCGCAAAGTTGCCGAAATCATCAAGAGCGATCCCGACAGAAGATATGTTGTAGCTTCCGCTCCCGGCAAAAGAGATTCCCACGACGTAAAAGTCACGGATATGCTTCTGCAGTGCTTCCGTCTTGTTCGCGACAAGAAGAGCATTGACGAAATTTTTGACAAGATTACCGAACGCTACAACGGCATCATCCGTGATCTCGGCATTGATTTCTCCCTTGAAGAAGACCTCAAGGCAATCAAAATGGCAATCAGCCACCATGCAACCCAGGATTACATCGCAAGCCGCGGTGAATACCTCAACTCCAAAATTCTTGCCAACTTCCTCGGCTTTGCTTTCATCGATGCCGAAGAAGGCATTTTCTTCGATGAAAAGGGTCTGCTTGATGTGGAAAGAACCGACAGAGAACTCTCCCGTCTGCTTTCTTACCATGAATATGCTGTTGTGCCCGGATTCTACGGCTCTACCCCCGACGGCATGGTCAAGACCTTCTCCAGAGGCGGTTCCGATGTAACGGGTTCCATCGTTGCCCGTGCCTGCCACGCAGACCTGTATGAAAACTGGACGGACGTTTCGGGTATGCTGATGGCTGATCCCCGCGTGGTCGAAAATCCGCTTCCCATTCCCGAAATTACCTACCGTGAACTGCGCGAACTGTCTTACATGGGTGCTACGGTTCTGCACGATGAAGCCATTTTTCCCGTCAGAAAAGCAAGAATTCCGATCAACATCCGCAACACCAACTGCCCCGATGCCCCCGGCACGATGATCGTGCACAAAGCCTCCAGCAACATCGTTCCCACCGTGATCACGGGTGTTGCAGGCAAGAAAGGCATCACCGCCATTCATGTTGAAAAGGATATGATGAACTCCGAACTCGGCTTCGGCAGAAAAGTGCTTGAAGTGCTCGAAAACCACGGCGTTTCGTTTGAACACCTGCCCTCGGGTATCGACACCATGAGTGTTCTCGTTTCCGCCGATGCACTCGGCTCCCACAAGGGCTCGATCACCGCTGAGATCGTCAAGACCGTCAACCCCGATTCCATCATTCTCATCGAAGGCCTGTGCCTGATCGCAGTTGTCGGCCGCGGTATGGTCAACACCGAAGGCACTGCCGCAAGAGTGTTCACCGCCCTTGCCAATGCCAAGGTCAATGTCCGCATGATCGATCAGGGCTCAAGCGAAATCAACATCATCGTGGCTGTTGAAGAAAAGGACTACCGCAAGACCATCGAAGCCATTTACAACGAGTTTGTAAAATAAAATACAATAATAAAACCGACTGCTTTCCTTTCGGACGGCAGTCGGTTTTTTTGTGTTTTGAAAAAAGTGATTATTCATTTTCATTATATTTTTGCAAAAGCTTTGATTTTTCTTTCCGAAGGAAGTCCTCATCGAAGGACGGATAAATGCAGCTTGTGCAAATGCCTGCTGCATCAAGCTGTATTTCTTTCAGCGTGCATTCGTCATCTGTCTGATAAATGCAAAAACGATTTTCACAAACCATAACAAAAGCTCCTTTGTTGTAAAGTACATGCAAAGCATACCATAATTTTTATAATTACGCAAGTGCGTATACGCAGAAGCACATAATGAAATACAATATCTTTGAGGTGAATGCGATGAGCGTCAAAGATGTTGTTGCACTGCGTTTTGCACAGCTCTGCAAAGAGCGGAATATGAAACTCAATGAGCTTGCAACCCGTTCGGGTGTGACACCGTCCACGGTTTACAGCATGATGGACGAAAGCCGCCGCGATGTGTCTGTTGTGACAATCAAAAAGCTTTGTGACGGACTCGATATCACGCTGGGTGAATTCTTTTCCGCAGCCTGCTTTGATGCACTCGAGCAGGAAATTCAATAAAAATGCATACCATTCCGACTGCTTTCCTTTCGGACGGCAGTCGGTTTTTAATTGTTGTAAAGTGTTGTCGTTTTTGTAAAAAGATTAACAAAAAAAGGAATTTTTGTCTAACAAGACTTGTAATATCAAACAATGTGTGCTAATATTGTCCGATGTGAATATGAATATTTGTATCGCCAGGAGTTGAAAGTATGAAAAAAATTGTGTCCCTTTTGTTGATTTTTGTTCTTGCATTCGCCTGTGTACTGCCGACATTTGCAGAAGACACGGAGCATCCCACCATTTACATCACGGGTGCACAGACCAATCAACTGAATGATGCCGACGGCAATCAGATTTACCCGATTGTGGACGATGTGGAGCCGATGGATGTTGTCAAAGAAAAGCTCGGTCCCTGCCTTGCCGAATTGGCAAAAGGACTTGTGACCGGCAACTACGAATCCTATGCACAGGAACTGTATGACATCATTGTTCCCATTTACGGTACAGTTGCACTGGACAAAAATGGCGAAGTCAGCGACGGAAGTCGTCCGCAACACACCATTTATACTGTCAATGTGCAGAAAAAGACCGCCAATTACGGTCCGTGGGATTATCAGTTCTGGTATGACTGGAGAATTTCTCCCATGGCAGCAGCGGATGAACTGAAAATCTATATCGACATGGTTCGCGAAGCAACAGGCGAAAAGCAGGTCAATCTGACCGGTCGTTGCTACGGAGCCAATGTTATTGCTGCTTATCTTGCCAAGTACGAAGATCATGCCGTGCAGTATGTGGATGATGTGTCTTATCTTGCATCTTCCGTGCTCGGTATCGACCTGCTTGGTGCCGCCTTTTCGGGTGAAATCTGCCTGGAAGGCGATTCCATGAATAATTTCATTAACTATTTCCTGAACAGCGAAAATCTGTTTGAAGATGATGCTCTCAATGTGTTTGTGCTGACCCTGGTTGAACTGCTCAATCAGATCAAAATGCTTGATCTCGGCGGTGCGGCACTGACTGCAGTTGTCAATAAGGTTAAAACAGATGTCATTCCCATGCTTGTGCGTGATACCTTTGCATCCATGCCCTCTTACTGGTCAATGGTGCCGGTCGAATACTATGAAAAAGCCGTTGAATTTGTGTTCGGCGACTGCAGGGACGAATATGCAAAGATGATCGAAAAAACCGATGACTTCTACTATAATGTGCAACTGACCGTTGAAGATGATATGAAAGCACTCAAAGAAAAGGGAATCGGTTTCCACATTTTCGTTAAGTACAATTTCCCCGATTATCCGATTTATAAGGGTTCCAATGTGCAGGGCGACGGAACAACAAGTGCTGTTCGTCAGGCTTTCGGCGGCGAATATGCCCCCTACGGCAAAGTGTTTTCTGATGATTATGTCAATGCGTTGACCGACAAGACCTATCTTTCCCCCGACCTGAAAGTCAATGCCGCCACCTGTCTGTTCCCTGAAAATACATGGTTTATCAAGAATCTGCATCACGATAAATTCCCCAACGTCATCAACAACTTCGCAATGGCAATTATGAACAACAATGTTTGTATCAGCGATGGTGTATATCCTGCATTCCAGGAATATGTGGACGGTGCATTCATCCCTGTTGAAAACACCGACGAAGATGCCGTGAAAGAAAAGAAGAACTTCTTCCGACTGATTATTGATTTTTTCAAATCCCTCATTGAAGTGATGAAGAAGCTGTTCAACGGCGAAATCAGTATTTAAGCAGTAAGTCGATTTGCTGTTTTGTTTTACAAAAGCGACACTGTTTTATTATGGTGTCGCTTTTCTTTTTTTTTCTTGAAAATTGAAAGGATTTATGGTAAAATTTGTTGCAGAAATGGAGGTATTTATATGAAGAAATTTATTTCCGCTTTATTGGTTTTTGTTCTTGCTTTTGCCTGTGTTTTGCCTGCCTTTGCAGAGGATACCGAGCACCCCACCATTTACATCACGGGTGCACAGACCTGTAAGCTGGTGAAAGCCGACGGCACACAGTTGTATCCGATTGTGGATGATGTGGAGGCCATGGATGTGATCAAGGAAGCCCTTGTGCCCTGCCTTAAAAAACTTGTCAAGGGTATGCTTACCAATGATTACAAAGAATATGCCCAGGAATTCTACAATGTTTTTGTTCCCATTTTTGATGATATGGCACTGGATGTCAACGGTGAAGTCAGTGACGGCAGTCATCCCGAATACACCATTTACACCTGCAACATTCCGCAGAAAACAAGAAATTACAATGAATACGACTATCAGTTCTGGTATGATTGGCGTATTTCTCCCATGGTTGCCGCTGATCAGTTGAAGGAATACATTGACATGGTTCTTGCCGCAACGGGCGAAAAGAAAGTCAATGTTCTGGGCAGATGTTACGGTGCGAATGTGATTGCCGCATATCTGACAAAATATGAAGCCCACGCACTGGAAACGGTGGATGATGTGGCTTACCTGTCTTCTTCCGTAATCGGACTTGACATGCTGACGGCGCTGTTTACGGGCAATATCAAACTCGACGGTGATGCAATCGACAATTTCCTGAATTATTACATGGAAACAGAAAATCTGATCGAAGACGCCGAACTGAATCTGTTTCTTGTGACAGCACTTGAACTGTTCAGGGAAATCAAGACTCTTGATTTGGCAGGTGGGGCAATTGAACTGCTCATCAGCCGTTTCAAAAGTGAGCTCATTCCGCCGATTCTTCGTGATACCTACGGTTCTATGCCCTCTTATTGGTCTATGGTTACTCCTGAAAACTATGAAGAAGCAAGAGATTTTGTTTTTGCCGGTTGCAAGGATACCTATGCAAAGATGATCGAAAAGACCGATGATTTTCACTACAACGTGCAGAAAAATGCCGAAGAAAAAATGCTCGAACTTGACGAAAAGGGCATCGACTTCTACATCATCGCAAAATACAATTTCCCCGATTATCCCATTTATTCGGGTGCTGCTTGTCTGGGTGACGGCAATACAAGCTGTGTCCGTCAGGCGTTCGGCGGCGAATATGCAGACTACGGCACCGTTTTCTCGCAGAAATATATTGATTCATTGGAAGATACCACCTATCTTTCCGCAGACCTGAAAATCAATGCCGCAACCTGTCTGTTCCCCGAAACCACATGGTTTGTCAAAAATATGCACCACGAAACCTTCCCGTATCCCATCAACCGCCTTGCATTGGATGTTATGAACAACGAAGCGGTTGTCAGCGACGGCAGATGGCCTGCAGTTCAGGAATTTGTCGATAATAAACTGATCCCCGTTGAAACCACCGATGAAGATGCCGAAAAAGAGAAGAAAAATATCTTCAGAATGATCATTGATTTCTTCAAATCCCTCATCGAAGTCATGAAAAAGCTCTTCAACGGCGAAATCGCACTTTCATAAAACCGCAAAACACCCCGGCATTGCAAAAACGCAATGTCGGGGTTTAACATTCGCAGATATAAATAAAATTGCTTTATTATTTGCCGGGAACAGGATCGGAAAGTTTGACAAAGTCGATTTTTTCCATTTTGGTTCTTGGCAGCAGGTCGTAAAATTCCACTCTTCTGGGGCAGGCATAGGCTTCAATATTCTGTCTGCAATACGCCAGCAGGTCTTTTTCGACCTGTTCTTTGTCTGCATTGGGGTCATTGAGCGAAACGCAGAGCTTGACATCGGGTTTTCCGTTTGCATCATATCCCTGTACGGCACAGATTTCGTTGAGATAATCCAGCTTTTCAAGCTTTTGCTCAATGGTTGCGGGATAAATATTGTAGCCTGCAATGATGATAATTCTCTTTTTTCTGCCGTTGAAATAAATGCAGTTGTCTTCGTCGGCGTAGCCCATATCACCGGTGCGGATCCACTGTTTGCCGTTTTTGTCGGTGTAAATGCCGCTTTCCTTTGTGTTTTCATCGGGAAGATAGCCGTTCATGATGGAGTCCCCGGCGAGCACGATTTCACCGGTCGTGCCTGCGGGCACTCGGTTGCAGTCATCGTCCCAGATTTCAACTTCAGTTCCCGGGAACGGCCAGCCGATACCGTCTTTGCTGTAGGCATAGTGTGAGTTGTTTGTGCCGATGGCACCCATTTCGGTCAGGCCGTAGCCGCGGTACAGTCTTCCTTTTGAACCGTTTCTGGCAAGAACTGCATCAAACTTTTCGATAAATTCATTGGTGACAACATCACCGCCGGCAAACAGCAATGAAAGATTTTTTGTACCTTCGTTTTCAAAGTTAGGGGCTTCCAGAAGCTTCTGGAACATCTTTGGCACCGCAAGAATCTGAGTAACGCAGTATTTGCGGATCAGCTCGTTTACCTGTATGGGATCCAGTTTGGGGATCATAATGGGTTGGTATGCATTGCAGATGGCATAGTGCATGGCACTGCCCAGACCGTATGCGTGGAAGCAGGGCAGGGTGCACAGCGAGTGGTTCTTGCAGTAGTCGTGATTGATGTCATACATATAAAGGCTGTAAGCAATGGAGTTGAATGAAAAGTTGGAATGGATGATGGTTTTGCTTTTGCCCGTTGTACCGCCGCCGTGCAGGTAAATCGCATCGTCCTTACCGGGATTGGGTGCATCGGGTACGGCAGGCAGATCCATTGCCATAATGTCCATGTAGCGAACAACATTTTCGTGTTCGGGAACAGGTGCATTCTGCATTTCGTTACCCTTTGCGTATTTGTAAGCAATTTCGTCACAGAAGTCGGAGGTTGAGCAGACGATCGTCATATATTGTTCGATAACGCTTTTGAACGGCATTGCAAACAGGTCAAGGATAAAAAGAGCCTTGCTTTGTGTGTGTGCCATGATTTCAAGCAGCTGGTTGGGCGGTGTCAGCGGATGCACAAAATTAGAAATGATGCCGAGCTTGCTCAAAGCATAAAAAGCAATGAAAGCGTGACCGCAGGAGGGCAAGAATGCCGTAACAACATCGCCTTTTTTGATTCCCTTGGAAGCAAGGAAAGAAGCCATTTTTTCGATGTCGTTGAAAAGTCTTGTCATACTCGTTGCACTTTCATATTGAAGCACGGGTGTGATAAAGGCAATGTATTCGCCGTGGTCAGCAGAAATTTTTGCATAAGCATCCTTCAGATACTGATAGCAGGATTCGTTTGTGGGGTCGTTCAGATATCTTTCTGCGGGCACTCTGAACTTGGTTCCTGTTAAATCCATAGTTTAATTTTTCCTTTCGTTTATGTTAAAATGTTTTTATGTTATAAGAGAATTGTGACATTGTATAACATTTTTTAAATTATAATCTATAATGACATATAAAGTCAATTTACAATTTTTTGTTTTTTGTAATAATTTTATTTCAATAAAGAAAAAACAAGGCAGGACAAGGGACGATTCTGTGGCTTATTCTATTGACAAATCCGCTTCAATCTGTTAGGCTGAAAATGGGTAGTCAATCCGGCAGCTCAGCCGATTGACGGGAATTGGTTATTACATAATCCAAAAAGTCTGAGCAAAGTAAAATGCCAATCACATCGGACGGTTTTGTGATTGGCTCTAAAATACAACAAATGCAGCCAATCATAGAACCGTCCCCTGATTGGTCGTTAGGAATATAGGTGAATATAATGAATATTGGTTTTTACGCTGAACCTACAAATGAGAATATGCTTATGTATAAAGGGTTGTATAGGCAAAATGGTTTGATAGATATAAGCACTAGCAAAAATCGATATTTAAATAAAGGAATTAAGTGGTATTTTCGTTCTTCAATAGAAGGAAATTTTATGGAGTATTCCGAAGAAAATAAACAAAGGTTGCTTTTGATGTATGAAATTTTAAAAACTGAACAATGGCAAGGAGAAATAATCATTTTTACAGACAATTTTGATGTTGAAATTCCTTCAAATTGCAAATTTTTGGGATATGATATTTGTGCAGACAGTAAATATTATTCTCCGATTGGCGATGGTTTTTTAGAAACTTATGATACTGATAGTGTTTTTTTTTCAGAGATGCATATTTCTGATTTTGAATGCTATAAAAAAAATATTAATATGAGAGGCCTTTTTAGTACGATTTCAAAGGCACTTGAATTTTCAAACTACTGTAATATGATGAATGAAAAATACAATCATGCAGTGGAAACTGAAAAGAATTGGAGACCATTTGCTCTTTATGGCCCAATCAGATAAGAGACCAATCGGGGGACGGTTCTATGATTGAGTGATAATTCAGGCAGGACAGGGGACGGTTCTGTGTCCTGACGAAAAACAGCTGTCCGACGGCACAAATTAACCGTTTTTTTATTCCGCCCTACTCCGAGTTTCTGCACACCGCCGAGGATGATTTCAGCCTCCACCGCTTTCATCTTCGGCGGTTATTAAAAATGCAACCGTAGCTTAAATCATCAAGTTTTTCAGCTGTTCTTTCCCTGCATTCCTTTTTCGTGCCGAATATCCTTGCAGTGGATGCACCCACCGCCCTCGGCGCAGGGCAGAGACTGATTGAGGGAATGTAAGTGTAAAATGGAATTTTTGATAAAATCAAAGAAATATGCCAAGTGCAAGGTAAGTCCTGCGGTTGGTTCTTTGAAGTCATCAAAAAGCTGTTCAGTGGTGAAATCACGCTGTAAGGTGTCTTATAAAAAGTGTAAATAAAAAATGACCGGCTGCGTTCCGTTTGGATTGCAGTCGGTTTTTTGATAGTATTTATTCTGTTGCGGTGATTTCTGCTTGTGCGGTCTGTGTGCCGTCGGAAACGGTCAGTGTGATTGTGCCTGCTGCCTCGGCACGCACAATGGCAAGGGCTCTGCCGTAATAGGTGGTGAAGCTGCCCGTGTGGTATTGCTCGGGGGTGCAGGGATTTGCGCTGCCGAATGCAAGCAGGGTGCCGTTTTGCACCGTTGCGGTCAGGCTTCTGTCGTCATTGCATTCCACAACGCCGTTTTCACCCTGCAGGCTTACGGGGATATACACAATATCGCCGACCGCAATCTGCGTTTCTTCGGGCGTGAGCACAAGGCTTACCTTGCCCTTTGCCGAGCACATCATGCCCGTTGCAAGCAGACGGTTGTCGGCATCGTATGCGTAGGCGACGATGTCCCCGTCATAATAACGGGTTTTAAAAATGGCCTTGCATTCCTTGAGCTTCTTTTTGCCTGCGCTGCAGCCGTTAATTTTCAGCTCAACGCTGTCGGCTGTGCTGTAAACCTCCACAACGGCCTTGTTGCCGTTGCAGCTTTTCCAGCTCCAGCTCTCAAACGCATTGGTGCCTCTCCAGATGGATTTAGACGGTCTGATGCCGGGATAGTTGACAGGCTGTACGGCAATCACGGGCTTGTCTGTTTTGCCCCAGACGGTCGAAGCGTATCTGCATGAGCCGTCGGGGATGCCGAGAATGTTGATGACACCGCCGCCACCGATCAGCCACGGATACGGACGGTTGAACGGCACACCGCCGTCATAACTCCATGCGCCGATGCCTGCTTCGCCGAGATAATCCCATGCCGTCCACATGAAATCACCGATAACCGTGGGATATTTTTTTACAGTTTCCCAGTTTTTGTAAATATCCTGCGGGAATGTTTCCGAGCCGAACACAATGCGGTCGGGATATTTTTTTGCATCAATGGCATATCGGCCCGAGGCATAGTTGTAGCCGACGAGGTCAAGCTCCCTGAAAAACGGAGCGGCCTGCTTTTCAATAATCGAGAGGTTTCCGAGTCCGTTCATAACAGGCCCTACAATGTTTGCAGCGGTGTTAAAAATCAAACTGCCGTTTTTGACCTTGCCGTCGCCCTTGTTGAGCTTCACATCCGTCACACCGCCGTCGCCGCCGTTATAGAAGCCGCCGCCGATGGCCGCCATGGCAAGAATTGCCAGGTTGATGCCGCAGGTAACGGGACGCGTGCTGTCGAGCCTGTGAATCAGCTCAATCTGCTCCTTGCCGACCTTGCGACCCTTTTCGCTGCCGGGTTCGGCAACCTCATTGCCGATGGAATACATAATGACCGACGGATGGTTATAATCACGATTGACCATGGCGGTCACATCACCACGCCAGCAGGCTTCAAAATCCCTGCCGTAATCGTGGTAGGTCTTGCTCGAATACCACATGTCATAGGTTTCGTCCATGACGAGCATGCCGAGTCTGTCGCAGGCTGCAAGCAATGACTTGGAAGCAGGGTTGTGCGCACTGCGGATGGCATTGAAGCCGACCTGCTTCATAATGCGCACTCTGCGCTCCTCGCTTTTTGCATAGGTTGCAGCACCCAAAATTCCGTTGTCATGGTGAATGCAGCCGCCGCGCAGCTGCTTTTGCTTGCCGTTGATGAAAAAGCCGTTTTTGTTCCATTCGATTTTGCGGATGCCGAACACCTCTTGCGCAGTGTCCTGTTCCGTTCCGTCAACGGACAGGGTGACACGGCAGGTGTAAAGGCTCGGGCATTCATCGTCCCACAGCTTGGCATCGGGAATTTCGATTGTGCAATCCGTGCCCGCGCCTGTTGCAACGGTTTTTTCTCCGTCCAGAATTGCAACAGCCACCTCGCCGTCCGTGCAGTCGGTTTCCACGCGGATAACGGCAGGGGAGATCGACAGCGTTGTCACACGCACTCCCTCGAAGCGGATGTGCTGCTTTGCAGCCGTCCACAGCCAAACAGGACGGTAAATACCGCCGCCTGTATACCAGCGTGAATTCGGCAGCCTTGAATTGTCGGCAACAACAAGAATTTCATTTTCCTCTCCGTAACGAAGCGCATTCAGCGCAACCGTAAAGCCTGTGTAGCCGTAGGCATGAAAAGCAATCTGTTCACCGTTGAGATAAACAGCTGCGTTTTTGTAAATTCCTTCAAATTCAAGCAGGGCTGTCTGCTCCTGCATGCTCGCAGGCGCAAAAAAGGTTTTTCTGTATTCATATTTTCCGCCCGGGAAATACCCGTGTCCGCCGTCGGAATAAGCAGGATCCCTTTGCTGCAGAATCTGCGCATCGTGCGGCAGGGTAACAGCCGTGCATTCCTTTTCGCCGCCATAACGGAAAATCCAGTTTTCATTGAAGCTTTGTTTTTTCATTTCCATACCCCCTTGTGAATTCATTATATAATAATGCTTTTGCTTTTACAAGAGGAATATGCCGCAGCATGGGACCACCCTGCATTTGAATGTACATAAAATAAGGATAGATAATAAAAAGATACAATTAAAAAATAAATACTTCAATTTGTGCGAATTGTCAATTGAATAAAAATGTCGGTGCGTGTATAATGAAAATGAAAAGCCTTTAAATAAATGGATACGACCGCCCGCCCGACAGCTCGGGTGACGGACGAAGAAGCAAAGCGGCTTATGCTGAAATATGCACATTGCGGCAATGCAAGCGAATTTCAGGCATTGCCGATTGAAAAACGAAACAAATATTTGGCAAAGCTCAAAGAAAAAGGCTTGTCAATCCGGCAGCTCAGCCGCTTGACGGGAACATCAAAGGGGATTGTTGAACGAATAACAAGCAAGACATAGAACCGTCCCCTGTCTTTTCTTTGCAAATATGCTATCAGAACTATAATTGGAGGAAGGGGCAAATGAAATTTTGTCGAGATGAATTAGATGTATTTGAGACATATATTGGCGTGGTTGTCACCCTGATTGTGTTTTTGTTTTTTCTGTTAGGTCTTAAGCCATCGGAACCGTTGTTGCTGATTTCTTTAATGAGCACAATATTACTCACCGCTATAATTTGTTACAACTGGCACAAACCTCAAATTGAAATTACCAAAGATACGATAACTTGCCGAAAAAAACAAAAAATATTATGGAAATACAAATGGGATGAAATCAAAGCGTTACGCATCGGTAACCGATTTCGTCATCCCTCAATTGAGTTTGAATTTGTAACTAGCGATCGGAATGAACAAAGGTTGATAGAAGAAGTGGATCCGTATTTTCAATACGGAAGATCGGCAAAAAAAGCACTTCGCCAATACAGTCCGTATTTGATTACAAAAATAACACGCAAAGCACCGTTTTACCGTTTCCCAAAAGATTAACCGGATCAAAAATAGGACAGGAACCAATCAGGGGACGGTTCTATGATTGAGAGACAGGACAGGGGACGGTTCTGGACAGGACAGGGGACGGTTCTGTGTCCTGATGAAAAACAGCTGTCCGACGACACAACTTAACCGTTTTTGTCCCATCCCTACCCAAGTTTCTACATTCTGCCGAGGATGATTTCTGCCTCCACCGCGTTCATCTTCGGCGGTCATTCAAAATGCAATCCTTTCTCCGCGCCGAACATCCCTGCAGTGGATGCTATTACCTCATTCGGCGCAGGGCAGGGGTTGATTGAGGGCAGACCAAAAACAGAACCGGCCCTTATCCTGTTTTTTTTGTTTTGCCCCGTATCCTGATAGATCTTAAAATCCTTTGAAAGGAGACGAAAAATGGCTTCCGATTTTATGAAACATCTTGCAGAGATGAAAGAACTGTTGGGCGAAAAAGGGCTGTTTAAAGATCTGCATAATTATTTACATACAGAAGAGAATCTGAAACGCTGTGAGCCGTTTGAAATTCTTAACCAAAAATACGTTGCACTGTACAGGCAATATGCCGATTCATATGCGGAACTGACGCAAGGCCTGGAAGAAAAAGCAGTGCGTGTCGAATATGCAAAGGGCGGAGAAACCTTGCACAGAGGATATTATTCTCCGAGTGTTGCCGATTTGCATGTAGGCGGTGCAAGCAGAGGCCGTCTGCTCAAACGCACACCCAAAGATGACCGTTTTGACTATCGCTATCTGTTTGATGCCGAGGATAAAATGCTTTGCGCTTGTAAATACGCAAGTTTCGGTGATGAACGTGTACTCTATCTGACCGAGGTTTTTCTGTATCAGGGGGACAAAGTTCTGACCCTGTCATACGAAAGCAAGCACAAGGAATTGACCGTAATAACCGAATGTTTGTATGAAAACGCAAAGTTGCTGCGTTATGAATATGCTTCTTTAACACCTGCTCTGAGAACAGACTCCTGCAACCGGATTGATGTTGAAGAATTTTCTTATGAAAACGGCTTGATGCGCATACTGGAAAGGTATCGCTATATGCCCGAACTTCATTCGCTTGATCACTGCCGACTCACCTTTGAACGGGATGCAGATGACTTTTTGTCTGCTTACACATTTGAAGAATTCGATGCCTTTGTGCAACGCCCGCCACAAAAATATCCTGTTTTGGTAAAACGAAAATAACCGCAAAGACAGGGTAGGGACTGATTGCGGGCTGACCAATCACAGAACCGACCCATGATTGGTCTCCAGTGGTTTCGGCCGGTTCTCTGATTGGCTCTCCTCGGCTCTGCACGAAGAAACAGATACAGAAAACCGACTGCTTTCCTGACGAAGGCAGTCGGTTTTGTTTTTCAGTCCTTTTTAATAGGGCTGCAAAAATGCTTATTGAATGACAGGGGGGACTTTTTTCTCTTTGTTGTTGAGAAGAGATCCTGCGAAATCAAGGAGGGCTTCAACTATTAATGTAATACCCGTAAAGTGCCAAAGGATTTCCGTTGTCTCAAACGGATCGTTGAAAATAACAACGGCACAGATGATTGCATGTAGGGTACTGATGGCAGGAAGATACCATTTTTTCTTTTTCAGACGGATCATGTTGACGGTTGTTTGCAATTTCTGCAAGGATGAAAGCAAAATGCAAGCACCGTACAGAACAGTCAGAACGGGAAAAACGGAAACAAACCAATCTGCTTTCACCGTGCAGAACACACCGACAAGCAGCAGAAGAGCACCCTTAAAAAGAACTTGTTCCTTTACCGCAGTATCAATAGGTGTGCGGAAATAATGCACAAGGGATGAAAGACCGAGAATACACAGGATGACACCTGCGGCGGTAATGATGCCCGTTGTGAATGCAATCGGGTTTATCAACAGCAGAATGCCGACAATGATCTCAAAAAAAATGACGATGTGCTCTAATGCGTGATTTTTGATCTTCTTCATTTGTTTTCTCCTGTTTTGTAATCAATCATATTTGTTTTTTGTTCGTTCCACAATCTCTCGGCGGAGGGGCGCCATTTATCTGCATAAATATGACATTTTTCGCATAGGAGTTCAACGGATTCCGGCGAAGCAAAGTCTGTATTTTTTGCGTTTGTCAGATTTACCATTTCTTTCAGCACTTCCGGATTTTCAAGCATCGGACAGGGCATAAGATGGTTTTCATTGAAAGGTTGATTTCGGTGATAAGCCATAAACAGCGGGCTTTGCAGAATGTCAAGGAGAGAGGAGGAGTGGATATTGGCTGTGGAGTAGTGGATGAATACACATGGCTCTGCATCGCCCGCCGCGTTTATGTGAAAATAGTTTCTGCCGCCGGCAATACAACCGCCGACATATTTACCGTCATTCTGAAAGTCAATGGGGAAGAACGCAATGTTGCTCTTGGGAGAACGGATATGTGCAAAACGATCAATGATGTAACTGCGTTGTTCAGGGGTCGGCAGCAGTTCCGTAACGGCATCGGTACCGATGGGCATATAATGAAAATAAAAACCGAATTTTGCACCTTTTTGGGAAAGATCTGTTAAAAAAGTGTCGCTTGTAACTGCTGTGATGTTTTGAGATGTATAGCAAACGGAGATTCCGAAAAGGATGCCGTGTTTTTTCAGCAGTTCCATGGCTTGCATAACCGTTTGATAGTGACCGTCACCGCGTCGGCTGTCATTTGCACTTTGATCGCCTTCAACAGAGAGAAAAAATGCAATGTTGCCGACCCGGAGCACCTCTTTGCAGAACGAATCGTCAATGAGCGTGGCGTTGGTGTAAACGGCAAACTGCACGTCAAAATGTTTTTCTGCAAGTCTGAGAATGTCTTTTTTACGCACAAGAGGTTCACCGCCTGTCATCATGTACAAATAGATACCTAACTGTTTGCCTTGGGTAACGATTTTGTCCATATCATCAAGGGACAACTGGTGACGGTCTCCGTATGTGCCTGCCCAACAACCTGCACAGTGCATATTGCAAGCGGATGTCGGGTCGAACAGAATCAGCCACGGGATATTGCAGTTGTATGTACGGCGGTTCTTTTTAATCTCTTTTGATCCTCTGAAAAAAGCCTCATAGCCGAGATTCAGAAATGTAGTTTTTACCACATTCGGATGTAACTCGTTCAGTGCATGATTGATGATGTTCATCCAACGGCTGTCAGCATTGCAAATCTCAGCCGCGGCAGCGGAATATTGTTCTTCTGTCAGCCGATCTCCCCAGAAAACTTTTGCCATATCAAGAACTCTTAAAAATAAGTCTTCTCTTTCACTGGCAGTTTTGTTCAGGATATTATCAATCAGACCCGCTGCCACTTTTCTTTGAACGGAATGAGAAAGCGTTTCAAACGAATGAATCATAAGTAATTTCCTTTCTGTTGAATGATTGTTTTTATTGTAACTCCCACAGAAAGAAAAAGCATTGGACAAAAAACACATAGTGTCAGACTTTGTCGCATACCGTCGGTGATGTCTTTTTTTTGGACACTCTTTGAAAAATGTCCAAAAAAAAATATTTGATAAATATTGATAAGAATATTTATGAATGATATAATAAAAAATATAGGGGAGTAGTCAGCACGGCTTCGTGCGATGATGTCAACAACATGGAACAAATCCTGGCTTCATCTGAAAAGACGAGACTTATCTGTGCAAACAGATCTGTTTCGTCTTTTTTTATTGCAAGAGTTTTGTAATAATTAGGAGGAACAGCAATGGCAGATTCCAATATAACCAAAAAAGCACTTGCCGCTGCTTTAAAAGAACTGATGATCGAAATGCAGTTCTCCAAAATCAGTGTGCGTATGATCTGTGAAAAATGCGATATGAACCGAAAAAGTTTTTATTATCACTTCAAGGACAAATATGAACTGGTCAACTGGATTTTTGATACTGAATTTACCTCAGAAAATGCACATATTGAAGATGACTCAGGTTGGGAACGCCTTGAACGAGTATGCTGTTACTTTTTTGAGAACAAGCATTTTTACAAAAAGGTGTTTAAAATAGACGGGCAAAATTCTTTTGTGGAGCATTGCAGAGGACTGTTATTGCCACTTTTGCGTGAAAAAATTGCAAGCATCATGAACAGCAATGATATTCCGGATTTTTATGTCAATCTGTTGGCGGATTTTGTTCTGTGTGCTGTGAAACGCTGGTTGCTTGAAAGGAATCCTCTGCAACCGCAAATATTTGTTTCTTTGTTGAAAAATCTGATCGAAAGCGGCGGTGTTTATGTGTATCGATCCACCATGGGAGACATGGGTGGGATATAACGGTTTGCTATACTAATGAAACCGTGTTCTGACGGACACAAGATGTGTCTTGACAAACAGCTTTGATTCGGGTATTATGTTTCTGCGAGCGGAATGGGCAGTCGCGTGTATCTTCGGACGACTTATCACCGTCCTTTTTAAGACACATGAGGAAAGTCCGGGCATCACAGAGCAGGGTAACGGCTAACGGCCGCCGAGGGTGACCTCCGGGATAGTGCAACAGAGATATACCGCCGGTTTTTCCGGTAAGGGTGGAAAGGCGAGGTAAGAGCTCACCGTGCGTTTTGGTAACAAGACGGACCTGTAAACCCTACCCGATGCAACACCGACCGAAGTGGCTTGCTCGGCCTACACTTCAACGGGTGGCTAAAGCCTGTCGGCAACGGCAGGCGAAGACAGATGATTGCCTTCAAAGACAGAACCCGGCTTACAGTTCCGGTCGCACTTTTTTCAATCACTTCATACAATGGTATGGGGTGATTTTTTTATGTTTACCAATCTGATGAGTGCCGTAGTTATTATCTTTGCGGCAACGGGGGCGGTGCTGCTGCTCATGATTTTTCTGCAAAGACTGATTCGTCCCGAGGAGGGTTCTTATTCTTTGTATGTGCATCTCAAAGAGGACGATATACAGAACGAAGCCGCCATCGGCTATGCCGTGCAGCGTATCCGTTTTTTCGGAGAAGAAAACTGCACAAAAGTCTTTGTCTGCTGTGATGGAGTGAATGTACAGACGGTTGACCGTTTGAAAAATGCCTTTTCGATGTATGATTTTGTCCGATTTACGGGACTTGATGACGAAACAGAGCCGAAAAACGACATTTCCTGCAAATAAAGTCTTTTCTTTTTGTTGTTTTTCCTGTACAATGAAAGCATATTTTTCATTGGGCGGGTGATTGAAGTGCTGCAATTGGTCTTGTCACGCAATGAAGTGCAACGCAAAGAGGCACTCGATAAAGAACTGTCTGTTGTATTGCAACAGATGCAAAAACGTATTATTTTGTTGGTTCCCGAACAATCCGCTTTTGCAAGAGATCGCGATATTTTGTTGCGGTTCGGAGCAAAGGCGGTCAGTTCCATGCTCATCTGCGGCTTTTCCCGCTTTGCAACCACACTTTTGCAGGAGGCGGGAAAGGCTGTTAAACCCCAGATTGATGCGGCAGGAAGAGCAGTGCTTATGAGCCTTGCGGTTGAAAATGCCGCAGGGGAGAACCGCTTATACAGTGCACATGCCGGCAGGGAAAAACTGATGACCAATCTGCTTGCAGCAAGGGATGAACTTCGGCAATACGGGCTGCAGCCGTCTGATCTTGAACAAGCCGCCGAACGCATCGGCGGGGAATCCCTTCGCCGTAAAACCACGGAGCTTGCCCTCATTTTTGAAGCTTACGATGCCTTGGTCGGTAATCGATTTTCCGACAAAAGCGACAACATCAACATGTTGACCGAACTGCTCAAAGAGTGCAATTTGCTTGAAAATGCTGTTATCCTTGTTGACGGATTTCGCGGTTTTACCGAACAGCAGTTTTGTTGCATGGAGCAGGTGCTTCGTCAATGCCCGATTGTTACCGTGTTTTTGTGCACCGAAAAAAATGCCGCCGAGGACGGTGCTTTTTCGCATGCCGAACGCACACGCAGAAGACTGCATTCCGCCGCTCAGAAAAGCAGTGCCGATATAAAGGAAATCTATCTTGCCGATACGGATTGCACGCAGACAGCTTTATCTTATCTGCGTGAAGCACTTTACAATCCGTATGCAGATGCGTATGAAAAAAAAGCCGATGCCGTGGCCCTTGTTGCCGCCGCCGATAAATATGCCGAATGCGATTTCTGTGCTGCCGAAGCGGCACGGCTTCTGCGTGAAGAAGGTTACCGTGCAAGGGATATTGCCGTTATTGAACGGCAGGCGGGTTCTTACAGTAAGTCCATTGCTGCGGCATTCCGCCGTCACGGTGTACCGTGTTTTGAAGACATGCGTCGTCCTTTGGGTGAATTTCCGCTTGTCCGTCTTGTTACGGCGGCTTGTGAAGCGGCAGGTAACCGTTTGCAGACGGAAACACTGATGAAAGCCCTGAAAACGGGGCTGGCCGACCTGAATGTGCAGGAAGTGGCGGAACTGGAGGCCTATGCCCGTTTGTGGCAGATTGAAGGTGAAGGTTGGAAAAAAGAATTCACGGGGCATCCGAGAGGCTTCGGCAAACCCATGGAAGAAGCAGACCGCGAAAAGCTGTCAGCACTTGAAGCATTACGAAAAAGGGCTGTTTTGCCGATTCTGCATCTTCGTAAAGAATTGGATTGTGCGGACGGCAGAACCGCTTGCGAAGCGGTGTATCAATATCTTCTGCAAGTAAAAGCAGGGGATCGCCTGCGTGCGTTTGCACAGCGACTGGAGGCCAACGGTGACACAGCCGCCGCCATCGAATGCGGCAGAATCTGGGATGTTCTGATGGAATTGCTCGATGCTTTGCAGGAGGCAATCGGTGTGCATACCGTTGGTGCAAAACGGTTTTCGCAGTTGCTGCAAATTATGATTTCTTCTGCCGAACTCGGTGATATTCCCGACGGAATTGACGAGGTTGCGGTGGGAGATGCCGTGCGAATACGTCTGCAAAATGCCAAAGCGGTGTTTGTTGTCGGGGTGAATGACGGTGTGTTTCCCGCCATGCAATCCGATGCGGGTATATTTACGCAATCTGAAAAAGCACAGCTGCGTGAAGTTGATTTGCTGTTGGGTGAGTCTCCCGAAAATGCCTGTGCCGAAGAACGGCTTCTTGCCTATTGCGTGCTGACGGCGGCAAGTGAACGGCTGTATGTCAGTTACAGTGAATCCGATCTGCACGCACGAACACAGCACAAATCGGAAATCGTGCAATCCCTTGAAAAAATATATCCGCAGTGCCGCCGTGTCAACACGGCAACGCTGTCGGTGTTTGATAAAATCTCAAGTGCACAGACAGCCTTTGAATCGGCGGCGGAGCGTTTTACGGACAACACACCGCTGTCGTCTTCACTCGTTGCTTTTGTAAAAGAAAAAGAAAGATATGCTGACCGATTGTTGGCGGTGGAACGTGCCGCAGCAGGACGAAAGTTTGTTTTTGAAGATCCCGAATCTGCCAAAGCACTGTTCGGAGAAAAACTGTATTTATCTCCCACCAAAATAGAAACCTATCATAAGTGTTCGTTTGCTTATTTCTGCCGTTACGGGCTGAAACTGGAGCCGCCTTTTGCGGCAAAACTCGATCCGTCCAACCGCGGGCTTCTGATTCATGAGGTGCTTGAAAAACTGCTTGATCAGAACCGCAACGGTGTATTGAGTCAGTTAACGGATGTGCAACTGCGTGAGCAGATTCATGTATTGTGTGAATCTTATATTGAAGAATATATGGGCGGCAGAGAAAATATGCCGCTTCGTCTGCAATGGCAGCTTGACCGTGCAGAGCAGACCGCCTTTGAAATTGCACAGAGGCTTCGTGCGGAATTCGGGACAAGTCTGTTTGTGACAAAGGATGTGGAACTGCCCATCCGTGAGAACGGAGATGTGGCACCCTTTACCGTCCGCACACCCGACGGCGGGAGTGTGTATGTAACGGGTATGATCGACCGTGTGGATGTTATGGAGGCCGACGGGAAAAGTTATGTCCGCGTGGTGGACTACAAAACGGGCGGAAAAAATTTCAAACTTTCCGACATCAATGCGGGCCTGAATATGCAGATGCTTTTGTATCTGATGTGCCTGTGGGACAATGCGAAAGAACGCTACGGCGATATTGTACCGGCGGGAATTCTGTATGTGCCCGCCAAAACAGGTACGCTGACATTGCCGCGCAATGCGACGGTGGACGAAATTGAAAGACAGAAAATCAAAAACGGCAGAATGAACGGTCTGGTGCTTGCCGAAAAACAGGTTATTCTCGGTATGGACAGCACGGGTGCCGGGGTTTACATCAATGCCGAAATTGACAAAAAGGGCGAACTCAAAGGCAGTATTGCTTCATTGGATGAGTTTGTCCGCATTCACGAAAAAATAGAAAGTATTTTGTGCGAAATGTATGCCGATCTGCAAGACGGCTCAATTCATGCCTTGCCGATCGACGGAACCAATTATAAAGATATATGTCGCTATTGCGATTATGCAAATGTGTGCTGTCATGAAAGTACGGATGCAGTGCGAAATCTTGATGTGACGGGAGAGGGGGATGCTCAATGAAATGGACACCCGAACAGCAAAATGCCATTGAAGCGAACGGGTGCAGTCTGCTCATCAGTGCAGCCGCAGGATCGGGCAAAACAGCCGTGCTGACCGAACGGGTAGCACGCAAACTCCTCAATCGCGAAAACCCGTGCAACCCCGAAGAGTTGTTGGTTGTCACCTTCACAAATGCCGCCGCCGCAGAAATGCGTTTGCGAATCTGTGATAAAATTGCAGATGCGGCAAAAGACAATCCGGGAGATCCCTTTCTGTTTAAGTTACGTGCACGTATGGACAATGCACGCATCTGTACCATCGACTCATTTTGCATCCGCCTTGTACGTGAGCATTTCCACGAAGCGGGTGTGGCCCCCGATTTTCGCCTGATGGATGACGGCGAATGTAAATTATTACAACGCAAAACGGTTGCACAGGTGTTGGAACAACTGCACACCGAAAAGGATGCCGATTTTGTGCAGTTGTGTGCCATGTTTGAACAGGGGCAAAGTGACGAACAACTGGCAGAGTGCATTTTGCAGATGCATCACTATTGTTCGGCCTACCCCTTTGCTGAGCAGTGGCTGGACGGTGTGCTTGATTATTACGCTTCGACACATCCACAGGACAGTATATGGGGAAAAATTCTGCTCGACCGCCTGAAAACAGGCTTGCAATATTGCATTTCACTGTATGACCGTTCTCTTTGTGATATTCTCGGTGCGGATGATCTGACCGCAAAATATGAAGAATTTCTCAAAACGGAGAAGTTCGGTTTTGAACGTGCTTTGCAGGCGTCACAGGATGGGTGGGATGCCGCTGCTGCCGCCATGTCCCGTATGACTTTTGCAACATTCCCGATTCTTCGCAAACCTTCTGATCCCGATTGCAAGGATGCCGTGAAGGCAAGACGTGATTACTGCAAAAAAGAATTTGCCATTTTAGCGGCGTTGTTGCCTGCCGACAGCGAAGAACACGAGGAAGACCTGCAGGTGCTTCGTCCTGTTGTGCGTTCGTTGGTGCAAGCGGTGCGCTTGTTCTCCGTGCGTTTGCTTGACGAGAAGCGGGAACTGAATGCCTATGATTTTTCCGATATCACATCGTTTGCATTGGGACTTCTTGTGCACAATGAAAACGGTGTTGTTGAACGTACCCCGTTGGCGGAAGAACTCAGCGGTGAATTCAAAGAGATTCTGGTCGATGAATATCAGGATACCAACGAAGCACAGGACATGCTGTTCCGTGCTTTGTCAAAGGATGAAAACAATCTGTTTACCGTCGGTGATGTGAAACAGAGCATCTATAAATTCCGCCTTGCCATGCCCGAATTGTTTTTGCACAAAGCGGAAACCTTTGTTCCTTATGACGGCGGTGCACAAGGTTCCAAAATTATTCTCGGCAACAATTTCCGCAGCCGCAAGGGGGTTGTGGATCTTGTTAATTTTGTTTTCTCCCGCATTATGACAAAACAGACGGGGGAAATGGACTATACGCGGGATGAGGAACTTGTTTTTTCAGCCGCCTATCAGCCCGTTGAGTGTCCTGAAAGTGAATGGCATCTGCTTGAAACACACGGGCAAAGTAAAGAGGAAGCACTGCGTGCACAGGCACGGTATGCGGCGGATCGAATTCTTGAATACGTCCGTCAAAAGGTGCCCGTACGCACCAAAACGGGAACACGTCCCGCCGGATTCGGCGATTTCTGTATTCTGCTTCGTACCGTCAAAAAGGCTGCGGATATTTTTGCCGCAGAATGTCAGTCACGCGGAATACCCGTGTCCTATGAAAAGAGCGGCGGCTTTTTTGAAACAGCGGAAATTCGCACGATGTTGTCATTTTTGCATATTCTGGACGATCCTTACCGTGATGTGGATACTCTTGCCGTACTGTATTCGCCGCTGTATGGCTTTGCATCGGACGAAATCACGCAGATCCGTCTGTTGGCAACAAAACAGCCCTTGTATGTTTGCCTGCAACTGGCAGCCGACGGCGGAAATAAAAAAGCGGCAGATTTTCTTGCCGATTGCGAGTCATTCCGCACTGTTGCCGTTGCAGGAAACACTGCCGATCTTTTACGGCAACTGTATGACTGTACGGGCTTTACAAGTGTTGTATATGCAAGTGACGGCGGGGATGTGCGTTTTCGCAATTTGTTGGTGCTTTTGGAATATGCCGCTGATTTTGATAAGAACATCGGCAACGGCTTGTTCGGTTTTTTGCGTTATATCGACGGGCTGATTGAAAACGGACAAAAATTAGACGGTGCGGCAGGGGCTGCAGCAGATTGCGGTTTTGTACGTATTATGAGTATTCATAAATCAAAGGGACTTGAGTTTCCGTTTGTTATCCTTGCAAACACGGAAAAAGAATTTAACCGCATGGACAGCCGTAAACCTTTGTTGATTTCCCATAATGCGGGCATCGGTATCCGCAGGCAGGATCGTGAAACGCTTCGCCGCTTTGATACGGTCGGTTCGCGTGCCGTGCGGCAGGTGCTTGACAGCGGTGTCAATGCCGAAGAAATGCGGCTTTTGTATGTTGCCATGACCCGTGCGGCAGAGCATTTGCTGATCCTGACTTCTTTAAATAAAGTCGGTGAAAAACTGGCACAGGAAGCCTGTTTCTTAACCGATACCCTGCAACCGTCGGAATACCGCCTTTGCAAAGCAAACAGCTTTGCGGACTGGTTATTGCCGACCTTACTGACTCATCCCGATGCATCGGCTTTACGCGGTTTTACCGTTGCACATGAAGACGGTCTTTCCGCTTTGAAAATCTGTTTTACAGATGAAGAAAATCCTGTGCAGGATGCACAACAGACACAGGAAATCGCCTTGCCGCAGGAAGAATTGCTGGCTGAAATTCGCAGACGGGCAGATTATGTGTACCCCTTTGCGGTGCTTGACGGTGTCCCCGTCAAACGAACCGCATCTGATCTGTATGCGGAAAAATTCAATACCGACTTTTTTGCTTCTTCCAAGCCCGCCTTTCTGTGCGGCGGTGGACTGACCCCTGCGGAACGCGGAACGGCGGTGCATAAATTCCTGCAATACTGTTCATTGGATTTGAATGCCGATGCCCCGCAGGTACAAGCGGAACGGATATGTGCGGCAGGCTTGTTGAGCGAACGGGAAGTGTCTGCGATCGACTTTGAGAAAACCGCGGCATTCTTGCAATCTGAAACCGCGGTTCGTGCAAGAAATGCACAACAGTTGCATCGTGAAATGCAGTTTACCATTGCTGTCGGTGCAGATGAATTTGTGCCGGAACTTCCCGATTTCGTACAGGATGAAAATACGGTCGTTATCGGTAAAATTGATATGGTCTTCGTGGAAGACGGACAGGCGGTCATTGTGGATTACAAAACAGACCGTGTGAAATCTTTGGATATTCTGTGCGATCGTTATGCCGAACAGATCCGCATGTATGCCCGTGCCGCAACCGAAATTTTAGGCGTTCCCGTCAAAGAAGCGGTGCTGTTTTCCATCCATCTCGGACAGACTGTCGCAGTGGATCTGAAAGACGAAAAAAAGTGAAAAAAATATCAAAAATCTCTTGCATTTTCAAATTCTTTGTGTTATAATGCCGTTTGCTATGTTGATTAGGGAAAGCCGCCCCGATAAAAATCGGATACTTTCCCGCATAAGTATTAACGAAGAGGTGAACCTAAATGAAGCAGGGCATCCATCCCAACTACAGTGCAACAGAAGTCAGATGTGCTTGCGGTGCTGTTTTTGAAACTGCATCCACCAAGCAGAATCTTCGTGTAGATATCTGCTCGAAGTGCCATCCCTATTTTACCGGTAAACAGAAACTCGTTGACACCGGCGGACGTGTTGACAGATTCAAAAAGCGTTACAATCTCGAGAACAACTGATCTCGGAAACACAATTTTTTTTCGGAAAAAAAACGGTACTCTCGCGGTGCCGCTTTTTTCTATTTCCCGAAAAGTCAGGAGGCGCTTTTTTTGAAGTCCTATCTCACACTTGAAAAAGCGGCAAAAACAGAATATGTTGTCAAGCATTCCCGCTTCATCACAACCGTAGCCCCCGTCGAAACCAATGAGCAGGCTGTGCAGTTTGTTGCAGATGTGCGAAGCCAATACAGCGATGCCACCCACAATGTGTATGCCTATGTTCTTCGTGAAGGACAGATGAAGCGTTATTCCGACGACGGAGAGCCGCAGGGCACGGCAGGTATGCCCGTGCTGGATGTTTTGCTCAAATCGGGTGTGACGGATTGTGCATTGGTTGTCACGCGGTATTTCGGCGGAATCTTGCTCGGAGGCGGCGGACTCGTGCGGGCTTATTCGCATTCCGCATCGCTTGGTGTGGAGGCTGCCGGTATTGTCCGCATGACCCCGTGTGCCATCATGGAAATGACCTGCGATTATTCCTTTTACGGCAGAGTGCCCGCATTGCTTGCCGATTTTGAAGCCGTTACCGAAGACACACAGTTTACGGACAATGTAACGGTCGTATTTCGTATGCCCGCCGAACTGGTCGATGCATTCGAAAAAGAATTAACCGAACGCAGTTTCGGTAAGTTTTATGCAAAAAAACGGGAAGAAATATTTGCTCCGATAAAAATTTAAGTTTTTTAAAGGGATTTTGTTTAAAAAAGCGTATATAATATTGAACACCATTTTAAGTCATTTCAAGGAGGGGTATTGTGCGATTCAGTGATTCATTTCTGAACGATCTGCGTTCCAAAGTCGATATTGAAGATCTGATTGCACGGTATGCGGAAGTACGCGGCAGAGGCCGTACACCGGTTTGCCTGTGTCCGTTTCACAATGAAAAGACCCCTTCTTTTGTAATTTATAAAGATACACAATCTTATTATTGCTTCGGGTGCGGAGCCGGCGGTGATGCCATTACCTTCATCCGCACAATCGAAAATCTGGATTATACGGAAGCTGTCCGTTTTTTGTGTGAACGCACGGGGACGGATTTTCCGAATGATCCTGTTGATGATGAATTGACACGGCAAAGACGCCGTTGTTATGAAGCCAACAGGGAAGCGGCACGGTTTTTCCATGCCCAGCTTGCCCAACCGCATGCACAGCAGGCAAGAGAATATATTCAAAAACGTGCACTGACCAAGGAAACGGTCGTGCGGTTCGGTATCGGCTATGCACCCGCCTCATGGGACGCATTGCTCAAACACATGCGGTCGAAAGGCTTTACGGATCAGGAGTTGATTCTCTATGATCTGGCAAGAAAAACAGCAAAGGGTTCTTGTATTGATGCTTTCAGAAATCGCCTGATCTTTCCGATCATTGATCTGCGGGGCAATGTCATTGCCTTCGGCGGACGTGTGCTTGACGATTCAAAGCCCAAATACCTGAACACTTCCGATACTGTCGTATATAAAAAAAGTCAGGCTCTTTATGCACTTAACGTTGCGAAAAACGGAAATAATGACCGTTTGATTCTTTGTGAGGGCTATATGGATGTGATCAGCCTTCATCAGGCCGGCTTTACACAAGCCGTTGCCGGCTTAGGCACGGCCTTCACGCCTGAACAGGCCAAATTGCTCAGCCGTTATTGCACGGAACTGCTGATCTGCTTCGATTCGGACGAAGCGGGTATGAAAGCAACGCAGCGAGCCCGCAGAATTCTGGCAGATACCGATGTGAAGTTGCGTGTTGTACGAATGGTTGGCGGTAAAGACCCGGACGAAATTATCAAAAAATACGGCAAAGAACGCATGCGTGAAATTCTGGAAGGCGCGGTCAATGAAACCGAATTTGCTCTGCAAAGCGCGAAGGCGCGATTTGATACGGAAACGGCAGACGGGAAAGTCGGTTATCTGAACGAGGCAGTCGGTGTGCTTGCGGCAATTCCGAATGCTGTCAAGCGTGATGTTTATATCACGCAATTGGCAGGAGAATTGCAGGTTTCCAAAGCAGCGATTGAATCGCAGGTCGCCAAACTTTACAGGAACGCACGCAAAAAGGAAGAGAAAGAAGTTTTCGGACAGGCTGTCAAACATCTGAAAGGGGAGGACACACCGTCGCCGAATCCCGATAAACGGCGGTGGCCTCGTGCCGTCAAAGCGGAGGAGCATCTGCTGGCGGCATTGATTGCGAATCCCGCTTATCTTCGCAAATTTGCATCCCGTCTGAACGAAGATGTTTTTATGACACCGTTCAACAAGCGGATCTTTGCGGCTGTTTCCGAAAAAATCGAACAGAATCTCAGTCTGATGCCGTCTTCATTCTCCGCAACGGAAAATGAGGAAACGGTTGCCTACATATCCATGTTGCTTGCTTTGTCTTCGCAGGTAGGCACAACGGAAAAATCATTCGGAGATTACCTTACAATTCTGGCACAGGAAAAGAAAAAAGCAGAACGCAGCGAGGGCGGTCCTTTGACGGATGCAGATTTCCTTGCACGTATTGCCGATTGTAAAAAAACGGATAGTTGAAAGGAAGAAAGTTATGGAACACAATGAAAAACCCAACAGCCTTACTGCGTTGATCGAAAAAGGTAAGGCGACAGGAAAACTGTCCACAAAAGACATCGATATGCTCTTGCTGGAGAATGATATCGATATTGAGGAACTTGACAAAATCTATGAACTCATTGAGCAGAACAACATTGAACTCATTGATGAAATGTCTGATCTTGCGGCTGAAGCCCTCAATTTCGACTCTGAGGTTGCACGTGTTTATGATGCAGACAGCAGCGAAATGGATAAAAACGGTGTCCTGGATGACCCCGTCAAAGTGTATCTGCGTGATATAGGCAGAATTTCCCTTCTGACCAGTGAAGAGGAAACAGCCCTTGCCATCCGTGTTTCCGAGGGGGACAAAGAAGCCAAAAACAAACTCATTCAGGCAAACCTTCGTCTGGTTGTCAGCATTGCAAAAAGACATCTCGGCAGAGGTCTGCAGCTTTTGGATCTGATTCAGGAAGGCAACTTGGGGCTTATCAAAGCGGTTGATAAATTTGACTACACCAAGGGCTTTAAATTCTCTACTTATGCAACATGGTGGATCAAGCAGGCCATTACCAGAGCCATTGCCGATCAGGCAAGAACCATCCGTATACCCGTTCACATGGTTGAAACCATCAACCGTGTCAAAAAGACCAACAGCATGCTTCTGCATAAAAACGGCAAAGAGCCGACGGAAGATGAAATTGCAGCCGAACTGAATATGTCCGTTGAGCGTGTGCGTGAAATTCTTCGTGTTTCGCAGGAACCCGTTTCCCTGGAAACTCCCATCGGTGAAGAAGATGACAGCCATCTCGGCGATTTTATTCCCGATGAAGATGCATTGGCACCCGCAGAAGCCGCTTCCCGTGAAATGCTCAAGGAAGCTCTCGCCGCCGTGCTTGAAACACTCACCCCCCGTGAAGCAAGAGTTCTGACTCTCCGTTACGGATTGGAAGACGGTCATCCCCGCACACTTGAAGAAGTCGGCCGTGAATTTGATGTTACCCGTGAACGTATCCGTCAGATCGAAACCAAGGCTCTTCGCAAGCTGCGTCATCCGCAGCGCAGCAAGCGTCTGAAGGACTTTTTGGAATAAGAAAACGGAGGAACGAATGATGAAAAAATCTTTTGCGGTCATTCTGACCATTGTTTTGTTGTTTGCTGTTGCCTTTACAGGCTGCGGTTCGGAAGAGGCTGTCACTATCTATCCCGTACTTTCCGCAGAAAGTGCAAAACCCGGTGATACGGTGCAGGTGAAAGTATATATCGACAATGCTGATTTGTTCTGCTCTATGGATTTCTATCTTTCCTATGATGCCGCATATGTCACATTTGCCGGCACAAAAGCAGAATCGGTACCGGATTTGTTGACCGAACTGACCAACGGTGCGGATGTAGGCGGAAATGCCTATATCAAATACACGGGACTGACACTTGAAACCTTGAATCTGGACGAATGTCTGCTGTTCACTGCCAATTTTACCGTGCGTGAAGATGCACCGGCAGGGGAACCGTTCTTCGGCATTGCAGTGGGTGAATACTGCAAAGGGGATGATGCAAGCGGTGTCACTTATACAAACATCATTTCCGATGTTGTTGAAGGCGGCGTAAAACTTGCCGTTGTAACGGAATAAACAATACAAATGCCGCGGACGGTATCTTGTACCGTCCGTGATTTTTTTATAAATTTGCAAAGATTGAAAAAAAACTCTTGACTTTTACATTTGAGGTGTGTATAATATTACACTGCATTATAGTGAGGACATATAAATAAAAATATTTGTCTTTTATTATAATTTATTATAGCAAACGCACCGGAATGAAAATCGGGAGTTTTCATTTTTTTGCGTTCCCCCCAGCTGATAAAAAAAGATCGGAGAGTAATGTACATGGCAGATGTGAAACCCGTAAAATTGGGAAGAAAAACCAGAATGAGTTTTTCACACATCAATGAGGTTATGGAGATGCCGAACCTCATCGAGGTGCAAAAAACGTCATACCAGTGGTTTTTGGATGTAGGTCTTCGTGAAGTCTTCAGTGATATCGGTGAAATTACCGACTACACAGGCAATCTGGTTCTTGACTTCATTGATTACAGAATGGATGAACAGCCTAAGTACACCATCAAGGAGTGTAAAGAACGCAAAGCGACTTATGCGGCTCCTCTGAAAATCACCGCACGCCTGCTGAACAAAGAAACAGGCGAAATCAAGATCAATGAGATCTATATGGGTGATTTCCCCAAAATGACCCCCAGCGGAACGTTTATCATCAACGGTGCAGAACGTGTTATCATTTCTCAGCTCGTTCGTTCCCCCGGTGTTTATTTTGATATGAACCGCGATAAGACGGGAAAGAAGCTCTTTACCGCACAGGTTATTCCGAACCGCGGTGCATGGCTTGAATACGAGTCCGATCAGAACGATATTTTCTACGTTCGCATCGACAAGAGCAGAAAACAGCTCATCACCACCTTCCTGCGTGCTCTGGGGTTGAGCTCGAATGCCGATATTCTTGAGTTCTTCGGACATGATGAACGCATTCTTGCAACGTTTGAAAAAGATACAACGCAGAACACTTCCGAAGCTCTGCTTGAAGTTTACAAAAAACTTCGTCCGGGCGAACCGCCCATCATTGATACCGCAAAGGCTCATATCGAAGGCTTGTTCTTTGATGAACGCCGCTATGACCTCTCCCGTGTCGGTAGATACAAATACAACAAAAAGCTTGCAATTTCCGAAAGACTTCGCAACCAGGTTCTTGCCGAAGATGCAATCAATCCGCTGACCGGTGAATTTATTGCCCAAGCCGGTACCCGTGTGGACAAGGCTCTTGCTTACGAAATTGAACAGGCCGGTGTCAAGGAAATTACGGTTGATGCCGCAGGCGTGATCGTCAAGGTCATTTCCAACGGCATGGTGGATCCGTTTGATTACCTGCCCATGTTCACCGAATCAGAACTGGAAGCACTCGGCATCAACGAAAAAGTAAGCTTCTCCGCTCTTTGCAACATCATGGATGAATGCGGTGAAGACAAGGATTCTCTCAGCGAAGCTCTTGCCCGCGATTGTGATCTGCTGATCCCGAAGCACATCACTGTCGACGATATTTTTGCAACTGTTAACTATCTTGATTGTCTTGCTCACGAAGTCGGCAATCTTGACGATATCGACCATCTCGGCAACCGCCGCATCCGTTCCGTCGGCGAATTGCTGCAGAATCAGATCCGCATCGGTTTCTCCCGTATGCAGAGAATCGTAAACGAAAAAATGAGCCTGCACGCACAGGACAGTGAAAAGATCACTCCGCAGGCCCTTATCAATATCCGTCCGGTTCTGGCGGCAATCAAGGAATTCTTCGGTTCTTCCCAGTTGTCCCAGTTCATGGATCAGACAAACCCCCTCGCAGAACTGACCCACAAGCGTCGTCTTTCCGCACTCGGCCCCGGCGGTCTCTCCCGTGAACGTGCAGGTTTCGAAGTCCGTGACGTTCATTACTCGCACTACGGTCGTATGTGCCCGATCGAAACGCCTGAAGGTCCCAACATCGGTCTGATCTCTTACCTCGCAACATTCGCACGTATCAATAAGTACGGTTTTGTGGAAGCTCCTTTCCGCCGTGTTGACAAGGAAAACGGTATCGTGCTTGATGAAATTGAATACATGACCGCTGACGTGGAAGACGAATTCCGTGTTGCACAGGCAAACGAACCGCTTGATGAAAACGGACGTTTTGTCAACAGCAAGGTCATGATCCGTTACAGAGGCGACTTCCAGGAAGTTGAAAGCACTGTAGCCGACTACATGGACGTTTCCCCGCGTATGGTTGTTTCTGTTGCTACCGCAATGATCCCCTTCCTTGAAAACGACGACGCCAACCGTGCATTGATGGGATCAAACATGCAACGTCAGGCTGTTCCGCTTCTTAAACCCCAGGCTCCCATTGTCGGTACCGGTATGGAATACAAAGCCGCGGTCGACTCCGGTGTTGCCGTTATTGCAAACAATGCAGGTATCTGCACAAAAGTCAGTGCCGACTGCGTTGAGATCACAACGGATGAAGGTAAGATCGACGAATATCCTCTTATCAAGTTCATGCGTTCCAACCAGGGTACCTGTATCAATCAGCGTCCGGTTGTCAATGCCGGTATGCGCGTTGAAAAGGGCGATGTCATTGCCGACGGTCCTGCAACGGACGAAGGTGAAATCTCCCTCGGCAAAAACGTTCTCATCGGTTTCATGACCTGGGAAGGTTACAACTACGAAGACGCCGTTCTTGTGAACGAAAAAATCGTCCGCGACGACGTATTTACTTCTATCCATATTGAAGAATATGCAACCGAAGCCAGAGATACCAAGCTCGGACCGGAAGAGATCACCCGTGACATTCCCAATGTCGGTGAAGATGCCCTGAAGGATCTTGATGAAAACGGTATCATTTGTGTCGGTGCTGAAGTTCATTCCGGTGATATTCTTGTCGGTAAGGTAACCCCCAAGGGTGAAACCGAGCTGACTGCAGAAGAAAGACTTCTTCGTGCTATCTTCGGTGAAAAGGCAAGAGAAGTCAGAGATACCTCCCTGCGTGTACCGCACGGCGAATACGGTATCGTTGTTGATGTTGAAGTGTTCACCAGAGCCAACAGTGATGAACTGAGCCCGGGTGTCAATAAAGAAGTCCGTGTTTATATCGCACAGAAGAGAAAGATCTCCGTCGGCGATAAGATGGCAGGCCGCCACGGTAATAAGGGTGTTGTTTCCCGTATTTTGCCGCAGGTCGATATGCCGTTCCTGCCCGACGGTACGCCGCTGGATATCGTTCTGAATCCCCTTGGCGTTCCGTCCCGAATGAATATCGGTCAGGTTCTTGAAGTTCATCTCGGCAGAGCTGCACGAGAACTCGGCTGGAAGGTCATGACCCCTGTTTTCGACGGTGCACACGAACAGGATATCGTGGATCTTCTGCAACAGGCAGGTCTGAACGAAACCGGTAAGTTCGATCTTTATGACGGTCGTACCGGTCAGAAGTTTGATAACCCCGTTACTGTCGGTGTTATGTACTTCCTGAAACTGTTGCATTTGGTTGACGATAAGATCCATGCTCGTTCCACCGGTCCGTACTCCCTTGTCACGCAGCAGCCTCTCGGCGGTAAAGCCCAGTTCGGCGGCCAGCGTTTCGGTGAAATGGAAGTTTGGGCACTGGAAGCATACGGTGCTTGCTACACCTTGCAGGAAATCCTGACCGTTAAATCCGACGACGTTGTCGGCCGCGTCAAGACCTATGAGGCAATCGTCAAAGGTCTGAACGTTCCCAAACCCGGTATTCCCGAAAGTTTCAAGGTTCTTGTCAAAGAATTGCAGTCCCTTGCACTGGACATCAGTGTGCTTGATGAAGACGGTTGTGAAATTGATCTTCAGCAGTGCTATGATGAATACGGTGATGTACCTGCTGTTTTTGATGAAGAATATGTGGAAGATAAAAACATGGAAAATGTAAGCGGCATGTCTGTCGAAGAATTGCCTGAAGATGCAGGCGCTGATATCGGTTTGCTCGATGATGATTTCGGCGACGATGACGATTTTGATGTCGATTCCTATGTCGATGATTTTGACGATGCAGGATTTGATGAATAAAGCTGTTGTCATTCTTACACATTAAATAGATAAGGAGCTGCTGGTAAATGAGCGAAAGCCCTGTTACTGTAAAAAAATATACGGAAGAGAATTATAACGAGCTGAATTTTGAATCCATTCAGATCCGGCTCGCTTCTCCCGATAAAATCCGCCAATGGTCCTGCGGTGAAGTAACCAAGCCCGAGACCATTAACTACAGAACCTTGAAGCCCGAACGCGACGGTCTTTTCTGTGAAAAGATCTTCGGGCCCACAAAGGACTGGGAGTGCCACTGCGGTAAATATAAGAGAATCCGTTACAAAGGCATCACCTGCGAACGTTGCGGTGTTAAAATCACCAAAGCAAAGGTCCGCCGTGAAAGAATGGGACACATTGAACTTGCTTGCCCCGTTTCTCACATCTGGTATTTCAAGGGTGTTCCCTCCAGAATCGGCCTCTTGCTTGAAATCTCTCCCCGTGAACTTGAAAAGGTTCTGTATTACTCCAAGTACATTGTTATTGACAGCGGTGATACGCCGCTTGAAAAATACAGCATCATCAACAGCAGAGAATATGAGGATGCCGTAGAAAAGTACGATAAAGATTCTTTTGTTGCAAAAATGGGTGCGGAAGCCATTCAGGATCTGCTTGCTGAACTGGATATTGATGCACTTTACGAACAGCTGCGTGATGAACTTCGTGTTGCTGTCGGACAGAAGAAAACAAAAGTTCTCAAACGTCTTGAAGTTGTTGAAGCATTCAAAAATTCGGGCAACAAACCCGAATGGATGATCCTCAATGTGCTTCCCGTTATTCCGCCCGATATCCGTCCCATGGTTCAGCTTGAAGGCGGCAGATTTGCCACAAGCGACCTGAATGACCTGTATCGCCGTGTTATTAACCGTAATAACCGCCTGAAAAAGTTGCAGGAAGACGGTTCTCCCGAAATTATTATTAATAATGAAAAGAGAATGCTGCAGGAAGCAGTCGATGCCCTCATCGACAACGGGCGCCGCGGTAAACCCGTTACCGGTCCCAGCAACCGTGCACTGAAAGCTCTTTCCGAAATGCTCAAGGGTAAGCAGGGTCGCTTCCGTCAGAACCTGTTGGGTAAGCGTGTTGACTACTCCGGCCGTTCCGTTATCGTTGTCGGTCCGGAACTGAAGATTTATCAGTGCGGTCTGCCCAAGGAAATGGCACTCGAACTCTTCAAGCCCTTCGTTATGAAGCGTCTTGTTGAAAAAGATATTTCCAAAAACATCAAGAACGCAAGAAAGATGGTTGACCGTGCAAGTGCAGAAGTATGGGATGCACTTGAAATCGTCATTAAAGATCATCCCGTTCTTCTCAACCGTGCTCCCACGCTGCACCGCCTTGGTATTCAGGCATTTGAACCGGTGCTCGTAGAAGGCCGTGCTATCAAACTGCATCCTCTTGTATGTACCGCTTTCAATGCCGACTTCGACGGTGACCAGATGGCTGTTCACGTTCCGCTGTCTGCAGAAGCACAGGCAGAAGCACGTTTTCTGATGCTGGCTGCAAACAACTTGCTCAAGCCGTCCGACGGTAAGCCTGTTGCCGTTCCTTCTCAGGACATGGTTCTCGGTTCTTACTATCTGACTCTCGTTCGCGAAAACGAACCCGGCGCAGGCAATGTTTATCGCAATGAAGATGAAGCCGTTATGGCATATGATGAAGGCTACCTCGGTCTTCATGCCCCGATCAAAATCCGCATGACCAAGGAAATCGACGGTGTGGAATACACAGCTCTTGTTGAAACTACACTCGGCAGAGTTATTTTCAATCGTCCCATCCCGCAGGACCTCGGTTTTGTCGCCAGAGATCGTTCTGATCCTGTCAGCATGCTTACACCCGAAGTCAGTGAATTGGTCAAGAAGAAAGAACTCGGTAATATTATTGAAAGATGTATAAACGTACACGGCACTTCTGTTTCCGCAAGAGTACTTGATGATCTGAAGAATCAGGGATATAAATATTCCACCCGCAGCGGTATCACCGTATCCGTATTTGATGCCGTGATTCCCGAAAGCAAGAAAGAATACCTTGCCGCTGCACAGAAGAAGATCGATAAGATCACTTCCCAGTACCGTCACGGTCTGTTGAGCGATAAGGACAGATCCAATGAAGTCATCAAGGTCTGGACTGAATGCACGGAAAAGGTTTCGCAGGCTATCAAGAACAATCTCCAGTTGACTAACCCCATTCATATGATGATTCACTCCGGTGCCCGTGGTTCGACCTCGCAGTTGAATCAGATGTGCGGCATGCGTGGTCTGATTGCAAACACTTCCGGTGAAACGATTGAAGTTCCCATCAAGGCAAATTATCGTGAAGGTCTGAATGTTCTTGAATACTTCATTTCTTCCCGTGGTGCTCGTAAAGGTCTTGCCGATACGGCTCTTCGTACCGCTGACTCCGGTTATCTGACCCGCCGCCTTGTTGACGTTTCGCAGGATGTTATCATCCGTGAAGATGATTGCGGCACCGATGAAGGTCTTGAAGTCAGCAACATCTACGGTGACGGTGAAAACAACATCATCGAAGATCTTGTCGAAAGACTGACCGGCCGTTATTTGCTCAATCCTCTGGCGGATGAAAACGGCGAAGTTATCATGGATGCTGATACCATGATGAAAGAAAAGGATGCAAAACGCATCGTTGCAGCAGGGTATACAAAGGTTGTCATCCGCTCTTTGCTTACCTGTAAGGCAAAGCACGGTGTCTGCCGCCGTTGCTACGGTTCCAACCTTGCTACAGGCGGTACGGTTGCAAACGGTGAAGCTGTCGGTATCATCGCTGCACAGTCCATCGGTGAACCCGGTACGCAGCTGACCATGAGAACGTTCCATACCGGCGGTGTTACTACCACAGCCGATATTACACAGGGTCTTCCCCGTGTTGAAGAACTTTTTGAAGCTCGTAAACCCAAGACCCTTGCTATTCTCAGTAAGATTCCCGGCACTGTTACGTTCGGAGAAAACAAGAAGGGCTCTTTCATCAGCATCACCGGTCCGGAAGGTGCGGATGAATACACCATTCCTTACGGTTATCGCAAAACTGTCAAGGAAGGTGATTATGTTGAAAAAGGTACCGCTTTGACAGAAGGATCCTGTAATCCGCATGACGTTCTTGAAATCATGGGCGTCAAAGCTGTTTATGACTACCTGATCAATGAAGTGCAGAGCGTTTACCGTACACAGGGTGTTAATGTTAATGACAAGCACATCGAGGTCATTGTCAGACAGATGATGCGTAAGGTCAAGGTGGATGATCCCGGTATGACGGAACTTCTTCCCGGTGCTTCTGTTGATAAGCTTGAATTTGAAGCCGCCAATGCCGCTGTTCGTGCACAGGCTGAAAAAGAAGGCTATGTTGCCATTGAAGCAACACACAAACCGATATTGTTGGGTATCACCAAAGCTGCTCTCGCAACAGACTCTTTCTTGTCTGCTGCATCCTTCCAGGAAACCAACCGCGTGCTGACCGATGCTGCAATCCGCGGCAAGATCGACCCGCTGCTTGGTTTGAAAGAAAATGTTCTGATCGGTAAATTGTTACCCAGCGGAACGGGTATGAAGTGTTACAGCGACGTTTCTGTTGTTGAACAAATCGCTCCCGGCGTAACTTTTGGTGATTTGGACGAAAATTCTTAAGAATTTTTGTAAAAGGTGTTGACAAAACGGGTATAATCATGGTAGAATTATACACCGTGCGATAGAAAACACCGCATATGGTTATATCGCACGGGGGAAAGTTTCTTTTCCCCGTGCTGTATATATACAATTATAATAAGGAGGTGCAATAGCTTGCCGACATTCAATCAGCTCGTCCGTCACGGAAGACAGTCTCTTGAGAAAAAGTCCAAGGCTCCCGCTCTGGGTAAGGGTCTTAACTCCAAAAAGAACGTTATGACCGATCACAATTCTCCCCAGAAGAGAGGCGTGTGCACAGTTGTTAAAACTGACACCCCCAAAAAGCCCAACTCTGCTCTCAGAAAGCTGGCCAGAGTCCGTCTGACCAACGGCATTGAAGTATCCGCTTACATCCCCGGCGTCGGTCACAACCTGCAGGAACACTCTGTTGTTCTGATCAGAGGCGGCCGTGTCAAGGACCTTCCCGGTGTGCGTTATCACATCATCCGCGGTACGCTCGATGCGCAGGGCGTTAACGGTCGTATGCAGGCCCGTTCCAAGTACGGTGCCAAGAAAGCAAAGGCTAAGAAATAAGTCTTTTGCAAAACCGACAACTTTTCTTGATTGTGTTACATCACCAATGGTGAGTTCTATATATAGTCCTCACATTGGCGCAACGGGGAAAATGTCACTCGAGTACCTATGATATCATTACTATGAAGGAGGGAAGTAAAGTGCCAAGAAGAGGCAACATCGCAAAGCGTGACGTATTGCCGGACCCGCTTTACAACTCAAAACTCGTAACGCGTCTTATCAACAGCGTTATGTACGATGGTAAGAAGGGCGTCGCACAGAAGATCGTTTACGACGCATTCGAAATCATCAGAGAAAAAACAGGTAAAGAACCCCTTGAAGTTTTTGAAGCCGCTATGGAAAACGTAATGCCCTTGCTCGAAGTCAAGGCTCGTCGTGTCGGCGGTTCGACCTATCAGGTTCCCATGGATGTCCGTCCCGAAAGAAGACAGACTCTCGGCCTGAGATGGATCACTCTCTATGCTCGTGCTCGTTCCGAAAGAACCATGAAAGAACGTCTTGCAGGCGAAATCATGGATGCAGTCAACCAGACCGGTTCTGCTTACAAAAAGCGCGAAGATACCCACAAGATGGCAGAAGCCAACAAGGCTTTCTCCCATTTCCGTTGGTAATCATACTAATTCACTATTATCCCGGAGGAAATTATGCCAAGGCAAGTATCGCTTGAGCGTACAAGAAACATCGGTATTATGGCTCACATCGACGCCGGTAAGACCACCACATCTGAGCGTATCCTGTTCTATACAGGTGTTAATCACAAGATGGGTGAAACACACGACGGCTCAGCCACCATGGACTGGATGGAGCAGGAGCAGGAACGTGGCATCACGATCACTTCTGCTGCTACTACCTGTTTCTGGAAAGATCACCGAATCAATATCATTGATACCCCCGGTCACGTTGACTTTACTGTTGAAGTCGAACGCTCTCTTCGTGTTCTCGACGGTGCAGTGACTGTTCTCTGTGCAAAGGGCGGTGTTGAACCGCAGTCTGAAACCGTTTGGCGTCAGGCTGACAAATACCATGTTCCCAGACTCGTCTATGTTAACAAAATGGACATCATGGGCGCTGATTTCTACAATGTTGTGGATATGATGTCGGACAGATTGCATTGCAATCCCGTTCCGCTTCAGCTTCCCATCGGTGCAGAAGCGGATTTCTGCGGCATCATTGACCTCGTAGAAATGAATGCGACCATGTACAATGACGATAAGGGACTGAATACTTCCATTGTCGACATTCCCGCAGATATGCTTGACGATGCACAGACTTACCGTCTGCAGCTTGTTGAAGCCGCTGCCGAAATGGATGAAGAAGCACTCGAGTATTATCTCGAGAACGGTGACCTGCCGACCGATGTGCTGAAGAAGTGCATCCGTAAGGCAACCATCGCAGGTGCATTTATTCCCGTTGTTTGCGGTACTTCTTACCGTAACAAGGGCGTGCAGAAGGTTCTTGACGCAATCGTTGATTATCTTCCCGCACCCACGGATATTGCTTCTGTTGACGGTACGGATCCCGATACGGGTGAAACCATTTCCCGTAAGGCATCCGATGACGAACCGTTTGCAGCACTCGCATTCAAAATTGCTACCGACCCCTTCGTCGGTAAACTCTGCTTCTTCAGAGTGTATTCCGGTACTGCCGAAAGCGGCAAGACCGTTTACAACTCCACCAAGCAGAAACATGAGCGTATGGGCAGAATCATGTTGATGCATTCCAACCACAGACAGGACATCGATATGGTTTACGCCGGTGATATTGCCGCTGTTGTCGGTGTCAAGAACACAACCACGGGTGATACGCTCTGCTCGGAAAAAGACCAGATCATCCTCGAATCTATGGAATTCCCGGAACCCGTTATCCGCATTGCTATCGAACCCAAGACCAAAGCAGGTCAGGAAAAGATGGGTATTGCACTGATGAAGCTTTCCGAAGAAGACCCCACCTTCCGTTACTATACGGATGAGGAAACCGGTCAGACTATCATTGCAGGTATGGGCGAACTTCATCTTGAAATCATCGTTGACAGAATGTTGCGTGAATTCAAGGTTGAAGCAAATGTTGGTGCACCGCAGGTTGCTTACAGAGAAACCATCACAAAGACTGCTTATACGGATACCCGTTATGCACGTCAGAGCGGCGGTCACGGTCAGTTTGCTCATGTCAAGATGAACATTGAACCCAATCCCGAAAAGGGTATTGAAGTTGTTGACGAAACATTCGGCGGTGCAATCCCGAAAGAATATATTCCTGCCATTGAACAGGGTATTCTCGGTGCTTGCAAATCCGGTGTTCTTGCCGGATACGGTGTTGTGGACGTTAAGTGCACCATCGTGGACGGTTCGTTCCACGAAGTCGACTCTTCCGAACTCGCATTTAAAATCTGCGGTTCCATGGCATTCAAAGATGCAATGGAAAAGGCGGCTCCCGTTCTTATGGAACCCATTATGAGTCTTGCCATTACCGTTCCCGACAATTACCTCGGTGACGTTATCGGCGATCTTAACTCCCGCAGAGGCGAAATCAAAGAACTCGAAAACCGTAACGGTGCAACCCAGGTCAACGGCTTCGTTCCGCTGTCCAATATGTTCGGTTATGCAACAGACCTTCGCTCCAAAACGCAGGGCCGCGGTAACTATGTTATGCAGCCCAGCCACTATGCACAGGTTCCCAAGAGCATTTCCGATGCGATTGCAAGCGGCAGAAAGGCAAAATAATCAGAAAAACCTGATTTGCTTATAAAATAGTACTTGCATTTTCGCTTTCTTTTTGATAGAATATCAAAGACAAGTATTTGTTCACATCTTTAAGGAGGACAACGAATTATGGCAAAAGCAAAATTTGAAAGAACCAAACCCCACGTAAACATCGGCACCATCGGTCACGTTGACCATGGTAAGACCACCCTCACCGCAGCTATCACCAAGACCCTCGCTATGAAGGGTGCTGCTGACTTCGTCGATTATGCAAACATCGACAAGGCTCCCGAAGAAAGAGAAAGAGGTATCACCATCAATACCGCTCACGTTGAGTATGAAACCGCTTCTCGTCACTATGCTCACGTTGACTGCCCCGGCCACGCCGACTATATCAAGAACATGATCACCGGTGCTGCTCAGATGGATGGTGCTATCCTTGTTATCGCTGCTACCGACGGCCCCATGGCTCAGACCAAGGAACATCTTCTCCTTGCTCGTCAGGTTGGCGTTCCCTACATCATCGTTTTCATGAACAAGTGCGACCAGGTCGACGACGAAGAACTTCTTGTACTCGTTGAAATGGAAATCCGCGAAACTCTTGATTACTATGAATTCCCCGGCGATGATACTCCCATCATCAAGGGTTCTGCTCTTCAGGCTCTTCAGTATGAAGGCGGCGACGAAAGCGCTCCCGAACTTGCTCCCATTTGGGAACTCATGGACGCTGTTGACAGCTACATTCCCACTCCGGAACGTACTGCTGACCTTCCCTTCCTTATGCCTGTTGAAGACGTTTTCACCATCACAGGTCGTGGTACCGTTGCAACCGGTAGAGTTGAACGTGGCCAGCTGAAGACCGGCGAAGCTGTTGAAATCGTTGGTATCCAGGAAGAAAAGAGATCCACCGTTTGCACCGGTATCGAAATGTTCCGCAAGCTCCTCGACTATGCAGAAGCCGGCGACAACATCGGCTGCCTGCTTCGTGGTGTTCAGAGAAGCGAAATCGAACGCGGTCAGGTTATCTGCAAGCCCGGCTCCATTCATCCCCACACCAAGTTCCAGGGTCAGGTTTACGTTCTGACCAAGGAAGAAGGCGGCAGACATACTCCGTTCTTCAACAACTATCGTCCTCAGTTCTATTTCAGAACAACTGACGTTACCGGCGTTATCTCCCTTCCCGAAGGCACTGAAATGTGCATGCCCGGTGACCACGTTGAAATGAACGTTGAACTCATTACTCCCATCGCTATCGAAAACGGTCTTCGTTTCGCTATCCGTGAAGGCGGCCGTACTGTTGGTTCCGGTAGAGTTATCGCTATCAACGACTAAGATCAGCATTCTTCGCAACGGAATTCCGCAAGGGATTCCGTTGTTTTTTTGTTTTTTGCATAGGTCTTAATAATGCGTATAATTCAGTTCCCTCTGAAAAGTGCAAAATGAGCGGTATACTGAGCAGCAAACTCCCTGCAATTTCAAAAATGCATCGCCGAAGAACATCGGAAATAAACAGCTTGGAAAAAATCCGATGCATCAACATGGCAGAAAATCCCGTGGCGACGGCAGGGAACAGGGCAGAATGTACGGAATTGAATGAGATTTGCACCAAGCGGACCAGTTTGCCTGTACTGCAGGAAAAATTCAGAATTTCTGTTGTAAAAACCGTCACAATATAGCCGACAAGACCAAAGCGGGGCACAATTTTCCATGTCATCAGCACACTGACGGCAGCATCAAGTATGTTTACAATCATGGTGTAAACCTGTTTATCCAGTCCTTTCAATACGGAATCTGCCGTTGTGTCACAATACATAAACGGAACAAGCACCGCAAAACAGCGGATATACTGTCCTGCTTTTGCGTTTTTGTAAACAGCCAGCCCGAGATCATTGCCGAATACGAACAAAACGGCAGCTGTGATGAATGAAAATGTACATGCGAGATTCATTGCCAAGGAGGCTTTACGGTTGATTGCATTTTGATTTTGCTTGGTATTGTCTTGTGTGAATTCGGGAATCAGTAATCCCGTAAAAGCGGATAAAACGGACGCGGGAAACAACACGATCGGCAACGACATGCCGCGCACAATACCGTAATCGGACAGTGCATCCTGCTTTTGTTTTCCGTATGCCTGTAATCCCTTTGGGATCAATGCGTGTTCAACGGTCACCAGTCCGCTACGTGCATAGGTGGAAAATGCAATCGGAAGTGCAATGCGCAACAATCCATCACTTTTTGTTGGCATAACGGCGGTTTGTTTACGCATTTGTTTTGCATCCTGCCGGTAAAGCAATAGAGATACGACAAATGCACCGATTTCACCAATGCAGCTTCCTTTGGTAACAGCGGTAATGTTCGCTTGCAAGCTACACCCCTGTGCAGATTTTAAAAGTAAAACCGTCGCCGCAATTTTGATGAATTGTTCTGCAAAATCCGAAACCGCACTTTTGTAAACTCGGCCGACTGCGGTGAAATAACTGTCCGTAACTGTTGTCAGGGCAATAAAAGGCAAAGCCGCACTGAGAATACGGATCGATTCAACCGTACGTCCATCGCCTAAAAAGTGTATACCGAGAAATTTTGAAAACGAACTGAGCAGCCCCATGGCAAGAAAGCCGAAGAAGGCAGCATACAAAAAACTTTTTTGCATGGCGGTAAATAAACCGAAAAGATCCTGTTTTGCCAACGCGGCGGCACATAACCGCATACAGGCAAGGAAAATTCCGCTGACTGCAACAGTGATGCCGAACCCATACACCGTATTGACAAGTGAAATCAGCCCTGTGCCTTCCGCACCGAGATGCTGTGTGATGTAAGCACTGAATCCGAGTCCCGTCAACCGCAAAAGCATGGAAGAACAGGCAAGAAGCATACCGTTGAAAATGAATTGCATCTTTTTATTCATATTACGAGTCCTTTTTCATTTTTTTTATAAATTTATATGAGCTTTTGCATCGTTTTATTTTAGCTTGAAAGAAAAAAAGAGTTACCTGAAATCTTATATGAAAAATATTTGAAATGACCTGTTTTTTGTGTTGACATTAAATAGAAAATGCTGTATAATACAAAAGTAAAATAATATATTGGAGGAATCCTACTATGAAAAAGACCCTTGCTATAATCTTGAGCATGCTCATGCTCGTTCTTATGGCTGTTCCCGCAATGGCAGCTGACGCAACAATTTGCCCCACCGATGGTTGCGGTGCAGCATTGCAGTACATGGTTGTTGCTCCCAATTGCACTGAAGGTGGATATACTGCATGGAAGTGTGCTATTTGCGGTTACACAGCAACAACTGATGAAGTTCCTGCTGTCGGTCATGTGTACGGCGATTATTCTCATGTTGCCGGCGACTGCACACATGATACCTTTGATCATGCTTTCTGTGTAGTCTGCGGTGCAGAAGACAAGATGAATGTTGTTGAAGCAGACGGCCACAACTTTACATCCAGAGAATACATCGGTGTTACCTGCACCGTTGCAGAACATTATCTTCTTACCTGCGGTGATTGCGGTGCAACCGAAATCGAAAAGATTCTCGGCGGCCAGCCCTACACCGGCCATGACATGAAGCTTGTTTCTGCTCCCGAAACCTGTGAAGATGCAGCTGTTGAAGTTCGCGAATGCACCAAGTGCGGTTTTACCAGCGAAAAGGCTGTAACCGCTATTGCTCATGTTGATAATGATGGCGATGGCCTTTGTGATGTTTGCACTGTCGAAATGCCTCCCGAAGAAGAACCCCACGGTTTCTATGCACAGATTATCAAGTGGATTTCTGAAATTGTCGAAGCATTCAAGGCTTTCATTGCCGCTATCAAAGGTGACTCTCTCTTTTAATTGAAGCTTGAAACCATTCCCGGGAATCGAAAGATTCCCGGTTTTTTTGTTGTACACATGATAATGAAAACATCTGTTGAAATCTTTTTTTTCGGTTCTTCACGGAAAGTTGTGGGATTGTTACAATTAGATAAATTACGGTTTATCGGGGCGTGTAGGGAACGCATAGTATGCGTTCCGACCCTGTCCGACTTGGTTTTTTATCCTGTAGGGGATGACGCCCTCGGTATCCCGCATGAGGGTAAAAGAATCATTGATTTGAACATTATTATTTGAAATAATACATAATCGATGCAATAAATGATATAATTTTGAAATCCAAAAACGGGCTGTCGAGGCGCCGACCCCTACCGAGGTGTGCGTATCACCTTGGCAGGACGGGGTCGGAATGCATAATATGCATTCCCTACGGCAAACAACCAACTCCCCGATAAACCGTAATTTGTTTTCTTCATCCCACAACTTTCCGTGAAGAACCTTTTTTTTCTTGCCAAACGAAAAATAATATGTTATATTGTAATATAGAATAATGACGGAGGGATGTTTATGTTTTCTGTAATCCGTAAAATTATGACTGTGCTGACATCTTTGATTGTTTGCATTGTTTCCTTGTTTTCTGTCGGGGAGATTGCTTTGACCGTGGAAATGCCCGCACTTGATGCAGGTGAACTGGGGCAGTATGTCGATCCCTTTACCGGTACGGGCGGTACACCGTATATGAGCGGTATGACCTTCCCGGGGGCAACCACCCCCTACGGTGCTGTCAAACTCAGTCCCGACACGGGTATTGTCGGCGGTAAAAAACTTGTCAACAACTGGGCAAATGCAGGTTATTCCTATATGCATACCCATATCATCGGATTCAGTCATACCCGTCTTTCGGGTACGGGTGCGGCAGATATGGCTCACTTCCGTGTGACCCCGACCATCGGCAGCCGCAATGCCAATGCGTTGTTCTTCTCACATGACAAGGAAATTGCAACCGCAGGCTATTATGCGGTCAATCTGCCCGAAATCGGTTGTATGGCAGAACTGACTGCCACTCCTCATGTCGGCGCGCACCGCTACACCTTCCGTACCGATAAGGATGCAAGACTGTATCTCGATGTCACATCCTTCATGCCCAACGGCAGTTCCAACGGCGGCGAAGTTGCCATTGACCCCGCAACGGGTGAAATTACGGGCAAATCCACCGTTACCACGCAGTTTGCAGGCCGTTACGGCGGTCTGACGGCTTACTTTGTTGCCGTATTCAACAAGGATATTGATTCTTATACAATCGTTAACGGTAAAGAGAAGGCAAGCGATATCACCACCGCTGCAGGTGATGAACTCGGTATTGATCTCAATTTCGGCGACATCAAAAACGATCCGCTTGAAATGAAGCTTGCAATCAGCTTTGTAAGCGTTGAAAATGCAAAAGAAAACCTTGCTGCAGAAGCAGGCGAGTTGGATTTTGAAGGAATGCGTGCCGTGGCAAGAGATACATGGGAAGAAATGCTCGGCAGGATTACCATTGAAGGTACGGAGGAAGTCAAGGGCAATTTCTATACTTCGCTTTATCATTCCGTTATTATGCCGACTTCCTATACCGATGTCAACGGCGAATTTGCAGGCTTTGAAAAAAACGTCGGTGTTGCAGATGACTTCACCTATCTGTCGGATATGTCCTTGTGGGATACATTCCGCAATGTAAATGCCCTGCAGACCCTTATTGCACCCGATGTGCAAAGAAGCACCCTGCTTTCTTTGCTTGACATGGCAGATAACTACGGCATTTTCCCGCGTTGGCCTTCGGGCACGGGTGAAACCAACTCCATGTTCGGTTCTCCCGCTGACATGGTTTTCACTGAAAGTTATCTTAAGGGCTACACCGACTTTGATGTCGAGCAGGCTTATGAATATATGAAGACCGCTGCCATGACCGATTTTGACGGAGCAAAGGGCAGAGTCGATAATAATCTTTACATGCAGTACGGTTATTGTCCTGCTGACCTTTCCGACAAAATGTGTGTCAGCCGCACACTCGAATACTGCTATGCGGATTATTGCATTTCCGTGCTTGCAGAACAGCTCGGTAAAACAGAAGATGCTGCGTTCTTCCGCAATCGTTCCCGTAATTACGAAAATCTTTGGGATTGTGAAAATCTTTGCTTCCGTGCCAAGAATTCTGACGGCACATGGGCAGAACCCTTTGCAAAAAATTGGATCAGTTTTGTTGACGATATTCTCGGCACAGGGTACTCTTACGGTTTCTGTGAAGGCGGTGCAAGACAATGGCAGTGGGCTGTGATGTATGACACCGATGCTCTCATCGCTTTGTACGGCGGCGAAGAAGTATTCCTTGATGAGCTGACCGCATTTATGGACGATGCAAACAGCATGAGGAGTTCGCTGATTCCGAGTGCAGGTTACTGGCACGGTAATGAGCATGACCTGCATGCAGCATATCTGTTCAATGATGCGGGCGATCCTGCTTCCACGCAGAAATATGTCCGCTGGGCACTCGATACCCGATATGCAACCGCACCCGACGGCATCGACGGAAATGATGACGGCGGTACGCTGAGTGCATGGTATGTGCTGAGTGCAATCGGTATTTATCCCGTCGCAGGCACGGACGAATACTGGATCGGTTCGCCTTGTGTCGAAAACGCTGTTGTTGACCTGGGCAACGGTAAAACCCTGACAATCAAAGCATTCTATCAGAGTGAAGACAATGTCTATATTCAGAGTGCAACACTCAACGGCGAAAAACTCACCGACAGCAGAATCACACACGAAATGCTTGCAAACGGCGGCGAACTGTGCTTCGTTATGGGCAATACCCCTGCCGAAAACGGCGGCTTCTGAAACAATGCATAACAAAAACGGGTCTGTAGTGTAGGCCCGTTTTTGCGGTTTCTATTATATTTGCGACGGAAATTGTATACACGCAGAAATGACACTTGACATTATTAGTTTATTTTTGTATAATAAAACCAAATATCCGAAAGGGTGATTTTTTATGAAAAACATGAAAAGAATAATCAGTTTTCTTCTGACTTGTGTACTTCTTCTGACTTGTGCTTACTCTGCCTTTGCGTTGGATGTTACCGTGGACGGAGCAATTGCCGATGACGGCACTTATAAGTACAAGCCCGGCGATGTTGACAATGACGGTGCTGTTACGGCAGGTGACGCACGTACCATTCTTCGTTATGCAGTTTATCTGTACGATTGGGACGATGTTGCCGCTCTTTGCTACAATGCAAAGAATTATAACTACAAACTTGCCGCTGACGTAGATTATGACGGTGTCATTTCTTCCGGTGATGCCCGAAAAGCACTTCGTGTATCTGTCGGTCTTGAAACCATTGAATATGAAAATGTGCAGACCTTGACCACAAAACAGCAGATCATTGATTTTTATGATCGTGCGGCTTCTGCTGTCAAATGCGGCGGTCATGCCGGCTTTACAAAGACCGCATGGCAGACAATGACCGAAGACGATTGCAATATTATTGACATCTGCAACGGCAAACTGGTAGAGCATGTCAATACCTACATCACCTCCGAAGGAGAGGCAAAAGGGGTTGCTTACAGCCAGGGCTCTTGTGATGCTCGTGCCTATTTCCCGAACTTCACTCTCAATGATTATTCCAAGGTCAAGAGTGCAACCTGCACTGTCAATACGGTCGGCAACTATGTTATTACTCTTGTTATGGAAGATTCCGATACCACTTATTCCGACAACGGTTCTTTCATTTACGATGTAACCGATCAGCACATCACCTGGAAAGAGGATATTGAACCTGTTCTTGATGCAAGCAGCCATATCAAGAACTGGAAAGGTGAAAACATCATTACCAAGAACTTCACCATCATTGCTGAACTGACTCCCAACGGCAAGTTCGTTTCTTTGACCCATAAGGGCGATGCCGTTCTGTCGGTTACGGAACTGACCGCTTATCAGCTTCTTGTGATCCCCGTGACCTACAAGAACAAGAGTGCAACCGTACATACCACCACCGTTTATAATAATTTCAAATATTCATCTTGCTTCAACGGCATTTCCTGTAAGGTTCCTGCCGCTTACGGCTCCATTGATTCCATCGGTGAATACCTCGGCGAATGCATCAATAATATTGCTTATTATTCCAAGGCTGGTTATACCGTCAATAAGTCCCAGAGTATCGACAAGAATGCAACCAACCTCAGTTGCATCACCAATAATCAGGCTGCGGATTATCTGAAGCCGTTCTCGCTGACCACAACCAAAGGCACGGTTGCTTGCTGGACCAACTTCCCGCCCTTCGATCTTTGCAAGTACGATTGGGTGGAAAGTGCAACCTGCTCTGTCAATGCCGCAGGCAACTATGTGTTTGTGATGACATTCCACGATGTTGACACATCCAAGTCCACCGAATCCAATGTTCTGCAGGCTGTAACGGATGACCTGATTTACTTCGATGAAGACATTGCTCCTGTGTTGCGTGACATGAATTCCGTGAAAGCATTTGACGGTAACGGCACAGTCACTTACAAGGATTTCACCATTACCGCTGAAATCACAACCGACGGTCGCATTGTTTACATGGAACAGACTGCAACGGTTGAAGTTTACACCTCTTACATCAAGACCCTGCTTATCACGCATGACGATCAGAGCATCACACTCAAGATCAAAAATGCATATTCTGATTTCACCTATTAAGCAAATGAAAAAACCGGAGTCCTTCGGGATTCCGGTTTTTTTTGGTTTAAAAAACAGATGACAAATGTCGATTTGTATGGTATAATTATGCAAAACGAAAAAAGAGGGATTTTTTATGAGCAACGGTATGACCAGACGTGAAAGAGAAGTTACGGATATAAGCGAAAAACTTGCAATTCTTGATAAATGCAAGGTTCTTCACCTTGGTCTTGTTGACGGGGATGAGCCGTATGTCGTGCCCATGAATTACGGTTATGTTTATGAAGACGAGAAATTGACCTTGTATCTGCACGGTGCAAAACGCGGCAGAAAAATTGACCTGATGCAGAAGAATCCCAAAGTCTTTTTTGAAATGGATTGCGATATCACACCTTTCGAGGGCGAAATTGCCTGTCAGTACGGCATTACCTATGCAAGCATTATGGGCAAAGGTATTGCCGAGATCGTAGAAGATGTGGAAGAAAAGAAAAAGGGAATGTCCGTGCTTATGAAAACACAGACCGGCAAGGATTTTGAATTTGAAGACAAAATGGTTGCCTTTGTCAATGTCATCAAGATCACCGCTTCTTCATTCACGGCAAAAAGAAGACCCCTGCCGTCAAATCATAATAAGAAGTAAATTGTTTTACTGATAAAAGGAGAACTGACTATGTTTGCTTTTTTTAGACTTGCTTTTGCCGTTATTTTGTCTTTGCTGATGACAGTGTCCAATGCCATCAGCACCAATCTGATCAGAGAAGTGCCCGAACCGAAAACGGTGCAGGAACTGTCCGAAATTGACGATCTTTTCGATATTTATCCCGTCAGCCGTGAGATTATCGTTGTTAAGAATAACAACCTTACAGCAGAGCAAGCCTATTCGGTTGTTGCCTTGCAAGGAATTGTCGGTAAAACCGAAGCTACCATTCTGCTTAACAACGGTTCAAGCGGTACTAACACTGCCATGCGTGAATTGACCGAACAGGGATATGCTTTGCAGTATACGGATGCAAGCGGCAAGGAATGGACATTTGAAAGCCTTTTGCAGAAGTTTGTAGCCGAGGGTTGCATAAAGGACATGGGCTATGTGCTTTATACAAGCCAAACGGATGTCGATCAGCTGAATACCGCTACCAACTTTGCCACCGTTTACGGTTGGTTGCCCGTGCCGCAGGAAGCGGAAGAAATTGCGATCAAGTGCGGTCTTTCCTGCCGTAAAGATCTGACGGGGGAAAACTGCGGTTTTGCATATCAACTTGATTTTTACAACGAGCACAAGGATGTTTTTAAGGATAATCTTCTTATTCATCAGGCGAGTAGTGCGATGGGCTTGCGTGACCTTGCCGTTCAGCAAAATATTTTTGTCATGTATACCCTTGAAGACGATTTCATCGGCAAAGCATTCCGTACTGCCGTTCTCAGAGATATGGAAAAAGGTACCGCCGTGCTCGGTTGGGGACAGTATGAAATCGCATTTGTCGGTGCAATGACGGAAATGGGCAATTATGTTATTCCCGCCGACCATTGCATGAATAACTCGCTTTTGTCTTCCTTTACCTTTGATGTCGGTGCTTTCAATGAGCCTGTTGCAAGCGTGGAACTTGACCCGACAAAGCATTATGTTGTTCTGCTTTACAGCGACGGTGACAATGCACAGTGGGTGCAGGGCGGTTACCGTGAGTATTTTACATGGAAAAGTTATAACCTTGATGTCCCTGTTACATGGACATTCCCGCCGATGATGACCGATTTTTCCTGTGCCAACACGCAGGCTGTTCTGGATATAAAAGGGGATGACTGCTTGGTCTGCGGTCCGTCCGGTGCAGGTTATACCCGTATGTCCGAAATGTACGGAGACGGAATGCAGGCTTTTTCCGATATTACGGCGGCATCCATGTTGCAGAACGGTATGACAACCCTTACCATTCTTGATAACATTTATGAAAACGGCATACAGGAAAAGGCGTTTCTCAACAAACTTGAATATTATGCACGGTATGAAAACATCAGCGGTGCTCTTTTGCAGCTTGATGGTGATCGTTATGCTGCCGGCAAAGGACAGGTTTGGTTTATCAATGATAAACCCTTTGTCAGCGTCCGTCAGTCGCTGTGGTATCCCGACGGTGAAGGCAGTGAAGTACCTAAAGAATGGATCGCAGAACAGGCATCCCTTGTTAACGCCCGTGAAGCGGATATCCATTCCATTGACGGCTATTCTGTTATCAACATACATCCGTGGACAATCAATACCGAAAACCTTGCTTACTTTGTAAGTCTGCTGGATGAAGGTGTGCAGGTCATCACGGGCGATGAACTCATTGCCGCACTTGACCGTTATATTCCCCATGAAAACGCAAAACCCGCAGAATAAAAGAAAAATCGAAGTAACGGTGATTCAAAATGGCTGAAAAATGGGATCTTTTGGATGCCGACCGCATCCCGACAGGGGAAGTGTTTGATCGTAAGAATACCATCCTCCCCGGGCAACTGCACACGGTTGTGCACATCTGTATTTTTAATGAGAACAACGAGCTGCTCATGCAGCACCGAGTTGACAACAAAGCCTGCTGGGGCGGCATGTGGGATCTTTCCGCAGGCGGCAGTGCCCTCAGCGGTGAAACGAGCCGTCAGGCAGCAAGCCGCGAAACCAAAGAAGAACTCGGACTCGATATAGATTTTACGAATCACCGCCCGCACCTGACAATCAATTTTGACTGCGGATTTGATGATAATTATATCGTTCATCTGCCCAGTCTTGATCCTACAAGCCTTCATTTGCAAGCGGAAGAGGTGCAGAATGCACGCTTTGCATCTCTTGACGAAATTCTTGCCATGATCGACAACGGCACTTTTGTTCCGTATCGCAAAAATTATATCCGCTTGCTGTTCGACTTTGCAAGCGAACCCGCATTCCCCGTCAAAACCGAAACGGAAGCATAAAAAGGCTGTGAATAGCAGTCTTTTTTTGTTAAACAAATTACGGTTTGTCGGGCTCTTATCAATGAAAATTTTCCTCTCAAACCCTTGTCGCCCCTGAAAGGGGAGATGTCACGAAGTGACAGAGGGGTTAACCAAGTTTGCACAAATTTGGTCAATAAAGTTTGATGTAGCCGA
>JAZUQC010000044.1:0-20309 GCA_045605525.1 Acutalibacteraceae bacterium
TTCTTAATTCTTCCACAGTTTTGTCCCTCCAAGGCATTTGAATAACCTCCTCTTTAGGTTATTTTCTTGCCTTTAATATATCACAAAACTGTATACAATCATCTTGCATACCTGTATACAATCATACTGCACTGTACATACCATGCGTTCCGCTGTAAATTTGACGATGAAACCACATAAAAACAACAGGGAACCACATCAAACCGCCAATTTGCTTGGAACGGATGCTATCCGTTCCCTACGGATGATATATCCGACTTTGTGCTGTAAACCATAATTTATCAAACCGGTGAAGTGAAAATTCCGATCTGCGGCGGGGAATAGGTCCAGACCACAAACAACACCGCCGTCAGTGCCGCCAACACACGGCACACTGGTATACAGACGGGGGATGAAAAGCGATCGGTTCGTATATATTTATAAGAGAATTTCCAGGAGAGTGCCGCACCTATGAAAAACAGAGAAACATTGACAATATCAATATTTTTGCCGATTACGCCTGAAATGGTGTAAAACGCAATGGTGATGAAGCTCATTCCGACAACCGCGGCAAGGTATTTTACACACAAAAAATTCTTTTGCTTTCTGCCGTATAAAAAATATTCAAGCACACCGAACAGCACCAAGGGTATCCACAGCAGTTTCAGATGTTCCCATGTGCTCTCGTTGGTGGCAGAAAATGCGGCAACAATCTTGTTTTGTCCTGTCCAATTATACAAAAAATGCAAAAGTGTGCCTGCAATACAAGTAAAAACAAAACCTGCGATGGGGATTTTTTTCATCGGTGAAAAATTTTTCAAACTTACATCACTCCGTATTGAAATTTATTTTTATTTATTGTATAATTATTTAATCTATATGAGAAAAGGAGGATAACTATGTTCGATCGGCTTCGGGAAGACATTGCAAGTGTCCGTGAACGCGACCCTGCGGCAACGAGCACGCTTGAGATTTTGTTTTTATATCCCGGTCTTCGTGCCATCCGTTCGCACCGTAAAGCGCATTGGTTCTATACCCATAATATGCACTTTATCGCACGATGTATCTCGCAGGTATCCGCAAGAAGAACGAACATAGAGATCCATCCGGGTGCAAAAATCGGCAAACGTTTTTTTATTGACCACGGTACGGGAGTTGTCATCGGCGAAACCGCCGAAATCGGCGACAATGTTACTATCTATCAGGGCGTTACCCTGGGCGGTACGGGTAAGGATGTCGGCAAACGCCATCCCACCGTCGGCAACAATGTCCTCATCGGTGCAGGAGCTAAGGTATTGGGGCCGTTCAAAATCGGTGACAATACCAACATCGCCGCAGGCAGTGTGGTTCTTAATGAAATCCCCGCAAATTGCACGGCGGTCGGTACACCCGCAAGGGTCGTCAAACGCGACGGTAAACGAGTGGTTGATGACCTTGATCAGGTGCACATTCCCGACCCCATCCAACAGGAAATTGACAAACTGCACCGCCGTATAGAAGAACTTGAAAAACAAATTGCAAAAGGAGATACACAATGAAAGTTTATAATACACTTACCAGACAAAAAGAAGAACTCATTCCTCTCAAGGAAGGCGAAGTTGGCATCTATGCCTGCGGCCCGACCGTTTATAACTACATCCACATCGGCAATGCCAGACCCATCTGCGTGTTTGACGTGCTGCGTCGTTATCTTGAATACATCGGCTATAAAGTAAACTTTGTGCAGAACTTTACCGATATTGATGATAAGATTATCAACCGTGCAAATGACGAAGGTACGGATTATCTGACCGTTTCCGAAAAATACATTGCCGAATATAAAACCGATGCAGGCGGACTCAACGTCCGTCCCGCAACCGTGCATCCCAAAGCCACCGAAAATATTGACGAAATCATTTCCATCATTTCCAAACTCATCGAAAAAGGCTATGCTTATGAAGCACAGGGAGATGTCTATTTCAGCACCCTTAAATTTGACGAATACGGCAAACTGTCCCATCAGCCGATGGAAGACCTGCTTGCAGGTGCCCGAATCAATGTCGGCGAAGTCAAAAAAGAAGCGGTCGACTTTGCATTGTGGAAGTCTTCCAAACCCGGTGAACCCTGGTGGGAATCCCCTTGGGGCAAGGGCAGACCCGGCTGGCACATTGAATGCTCGGCCATGTCGCGCCGTTATCTGGGCGAAACTATCGACATCCATTGCGGCGGTCAGGATCTTGTGTTCCCCCATCATGAAAACGAAATTGCACAGAGTGAATGCTGCAACGGCGTTCCCTTTGCACGTTACTGGATGCACAACGGCTTTATTACCGTTGACAACGAAAAGATGAGCAAATCCAAGGGCAATTTCTTCACCGTGCGTGACGTTGCACAACAGTTCGGCTATGAACCCATCCGCTATCTGATGATCTCCTGTCAGTACAGAAGCCCCATCAACTATTCCTATGATTCTCTCGAACAGTGCAAGGCGTCTCTGACCCGTCTTTACAACTGCCGCGAAGCACTTGATTTTGCCCTCAAGAACGCTTCCGAAGAAGCCAACGAAGAAGCAATCAGGGTTGCAAGCGAAGGCTGTGCCGCCGCAAAGAAAGCATTCTGCGAAGCCATGGACGATGATCTCAACACCGCTGATGCCATTGCTGCCGTGTTTGATTTTGTTCGTTTTATCAACAAGTCCGTGCTGACCGATACCCCCGTCAAAGCGGCCGTTGAAGAAGCCACTAAACTGTTTGACGAACTGACCAATGTTCTCGGTCTTGTCTATAACCGCAAGACCGAATCCCTTGACGACGAAGTCGAAGCCCTCATCGCAGCAAGAACCGAAGCCAGAAAGAACAAGAACTGGGCAGAAGCCGACCGTATCCGCGATCAGCTCAAGGAAATGGGCATCGTCCTTGAAGACACCCCGCAGGGCGTTAAATGGTCCAGAGCATAACAAAGAAAGGCTGTTGCATTCGGCAACAGCCTTTTTTTTGTGGAAAACCATTGACATTTTTACTAATTTTTATTACTATAGTTATATGGTTTTGCATATTTTGCCAAAATGAAAGGAGTTATGAAAAATGCCCGAAATTGAATTGGTCGATACGAATTTGTTGTTACGCAATGTCATTGCAAAAATGAACTACATCCTTTTTGACCTGGTCAAAAAACTCAGCGAAATTTTCCCCTTCCTGAAGAGGGCATAATCTGATTTTTCCGAAAGGAGCGGTCTGTGTGAAAAAAGCAAAAAAACTGCTCAGCGTGCTATTGAGCATTCTGTTGGTGTTTTCCTGCGGCTCGGTTGCGTTTGCCGAGGACAGCGGGAAAGAACGTGAAGAATATACCTATAACATTTCCAGCCCCTATGACGGCATTGATTGGGATAATATCAACCAATACAAAGCGGATCTGCATTCGCATACCGATGCCAGTGATGCCGATCAGACCATTGCCGACAGCGTAAAAAGCCATTACGATCTCGGCTATCAGATTTTGGCCATTTCCGACCATGCCGTTATCGGTGTACCGTGGGACGAAGTGCCCGAAACCGTACCGATTTACCGCTTTTTTAAATTTTCCCGTACAGAAATGCGTGATCCCGTTGTGCTTTCTTCCGAAGAACGGTTGCAGATCATCAACGGCACCTATGAAAGTGCCGCACGTGATGCACTCGGCGAACAACTCGGTTATGATTTGGGCGGTATGCTGGAAGTCACGGGTTCCTGTGAAGCCAACGGTGCAACTCCCATCAATGATTGCCATATCAACACCTTTAACTGCGAAAGCGTACGTGCCAAAATGGGTGTGTACGGCGATTTTGAAACCGTTGTGGAAGACTGTGATGCAGAAGGCGGATTTTCGTTTCTGGATCATGTGGGTGAATATGTCGGCCGCAACCCCGAAGATGAAGAACGTGCATACGAGCCGTATTATGCAAACAAATTTGCCAACATCTTTTTGAATTACGACTCCTGTGTGGCATTCGATGTCAACAGTACCCGCTTTGATTCTGTTATCTGGGACGAAATTCTGAAACTGGCCATCCCCAACGGCAGAAACGTGCCCGGTATTGCGTTTACCGATTCGCACGGTCTTGACGGCAATGACTGGGCTTTTACCATGATGCTCATGCCTGAATTGACAAATGAAGCCTTTGAAACCTGCATGCGAAGCGGTGCATGGTTCTCCATCGGCAGGGTGGATAAACTGTATCTCGGTGAAGAGTTTGACGGCCACGGCAACCTTCCTCCTGCTGTCAGCAGAGTGGATGTGGACAGAGAAAACAATGTCATCTCCTTTGAAGGAAGCGAGTATGACTATGTGCAGTGGATTTCCGGCGGCAAGATCATTGCAGAGGGTGCAGGACTTACCAGCATCGATCTGAATGATTACGAGGATGAACTGGATTGCTACGTCCGCTTCCAGCTTCTCGGCCCGGGCGGCATTCTTTATTCCCAGCCGTTCGTGACCATGGCAGAGGGTGTGGAATATTCTGCAGATATTTATATCACCCTGGATATTTCCATGTTCTTCCGTGCCTTTGTGGATTTCTTCAATGCCACATTCGGACACGGCATCATTGCAACCATTCTCAAAAAACTGCTCTGGAATCACGTGTGGTAAAATAATATGATTCAAAAAAACAGCGACATTCGGTTTTTCCGAATGTCGCTGTGATTTTTTTGTATGTCAATAGTTGTATTGCGAGGTAATGCCGTAGTATTCTTCCAGACACAATCCGCTGTTGTGAATCTTGGTTGCAATTTCAACACCGACATAACGGATATGCCAGGCTTCATAAATGTATCCTGTTTTGTCTGTTTTTCCGTATGGATAACGCAGAATAAAACCGTACTTGTAACAATTCTCCGCAAGCCATTTTGCTTCCGCCGTGTAAGCAAAAGACCCTTCCACGGAATTGACATCCAATGCCAGCCCCGATTGATGTTCGCTGTGTCCGGGACGAGCGGAATAGGTGTCAGCTTCCGCTTTGCCGTCTGTCGCAACATAATTGTTGTAAATGCGGTTCTGTGTTGCATAGGAGCGATAGCCCGACAGCTCATACAGATAAATGCCGTCGCCGTAATACGCATCATATGCCATCTGATTGAATGCCTGCTTGCATTCGGGAAGCAAAGCACCCGGATCGTAATCCGACGGCAGGGAATAGGTTTTGTTTGCAATGAGAATGCCGTCAATGTAGGTAATGCCGTCTTTTTTATAAATTCTGTAATCCTTCGAGGTAAGCCCGACCAGCTCTGCCCCGTCCATGCCGTTCAGAAAGGAATCATCTTCGTTGCCGAAACCGACCGAAAGTCGCAAAATAAGTCTTGCATCGCCTGCAGACAGGGTCTTGTCATTGTCAATATCACAGTTTTTAAGCATCTCATCCGTCCATGGTGAAAGCCCGACCGAAGCACGCAGCACCAATCTTGCATCGGCAGAGAGAATCCGTCCGTCACCGTCCGCATCTGCAAAGGAAGAAGCCGCCGAAGTCGGCAACACCGACATTGCGAAAAGCATTGCTACGCAAAAAAATAATGCGATAGCCCTGATTGTTTTTTTCATATTTCAAACCCCCCGATTATCCGATAATAATTAGACTGTCATTCGTAAACGGACGTAATGCCGTAATATTCTTCCAGACACAACCCGCTGGCGGTGATTTTTTGAGCGTGTGCTTTGCCGACATAACGGATGTGCCATGCTTCGGCATTGTATCCTGTTTTGTCACTTTTGCCTTCGGGGTAACGTAGAATGAAGCCGTAGTCTGCACAGTTTTCATGCAGCCATGCCGCTTGGGTGGAGCCTGTAAAGTAACCCGATGAGTTGGTCACATCAATGGCAAGCCCCGTCTGGTGCTCGCTGTGACCGGGACGGGCGGCATACGCTTCGGCATAGGCATATCCGTAAGAATAAACATAGTCTGCATAAATGCTCTGTTGCGAAGCATAACTGCGGTAACCCGAATTGAGGTACATATATTGTCCGTCCCCGGAGGCGGCAGCTTGCAGGTTATTGAAAGCCGAGCGGCAATCTGTAAGCAAATCACCGGGTGCATAATTCTGCGGCAGGGAATAGGTCTTGTTGGCAATGAGCAGACCGTCAATGTAAGTGATGCCGTCTTTTTTGTAGATCTTATAATATTTGTCCGTAATGCCGACCAAAACAGCATCTCCGAAACCGTCCGCACCGCTGTCATCGCTTCTGCCGTAACCGACCGAAAGACGCAGGATCTCACGTGCATCCCACGCGGTGATTTTGCCGTCATAGTCCATGTCGCAGTTCTGCACAAGCGCAGTACTTGCAGGTTCAAGCCCAACACTGATGCGAAGCACCAATCGTGCATCCCCCGCACTAAGTACCTTGTCCCCGTCCGCATCGGCACACATTGCCGATGTGCCAAGTGCAAAGCAAGCACAAAAGACAATGCTCATTAAACAGATCAGAAAAGCTTTTTTACATCTTTCCACAATATATCAATCCATTTCTTTCGACTATCTTTTTTATTATACTATAGTGACTGCCCGAATGCAATGCCCATTTGTTTGGAAAAATCTTAAAATGAACGGATTTTTACACAGGAAAACAACAGGGAGCTGTTTTTTAACTCCCTGTTGTTTGTAGACAATTATCCCTCCGACAGTAACCGAAAAAGTTCCAATAACCACCCTGCCGAGCCGGTATACAGGCTCCAGCCGCCGCGGCCTGCCATGCCATCCGAGGATGCCACATCACCGCAGGGGGCGTAGGGCTCACAGCGGTAGTTTTCGGCTTGCGGTGTTTGCAATCCTTGTTCGTAGCGGCTTGCGGGGCAGATGGAAAGTGCAACCTGCTTTGCTTGATCGGGGTATCCTGCGTAGTAAAGAGCCATGCAGAACCACACCGCTGCATGGGTGTATTGTCCGCCGTTTTCACGCACCCCTGCGGGATAGAGGTTGATATATCCTGCCTTTTTATTCTGCGGCGTGAACGGCGGTGTGAAAAGTTTCACAATGCCGATATTGGGATCAAAAAGTGTGCTGTAGGCGGTAGCAAGCGCAGTGCGTATGCGTTTTTTGTCGGGCATGTTGCAAAAAACGGAAAATGCCTGCGGCAGAATATCCAGCTTGCAGGTGCTGCCGTCGGTACTGCCCAAAGGTGTGCCGTCATCAAAAAAGGCACGCAGGTAGCGGTCATTTTTCCATGCACTGCGGTCAATATTACTTCTGACCGCCGCTGACAGTTTGCGAAGCCGAATGGCATTGTGCGGTTCTTTTTGCAGGTCACAGATGTGAGAAAACAGGTCAAGTGTTTGTGCAAGAAACATGGACAGCCATACGCTTTCCCCCTGACCTTGTTCACCGACCGCACCCATTGCGTCATTCCAGTCACCGCCGAGCATCAGTGAAAGACCGTGCGAACCAAACCGCAATCCTCTTGCAACAGCACGCAGGCAGTGGCTGTATAAGGTTTCTTTGATGTCTGAATGGATATAAGTCGCATAGCGATCTTTTTCGTGTTTTTGCAACGGTGGTGCATCCAGATAGGGAATACGGGTCTGCAATACGCTGACGTCCTTTGTTTGCAATACATATTTCGCCGTCACAAACGGCAACCACAGAAAATCATCCGAGCAGCGTGTTCGCACACCGCGGTAAACAGTTGTTTTTGCATTTTTCGTCAACAGTGCATGGTGCCAGTGCAATACATCCCCTTGCAAAAACTGTGCCGCCGCACAGCGAAGCAATTGCCTGCGTGTCAGGTGCGGGTAATACGGCAACAAGCACAGTGCATCCTGCAACTGATCACGAAATCCCCATGCACCGCCGCACTGATAAAATCCGCACCGTCCGTAAAAACGAGCGTGCAGAACCGTGTGCAACAAAAGTGCATTGCCGAAACGGTCAAGGGTTTCATTGCCGGTTGAAAAGTTTGTCCTGGCGGGGGTTGCCATGCGCAGTGAAAGGTTTTTTGCAGCCGCAAGGGCTGTTTTTGTGCGTGCAAACACAAGAGAAAATTGCACGGTTACGCTTGTGGCTGACGGAATCTGCAGGCGGACACAAACTGCGGCAAGGTCAGCTGAAAACGGTTTGTTTTCTACTTTGTAGTCCGTTTTTTCTTTGCCGTACAGGCAAGCGAAAAGCTGCTGTTCACTGAATGCAAAGGATGGAGATTCCCCGTTGCAGAAAATTTTTAAAAAACCCGGCACATCGGTGTTTGCGGGATTGTGCAGAATAATACCGCCGTCTCCGGTCTGTGTCTGTACAAAACGTGCATCCGAGGCATGCTCACCCAACTGCGGTATCATTTTATAAGCAAGAAAAGCGATTGTTTCTTTTTCGGCGGTGTTGTACAGTCGTACAGTCATTCGTTTTATCTGTGCTTTGGCATCCGTGCTGACAAAAACAGTTGACCGTATCGCTCCGGCTTCACCCTCATACTGTGCCTGTGTATCCGTAAAACAGCAGACAGCACCGCAGGTGAGAGAATATATTTTGTCATCTGCCCCCAACAACAGTTCTTCTCCGTCCGCACGTGCCCTTGTGTCGTTACGCCAAGGGGTGATTTTATTCAGATGTGCATTGCCTGCCCATGTGAAGCCGAGAGCGTTGTCCTCAGCGAGAAAACCGAACACGGGATTTGCATATACCTGACACCACGGTAATGCCGGCTGTTCGGCAATGCAATAGCCGTTTTGTATAAAACCGCTTTGCCTTGCGGGTGTCTGTAAGGGCAATGCAGGAATTGGATCCCGAAAGCGCGGCCGACAGACCGTGTCAAAATGAAGCGGGAAAATCAGTTGTGCAAAAGCACAAAGGGTACGAAGTGTTTCAACGGGGAAGGTGTTCTTCTGCAGTGCAAACAGATTGCCGCCTGCATGCACAAGTCCGACCCTGCGTACGGATTGTTGCAATACTTCCTGTGCCGATTCCGAATATCCTCCCGTACGTCCTCGCAGAAAAACGAAATCGAGCGGCAAACCGACGGAGCACAGCTTTGCATGCAGACGTACAAAGGAATCCAGTAGTTGCGGTTGTTCATCGCTGTCTGTTTCCAGTACGGCAAGTGGGTGATCGCCCGAAATTCCCAACGACCACAGTGCTTCTTTGCCTTGTGTGTTCTGCACACGTGCATAGCGTACCGCTTCGGTCGGGGCAGCATCAAAAAACAGCGATGCACACAGGTTTTCCGCACTTTGCAACAGCACAGCATCCTCCGAAAACGGATTTCGGGCACATTTGCGGCTGTCGGGCAGAGGGGTTGCACGGATTTTGCGTAAGCGGCCCGCCGCTTCTTTTTCGTTTTCGGCGGCGGTGACAATGAGGGTATGCTCCGCACTCTGTGTGCCTTGCAGGTGTACGGGAATGCACAGGGCAAGACAGCGATCCGTGCCGTCCGTTCCGTTCTTCAATTGCAAAAATGTGTCCGTGATGCTGAAATGATCCGCACCATCGCGAGAAAGCACTTTTTCACGGTCGGTTTCAAAAGAAAATGAAGCGTTGTCCCACAAGCCGACAGCCATACAAAGGGTTGTTTCTTCGGTGCGGCGGGTAAAAATGAAAATCTTTTCATCTGCATCATACGTGCATGCAATAAACAATTTTTCATATGCGGGATGTGTCTGCTTATTGAATACCGCCTGCAGGCAGGGTTCCAAATAAAAACAAAGCTGTGCAGTCTGCGGTCTGTCTGTTGTATTTTCCATGCGTACGGCGAAAAGCGATGCACTTGTCTGCGGATGCACTGCCTGTGCCGTGAAAATTTTCAAGGTGTCGGTTTGTGCCGAGCCTGTTGCACTGCCGGTGTTGAAACGGTTCTGCAAAGAGGGGTGTCCCGCAAGCGGAAAGATTTCTCCGTCTTCGATGCATGCCGCACTGATTCCTGCTCCGAAGCGTTGCACACGCAAAAGCTGATGGGCAGAGAACAGATGCACATTGCGTCCGTAGCGGTCGCACAGCAAGGTCCATTCGCCATTGGTAAAAATGCCGATATTTTTCGGTGCTGTTTGCATTTTCGTGTCGGGACGGACAGGGCGGGCAGTTTCTTCTTTTTTACGAATATCACGAAACGGCTTTGCGTGTGAGTCAAACCGTTCATTGAGCAGCTGTACGGCGGGAGCGGTGTGTTCGGACCGCATAAAACGGTGCACAAACACATTGCCCTGCATGGCATTGACCGCCGACAGCAGACTCATGCCCACATGATGTGCCATATAAGAGCGTACAACACAGTAGTCCTCACCGCCCGTCCGCTTTTTTGTAAAGTCAGCCGCTTCAAAAAAACCGTAACGGCCCGTCATATCCATGTTGCGTAAGCGGTTTAAATTGTGCATGGCTTCTTTCGGAAATAAGGGCAGGGCAAGGAAGGATGCATAAGGTGCAACTACGGGCTCACAGTCGGCACGGTGCCGCAGAGCAAGTGCGGCAATGCCGTGTGCTTTATAGCTGTAATTCATGGCAGGGTCAAATTCATAAAAACCGCTTTCTGTGATACCCCACGGAATTTTTTTACGGTCAGCATATTTTTTTTGTGCCAACAGACAGCACCGCAGAGAAACGGCGGCAAATGAATGCGGTCTGACAGGCAAAAACAGACAAGGCATGAAGTATTCAAAAAAAGTACCCGTCCAGCTGATGGCACCAAACGCAGAGTCTGTGCATACAGGGGTTCTTCCCAGTGCTTTCCAGTGCTCAACGGGCACAATGCCTGCCGACACACACCAGTAAGAGGTCATACGTGCCTCACTCATATACAGATCATAGCAGGATTCGCTTTTTTCACCCGTCTGTGCATCCATGCCGACAAAAAACAGCTTTCGCAGAGGGTCATACAGTGGCGTAAAATCAACCGTTTGCAGGTACTTGTCAATGCGGTCGATTTGTGTCCGCAAGGCGGGACAGGCGGCAGTGTATTCACACAAGCCCTCCCGCAGTGCGGTTAAACAGCAGACAAAATTTCCGCTGTCCACGGTCGAAACATATTGCGGCTGCAAGGGAGTGAGGGTCTTTGTATCATACCAGTTCAGAAGATGCCCGCTTCGTTTTTCGAGCTGCTCTATGCTGTCAAGACACCGACTGACACGCTCATGCAAACCTTGTGCATCAATAAAAGCAAGGTCTGCAGCAGCAAGAATGCTGCACAGATACAGACCGATGTTGGTCGGTGAGGTGCGGTGTGCCACTTTTTTCAGGGGGGTCTGCTGCAGATTGTCAGGCGGAAGAAAATGATTTTTTGCATTGCATTGTTCTTCAAAAAACTGCCACATGCATGCACAATCCGAAAGCAGACGGTCTTTTTGTGCGGTAGTGAGGATATTTTTCGGTTCCGTTTTCGGCAACGAAAGTCCGAGTGCCAAGGGTAGATTTATAAAAAACAGCAGGGATGTCAGTTTTGCAGCTGCACCGCCCCAAAGCAAAATACCTGCCGCTATAAAAGGGAAAATGAGTGTTGTAAAATGTTGATTGCCTGCCTGTTTGTCCGAATGTGCCGCCGTTTTCCACGCGAGCAGATTTTTTTTGCTCACGCACAGCCTCCAAAAACTTTGCACCGCCGCTGAAATACAGACAGCTGCTGTCTGCGGCAACATGGAACACAGCAAGAGTGTCTGTGCCGCCGTTTCACGGAGTCCTGCCCACTGAATGACAGTGCAACGGTTTAGCAATGCGAAACGCAATTGCGAAAAAAAAGAAGTGAGGATTGAAAACGCTTCCCCCGCACAGACACACAGCAGGCCCGTTACAATGAGAACATTTTGCACATATCCTTGTTGTGTCAGGGCAACAAAAAGCAGAATCAGTGCCGCAATCGGTGTCAGTGCACGATGCAAATTGTCTGCAAGCAACCACTTTGTGTGTGCCGGGAGATGACAATTACCCAACGGGCGAAAAATAAAAGCCGCATTCTGCCAGTCACCCCGCAACCAGCGGTGCATGCGTTCAAGATACGAGCGTTCGTGGGCGGGAAAATGCTCACAAAAAGCAACACGGCTTTCATATCCCGTGCACAGAATTCCACCCTCCAACACATCATGGCTCAAAATGCGTTGATCCGGAAAGCGATCTGCACACAGGTCATAAAAAGTCTGCACATGTATCAGACCTTTGCCCGTGAATACACTTTTTTTGAACAATGTCATATTGCGTTCACCGACACCGCCTGCATATGCACCCATGCCGCCGTGTCCCGTCATACACGTGGTAAAAAAGGAGGCATTCTGCGGTGTCAGTGCTGTCTGTGCACAGGGGACAAGAATTCCGTAGCCTTGTACTACGGTGCGTTTTTGCAGGTCTGTCTGCGGGTGATTCAGCGGGTGTGAAGCCACCGCACACATCCGTGCCACACATCCGAAGGACAATGTTGTGTCGCTGTCGAGGGTGAAAATGTATTTTGTGTTTTTTAATTTTTGTGTATCGCCGTGCAACACACAAAAACCGCCGTCGCCGTTGTTGGTCAACAAGGCACTCAAGGCCAACAGAGCACCGCGTTTGCGTTCCTTCCCGGCATATTTTCGCTGTGTCGGTGAAAACACACGCGGACGCACTGCCAAGACAAAGCCACCGCTAAAGCGTTCGTTCAGACGGTCTATACAACGCTTCATGGCGGCAATATCGGGCTCGTCGTTCGGCATTTCGGGAGAATCGGCTTCGCTCATGTCCGCAAGAAACAGCACCTGCACTGCACCGAACCCTTCGGATTCATACAGTGATGCCAGATGCTTTTCTGCTTTTTGTGCATCGGCGGCTTTGGGCAAAAGACCGCACACGGTCAGCAAAGTGCGGTTTTCTTCCGCAATTTCACGGTTTGGTTGCATGGAAAACAACGGTTCATCCGTAAAAAACACAGATGCCATACGGTCAAAAAGCGGTTGCAGGATGGAATAAAAGGGAAGGAGTGTCAATGGAATACTCCATAAAAGGTCGATTGCCAAAGCTGTCAGAAAACTCAACAGCACCGCACAGACTGCCTGCATTGCGGTTAAAACAATCGCTTTTTTACTGTCCTTTTTTTTAAAATCAAGAAAAAAGCCGATGTGTCTGTTTTCCTCTTTCGCTTTTGCAAGGCATTCGAGTGCCGCACTCTCTTCGTCCGTGTGCTCACGCAAGGCAAGAATGCTTATCTGCCTGCGGTATGCGTTTTTTGTTACAAGATCCATGTTTTTGTAAATTTCTGCGGGATCCTGCAACAATACCTGCTCAACGGGGCTGACAATACTTTGCAATGTATCAAAATCAAAAGACCGAAGCCGCAAAAGGGAACGGATGCAGGCAATGAGAATATCTTTTTGCTCACAGCGTACTGCATTGGCTGCGGTGTGCAACAGTGCACAGCGAAGCATGGCGGGCAGTAAAACACATTGTGCCGTGCAAAGCGGATATTTTGTGAAAAATGCGGCAATATCTTTTTGTGCGGGCAGTTTGCCGTCTGTGCAAAGCGAAAGACAACGCAAAAATAACCCGCCTGCCGAGCCGATGTCGGCATTTGCAACGGGCTTTACAAACGGCGGCAGGCTTGCTTTGTGCAAGGCTGCCGTGCAATCATTGCGAACTGCTTCCAATAAATGAAAATTATCGCTGAGCCAATGCTGTGCCGTGTCCGGGGTTTCCTGCATTGCCGCCAGTTTTGCTGCCTTGCGCAGACAAATACCGTCTGTTCGCAGTTGTTTTTTTAAATCCGCAACAGACAAACTGCCGTTTTCGCCCACGTAAGTCTTTTTTTCGTTCTGCACCTTGTTTTCCTCCGTTAAAGCATTTTCTCCCGATAGTGTTGCCTGAAATCCGCAGAAAAATGCAAAACAGGGAAAAACAGGTTGCAGGAATTTATCTTGCAACCTTTGTGTTATTATGTTAATATGTATAAAAGAGAGCAGGAAAGGCTTTGAAGACGGCACGCTCAAAACAAATCATATCAAACTTATGGCGATTATGGGCGAAAAAGTCTTGCACTGACCCGATTGGCTCGAAGGCAGACGCAACTGCTTTATCCGCCAGACCCATCTGTAAAAAAATAAATCAGGAGAATATAAAATGGATACTTTTGCACAGAGATTTAAAATTGAAGCCTCGCCCCTTTGTCCCGCAAAAAACGTTTTTGTGAAGAGCAATACAAGATTTTCCGTCATTACCGACCGTCTGCTTCGCGTGGAAGTGCAGGAAGACGGCAAATTCTGCGACGAAGCCACGCAGAGTGTGTGGTTCCGTGACTTTGCAGACCCCACCATCAAGGTTTTTGAAATTGCAGACACCGTGCAGATCCGCACCGCCGAAGTCACTTTTGTGTATTCTTTGAAAGCACAAAAAATGCAGTATATCACCCTTACAGGCGGTAAGATTGTACGCGATTTCAACAAAGGCAACCTCAAGGGTACCTGCCGTACTCTCGACATCACAGCCGGTATCATCACCCTCACCGACGGTGTTTGTTCCAAAAACGGTGTGGCACTGCTGGATGACAGCACCACCCTTGTTATGAAAGAAGACGGCACCATTCTGCCGCGCGACAACAAAGAAACCGATATTTATTACTTCGCTTACGGCAATGATTACATTGGTGCCACCACCGACCTGTATAAACTTACGGGCAATGTGCCGCTGATTCCGCGTTATGCCCTTTCCAACTGGTGGAGCCGATATAAGGCATACACGCAGGACGAATATCTGTCGCTTATGGATCGTTTCAAGGAAGAAAAAATCCCCGTAACGGTTGCCACGGTCGATATGGACTGGCACTGGGTCAATATCAAAAAGAAATTCGGTAAGGACAGCCACAAACCCGGCTTCCACCGCAACTTCATGGAATATGTGTATGACGTATGGTCAACGGGTTGGACGGGTTACAGCTTCAACACCGAACTGTTCCCCGATCCCGATGCCTTCCTCAAAAAACTCAAGGACGACGGTTACCGCGTGACCTTCAACATCCATCCGTCCATGGGTGTGCGTTGGTTTGAAGATCAGTACGAAGAAATGGCAAAGGCCATGGATATCGATCCCGCAAGCAAAAAAGCGGTTGCATTTGACATCACAAACAAGCGTTTTATTGAAAATTATTTCGATATTCTCCACCGTCCTTATGAGGAAAAGGGCGTTGATTTCTGGTGGATCGACTGGCAGCAGGGCAAAAACACTGCTGTCAAGGGTCTTGACCCGCTGTGGGCACTCAACCATTATCACTTCCTCGACAATGCCAAGCACGGCAACCGTCCGCTGATTCTGTCCCGTTTCTGCGGAGCCGGCAGTCAGCGTTATCCCTTGGGATTCAGCGGCGACACCACCCAGACATGGAAGAGCCTCGACTTCCAGCCGGGCTTTACCGCCACCGCTTCCAACATTGCCTATCCGTGGTGGAGTCATGATATCGGCGGTCACTGTATGGGCAAAAAGGACGATGAACTGTATGTCCGTTGGGTACAACTCGGTGTGTTCAGCCCCATCATGCGACTGCACTCCACCAACAACGAATTCGCAGGCAAGGAGCCGTGGAACTACAGCGGTCCCGCCGCCAAAGCTGCCACGGATGCACTTCGCCTTCGCCACAAGTTGCTACCCTATATCTACACCATGAACTACCGCACCCACAACGATTGCAGAGCCATCTGTGAGCCGATGTATTATGCTTATCCGAAGGATGAAAACGCCTATAATTGTAAGAATGAGTTCTTCTTCGGTACGGAAATGATCGTCGCCCCCATCACCGAGCACACTTCCGACAAGACCAATCTTGCAGGGGTCAACGTGTGGATTCCCGAAGGCAGATATACCGACATTTTTACCGACCGCATCTATTCGGGCAATCGTTTTGTCAAGATGTACCGCGATATCGACACCATTCCCGTGCTCGCAAAACAGGGTGCGATCATCCCCATGAGCACCAACGATACCGAAAACGACTGCACCAACCCCAAGGAAATGGACATTCTCATCTACAGAGGCAACAACACCTTTACGATGTATGAAGACGACGGTGAAACCCTTAATTATAAAAACGGTGCATTCTTCAAAACCGCTTTTACCGTCAGCGAAGACGGCGACAAGGTCACATTCATTGCCGAAAAAGCAGAGGGCGAAGACGGCATCGTCCCGACGGAAAGAACGTATCACTTCATGTTCAAGGATGTTGTCAGTGCGGATGTAATCGTCACCGTGGACGGCAAACGTGCAAAGAACGCTGTTTCCAAGTGCGGCAAGGGCATCTGTGTCACCGTCACAGCAAAAGCCGCCGCAAAGGTCAAGGTCATGCTCAACGAATGCGTGTATCTCACCAACGAAGATGAAAAGACCCTTCTTGTTCGTACCGTTTCCAAATTCCAGATGTCAACCGACCGCAAGGGTATGATCTTCAACGGTTTCGTCAACGGCAAAAAGAAACAGCCCAATGTCAACGACGATTTTGCAGGCCCGATTGAGGAAATCAAGAATCTGCACAGATAATTAAACAAAACAAGTAAAAAGTGTTTGACTTTCACAATATCAACTGAAATTCAACACCGAAATTCTTGCAAAAACACGGCTTCTTGTGCTATACTCGGCAACAGGAAGCCGTTTTTCAGTACATGAGAGAGGAGGCATACGGATGAACGATTACAAATTCGGCAATTTTTTGTGTATGCTGCGTGAGCAGAAAGGCATGACCCAGGCAGAGCTTGCACAGCAGCTTTCTGTCACCCCTGCGGCTGTTTCCAAATGGGAAAACGGCGAAAGCAAACCCCGCATTGAAACCCTGTTCACACTTGCTGAAATTCTCGGTGTCAGCGCACAGGAGCTGATGAACGGAGAACTTGAACCCGAACAGGAAAGTGAAGAAGAACGCAGACAAAGACGCAAAAAGGAATTTGCAGACAACATTGATTTGTTTCTCACCCCCGGTGTGCGCCATCGAAGAAGCAAAGCCGACATGACAGATTGGGCACTTTCGTTGCTTCCGTTTCTTGCTTTTTTGTTGCTCATTATATTGCGTGCAAACTTTGTTGCAGACCTGCAGGATGTACAGCAGATGTTTCCCGTTCTGGCGGTTGCACTGTTGGCTCCGACAGTCATGCTGATTGTGTTATCTCTGTTTGTTTTCCGTGATGTGATCGGAAAGGGGCGCAGTTTTGGTTATAAAAAACAAGGGTTGGTGGTCATTGACCGCAAAACGGGGGAGAAGGCCTCCAATAAGCAACTGATTCTGCGAAATATTTTTTTCTTTTTGCTTCTGCTTGATGATATACTGATTTATGCAACAGGGGAAGGATTGGGAGATCGCATAACCGGAACCTGTGTTGTGTTTCAGAGTCAGTTAGACGATTTTGTACATTCGGATTATGTGCCTGCCGCTTCACCGATTTTGTACGGAAATACGAAAAAAGATAAAAGAAAAATACAATTCAAAGCTGTTTGGTTCGCTGTGGTGATGGTATTTCTGTTGAGCATGTTTTTTGTGATCCGCTCCATTGTCGGCAATGCTCCGTTCCGTGAGGCGGCAACCGAATATCTGATAAACAGCGAAACCGGACGCCGGTTGCATGTGCAGGAAGACGAAGTGCAACTTGCATCGTCCACAGTAAAAGCGGACGATGCAACGGTCATATTGGCAGTCGGTGAACAGCGGTTTACGGTCATTTGTCATAAAGAGAATGACAAATGGGTCGCCTGTGCGAATTGCACGGAGTTTGAGTAGTTTTTTGTGCCCATCTGATATTTTTGTATCGACAGATAGGTGTGGTTTTTGCGTTGACAAAACAGGTGCAACAAGGTATAATAACGCTGAAAATACACTCCGTACCGATTTTGCAAGGGTACGGACAAAGGAGAAAAGTTATGTTTCGTTTTTGTGTCCCGTGCCTGTTAGGACTCGAAGGCCTGATTGCCGATGAACTGCGTAATCTCGGTGCTTCGGACGTCAATGCCGAAAACGGCAGAGTGCTGTTTTCGGGTGATGCCGCCGTGCTTGCAAGGGCTAATATCTGTTGTCGCTATGCCGAACGCATTCAGGTGTTTGTCGGCTCGTTTGAGGCACATTCGTTTGAAGATCTTTTTCAGGGCACAAAGGCCCTGCCGTGGGAAGAATGGATCGGCAAAAACGATGCTTTTCCCGTCAAAGGCTATTCGCTCAATTCCGATCTGTTCAGTGTCAGCGACTGCCAGTCGATCATCAAAAAAGCGGTGGTTGAACGGCTCAAACTGCGCTACCGCATTCCGTGGTTTGAAGAAACGGGTGCACTGTATCAGATTCAGTTTTCCATTATGAAAAATGTGGTGTCGCTGCTCATTGACACGTCCGGTTACGGATTGCACAAGCGCGGTTACCGTCCCGCCGCCAATGCCGCACCGCTCAAGGAAACACTTGCCGCTTCGCTTTGCAATATTTCAAGACTTCGTCCCTATCACACGCTTTATGATCCCATGTGCGGTTCTGGTACCATTCTTGTGGAAGGTGCACTTATGGCACGCAACATTGCACCGGGGCTTAAACGACATTTTACCGCCGAAAAATGGTCGCAGGTGCCCGCCGAAATCTGGAAAGATGAACGCGACCGTGCCAAAGCCGCTGAAAAAACGGATGAACCCTTTGAGGCATTCGGCTCGGATATTGACGAAAATGCACTCAAAATTGCAAAAGAAAATGCCCTGCGTGCAGGGGTTGCCGATTGTATTCATCTGACAAAAAAGGATCTGCGTGATTTTGCACCTGAGAGTGAACGCGGTACTCTCATCGTCAATCCCCCTTACGGGGAACGTCTTCTTGATGCCGAAAATGCAAGAAAACTGTATACCGACATGGGCAAGCTCTTTATTCCGAAAAAGGGCTGGAGTTATACCGTCATCACCGCCGACGACGAATTCGAGCGTTGCTTCGGCAGAAAAGCCGACAAACGCAGAAAACTCTACAACGGCATGATCAAATGCCAGGTTTATATGTATTTTAAATAAAATACAATTCCAAAAGTCGCGAAACTTTTTATGTTTTTGCAAAAATAATGCTTGCAATTCGTTTTGAATTGTGCTATTATATTACAGCGTTCTGAGCGTGGGAGTCCACCCACGGCGAGACGTACACAAAAAGTACAGAAACGGACGGTCCTCTGTCAAAGAACATGAACGTCTGACAATGAAACGGAGGATATTAAAATGGACGCACTCAAACTTGTCGCTCAGTCGAGCCTCAAAGCAGAACTGCCTGAAGTAGTAGTCGGTGACACCGTTCGTGTTCACGTCAAGATTCGCGAAGGCAACAAAGAAAGAATCCAGGTATTTGAAGGCACCGTTATCGCTCGCAAGGGCAGCGGCGTTTCCGAAACCTTCACGGTTCGCAGACTTTCCTACGGCGTAGGCGTAGAAAGAGTTTTCCCCATCCACAGCCCCAACGTTGCTAAGGTTGAAATCATCAGACATGGTCGTGTCCGCAGAGCTAAGCTGTATTATCTTCGCGGCAGAGTCGGTAAGGCTGCTAAGGTCAAGGAACTCATCAAGTAAGTTTTACTGCAAAAGAGAAGGGGACAAGTGTGTCCCCTTTTTTAGTTATCTGCATATTTACACATGAAAGCGGTGTAAACACTTTATGAAAAAAATCAACGAACTCTTTTATGAACTTGTTTCCGTGCTTGTGCCTGCCATCACGGTTATTGCGGTTTTGTTCACTTTCTGCTTCCGTATGGTCGGTGTGTCGGGTGATTCCATGGACTATACACTGGCTGACGGTGACTGGCTGCTGGTTATGCCTTATTACGGCGAGCCTGATTACGGCGATATCATCATTTCCACGCAGGAAAACAGCCGCCATGAAAACATTGTCAAGCGTATCGTTGCCAAGGAAGGCGATGTTGTGGACCGTGCCGAAGACGGCACTTTTATCCGCAACGGCGAACCGCTGGATGAAACGGCTTATATCATCAACGGTGATGTGTCGGGCAACCGTTACGGTTCGGCCCAATTCCCTCTGACCGTGCCCGAAGATTGTGTTTTTGTACTTGGTGACAACCGTCCCATTTCGCTGGACAGCCGTTATGCCGATATCGGCTTTATTCAGGAAGACTACCTGCTCGGCAAAGCCATCTGCCGTGTCAGCTCCGACTGGAATATTTACGAATAAAATCACAGCCGCAGGGCGCAAGCCTTTTGCGGCTTTTTTTAAAGGATAAAAACAAATTGCGGTTTAGCGGGGAGTTGGTTGTTTGCCGTAGGGAATGCATATTATGCATTCCGACCCCGTCCTGCCAAGGTGATACGCACACCTCGGTAGGGGTCGGTGCCTCGACGACCCGTTTTTGGATTTCAAAATTATATCATTTATTGCATCGATTATGTATTATTTCAAATAATAATGTTCAAATCAATGATTCTTTTACCCTCATGCGGGATGCCGAGGGCGTCATCCCCTACAGGATAAAA
>JAZUQC010000045.1:0-16244 GCA_045605525.1 Acutalibacteraceae bacterium
TTAAGTCAGTAAGACCCCTCAAGGACTATGAGGTTGATAGGCTGCGTGTGTAAGCGTGGTGACACGTTCAGCTAAGCAGTACTAATAGGTCGAGGGCTTGACCTCTTGATTCAAGGTTCAAGTTTCTACACTTCCGCTTCCTATCCATTGTTCAGTTTTCAGGGTGTATCGACTAAACGAGCACCTTTAGCTCAGTTGGTAGAGCACCTGACTCTTAATCAGGGTGTCCAGGGTTCGAGTCCCTGAAGGTGTACCAATTGCGGCCCGTTGGTCAAGTGGCCTAAGACTCCGGCCTCTCACGCCGGCAACACGAGTTCGAATCTCGTACGGGTCACCACCTGACCAATTTCAACAGACGCTCGTCTGGATATATATTAACTGTGTATTACGTGAAAGCGTGATATATAGCCGGTGTCTATAACATTGAGGTTCCACCCGTTCCCATCCCGAACACGGTAGTTAAGCTCAACTGTGCCGAAAATACTTGGCGGGAAGCTGCCCGGGAAAATAGGTCGTCGCCGGCACTCATATTCCTCCTTAGCTCAGTCGGTAGAGCATGCGGCTGTTAACCGCAGGGTCGTTGGTTCGAGTCCAACAGGGGGAGCCAAAACAAAAAGCACACCAACCGGTGTGCTTTTTGTTTTGCTTTCATCTTGCAGTGTCGAACCAACTACTTTGTGTTTCCACAGATGCATTTGCGGCTGTTATCCGTCGAAACAAGAAAAACAATTGAGTATTGTTTTTCTGTTTCGATATAATCATCGTGCGGCAGCACGATGCACCTTTAAAGAGGTCGTTGGTCGCTCACCTGCGATCAGATCAGAATACTTGAGGGCACACCAACCGGTGTGCTTTTTGTTTTGCTTTCATCTTGCAGTGTCGAACCAACTACTTTGTGTTTTCACAGACGCATCTTGCGGCTGTTATCCGTCGAAACAGGAAAAACAATCCGGTGAATTGTTTTTCCGTTTCGATACAATATCGGCGCAGAGCGCCGCACCTTAAAGAGGTCGTTGGTCGCTTGCTTGCGATCAGAACAGACTATATGAGGGAACACCAATCGGTGTGCTTTTTTTACCCTTCTTTGGTGTCTGCACTCCGCCGAGTGGTGTTCCTGTATCCGCTTGGTCGCAGCTTCGGCGGAATAATAATGGTCGCAGCAGAATAATCAGGGATAATAGACCGGAAAGTCGGACCTAAAAGGAGTCGATGATCGAGTGTTGACATTATAAAAATGTGATGCTATACTCATTTTATACATTTTTTAACCTGAAAAGGAGGTAATTGCATGATTGCAAACAAGCTGAAACCCGGCGATGAAATTCGTGTTGTTGCACCGTCCAGAAGCCAATCTATAATTTTGGAGCATGTGCACCATCATGCGATGTACTTCTGGAAGAATGCAGGATTCAATCTTACATTTTCTAAAAACTGCCGTGAACTTGATAAATATCAATCGTCGAGCATCGCCTCAAGGGTCGAAGATTTACATGAGGCGTTTCGAGATCCCAATGTCAAAATGATTATTACCTGTGTTGGTGGATTTAATGCCAATCAATTGCTCCCTTACCTTGACTACGATCTGATTGCCAGGAATCCGAAAATCCTTTGCGGATATTCGGACATTACGATCCTGCTAAATGCTATTTACGCAAAAACGGGGCTTGTAACATATAGCGGACCGCACTACATCACATTCGGATTTGATGGTGAGCCGGCATATACAAGGCAAGCATTTTTGGATTGTTTAACGAAAGATGATCCGATTCGTATTACTCCTTCTGTAACGGCAGGTCAATATTATGTTCTTCAAGAAGGTATATGTGAGGGAACTGTGATCGGTGGAAATCTTTGCACACTAAATCTGTTGCAAGGCACACCTTATATGCCTGACATCCGTGATAAAGTCTTGTTTGTCGAAGATGACAACATTATGGGAGAATATTTCAGTTATGAGTTTGAACGCAATCTGCAATCGCTGTTGCAAATCGATGGTGCAAACACCGTCCGAGGCATTGTGTTTGGTCGTTTTGAGGATAATTGCGGTATGACATTGGAACGAATCACCGATATTGTTCGAGATAAAGTGCCTGCCGACATCCCTGTGATATTCGGCATAGATTTCGGACATATTTTTCCGATTATAACATTCCCCATCGGCGGAACAGTCAAAATAACTGCGCGCAAAAATGTAGCAGAGATTCAGATGCTTACCCACTAAGGTATCGCTTTGTGTGCTGTTGAATTGTTTAGCTGTATATTTGAATAGTATTCAGACCGCTTGATTTTATTTCAGGCGGTTTGTTTATTATTGTGAAGTTTGCTGTGTGTGCCCCTCATTCAGTATCTACCTTTCGCCGAGGGGAGCAAAGTGCATCCGCTTGGTTTCATCTTCGGCGGATATAGGGAATAGCAAGTGGTGGAAGTCGACAAGGAGCACGTCTTGATTTTTTGTGCTATCGCTGTTATAATGTTGTCAAAGTATGATTCGTGTATATTATGCAAATTAAGGAGCAGATAATATGAGTTTCAACAAAACAATTCAAATGTGTATTTTTGACGGCAATCCAAACGGTCGCATCATGTGTGAATTATCTAATTGGAATGGTAGAGTTTATAAAATTTCTCGCAATGATTTGAATGACTTTGCAAGTCGCCCTGATTCTTGTTATACCGGTGTTTACTTTCTTTTTGGCAAAGATGAAGATAATAATGATACCGTTTATGTAGGAGAAACAGAACGGATGTTGGTTAGACTGAAGCAACATCTGAATGATCTGAGATATTGGAATGACTGTGTTGTTGTTATTTCAAAGGATAATATTTTGAATAAGGCTCATGTTAAGTATTTAGAGAATAAATTTTACAATTTAGCAAATGATGCAAATCGGGCTATTATAACCAATAACACAGTACCAACTTGTTCATCTGTTTCTGAATTTGATGAGGCAATGTTAGAAGAATTTATAGAAAATGCAAAATTGCTTGTCAACACTTTAGGGTATAAGGTGTTTGATAAAATTGATGTTGCCGCAATTGAAAGAGAAAATGATAATCAAGTATTTTTTATCAAGGCGGCTCGTGGAGCTGATGCAAAAGGATTATTGATATCTGATGGTTTTGTAGTAGTGAAAGAATCTAAAGTTGCTGTGAATACTACGCCAAGCATGTCTGATAATTTAGTAAAGTTGAGAAATAAGTTAATAGATAAGGCTATTATCAATGAGGATTTTATTTTTACAACTGATTATGTATTCACGAGCCCATCTCTTGCTGCGTCAGTAGTAATGGGCAGAAGTGCAAATGGAAGAACAGAATGGCGAACCGTTGATAATAAATGTATTAGGGATATTGAAGAAGAATAAAATAACATATAGGTGCCGAAAAACAAACAGAAAATGTAAAAAAGGAACCGAAAGAAAAAGTCCATAGCGTAATGCACAGACCGTTTGATTTTTTTCAGGCGGTCTGTTTTTCACTCTCCTCGTGAAAAAAACTCTCTTTCCGTGATCTTGTAATTTCCGTTTTGTTGTGTCAGAATAGAAGCAGAAAGAGACGTCGCTTTCAATTCACAAAACGAGGTTTTTGTTATGAAATTGAATATTGGTGAAACAATTAAAAGATTACGAAAAGAACGCGAAATCACGCAGGAGGAATTTGCAGAGGTTCTCGGGGTGTCGTGTCAGTCGGTGTCGCGTTGGGAGAACGGCAGCTGTTATCCCGATATTGAACTGATTCCTGTTATTGCCGCATTTTTCGGCATTTCCACCGACAGGCTCATGGGGCTTGATGAAACAAAAGAAATGCAGGCTGTGAACAAGTATCTTGATGCATTTCAAATTGCCGTGAACAAGGGGAATCTGGATGAATGTATAACGATTGCCCGAAAAGGGGTGGCAGAGTTTCCGAATAACTATGTGCTTTTGAATAAACTGATGTATGCACTGTTCGGTTCGGGAGACGATGACGGCAATATACCCGAATGGAAAGAGAATATGGAAAAGTATGATGCTGAAATCATTGCCCTCGGCGAAAGAATCATCAAATACTGTCCCGATATAAATCTCAGACTTGAAGCTGCGTCACGGCTTGCTTTTCATCATATTCTGCACGACAGAAAAGAACTCGGCAAACAAATTTATGCCACCTTTCCGTCCATGGAATTCTGCAAAGAAAGACAGATGTGGTGGGCATTGGAAAAGGATGAAGAACTGCCGTTTCTGCGAAATGCAATAAAGCAAAGTTATGAATTTCTGAAGTCTTTCATCTGGTTGCTTGCCGATGCGGATGTGGTGGATGCCGAAACAGAGCTTATTGCAATTAGTAAAATTTTTGAACTCGAAAAACTGATTCTTGACGGGAACCGTCCTCAAAACGCATGGGGTGACGTGTGGCTCAATTTTGATATTGCCAAACGCTATGCACTGATGGAGGATTTTGACAATACATTCAGGTTTTTGCATTCGGCTGTCAGTTCGGCAAAGGCTTTTGATAGCCGACCCGATGAACAAAAGTATACTGCTGTTCTGGTCGGTGAGATTACAGAAAGAAAACTCGATTTTGAAACCTCCGACACCCGTCCGCTGTGCGAAATCCTGCGTGACAAATGGCTCATACATGATGAACTTGACCCGGTGCGTGAAACGGAAGAATTCAAAGCAATTATAAAAGAACTCAGCGAAAACTGATCAGCCTTATTAAAAATAATCCATGGTAACGACCGCTTGATTTTATTTCAGGCGGTCTGTTTTTGTGTGTTTTTCTTCTTTGTATGCTGTGTGTTGCTTCTTGCAAATTTTCTTTCACCCGTGTATAATAAAATCAGGTGATGGATATATGGGATTTTATGATTCTCTGCAGGAATATGCTTTGAATAATGAAAATTACAAAAAATGGCGGGAAATACATGGAAAAGCATTCGGCAAGGTCTTTTTGTCTGCATTTGAAGAGTTGCCGGATGCACAGATTCATCTTACTGCCGCACTGATAAGAATATCAAACCGTGATTTTAACGGCGGTCTGGAGAAATTGCTGGAACTGGAACAGATTTGTTTTCGTGATTTTGATTGGTTTGCACTTTCTTATTTTCTCGGGCTCTGTTACGAGTTTCTTGAAAATGAGGAGAAAATGAACAAATATTATGAGCAGATGACGGAATATGATGAAGATTGTTTATTTTTAATTGCTTTTCATCCCTTTTACCGCACGGCAAAATTTGCACAGCGCAAAGCAGAAAATGAAAAAGCACTGCGGTATTATCATAAAGCACTTTCGTTGTATTCCGAAAACGAATCAGACCCCGAAAAACTGGCAATCATGGGACAAATCTGCTTGGATCTGGGCACGGTTTATTTTTCTTGTCAGGATTATGAAAAATCTCGTACATTTCTTGAGAAATCCGAACAATACAGTCCAATCGGGAATCCGCAAAGAAATTATGTGACGGCACTTCTGCTTGCCGTTGAGGGAAAAAGAGAAGCGTCTGCAAAATTAGTTGCCGGCTTGCCGGATATTCTGAAAACGGCTTGCGAACAGGTGCTCGCTTCACTTTAAAAAGAGAAAGACAAATCAGCCACACATTTTTTAACAGAAAAGCAAAAAACAGTCCGGTGGTAGGAAGTCGCCAAAGGAGTTTTTGAAATGAAAACAGCAAAAGCAATCGGCATCCTTTTTATTGTGGTGGGACTTCTGTTTGCAACTCTCGGAATCATTGAGCATGTCAAAGCAATTGCAGAAAAAGAGGATTATATATACACAACCGCACGTATTGTCAGAATAGATGAACGAGAGACAGGGGACTCCGATTTTCCTGTTGAGCATACAACCTATGTTGAGATTGAAGTGGACGGCGAGAAAATAACAGTGCCGTTAAATACATATAACTCGAGCTTTAAAACAGGGAAACAAATAGATATTTACTATCTTGAAAACGATATGCAGATGGTATATGAAAAAGGAAGCGAGTATTTTTATCTCTTGTTTGCATTTGTCGGAACCGCATTTGCAATTTTGGGAGTGATCTTTGTGTTCAGAAAAAGAAATATGCAGACTGATTGTGAACTGCAGTTTTCGATTTGATCCTTTTTTGTGAAAGATTTAAAATACGAAAGGATGCCGAACCATGAAAAGAAAAAGTATGGTATTGTTGCTTGTTTTTACTATGCTGGTCGGCTTGCTGTCGGCAGGCTGCGGTGACACAATCCCCGCAGCAGAATCGGGCCACGATACGGAATATGTCGGTGGTCTTGAGGACAGTGTTCCCGAAAAAGAAGGCTACGTCCTTGATTTCAGCACCGAATTCAATGACAGCGATCTGGAAACAGAATACTGGCTGCCGCAATATCTGCCGCACTGCACTGCCAACACGGCGGGCTCCTCTGCAAGGTATAAAGTTGAGAATGGTTACCTGAATCTGTATATCACAAAAGATTCGCCTGATTATTTCGGCGGTCAGCCCGGCTCGGCAGATCCGGATAATCTTTTATGGATTGCAAACGGCATACAGACATGGGAAAAGAATCATTTGCATCCGGGCGGTGCACAGCAGATGGAGGTGCAACCCTTTGAAGGATATGCCACACAGTACGGTTATTTTGAGATACGAATGAAGATGCCCGTCAGCGGTGGCGGCGGGTATGCTTCGTGGTGGCTTGTCGGTGCACAGGATGATGCACTCCCCGATGGCACAATGTCAGTGCAGAATGGCGAAATAGATGTATTGGAAACCTTCTTTGATTCTCCCGGCGTGTTTGAGCCAAAGGTGCACGCCTGGGATGATCCCGACCTTAACGAATGGTCGGACAGAATCGAACTGGATGGAGACCCAAGGGATTATGTAAACGAGTTCCACACCTATGCTTTTGATTGGCGTCCCGAGGGGATCACCTTTTATGTGGACGGCAAAAAAGTGGCAAAAACCAGACAATCGCCGCAATACAGAATGGGTATGATTTTATCTATGTATATCAATTCTGATTTCAGCGGTTGGGATGAACCGGAGAATGTGTATCCCATCGAATGGCTGATCGATTATGTCCGTGTTTATAAAGATGCAGACGGTTATGAGGGGCCCGGACAGCGCTTTTCATCATTTTTGCAACAGCTTTTCTGATACAAATGAGAATTCGGATAATCAATTATCGTATTGGTAAACTATCAACAGAAAAGACCGCTTGATTTATTTTCAATCATTTGGTATAATTTTTGTGTAAAACAAATCCGCGGAGGAGAGTATATTGAGTCTGCACGCAAAAAAAATGATAGCCCCCATTGTGGTGACGATCATTATGATCATTTATTATGCTGTTTACTTTGGTGTCATCATACACGCAGTGGACGATGTGTGGAAATGGCTGTTGGGCATTGTTCCCGTCGCATTTGCCGCGTTGATGATCAAAGTTTGCATAGACAGAATAAAAGAAATCAAGAAAGGTGAAGAAGATGATCTTAGTCAATACTGATTACATCAGCGGAAAAGAACTCGAAATGCTGTCCATTGTAAAGGGGAGCACCATTCAGACCAAAAATATCGGCAAAGACCTGACACAGAGCTTCAAAACACTGGTCGGCGGCGAGCTGAAAGCCTATACCGAGATGATGAACGAAGCCCGTGCCCTTGCTACGAAGCGTATGGTCGAAGAAGCCGAAGCACTCGGTGCGGATGCCATTGTGAACATCCGCTATGCTTCTTCCGCTGTTATGCAGGGTGCTGCAGAGGTTATTGCTTACGGCACGGCTGTTAAATTTGTGAACAAGTAAACCATTCTTTTCAACCCGCAGTAGGATGCAGTCTTTCAAACAATACTTGAAAGGCTGCTTTTTTTGCTTATTACTTGTCAAAATCCGTATTTATGCTATAATGAAAACAGATCCTTATATTAAAAACACGGGAGGGAAATAATATGAGCCTTAGTATGCTGCATTGTGACGGCGAAAAAATAATCAATGCCGAGGGAAAACAGGTCTTTTTGCGCGGAACAAATCTCGGCGGATGGTTGCTTGATGAATTGTGGCAGGGATTTTTCACGGGCGGAGACGCGCAGTGGGATATTGTAACCACGCTTGAAAACCGCTTCGGCAAGGAAGAAGCGGACCGCCTGATAAAAATCCGCGAGGAGAACTACATAACCGCATACGACCTTGACTATCTGCAGTCGCTTGGGTTCACCTGTGTGCGTGTGCCGTTCTGGTATCGGAATTTTCAGACGGATGATCATGGTACATGGAAACGCAAAGAAAACGGCGAAATTGATTTTTCACGCCTTGATTGGGTTGTTGCGGAATGCGAAAAAAGAGGCATGTATGTGATTCTCGACATGCACGGTGTGCCGGGGCATCAGAGCATTGCACACCACAGTTGCCGCGTGAATCATTGTAAGTTATATGATGAAACCGAAGAAGGGGCACACTTCCGCACACTTGCCTGCGAGCTGTGGAGTGAAATTGCCCGTCATTTTGCAGGCAACGGCACGGTTGCAGCGTATGACCTGATGAATGAGCCGATGTGCGATTACGAAGGGGAGGATAAGGTCAACAGCAAGTATCATGATGTCTATTCGCTGCTTTATGATGCAGTCAGGGCGGTTGACCCTGACCACATTATAACCCTTGAGGCAATCTGGACGCCCGATGACATTCCGCATCCTGATGACCGCAACTGGGAAAATGTGATGTATCAGTATCACCTTTATGACGATTCAAACGAGAGCTACAAGCAGGTCACCGAACACCATGCAAGCCGTGGGTTCAACGTGCCTGTGCTGGCAGGTGAATTTTCACCCTGCCGCGGCACGGCTACATGGGATTATATTCTGAACCTTTTCAACGAATGCTCGTATCACTGGCAGACATGGACCTACAAGGGCCATTGCCCCAAGGGCACAACAAGCCAATGGTTTATGATGGGCTCGGATGACGAGGATCTTGTTGTGGATATCAATAACGATTCTATTGAGGAGATCGAACGCAAATGGTCATCTGTCAAAACGGAAAACTGTTGCAAGCCGATGAATGACCATGTACTGCTTTCAGAATATGCAAAAGCATAAGAGCAACGAACAGAATTACAATCAGAAGGTGACGAAATGGAAAAACACGACTCCTTGCAAATCATTTTTATAAGACATGCCGAAACGAATTATCAGGATATTGCCGATCGCGATCCGAGTGACGGGGAACTGACCGCAACAGGGGAACAGCAGTGTGTTGCGTTGGGCGAAAAACTGAAAGATCTGCCGATTGATGCCTATTTTACAAGTTCGCTGTTGCGTAGTTTTAAAACCGCTGTCGGTGTTTGCAAGGCAAAATCTGACAGCCCCTTGCTTGAAATCTGCCCCGAGCTTGTGGAGTGCGGGTGCACACCCGGCTATTACGGCTGCAGTGAAGTGTATCTGCAGAAATATTATAAAAACACAAAAATGTGTGAAAAGCTTTTCGGTACCGAAACCTATGAATTCGGATGTGAGGCTTTTGAAGATAATGTCACACGGGCAGAAAAAGTCATTTCTTACATTAAAAACAGATTTTCATACGGGAACCGTGTTGCGGTGTTCAGCCACCACGGATTTCTTGAGTATCTGATTCCCGTGGCTTTGGGTGTTCAGCCGCATGTTTTCAGATTTGCGCTTGATAATGTCTCCATGACGGTTGTGGATTTCTGTCGCGACGGTAATGCAGTGCTTCGCTGCGTCAATAAACAGGGGTGATTTTATGAAATACGATCTTATTGTTGCAGGCGGCGGTCTTTCGGGTGTTGCGGCTGCGGTGAGTGCGGCACGCGATGGGCTCAAAGTTTTGCTTGTAGAAAAATCGGGTTGCCTTGGTGGGGCTATCGCCAATAACCTTGTTTACCCATTTATGCCTTATTGGACGAAAACAGACAAAGTAACAAACAACAGAAAATACCTGTCACAGGGTATTTTCAAAGAAATGAAGCAAAGACATGATCAATATGTTTCCGATTGCAAAGACCACGAATTCAATTCTGAATATTTTAAAATCGTGCTTGATGATATGACGATCGAAGCGGGTGTCGATGTCCTTTTTCACGGTATTGTGTATGATGTAAAGACGCGAGAAAGAAATATAACCGAAGTCGATATTACTGCCAAAGGGCAGAAAATTACCGTTCAGGCAGACTTCTTTATTGATGCCACGGGCGATGGAGAATTATTTTACCTTGCAGGGTGCGATTATCAATTAGGTCGTGACAGCGACGGTCTTTGTCAACCAATGACAACCTGCTTCAGAATGAGTGGTGTTGATCTTGATCTTTTTACAGAGGAAAGACCGCGGTTGCAGGAACTTTATAAAGAAAAACAAGCAAAAGGCGAAATTAAAAATCCCCGTGAGAATATTCTTGTTTTTTTTGGTGTGGGTGAGGATGTTTTGCATTTTAACACCACCCGTGTTGTGAAACTTGACCCGACAAATCCTTTTGATGTAAGCCGTGCAGAGGTGATTGCCCGAAAACAAATTCACGAGCTGGTCAGTTTTTTGAAAGAAAATTCAAAAGCCTTTGATGAAAGTGCTTTGATTTCCATTGCAATTGATATTGGTGTGCGTGAAAGCCGCAAACTCAAAGGGGTTCATATTCTCACAGCCGACGAGCTTATAAATTGTACCCGCTTTGAGGATTCAATAGCCTTGGGTAATTATGATATCGATATTCACAACCCCGCAGGCACGGGAACAAGCCACAGATATTTCAAGGACGGAGAATACTATACCATTCCCTACCGTTGCCTTTTGCCGAAAGAGTTTGATAACCTGCTTGTTGTCGGACGTTGCCTTTCTGCAACGCACGAGGCGCAGGCATCTGTAAGAATCATGCCCATCTGTTGTTGTCTGGGGGAAGCCGCAGGCACGGCAGTTGCCACAGCTTATAAAACAAACACAAATGCCCATGCGGTTGATATCAAGACTTTGCAACAAAAACTCAAAGAAAACGGAGCCGCGCTGTAGGGCGATAAAGTAAGAAGTTATGGAGATATTGAGAAACCAAAGAGGTTTTATATAACTTCAAATTTGTCAATTAAATGCCATGGGGAACAAATTGTACTTTTTAAAGTCGGTTTGTTCCTTTTTTATTATATAAGACATGGAACCGTCCTCGCCTCAATCGCATATTTTTTCAGATCACGGAAAAAATATATAAAAAAGAGTGGAGGTAATAAAATGTTCAAACACGAAAAAATGCTTTTTCATCCCGTGGCAGTAGAAAAACCAAACCCGCAGTATGCGGCACTTTTGCAGGAACAGCTTGGCGGCGGCAATGGCGAAATGAAAGCGGCCATGCAGTATATGTCGCAAAGTTTCAGAATCAAAGATCCTGAAATCAAGGATCTGTTTCTTGATATTGCCGCCGAAGAACTCGGGCACATGGAAATGGTGGCACAGACCATCAATCTTTTGAACGGACACGATGTTGATGCCGAAAAAGTGTCCTCGGGCGAAATTCAATCTCATGTAATTCTCGGGCTGAATCCCGGACTTATCAATGCTTCGGGTTACTCCTGGACTGCCGATTATGTAACGGTTACGGGGGATTTGTGTGCAGACCTGTTAAGTAACATTGCATCCGAACAGCGTGCAAAAGTAGTCTATGAATATCTTTATCGCCAGATTGATGACAAAAAGGTGCGCGAAACCATTGATTTTTTGCTGAACCGCGAAGAAGCACACAATCAGATGTTCCGCGATGCCTTCAACAAAGTGCAGAACTCCGGTTCGAACCGTGATTTCGGAACAACAAAAGCGGCAAAAATGTATTTCTCTTTGTCGGATCCGGGGCCCAATGCTTTTTCTGCAGGCGAAACAAAACCCGTGTCTTTTGATAAATAAAAAATGATAAAAAACAGCCTCGCAGTGTTGGCTTTCCAACCCTGCAAGGTTGTTTTTTTGAGATTGACGTATTTAAATTTGTACTATATAATTATAGCAAATATTGCCGGTCCTTTTTTGCAGGATATGCAACTTATTTTTCAAAAAACACAATCGTGCAGAATTGTTCGGAGGGTTTATGTTTTTTTTATTGATCGTAATCTATATTGCATTTATCGGCCTCGGTGTGCCTGATTCGCTCCTCGGCTCTGCATGGCCTGCCGTGCATACGCAAATGAACATCCCCGTTGAAGCGGTGAGTATGCTCACATTCATCATTTCCGGTTGCACGGTACTCTCAAGCATGTTCAGTGCGGGCATCCTCAATAAATTCGGCACGGCGAAGGTTACGGCATTCAGCACCGCCATGACGGCACTGTCTTTGCTCGGCTTCTCTTTTGCACCGTCTTTTTGGGCTATGATCCCGTTGGCGGTTCTTCTCGGACTTGGTGCCGGTGCGATTGATGCGGGGTTAAATAATTATGTTGCCCTGCACTTCAAGGCAAGCCACATGAACTTTCTGCACTGTTTTTACGGAGTGGGGGTATCCTTAAGCCCTTATCTTATGTCGCAGGCATTAAGTGATGCGGGATGGCGAAGCGGTTATCGTTATGCTTTTTTTGTGCAGGCGGCGATCACCTTGTTGTTGCTCATCTCTTTGCCCCTGTGGAAAAGGACGGCTTCGGCAGAGCAAGCAGAAGATGAAAAGAGTGTTAATCTCAAGCTTTTGCAAATGGCAAAAATGCCGCAAGTACGGCTGGTGTGGGTCATTATGCTTGCAACCAATGCAATTGAATATGCCTGCGGGGTATGGGGAAGTACTTACCTTGTAACCGAAAAAGGATTTGAAGCAAAGCACGGTGCACTTGCACTGACAATATATTATGTCGGCATGTCCGTCGGTCGTTTTCTTTCGGGCGTACTTTCCGAAAAAATCAACACATGGAAACGCATTGCAATTGGTGTTGTCATTCTTGCCCCTGCCGTTGTGCTGCTGCTTCTTCCTCTGAACGGTGCATTTGCTGTGGGCGGATTGTTCCTGATCGGTTTGGGCAACGGCTCGGTCTATCCGAATATGATCCACCTGACACCGCACAACTTCGGCAAAGAAGTATCACAGTCCGTCATGGGTTCGCAGATCGCCTTTGCTTACATCGGTGTGATGTTGGCACCGCCCATGATCAGCCTGGTAAGCAGGCTGTGCGGTATGGCGGTTTATCCCGTTGTGATTGCCGTGCTGTATGGTGTTATGGTCATATCTCTGCTGCTGTTTGTAAAAAAACTGAAAAAGCAGAATAAATACAATGCAGATGTCTGAAAACGCGAAGGACTACAACATGATGAATAATAATGATACGTTCGATATAAATACTTTTCGCACCCCCGATGTTTCTTATGCTCCTGTGTATGTGTGGGTCTGGAATGATATCTGCACCCGCGAAATCATAGACGAACAGCTCGCCGAAATGGAAAAACTCGGCATCCGTGCCTTTTATATTCTTCCCGAGCCAAAGAATTTTCGCCCTGACAGCATGCCCACCAATCTTACACCCGACTATCTTTCCGATGACTGCTTTTCTCTGTGTGCTTATGCTGTTCGAAAAGGAAACGAACGCGGTATGCGGTGCTGGATCTATGACGAAGGCGGCTGGCCGTCGGGCGGTGCTTGCGGAAAAGTTCTGCGGGATCATCCCGAATATGCCCGACAGGTTCTCAAATTTTATGAAAAATCTTTTTCGGCAGGCGAGGTGTATAAAAAAACAAGTCCTGCCGTGCTTGCGGCTTTTGTGAATGACAATGAACTGATTACGGAGGGGGTTGTGTTTTCGGCAGACACCCTTGTGTGTGAGTATGTCGCAGAAAAAGAAAGCTACGGCACTGCAGATTATCCCGATCTGCTCAACAAAGATGCAACGCAATATTTTATTGCAATCACGCACGAACAATATGCATCCGCAATGAAAAAATTGCCGGGCGGTGCCGTGACGGCAGTGTTTACGGACGAACCGAAAGCTCCCTTGCATCCTTTCAATCGGGAATTGGCAGACAGGTATGAATCCCTCTGCGGTGAATCCATATTGCCGCATTTGCCCTTGTTGGCACAAAAAATCCCCCCGACAGAAGAAAATGTGCACATTCTGCACCGTTGGTATGATCTGTGCAGTCGGATGTTCTGCGAAAATTTTCTTCTGCCGTGCAAAAAATGGGCAAACGAACACGGTATGGCTTTTACGGGGCATCTGGATAAAGATCACGACCCGCTTGGCTGTATGCACGGCGGCGGCAACTTCAACCTGATGCGTGCTTTGCGGTGTTTTGATATTCCGGGTGTGGATGTGATCCGGCGTCAGATCTATCCTGAAAACAGAATCACAAGCAAAGACGATATGAATGCTTACAACGGATTTTTCCCGCGGTATGCGTCCTCTGCCGCCGCACACAACGGCACAAAATTTGCCATGAGTGAAATTTTCGGTGTAGCGGGTCCGGGATTGACGTACGATATCATGTGCTACACAGTCGGTTATCAGGCTGTCCGCGGAATCAACATCTTCAATCCGTTCAATTTTCCGCTCGGCCGAAAAGATGCCTATCTTGCACAGGAACTGCCTGTTTTTACCGAAAATCAGCCGTATTATCGCTTTCTCGGCAGATTTAACCGTTATCTTGAGCGATTGTCGTATATATCGTCCCTCGGAGATCGTATTTGCGAAACAGCACTTTACTATCCCGTACACGATTTTCAGGGCGGTCTGCAAGCAGAAAAAACGGCAGAAATTTTCGATACCCTCGGCAGGGCACTCGAAGATAAAACGGTCGATTTCGATATTGTTGACGATGATGTTCTGCAATCGGCACACGGCATTGATAATGGTTGTCTGTGCCACGGCAATGCGGTGTATAAGCATATCATCATCCCCGACGGTGCATTTTTGCCGCAGAAAACCCAAAAGGTGTTGCACCGTTTTGTTGCAGGCGGCGGGTGCGTTTCGCATGACCTTTCTGATCTCACCCCTGTTCTGCAGGTGGAGGGGGAGGGTCTTCGTGCCATGCACAGAAAAGCGGAAAATGCAGATCTGTTCTGTCTGTTTCGTGAAAAAGGCGAAAGCGGTGACTATCGCCTACACCTGCCATCGTCAAACGGCTATCTGCTTGATTTGGAAACGGGCAAGTTGCAGCATCTGAAAACTGAAAACGGGGTTCTGAAACTCTCTCTTGCCATTGGTGAAACGGCTGTGATCTTGCTGACAGACGAAACTTTACATGCACAAGACAAAACAGAGTGCAAAGACAGATTCGATCTTTCCGACGAATTTTTGTTCCGCAAAGAAGTTGAGCTTGTTTTCAATACAAACGGATTTGAGAATATAAAACACACAAAGCACACAGTTCCCGCTGTTCCCGTCCCTCTCGGTGATTGGGCAAACTTAATCGGCAGTGCTTATTCGGGAAGCTGTGTTTATGAAACAATGTTCACACTCCCCGCTGAAAAAGTCGGCAAAGAAGGCGAAATTGATCTCGGTGATGTGCATTTTGCAGCACAGGTGTATTTGAACGATCAGTCTTTGGAGGCTGTTTGGATGCCGCCTTACAGGGTGCAAATCCCTGCGGGTGTGCTTAAAAAAGAAAACAATCTGAAAATCGTTGTGACGAATACATCTGCAAATCGGTATCTGCACACCGATTACTTTGACAATCGGAAAACAGAAGAATTATCGCCGTATTTTGAATCGGAAAAACATTTCGCTGCGGATTTTGTATCGGGCGGCCTGTACGGCCCTGTTGCATTGTATACGGAATGACAGGTTGTGCGAAGTTTTTTGAAGGACGGGTAAGAAAATATTGACTGCTGTGTTGTTTTGTATCAGGAGTGTGATATGATCATCTTAACAGGCAATGTGTTGCTGAACAACACGAATGAAAAACAACAGTATGGCTCAAATCATTTCGTTATATGAATCAGCAAATTGAAATAATATTTCTTTTCCGTGAAGAACCTCTTTTTCACAACAATCCTTCATAAAAAATTAAAAGCCGTAAAATCCCTTTCACATCAAGGTTTTACGGCTTTTCTTATGGCACCCCCAACAGGAATCGAACCTGTAACTGCCCCTTAGGAGATACCGATGGAAACGATAACGGCATCCCTTGTGACTCCTAAAAATCCCCTGCTGTCAGGGGATTTTTAAGGTTAAAGTCTTATCTTGTGTTATGCCGTTACTGCTGATTTTATGATATTTTGCGGTGACCGATTAGCAAACAATTAGCAGACGGTTAAATTTTAGGGTGGAGATAATATTCCTACGAAAGTATGCCATTTAACTTCTGTTCACTCGGTTTATTATTGTGTACTGCTTTTTGTT
>JAZUQC010000046.1:0-1919 GCA_045605525.1 Acutalibacteraceae bacterium
ATAAGATAAAATTATTGTCCCCAGTCCGGGCAAAAAAAATTTGGCTCTGTTCCCCATATGGGTAGGTAATTGAGGAGATGAAAAAGACCTTTGGCTGGATCGGTCCTTTTTCCCCCCCTCAACTTGTCACGGCGCAGCCTGTAAGGCGAAGACGGATCTCCACGTTTTTTCCCAAACCTTTTCTTGGGGGTGTTGCAAAACTCAAAATTTTGCAACACTTTTTTTGTAGTAATTAAGCTCAAATATGTAACATATCCGGTTATTCTGCGTTATATTTTTGCATTTTCTCATAAATTTGCTTTGAGGGGCAGCTGTTGGCATCATTATAAATGCGCTTCAAGACTTGTACGGGTTATTCAGCATTGTAGAGTTTGCGCATCCCAAGAGGGCATTGGCATTGCCCTCCTGGACCTCCCTTGCTCGTTTGGCCGCTATATCCAGCGCGCTGGTTACTTGGCGACTTTACAATAGAGCGGTCGCTGCCGCTCCCTTACCAACTTTTGCGGCTTCACCGCAAAAGTTCCCTCAAACGCCGGGAGCTTCGCTCAACTCCGTTCGGCTTCGCGGAACTTTTCCGCTCGGTTTGCCGGAATATATCCGGCAAACTGCCCTCTCATGCGTTCGCGGCCCTGACCGGGCTTTGCGGCGTTCCGCCGCATGACCTGCGTAGCAGCAATATTGTGTTGCAAAACTATTATGAGTTTTGCAACAGCACCAATTTGTGGTGGTGTCATCAATCCGGAAACACAGAATCCTGTTATTTAATATTGCGGGCAGCTTTGACGCATTTACGGATAAATTCGCCTTTGGCTTCGGTATAGGCGTCGCGGTCGTGCTTGAATTGTTTTTGCAACTTGGTTTTCAAAGCGGCATATTCTCTGGCTTTATCGGAGTGTTGCTTCAGATATTCGCAAAAAACAGGTTCATTCCAATCCCCTAAATGGCGGATATGCAAATGAAAAACTTTTTCTGCAAACCCCAACGGCGTATAACCTTTGCACAGTTCAAGCTGATACTCCGGAACGGTTGTTTCAGCCATAACGCTATATCCGCACTCGATTGCCAGCTGCCGGATCATATCAACATCGGACTTTTCATCGACTTCCAGCAGAATATCAACCGTCGGTTTGGCAATCAATCCGGCTACTGCAGTGCTGCCGATATGACGGATCCTTGCAGCATTTTTACCGAAATGCTTTTGCAACAATTTTTCTTCATCAGCATAAAAGTTTTCCCATGCCGGATCATGTTCTGACAAAACTATCGGGAAAAGCTGCCATAATTCAGCCAATGTCATTTCTGACAAAAGTTTGACATTCCTGAATTTTTCCATGCTGACAATTCCTTCAGCATCGGGAATGATGCCGTTTTTGAACCCATAGCCCATTTTCTGATAAAACTTTACAGCTGTAATTGATGAGGGTATTTCTATTCGGTTTGCTCGTAAAAAGTATTCATCCTGTTCCAAAGCGTTGATGATGGCAGTGCCGATGCCTTGCCCGATAATTTCCGGCAGAATATAAATCGTCAGCAGAATACTTTCTTTTTCACTCCCCCAATAAGGTGCAATGGAACCGGTTCCGACAATTTCATCCCCAGATACCGCAACATACATATTTGCAGAATTTGCCTGATTTTTTATTTTTTCAAGGGTAAAGTAATTACAATACTCCTCCATCAATTCTGCCGGATAATCTTTGCCATTGATTTCCCGCAAGCCGCGATGAATAATATTCTGCACCGTTTCAGCATCAGTTTCAGCAAAGCGGCGGATAGTAATTTTTTCATTCATAAAACACCTCACACTTATAATATACCATTTTTGGAGTCAAATACAACCCGCGAAACAAAAAAGGGCGGCAAGATTTCTCCTGCCACCATGCGTTTCCCGCTACCACCCTTCCGGGAAACCGAAAAGC
>JAZUQC010000047.1:0-20465 GCA_045605525.1 Acutalibacteraceae bacterium
AACAATTTGTGCCTTGCTGTGTCGTTTAATATATAGAGGGATAAAAATTCAGAAAGGAGGTCAGAGAATGCCGATAATGTTAAAACGCAAAGACGGAAGCATAACACGCTTTCGCAATGCGGAATTTATCCCCGCCTTTTATATCCTGCCGAAATCCATAATTGACCTTTGCGGCACGGAATGTCAGGTGATTCCGAGAAACCCGAAGCTGCTTCTTGCTTCGTGGGGAGCAATAAAATTCGTGGAAAGCGACCTGTTTCTTGAAATTATAATGGATTCGTACCACTACCTGATATGGCCATTTATGATGCCCGGCGAAAAGCGGGAAATTTATTCGGGGTACGAGCCGGCTTGGCGGCTGTCTTATTCAATACCTATGTGGCTGGAGGGCTTTACTGATGCCGGGTATCTGCCAACGGCAAAGGATTTCTTACAAAATGCTCCCTATGCCGAAATCGGGTATGTGAGTGAAGAAGAGTTGTCAGCCGTCCTGAGCGTAGTTGTACCGAGGGTAATGGCAGAAAACAACCTGCAGCCGATAATTGACATTGCAAAGAAATACCGTTGCTTTGAGGACTTTGACTACCGCAGCAGCCGACAGAAAACCGACTTCTACCGACAATGGTATCACACCCGTACAAAGCACCCGTTGATTTCCCTTGAATGCTTTATGGAAGATTACGCCGAAAGTCACGACGGTGAGGAATGGGAAATTCGCGATGAAACGCAGGACTTTGAAGAACATGTGCTGGCTGAAATTGAAGTGAACAGATTTCTTGAAACGCTGACAGACAAGGACAGACAGATTCTCGAGCTGCGGATGAAGGGACAGCCACTTGAAGAAATTGCAGAAAGGCTCGGATACAAAACCCACTCAGCGGTACTCAAACGGATAAGAAAAATCGGCAAAGCCTATGAGAAGTATGCAGGAGTTGACTACGGCTTTTCGGAAAAGAAAATAGTTTAATGCACCTATTGAATGAAAATTTGATAGGTGTATTTTTTATGCCCGAAATCCTTAATTTCGGTATGTGAATACTGCGTCACATTTTATAATAACTGCCCCCACAAATTTGTTATGAAAGGAGGTTAACCAATGACTTAGCACAAACCACGCATTGAGCCATAATGGCTCAAAATGGTGCCACTTTGGCATCACTTTAACAAACAAAGAAAAATATGGCACCACTTACGGTGCCACAAAAACACTGAATTAAGGGCGCCCTTATTTGCGGTGAAGGAAGACAGACGAAATACTTAACTATCCTATGGATGTCTGTCCTACACCGTAGCGAGCAGGGAACTTGTACGGCAAGTTCCAAATTTCTTTAGGGTCCCTTAATCCCTAAAATCTGATGAAAGGAATGGTGATATGAATAACACACCAAAAGTAAAAACACAAAGACTTGAAATCAGGATAGCACCTGAGAACAAAAAGAAGATTGAGCGTAATGCTTCAAAATGCGGTTTAACTACAACTGAATATGTGACAAAGAGAGCATTGGGATTTGCACCGAGAACGGTGTTACCTGATGCTTTTTTTTAATTTCTACGGAAAGCTCTGTGAAATCTGCAATTATGAAATGACACCCGAAACTGAAGCAAAGTTGCTCACTCTCATTGATGAAATCCACAGCGAAATACTCTCTCCGAAAAAGGAGGTGAATGACCTATTGCTACCACAGGATTCTGGCCCGTAAAGAGCCGACTTAAAGAGGTTATTCAGTATGCAGAAAATCCTGACAAGACCATTGATAAAAAGTATCTCGATGAGGATTTGTACCAAACTCTGCAATATGCCGAGAACGATAAGAAGACTGATGAGAAGCTTTATGTGTCCGCTATTAACTGTCCCGTACAACGAGCCTATGAGCATATGATGACAACAAAGTTTCATTACGGAAAGCTTGGCGGTAATGTGGCTTATCACGGTTTTCAGAGCTTCAAAGAAAATGAAGTAACACCCGAAGAGTGTCACAGTATCGGTGTTGAAACGGCAAAACAAATGTGGGGTGCTGAATATGAGATAGTAGTCACAACCCATTTAGATAAGCATCACCACTTGCATAATCATTTTGTCGTTAATTCTGTTTCCTTCAGAACAGGCAGAAAGTTTGAAAATCATATTGCTGACCACTACAAACTCCGTGAAATTTCTGATGCTATCTGCAAGGAACGAGGCAAATCAGTTCTTGAAAATGCACCCTTTTATGGTGGTGAGAAAGCTGCCTATTGGCTTCATAAACAAGGCAAGAAAACTCACAGAGATATGCTCAGAGAAGATATTGAAATATGTCTTACCGTTGCAACAAGCTGGGACGAATTCAGAAGAGTTCTTGCAACTATGGGATATGAGGTTGATTACAGACGATTCACTATCAAAGCAAAGGATTGGGAAAGAGGCGTCAGGGTTGTGAGCCTTGGTTATACAGTAGAAGGCATTGAGAAAAGATTCAACGAAACCTATTACAGTGGTCATCACCTTGCTGATTGGAATAACTTCTTCTATGCAAGACGCAGATATTTTCCTCTTGAATCAGTCAGAAAGAAATTGGAGTTTGGCATTGAGCATGGTAAACGTCCTGAGGTTATATATGTAAACACTATGTTCCTCTTAATAATCTTGGTGTTTCAGTTATTAAAAGAGATTGCAGATGCAATGCTCATTTCTCCTGAAATGAGGCACGCTGCAAAGGACATTAAACAATATGTGGCTGATTATCATTTCTTAACTGACAATCAGATTCAGACTACTGATGACCTGTCACAGAGTATTGAAGAAACAAAACTTAAAATTGCTGAGCTTGAAGAAAAGCGAAGCAAGGCAGATAACAAAAAACGCAGAGCAAGTACCCCTGAAGATAAAGATAGGTACAAGGCTATGCGTAAGGAGATTACAGAAGAAATCACGCCATTGAGAAAGAAACTTAAACAGGCGGAAGAAATTTTTGATAAATCTCCCCACCTGTATGAACTCTTACAGAAAGAGCATCAGGAAGAAATGAATAAAATTAGAAAACTTGAACGCACCCGATGAGGTGCAATTTTTATTATGAAAGGATTAGATAATTATGGCTATTAAACCGAAATCAAAAGTATATCCCCGTGATATTGAAGAAAACAATCCCACAAAAGAAACCTTATACGACAAAGTACAGAAAGCCCGCACAGAATATGTGTGGGCTAAAAAAATACCCATTGAGTATTTGAGATCCTTTGAAAATCACCCTTACAAGGTAATTGACAATGAGGAAATGCAAAACCTTATTGACAGCATCAACGAGCGTGGTATTCTTACTCCTCTTACTGTTCGTAAAATTTCCGGCACGGAATATGAAATCATTTCAGGTCATCGTAGATTTTATGCGGCAAAGAAATTAGGCTTTGAAATGATACCTGCTTTCATTTATGAGCTCAGCTATGAAGAAGCTGTTATAGCAATGGTTGATGCTAATTTGCAGAGAGAGCACATTTTACCCTCTGAAAAGGCACACGCATACAAAATGAAAATGGATGCTATGAAGAAGACGGCAGGAAGACCACCTAAAAATTCGTGCCAAGTTGGCACAAATTCTCGCACAGATGAAGAAATTGCAGAGAAAGCAACTGATAGTGCGAGACAAATTCAAAGATATATCAGATTGACTAATCTCATTCCTGAACTCCTTAACCTTGTTGATGAAGGAAAAGTCGCACTCACTCCCGCAGTAGAGCTTTCATATCTTAATGAAGTGGAGCAAGCAGATTTAGTTGAAGAAATCCGTGTCTGTGATGCTACTCCAAACTTATCTCAGGCACAAAGACTTCGTGCAATCAGCAAAGAGGAAGGGCTAACTCCTGAGCATATAGGTGAAATCTTGTCAGAAGAAAAGGCAAATCAAAGACCTACAATAAAATTCTCCGTTGAACGCTTACAAAAGGTTGCTCCGAAGGTAAAAGAAAGTGATCTTGAAAACTTTGTTATGAAAGCCTGTGAGCATTATTACAGGTATCTTCAGCGACAGCGTAACAGGGATGCGAGGTGATGAGTATTGATTAGTAGAATTATTGATTTATATGAAGGCTTAAAAGTAAGTTTTATCAGAACCATAAGCGATATAAAAGGCGAATGTGCGTTTAATATTCCTGATATTTCAAGCTTCACCAAAGAGCAGAAAATAGCATTTGATCAAATGATAGATTTCCTTGCAGAAATGATTGAGAAATACGGTGACAAGATACCGAAAAGTGATGCAGAAATCAAAAGCAAGAAAACAGCTTAAAAGCATTTTGGGGCAGGTTTATCCTGCCTCACACATTTGTCGAATATGCGAAAGAAAAATATAATCAAAATGAAAAATTACAAGGAGTTGAAAATATATGAAACGATTAAATTGCTATATCTATACCCGTGTTTCAACATCAATGCAGGTTGAAGGCTTCAGCCTTGATGCACAGAGAGAAAAGCTCCGTAAATATGCCGAATATCAGGAAATGCATATTGCAGGTGAATACAGTGATGAAGGTAAATCAGGTAAAAATATTGGCGGAAGACTTGAATTTCAGCGAATGTTATCTGATATTGCAAGCGGTAAAGATAATATAGCTTATGTGCTTGTTTTTAAACTGTCCCGTTTCGGCAGAAATGCTGCTGATGTACTTTCGTCTTTGCAGATTATGCAGGACTACGGTGCAAACCTTATCTGCGTTGAGGATGGTATAGACAGCTCAAAGGACAGTGGTAAGCTGATGATTTCTGTTTTATCTGCCGTTGCTGAAATTGAGCGTGAGAATATTCTTGTTCAGACTATGGAAGGCAGAAAACAAAAGGCAAGAGAAGGTAAATGGAACGGTGGCTTTGCACCTTACGGATATTATCTTGAAAAAGGTGAATTGAAGATTGCTGAAGATGAAGCTGAAACCATACGCATTATATTTGATAAATATATAAATACAAATATGGGTGCTAACGGTATTGCAAAATTTCTCAATCAACACGGTATTGCTAAAAAGCCAAGGCAGAACGGCACATTAGATACCTTTTCCGCACATTTTATAAAGCTGGTTATACAGAATCCTGTGTATTGCGGAAAGATAGCTTTTGGCAGACGAAAGACTGAAAAGATTAACGGTACCCGAAATGAATATCATATAGTCAAGCAAGAACAATATCCTATTTATGACGGTATTCATGAAGCTATTGTATCTGTTGAAGATTGGGAATTAGCACAACAGAAACGAAAGAAATTAGGTGTTAAACGAGAGAAGATTTACAACCTTGACCACGAGCATTTATTATCCGGTTTGCTTCGCTGTCCTGTTTGTGGTGCGGCAATGTACGGTAATATTAACCGTAAGAAAAAGCCTGACGGTACAATCTACAAAGACCACTTTTATTATGCCTGTAAGCACCGAATGAAGGTTGATGGACACAAGTGTGATTATCACAGACAATGGAATCAGACTGTTGTAAACGGTGCTGTTGAAGAGGTAATTGAAAGGCTTGTATCTAATCCTGAGTTCGAAAAGGCCTTGTGTGAAAAGATAAACACAAGAGTAAGCACAGAAGGACTTGAAGAAGAGCTTGCCGTATTCAAGAAACAGTTAAATCAGCTTGTTATGTCAAAGAGAAAGCTTGCATCTCAAATGGATACCCTTGATGTTACAGACAAGCATTATGATAAAAAGTATCAGGATATGCAAAATAGACTTTATGATTTCTATGATGAGATAGAGGTTGTAGAGGAGCAAATAACAGAATTGCAGTCCCGTATAGCAAATATCAAAGAAGAAAAAATATCAGGTGAAAATGTCTATCTTTTTCTGCATTATTATGGTACAATGTACAAAGAGTTCACTGATGCAGAGAAAAAGAAGTTTCTCAATACCTTTATCGAAAGTGTTGAGATATTCAAAGAAGAACAGCCCGACGGCAGACTGTTAAAGTGTATCAATTTCAAATTCCCCGTCTTTTATGACGGGGATGAGAATGTGACACATATCCGTTGGGACAGTGAAACAACAGTCGAATGTGTCGTGCAGCTTTTGCGCAAATAAAATATATATTATGATATTAAAAAACAGCCGTTGCAATTCGGCTGTTTTTGTGTTATTATGTTTTGCGGAGCATGCCGACGGTTTCGTCGCGAACGAGCAATTCTGCGTGCTCAATGAGCGTCTGAAAGCACAAGGTTTTTTCAGGTTCTGTCTGTGCTTCTTTTAACTGCGGAAAATCCTGCGTCATTTCCGATAACAACAATCCCGACAAACGGTTTGCCGCCGTGCGGTCCAATGTCAGCCAATCGGCAGCATAGCCGTCTGCATGGCGAAGTGCTGACACAAAACGGTAAACGGAAAGGGTCATATAGTCTGCCAACAGTGCTTCCGCAGTTTCCCCGCGACTGCTCATTTCTTCACTCAATCGCACAAAACAGCGCAAAATGGTGCGCAGATGCAGTATTTCATCTTCAGGTGTATCTGCGGCATCAAAAATTTCATTTGCACCAAGGCGGGTGTCACTCAACCCCAAAAGCCAATCCGATGTTACGCCGTAATACTCCGATGCTTTTCTTACAAATTCCAGACCGCATTCACGGATGCCTTTTTCGTAATGCGATAAAAGTGCCTGCGAAACTCCCAGTGCGGCGGCGGCTTGCTTTTGGCTGACACCTTTGACTCTTCGTAATTCACTCAATTTGTTTGCAAAATCAGCGGTCATTATGATCACTCCTTTTAACTGTCTGTATAATAATAACACAAAATAATAATCCTGTAAATACAAAACGGAGAATTTGCTATGAAAACATATAAAATTCACCTCATTCGTCACGGCCTTGCTAAAGGTGCAATTGAGGGAAGATATATCGGTCACACAGATGTTTCCCTGACGGATGACGGCAGGAAACAATTGGAAGAAATGCGTGATGACTACGGCTATCCTGCCGTATCTGCCGTGCTGTCAAGCCCTTTGAAGCGTTGCACGCAGACCGCGGAAATCATTTTCCCCGATCTCAAACCGCTTGTTTTTGAGGACCTGATCGAATATGATTTCGGTGAGTTTGAAGGACAGACAGCCGAAGAATTGCAATCCGATCCCGCATTCGGTGCATGGCTCAAAGGCGGCGGCGAAAGTGCACCGCCCTACGGCGAAAGCAACGAAGATTTTTCCATCCGTGTTCGCAATTGCTTTGAAATGATTGTGGACGGTCTTTTGCAGACGGGGGTTGACAATGCCGCCATCATCACCCACGGCGGTGTGATGATGACCATTCTTTCCGCATTCGGTCTGCCCGAACGCCCCATGACCGATTGGGTCTGCCCCAACGGTTGCGGTTATACCATCCGCATTACCCCGATGATCTGGTCTTCCTGCCGCAAGTTTGAGGTCATTGCATGGGTGCCCGATATGCCTGACGAAACCGAAGAAAACTTCCTTGTTGAAGAGGAAGACGATTTTGATTACGAAAAGGACTTTGATCCTGCCGAGTTTGCAGGATTTTACAGTCCTTCCGAAAATAAGGAGCAAGAAACATGATCACACAGGAAAAAATTGACCGCATCAATGCACTTGCCAAAAAATCCAAAACCCCCGAAGGCTTAACGGATGCAGAACGCGAAGAACAAAAGGTGCTTCGTGCCGAATATGTTGCCGCATTCAAACAGTCGCTTGTATCACAGCTTGACAGCACTTATGTTCTTCGTCCCGACGGAACGAAAGAAAAGTTGATCAAAAAATAAAAAAAGATAAACAAAGATGCCGATTTTGTCAACACTTTTGCAGAAAGGGTTGACGAGGTCGGCTTCTTGTGTTATTGTAGGTGCAACAAAAGAAAAAAAGAAAGGCGGTGGATAATATGACAGTACGTATGGTACATGAAAAGGATTCCATGAAAATTTTATACAAACGAAGGGCCATTTTATCCGCTGACACTGTTTAACGGAAAAGTGATTGTTTTCGGCATCTTCGTTTTGTGCGAAGGTGCTTTTTTTAATACATTTTTGGAAGGTGTGAATTATGAAAATCTGTATTTTAGATGACGATGCCGCTTTCGCAAGGCTTCTGGGCAGGCTCATTACGGACTTTGACAAAACAAATTCCGACTTAAGCCTGACCCTGTCCGATAACGCGTATGACTTTTATGAAAATATGATGCAGGCAAACGGCTTTGATATTGTGTTTATCAGTGTTGATCTGCCCGATGAAAACGGCATAGCAATAGCTGAAAAAATCAAAAATGTATTCCCGAAAACCATCCTTGTTTTACTTTCAGAATACAGCACATTTTTCAGTCCGCAGGCGTTTTACTGCCTTGCAAAACCTGTGCGGGAAGATGAATTCAATGCCGTGTTTACCCTTGCCGTCAAAAAATACATGGAAACAAACAGAAGCATTGTTGTGAAATGGCAGAATCTGAGAACACGCATTGCGTTGGATGAAATCAGTTTTATTGAGGGGTATAACCGACATCTGATCGTGCACACAGTAAGCGGAAATTTTGAAACGGTCGGCAAAATACCCGATATTTATGCCGTTTTGCAACCGCACGGCTTTGTCAGAACCCATCAGGGGTTTATCGTGAATATGCACTATATCCGTGCCATTGAGGCCGACAGCGTTTTGCTTACAAACGGACATCGTGTTATGATGAGTGTTCGCATGCGCCACGAAACACTTTTGGCTTACGACAATTTTACCGACAAGCAGTGCCTTGTCATCTGAAAAAAGAAAGAAGGAGTTTGAAATGGATAATTGGATTCTCATCTGTGCCGCCTTTTCGGGTGTGCCGATTGCAATTGTTCTTATTTTGTTGCGAAAAAGTGAATTTGTTGCAAATATTTTTCATTCGCTCGGCAGAACGGAACATATTATTATTGCAGGCCTTGTGATCGGCGGTATTCTGCTGATTCTTTCCGCCGTGCTTGCCATATCGGAATTTGAAAAAGCCGCATTCGGCTTTCTCATTGCTGCTGCATTGAGCATGAGTGTGATGCAGGGGATTGCATTCAGCGGGATCAATGAGAAAAATTCTTGAAAGTAACAACAAAGTAACACCACCTTTTGCCTGTTTTGTGATATAATGCAGGTGAAAGGTGGTGTGTTTTATGGAATTCGGTGAGAAACTCAAAAAACTGCGGACGGAAAAAGGCATTTCCCAACAGGAACTCGCCGACAAGGTTTATGTAAGCCGCAGTGCGATTGCAAAATGGGAAAACGGGCTTGGGCTGCCGAGCCACGATTCATTGGAGGCATTGCTTGCATTTTTTGAAATCGAAGAATCCTTTTTCGCTACCGAACAGGCAGAAACCGTGATTGTCAAAAAGAACCGCCGAATTTATTTACTGTATGCGGTTATCAGTTTTGTTTGTGTGGTTGTGTTGCTGTTTTTGGGTTTCCTCTGTTCCCGATATGCAGATACCGTAAAAACAACGGACAAGGATGCAATAACGCAGCAAATGGTTGCCTATCTGAGCCCTGCGTTAAAACGTGACGGCTATGTGCAGTATAAAAGTGTCAGCATCGTTGATATACAGATTCGCGGCGATTACATGGCAGTGCTTGCGAAAACGGACGGTGAATTCTGGTGTATGTGCCTGTTTGAGCGTGACCGTATTTTTCACAACCGCTGGTATCCGGGCGGTGGAATATCGTATTTTGCGCCCGGTATGATGACCTCGCTGAATATCGGCGGTTCCGACGGGACGGCTGTGCTGGTTTTTTGCTGTGGGGAACCCCCGAAGGATGCCAGGTGGTATACCTTTGAAAATGACGGGATTGAATATCTTTGTCCCGTGGAAAATAACTTTGTGCTTGATTTGTTTGTGATTCCCGATCAGAATAATATCCAAGGCTTTCCGGTGCTGTTGAATGCGGAAAAACAAGAAATTGAAACACCGCGATATCCTCAATCCAAGAAAAGTAGCCATTATTATTTTGACAATTTATACGGGAGATAAGGTTATGATAAAAGCAAACCGTACCGTGCATCTTCGCTGATGCCTAAGGTACGGTTTTTTCATTTAATCCGAATAACGGTCATATATGCCGTCGGGTAAAAAGTCGTAAATATCCGCCGCGTTTTGTGTGTCATCGTCGATCTGCGGTGTTCCTTTTTGGTTTGAATGATAGGGTAGGGGAAGTATATCAGCAGGCAGGTTGTTGACTCTGATGTGGTTTTGCTGATTTGTTTTCTTCGGTTTGTTGTTCTGTTTTTCGTTAGACATTTGGCATCCCTCCGACCTTATTGTAAGCAGATGTAAGGATTTTTATTCAAAAAATCGGACTGCCGTAAAGACAGTCCGAAAAGAATATCAGTTGAAAAACAGCCGTTGGGCGTTTTCGTTTGTAATGTCCAACACTTCCTGCACCGTGCAATTCCAAATAGTTGCAATCACTTCGGCGGCAAGGGGAATCATGGAGGAATCGCACCGTTTGCCTCTGTGCGGTACGGGTGCCATGTAGGGGCAATCCGTTTCAAGAAGCAGTTTGTCTTTCGGCACCACTGCGGCGGCTTCAAGGGGTTTTCTTGCACCTTTAAAAGTCAGTGCACCGCCGAAACCGACATACATACCGAGTTTTATCACTTCTTTTGCCATTTGGGCACTGCCCGAAAAGCAATGCACAACCCCCGCAGGCTTGTATTGTTTGAGCAATCGCATGGTGTCCTCGTGTGATTCGCGGTCGTGCACAATAACGGGCAGATGCAACTCGTGTGCAATCTGCAATTGTCTTTCAAAAACACGTTGTTGCGTGTCGCGCGGTGAAAAATCGTAGTGATAATCCAAACCGATTTCACCCACCGCAAGGCATTTTTCGTGCTTTAAAAGCACATACAGTGCATCGAGTTTTTCTTCTTCCTGTTCTGCTTCGTGCGGATGCACACCGCAGGCGGCATAAAGATAATCATAGTCTTCAGCCAATTGCAAGCAGTCTTCGCTCGACACAATCGTTGTGCCGCAATTAAGAACGGTTTTCACACCCTGCAAGGGGAGATTGCGCAGAACGGATTCGCGGTCATCGTCAAAACGGCGGTCATTGTAGTGTGCGTGGGAATCAAAAATATTGTTCATTATCTGACCTTTGCACCTTCGGGCATGCCGTCCACGAAAATGACTTTTACATCATCTTCACCGCAGTCGGCGGCAAGGATCATGCCTTGACTTTCAATGCCGCAAAGAACGGCGGGTTTGAGGTTGGAAACAAGAATAATGCTCTTGCCGACAAGGTCTTCGGGCTTGTACCATTTGGCGATGCCCGATGCAACGGTGCGGTTTGCACAACCGTCATTGACGGTGAGCTTGAGCAGTTTCTTTGCTTTCTTGACGGGTTCGCAGTCCACGATCTTTGCAACACGCAGGTCAACCTTTGCAAAATCTTCAATGCCGATTTTGGCAACGCCTGCAATTTCAGCCTTGCGTGCGGCGGCTTCCTGCTGTTTCTTATATTCGGCTTCGAGTTCGGCAAGCAGTTTTTCGGCATCGATTCTTGCAAACAGGGGAGTGGCTTCGCCGACAGCCGTGCCGAGTTTGTAGCCGCCGAATGCAAACAGGCTTTCGTAATCCGTTACATCGGTGTTGATCTGCTTGCAGATCGCGGTAGCCGTATCGGGCATGACATGGGACAGTGCCAGCGTGACAATGCGGATACCTTCAAGAAGATTGTAGAGCACCGTGGAAAGGCGGTCTTTCTTTGCTTCGTCCTTGGCAAGTGCCCAGGGTGCAGTTTCGTCAATGTATTTGTTGCAACGCTTAACGGCGTTCATGACGACTTCGATAGAATCCGCCATCTTGAATTCGTCAAGCAGTTTCACCGAAGCGGGTACGCAAGAGAGGATGGTTTCCTTGAATTCGTTGTCGAGTTCTTCGCTTGCCGTGTTGCAGGGCAGTGTGCCGCCGAAATATTTGTTGACCATGGCAACGGTGCGGTTGACAAGGTTGCCGAGGGTGTTTGCAAGGTCGGTGTTGTAGCGTTCGATGATGTTTTCGTAGGAGATCGTACCGTCATGTGCAAACGGCATTTCGCTGAGAACATAGTAACGCACGGCATCTGCGCCGAAGGTTTCCACAAGGTCTTTTGCGTAAATGACATTGCCGCGGGATTTGCTCATCTTGTCGGTACCACTCAAAAGCCACGGATGACCGAACACCTGCTTCGGAAGCGGCTCACCGAGTGCCATGAGGATCACAGGCCAGTAAATGGTATGGAAACGGACAATGTCCTTACCGATGATGTGAATGCCGGGCCAGTATTTTTTGTAATCGTCCGAACTGCCGTCGGGATCATAACCGATGCCCGTGATGTAGTTGGAAAGTGCATCGATCCATACATAAACCACATGACCGGGATCGAAGTCCACGGGAATGCCCCAGGTGAAAGTGCTTCTCGAAACGCAAAGATCCTGCAAACCGGGTTTTATGAAGTTGTTGAGCATTTCCTTTTTGCGGCTTTCGGGATAAATGAAGTCGGGGTTGGCTTCGATGTGGTCTTCCAACTGCTTCTGATATTTGCTTAAGCGAAGGAAATAGGCTTCTTCTTTTTCGAGCTTTACGGGACGTCCGCAGTCGGGGCAGTTGCCGTCAATGAGCTGGCTGTCGGTGAAAAAGCTTTCGCATTCCACGCAGTATTTGCCTTCGTAAGAACTCTTATAAATATCGCCCTGTTCATAGAGCTTTTTGAAAATTTTCTGAATCACACGCTCGTGCATTTCGTCCGTGGTGCGCAGAAAACGGTCGTAGCTGATGCCCAGCAGTTTGTAGTCATTCTGAATGTCGGCAACAATGCGGTCAACGTGCTCTTTGGGTGTGATACCCTGTTCTTTGGCTTTATTTTCAATCTTCTGACCGTGTTCGTCGGTGCCTGTCTGGAAGCATACATCATAACCCTGCATTCGTTTGAATCTCGCTACGGCATCGGTGAACACAAGTTCATAAGTGTTGCCGATGTGCGGCTTGGATGAAGTGTAGGGGATTGCTGTTGTGATGTAATAGGGTGTTTTTGCCATGATGTACCTCCTTGCGAAAAAACGCAATTGTTTTATCCGAATTTCTCGGTTCTTTATATTATATAATTTTGTATTTATTTTTGCAAGCATAAATTATAATTCTTTTATTCATGTATTATTCACAAATTATAAACAATTCAGAAACAAATAAAAGTCATTTCACTTATAAAATAAAAGCAGTATATTTGCAAATGAAAGGATGGTTTGAATGAAAAAACTTCTTTGCGTGCTTCTGAGCCTCGTGTTGTGCATGAGTGTTCCCGTGGTTGCTTTTGCAGAGGATACCTGCAATTGCGGCAATGCCCCCGTAGTGTTGGTTCACGGTTTCGGCTCACCGATGTACACAGTAAATGAAGACGGTTCACAGGGTGCACTCGTTTCGCTGACAACCCAAGAAATTTTTGCACTCGTGCCTGCTGTGGCAGAAGCTCTCGGTAAGCTCACATTCGGTGATGATGTCGGCTTTGCAAAGGCTGTCAAGGGCATTGTGGATGATATTGCCGCCAATCTTTATTGCAATCCGGACGGCACTTCTGTTGCCGAAATCGCGGTCGGACCGAACACACCTGCCGATCCTGCAATCCATCTTCGTGCTTACAATGAAGTGAATCCCGATGGCGGAGACTACGAAACGGTTTATACCTTCCATCAGGACTGGCGACTGGATCCCACTGCTACCGCCGATCTGCTGGATGCTTACATTCAGGAAATCAAAGCCGCAACGGGACACAACAAAGTTGTTCTCATGGCACACAGCCAAGGCAATAACATTGCAACTTCTTACCTTGCCGAATACGGCACGGATGATATTGAAAAAGTGATTTTCACAAGCCCCGCTTATCAGGGACTTCGTCTTGTCGGTCAACTTTTCACAAGAGACGTAAGCATTGAAGGCAAGGCTTCGGCTCTGACCTCGTTCCTTGACACCTTTATGCGCCTGAATGCCGATCAGCAGACCATTGTAAATCTTGTCGGTGTGTTGGATGAATCGGGCATTCTCGATATGGTCGTCGGTGCACTGGATCTGTTCCTTGATTCCACACTCGATGCACTGTATACTTATGTGCTGATTGATATGTTTGCAACCATGCCCGGCATCTGGGGCTTTGTACCGGATGAATACTATGAAGAAGCCAAGACCGTGATGTTGCAGAACGAAGAATATGCGGCAATTATCCCCGTTATTGACGAATATCACTACGGTGTGCAGACCCGATTGCCCGAAATTCTTGCAGGCCTTGAAGCAGACGGCATTCCGTTCTACATCGTCGCCGGCTACGGCATTGACCCCATTCCCGTGTATGAAGATGCAGTTTTCCAGAGTGATATGCTCATTGATACCGATTATATGTCCATCGGGGCAACCTGTGCAAAATCGGGCGAACAGCTCTCTTACGAAGGGGATACACTTCCCGCTTATTTTTCTGCTGACCTGATGGTCGATGCATCCACCTGCCTGTATCCCGACCGCACATGGTTCTTAAAGTATCAGGGGCATCTTGATATGTGCAAGGCTTATAAAGATTTCATTGCATGGCTCATTTCCACCGAAGCACAGGCAAATGTGTTTGATAATGAAACCTATCCGCAGTTCCTGCAGTGCAATGCGCACGATGCCTTTGAAGTCGTTACCGAACCCGAAGTCAAGGATGAACGCAGTTACTTTATTCGTCTGTTTGAGTCCATCATTGCATTCTTCAAAAATGCAATTGCAAAGCTCTTTGAAGGTTTCGGCAAGTGATGCAAAAAAAGCGGTTCCCGTGCGGAATCGCTTTTTTTACAAATGTGAATTCAACTGACAGTTGAATTTTGCCGAATGACAGATTGTGGTTTTGTGGATGCTTGTGTGTTATGCTTGGGGTGTGAATAAAACTGAAAGGAAGAAAAAAATGGATTCTATCGGAAAACAGATCCGTGCATTGCGCCGTAAAAAAGGGATGACACAGGAACAGCTTGCAGAACTTCTGAATCTTTCACCGCAGGCAGTCAGCAAATGGGAAACAGGGCTTGCGTTGCCCGATATTTCCCTTGTTACGACCCTTGCCGCAATTTTCAATGTATCAACCGATGACCTGTTCGGCTTTGACCGAAAAGAAATCGAAGCGGACATTGAACGCATCTGTCAGCATGCTTTTGAATACCGCGAAAGCGATTATAAGAAAAGTCGCGCCATTCTTGAAGAAGGCTTACAGAAATACCCCGGCAATGAAATTTTGCTGAACAATCTTTTGTATGTGGTGATTGACCCCGATGAAAAAATCCGCCTTGCGTTGCCGTTATCGCAAAGTGAAAATGCGGAAATCCGTTTTGATGCCCTGCGTTTTTTAGCCTATGCTTACAGCGAAAAAGGGGAGGATTCCCAAGCGGTTGCCTGCATGGAACAAGTCCCCGAATTGTATTTTACCAAACTTTCCGAAATGGCATTTGTTGCAAAAGGGAAAGTAAAGTATGATGCCGCCGAAAAACAGAAATGGATCTCCTTTGAAACGCTGTTGCAGATGATGTGGAAACTCGTCGAATGTTACGAAGAACAAGGAAAACTGCAAGCCGCAATGAACGAAACACGCAGTTGTCTTTTGTTGCTCGATGCAATCAAAGGACACAACAAAGCCGAAAACTTTGATACCTACAAATCATTCTTTGAAAAGCAGCTGAACCGATTGCAAAATCAATCATAAAACAAAAACCGAGAGATGCGAAAAACATCTCTCGGTTTCTTTGTAATGTGTTATTTTGTTCCGAAGATACGGTCGCCTGCATCGCCGAGGCCGGGAACGATGTAGCCCTTTTCGTTGAGCTTTTCGTCCTTGCTTGCGCAGAAGATCGGCACATCGGGGTGTGCTTCACTGAGTGCTTTAATGCCTTCGGGAGCCGCGATCAGGCACATGAATTTAATGTTCTTACCGCCGTGCTGTTTGATGAAATTGAGTGCCGCAATGGCAGAACCGCCTGTTGCAAGCATGGGGTCAAGCACAATGATCGGTCTCTTGTCGATGTTGGGAGGCAGTTTGCAGTAGTATTCATGCGGTTCGAGCGTTTCTTCGTCACGATACAGACCGATGTGGCCGATGCGTGCCGCGGGAACAATGCTTGTCACACCGTCCACCATACCCAAACCTGCACGCAGAATCGGAACGATTGCAAACTTCGGACCGTCCACCATCTTGCAGACGGTTTCGGTAATGGGGGTCTTGACGGTGACATCCTTCAGCGGAAGATCGCGAAGCGATTCGTAACACATCAGCATTGTAATTTCCTTTACAAGCTCACGGAATTCTTTGCTGCCTGTTGCTTCATTGCGAAGCACGGAAATCTTGTGCTGAATCAGCGGATGATCGAAAATTGTGATATTTGCCATTTTGTTTCCTTCCTTTTTAAGCTTGCTCGTCGGCCTTTGCCTTGGAAACGATTGCATTGACAATGATGCCGAGGATGAGAGCGACTGCGATGTTGGTGATCTTGATGATGGGAGCATTGAACGGATCGTCGCCGCCGAAGTTGAGGGTCAGACCGCCGATGCCGGGGATGAGGATGGCTGCAACAACAAACAGATTCTTGTTGAGGTTAAGGTCAACCTGCTGAATCATCTTCAGACCCGAAACGGCAATAAAGCCGTACAGCGCAATGCTGATACCGCCGACAACACAGCTCGGAATGGTGCTGACGAACAGCTCAAACGGAGTGATGAAGGCCACGATGATTGCCATAATGGCAGCACCGACAATGCTGTAAACGGATGCATTCTTGGTGATGGCCACGCAACCGACGGATTCGCCGTAGGTGGTATTGGGGCAGCAGCCGAACAGGGTACCGACCATGGATCCGATACCGTCACCGAGCAGGGTACGGGTAAGGCCGGGCTCTTCAAGAAGGTCAACCTGGTTGTCACCGTCGGAAAGGATGAAGCTCAGGTTCTTGTGGTCAGCAATGTGCTCTGCAAGAACAACAAAAGCAACGGGCATGAACAGCAGTGCGATGGATGCAACATTTGCCCAATCAAAAGCCTTCATTTCACCGATTGCCTTGAACAGAACGATGTTGTCGGGCACGGAGATGATACTCTTGATTGAGAAATCAGCAAGATAGCCGTTGAATGCGCTGAAGTCAACGATCTGCAGGTAGGGAATGTCGGCAGCATTGCCGATCACGGTGAAAATTGTTGCAGAAATATAGCCTGCGGCAATACCGATGATGAACGGAATCATTTTGAGGGTCTTCTTGCCGTAGCAGGAAGCGATAACCGTAGCAACAAAGGTGATAAGAGCACACAAAATGTGAATCAGGTTGTAGTTTGCGGTGGAAACAGCGGTGTTCTGCACGTTGTTGATGGCAGAGCCTGCAAGGGAAAGACCGATGAGCGCAACCGTGGGCCCGATGATGACGGGAGGAAGCAGCTTTGAAATCCATTTTGTGCCGCTGATTTTTACAACGATTGCGATGATGACATACACAAGACCTGCAAGGACTGCACCGAGCAGAATGCCCATGTAGCCGTTTGCGGTTGCGGCATACAGCGCGCCGAGGAAAGCAAAGGACGAGCCGAGGAAAACAGGGCTCTTACCCTTTGTGAAAAGCAGATAAACGAAGGTGCCGAGGCCCGCACCGAGCAGTGCAGACGAGGTGGAAAGAATAACACCGTTGGCTTCGCCGCCGTTGGCGTTGACGAGCAAGGGAACGAGGATGGTAGCTGCAACGATGGAAAGCAGTTGCTGCAGAGAAAACAGAACGAGTTTCCCGAAGGGGGGCTTGTCTTTGATGCCGTAAATGAGTTTCATAGTTCTTCTCCTTTTTTGCTTTAATTTTTGGCACAAAAAAATACCGACGCCTGAAAAACGTCAGTCAAAAGGTGAAATAAAAATAATACGGCTTAAAAGAAAAATCGTTGCACATCTTTTTATCTTTTGCCGTTGTCATTCTGCTCACCTCACAAAAATTATACTGTTTCCGACTTTTATTGTCAAGGTCTTGCAGAAAACTTACTGAAATTTGGCATTTTGTACGAAAATGGAAAGATTTCTTTAACACACATCACGATGAATTTTCCTCTTTACTTTTGTTCTTTTGTGTGCTAAAATAGTAATGTTTAAAAGATTGAAAGCGAGGATTTCCTATGGCAAGCAAAATCAGAGATGACAATACCGATTTTCTCTTTGAGGCTATTTTGCAATTGCAGAATATTGATGAGTGCTACGATTTCTTTGAAGATCTTTGCACCGTTCCCGAAGTCAAGGCAATGGCACAACGCATTGCAGTTGCCAAAATGCTTTCCGATAAAAAGGTTTATAACGACATCGTCCGTCTGACAGGTGCATCCACTGCCACCATCAGCCGTGTCAACCGCAGTTTGTCTTACGGTTGCGGCGGTTATGACATTGTTTTCAAAAGAATGGAGAATGAATAATGTCCGGGTATGACCGGTTTGCATCTGTATATGATCGGTTAACAGGGAATGTCGGCTACGCACAGCGAGCCGACTATCTGTTTATGTTGCTGAAAAATGAAGGTATTGAAACGGGCACCTTGCTCGATCTTGCCTGCGGCACGGGTTCGTTGAGTGTTGCATTTTGCGAAAAAGGCTTTGAGGTTATCGGGGTGGACGGTTCGTTTGAAATGCTGTCCGTCGCCCGCGAAAAGTGTGCCCCGTTTGGTGAAAGAATATTACTGCTGTGTCAGGATATGACCGAACTTGACTTGTTCGGAACAATTGACTGCGCGGTTTGTTCCTTGGACAGCATCAATCACCTGACCGATGAAGCGGATGTGTATGAAACATTCCGACTTGTATCTTTGTTTATGAATCAGGGCGGCATCTTTGTGTTTGATGTCAACACCGTTCATAAACATAAAAATGTTCTTGCCGACAACACATTCATCTATGAAGAAGACGATGTGTTCTGCGTCTGGCAGAATACCTATTATGAAGAAGATGATTCGGTTGAGATCTTTCTTGATATCTTTACCGAAAACCAAGACGGCTCTTACACCCGTGAACAGGAATCCTTCTGCGAGCGTGCTTACAGTGATGAACTGCTCACGCAAATGCTCGAAAAAGCAGGTTTCGCCGTGCAGGGAAGATTCGCGGAGCTTACCACCGATGCCCCTGCCGATGATGCTGAGCGCGTCTATTATGTATGTAAAAAAGTAACCCCCACAGGTACAACAGGAGAAAAGTATGAATAAATTGATTCGTTGTTTGTCCGAGGACGGAACCGTTCTCGTTATGGCGGCTGATACCACCGAATTGGTGGAAACAGCCCGCCGTTACCATGAAACAAGCAAAGTCTGCACGGCGGCTTTGGGCAGAATGCTGACCGCCGCTTCACTCATGGGGACATTGCTTAAAAGTGATGACTACAGCCTGACCTTGCGCATCAACGGCGGCGGCCCCGCAGGGAGCGTCATTGCCGTCGGTGATCCGAGAGGTAATGTCAGAGGCTATGTGATGAATCCGCACATTGAACTGCCGTTGAACGCAAAGGGTAAACTTGATGTCGGCGGTGCAGTCGGCACGGACGGCCACCTGACCGTTATCAAAGATATCGGCATGCGTGACCCGTATATCGGTCAGATTCCCATTGTGTCGGGCGAAATTGCAGAGGATATCACTTCTTATTACGCAATCAGTGAACAGGTTCCCACTGTTTGTGCATTGGGTGTTTTGGTTAACCCCGATTTGTCCGTTGCGTGTGCGGGCGGTTTCATGATTCAGCTTTTGCCCACGGCAGACGATACCATCATCGACAAGGTCGAAGACGGGCTCAAAGACCTGCCGAGTGTTACAAGTATGCTTGCCGACGGCATGAGCGTGCTTGATATCTGTAAAAAAGTACTTCCCAATTTTGAAATCGGTGTGCTCGATGAAGAAACCCCCGATTATGTCTGCAATTGCAGTAAAGAACGCGTGGAAGCCGCTCTTTTGAGCACGGGAAAGGAAAGTCTTCTTGAAATGGCAGAAGATGCAGGCACGCAGGTGCGTTGCCACTTCTGTCCGAAGATTTTCAATTTTACTCCCGCAGAGCTTCGTGCCCTTGCAAAATCGGCAACGGAAACCGACGAAGACGAATAAATATAATAACAAAAATCCGGAGTTTTCATCGAACCCCGGATTTTTTTATAGTTGCGGAAAGAGGGATGCTGCAAGCCGAAATGTAAAAATGTAAAATTGAAAATGCAAAATGCAAAATTAAAGGAATGGCGTTGCCATTATAGAAGATGTAAATCATGATTTTGCAATTTTAATTTTGGGTATGTCTGATTCTTTACAAAGAATATTATTTTGCAAATGTTTAACTCATAATAGTTTATATTTTTGTATGCAAATTTTTCATATTGTATAATCGGAGCGAAGGTACGGGTTCAGCACATCGGTAAGTCGGGAGGCTCAGCACATCGGTAAGCCCAGGTTCAGCACATCGGTAAGCCCAGGTTCAGCACATCGGTAAGCCATCAGGTATAATGGATACGAAAGAGGTGGACATTATGCCATGG
>JAZUQC010000048.1:0-56539 GCA_045605525.1 Acutalibacteraceae bacterium
AATATCGGTCAAATCCTGATGGCTGTGTTGCTGCTGGATACCGCACAACTCGGCTACTATCTTGTTGTACTTACCATCACGGGAACCATTGCCGGGATCGTGATCGGTCTGTGCGGATCCTTCCTCGTAAAAAGAATTCCGCCAAAGCTTTTATAGTGCATATTATGGTTGACAAATGCTTGTTTTTGTTGTAATATGTCCGCGGTAAAAAATATAATAAAATAAAAAGGAGCTATTTCTCATGAAAAAAACTCTCGTTCTCGCACTGTGCCTTGTTATGGCTATCTGCGCTATGTTCGCAGGTTGCGGTAACACCACTGATCCCGCTGTCACCGACGGCAACGCAACCGAAGGCAATGCAACCGAAGGCAATGTTGTTGACAACGTTGTTGAATCCACTCTTAAGTTCGGGTCTGCTGTCTATGTATCCAACCTTGCTGTGACCGATGCTTCCGAAGACAAAGACGGTTCCGGCAAAATCGACATCACTGTCGCCGCTGTTACCGTTGATGCTGAAGGCAAAATCGTTGCCTGTGCACTCGACACCGCAAGCAACACCGTAAACTTTACCTTTGACGGCAAGGCTGTTGCTAATGAAGAATTCAAAACCAAGTATGAAACAGGATCTGACTACAACATGGTCGCTTACGGCGGTGCTGTAAAAGAATGGTTTGAACAGGCTGATGCGTTTGAAACTGTTGTTGCCGGTAAGACTCTTGACGAAGTCAAGGCTCTCGTTGCTGAAGACAATAAAGGCAATGACGAGGTTGTTGCTGCCGGTTGCACAATCATGATCAACGAATTCGTTGCTGCTATCGAAAAGGCTTACAATGCTGCTGCCGAATCCGATGTTACTGCCGCTGATACTCTCAAAGTAACTGCTGCCACCGAACAGACCTGCACCGATGCTACCGAAGAAAAAGACGGTTCCAACAAAGTTGCTACCACCGTTTTTGCAGCAGCTGTTGATGCAGAAGGCAAAGTTGTTGCCGCTGCAAGTGACTGCGTTGAAGTTTCCTTCACATTCGATATGACAGGTGTTGCTACTCTTGACACCACCAAGGAAGTTGTTTCCAAAAAAGAACAAGGTGCTGATTACGGCATGGTCGCTTACGGCGGTGCTGAAAAGGAATGGTTTGAACAAGCTGCTGCTTTTGATACTGCATGCATCGGCAAGACCGCTGCTGAAATTGCAGGTTTTGTTACGGAAGACGGCAAGGGTGTTGTTGATATTCAGTCTGCAGGTTGCACCATTGATGTAAGCGGTTTCGTAAAGGCCGCTTCCAAAATCTGAATTATCTCTGAAAATTAAAAAAGAGAGAGAATATTCTCTCTCTCTTTTTGTTTATACGGTATTATGATGAAACGTTTTTTCGGCATTTTTATTGCCTTGTGTCTGCTTGCCGCAGGCTGTACCCCGCAACCGCAGAAAGCGAAATACAGCGAACATTCCATGGATTATTTTGATACCGTTACGACCATAACGGGGTATGAATACTCACAAGATGCATTTGATGCGGTTGCAGAAGAAATCCTGTCTATGCTGGGCGAATATCATCGTTTGTATTCCATCTATCACAGATTTGACGGCATGGTAAACCTGTGTACGATCAATGAATTAGTGGATGGTGAACATCGTACGGCGACGGTCGATCCCCGCGTTGTCGGAATGTTGCTTTATGCAAAGCAGATGTACCATGAAACCAACGGAATTCTGAATATCGCCATGGGCAGTGTGCTGTCCCTGTGGCATGATTACCGCACCGTCGGAAAGGATAACCCGTCACATGCATCCTTGCCGCCGACGGAAAAACTTGAAGAAGCCGCAAAACATTGCGATATCACAAAAATGGTGATTGATGAGAATAAGAATACCGTTACTCTGACAGACCCTTTGATGACACTCGATGTCGGTGCCATTGCAAAGGGCTATGCCGTTGAACGTGTAGCAAAGCATCTGGAAGAAAAAGGTGTTTCGGGCTATGTACTGAATGTTGGCGGCAATGTGCGTACCATCGGTTGCAAAGCGGACGGTACACCGTGGGCAGTCGGAATCGAAAACCCCGACGGCGGTGAATATCTGGCATATCTGCATCTGCAAGGGGAGGCTGTTGTTACAAGCGGCTCGTATCAACGATTTTATTATGTGGACGGCAAGCCATATCATCATATCATTCACCCCGACACGCTGATGCCTGCCGACTTTTATTTGTCTGTGTCGGTCGTTTGTAAGGATTCAGGTCTTGCCGATGCCCTTTCAACAGCTCTTTTCTGTTTGCCTTTGGAAGAAGGGAAGGAGCTTGTGGAGTCTTTTCCCGATGCCGCGGCAATGTGGGTGGCGAAGGACGGAAATCAAACCTTTTCATCGGGTTGGAATCAATATGCAGAGTAAGGACGGTGCAAAAAAATGTTTGAAACTTTTGTAAACAATTTTAAGGACTTTTTAGTTCCCTTTGCTGAAATCACTTCGGGCTTGCTGGAACTGATTGGGATCATAATTATTTTTGTCGGTTCGTTCCGTGCATTGGTCCGTCTGATGCAATGTATGAAAAACAAGCAACCCTTTCATGTTGTTGTGGATCTCGGAAAAGCCTTGTCCCTTGCATTGGAATTCAAAATGGGTGCCGAAATCATAAAAACGGTTATTATTCATAATCTGGAAGAACTTGCAATTTTAGGTGTTGTTATTATCATCCGTGCGTTACTGGCATTGCTGATCCATTGGGAAATCCGTGTTGAAGAAAAAAGCCGTTTTGCGGAAAACGAAACGGCCTCAAAGGAAGATAAATAAGAAGCTGCTTTTGTTTGCGGTGCAAAGAAATCCCCCTGTCTTGCTGTCAGGGGGATCCTTTTTATTGTATCTTTTTCATTTCTTTTTTCAATCGGTTGTTGCACAATATTTCCCAAAGCGGCATAATGAGCCCTCCTCCCAGACGGCAGGCCGCTTCATTCATAGCCCCGTAATAGGCGACCCTGAAATCGGCATATTCAGACAAGTTATATTTTTGTTTATATGTTTCATACAGACCGAATGCATCACCCCACATATTACGAAGCTGGAACAGATCATACTCTCGGTCGGCCCACATGCACGAGCAAGGGTCAATGAATGCTGTCAGCTTGCAGGTTTTCGGTTCTGCCATTATGTTCATGATATTCAGGTCACTGTGAATCAGAACAGGCTTTGTTTCTTGTGCAGGCAGGCTGTTGAAAACTTCCGTTGCCTCAAGCAGAAGTTGCAGATTTTTCTTGCTGAATTTCCCGTTGTCTGTCAATTCGGACAATCCCTGCAACCAGGGTACTTGTTTTTCGGTCTGATAGAAGTCAATCCATGTGTCATAAACGGGATTTGACAAGGCACCGAATTTGTCATTGGTGACTTCATGCCACTGCAACATGCCGTTGATCACATCTTGTGCAAATGCCAGTTTTGCCTGTTTGTTTTTCAGTAAAAACAGGGGATTGAGCACATTGCGTCCTTCCACAAAGGTCATCGCAAGAATCGCCGTATTTTCATCTTCATAAGTGAAAAGAACATCAGGCATTTTTACGAAAGTGTTGCGTGAAAGAATCTGTAACTGTTCAGCTTCCGCATACTGTGACCCCTGCATTCGGTAGGCTTTCAATGCAATCACTGTGTCGTCATGGAGTATAGCCTTAAAAACTCTGCCGTAACTGCCGCCCCCGATGAATTTCACATTCACAATCTGTTTTTGTATTTTTTCTTCAACAAGCTTGTGTAACATGGGAACAATGTGATTGTTGCTGTTGTCAAGAATTTTCATACGCAACCCTCTGCCCTGAAAAGTAATATTGTATATTCTTATTTATCATTATAGCACAACAGTATTGCAAATTTCAACTTTTCTTTCATTGCAAGAACGCATTTGTTATGATATAATCAATTATCGTTTGTTTGTGAGGTGCATCCATGTTATTTGAAAATATAAAAATCATCATCATTCGTTCCGACCGCAAGACCTTGGCGATTCAGTTAAAGAACGGTGAAATCATTGCCCGTGCACCCAAACGGATGAAAGAAAAAGAAATATATGCTTTTATCGAAGCAAAAAAGGATTGGATCAGCAGCCATCTTGCCACGCAACTGCAACGCAAAGAAGAACTTGCAAAAGTGCAACCTTTCACGCAGGATGAAATCAATGAATTGGCACAAAAAGCCGCAAAGATTATTCCCGAAAAGGTCTGCTTTTATGCCGAAAAGATCGGTGTGACCTGCAACAAAATCACCATCCGCTGTCAACATACCCGATGGGGGAGTTGTTCTTCGCAAGGCAATCTGAATTTCAATTGCCTGCTGATGCTGTTGCCCGATGAAATCATCGACAGTGTTGTCGTGCATGAACTGTGCCACCGCAAGCACATGAATCATTCCAATCAGTTTTATGCGGAAATTGAAAAAGTTTTTCCGAACTATCCCGCCTGTCACAAATGGCTCAACGAAAACGGCAGAATCTTTCTTGACCGACTGCCGTAACAAAAAGTCAAACGACTGCACCCATCACAGGTGCAGTCGTTTGACAGCATAAAGCGGGGATTAAAAGTGTCCGCCGCGGATGGCAACGGCAATCTCATCTATTTTCAGATAGATCAGACCGAACAGTTCAATGATCTTATAAAACAGAGTACGCACGGTAAGTCTGATCTTACCGTCTTCAAAGCCCTTGGTCTTTTTGATCGTAATGCTGTCAAGAAGTTCGCTGTTGTCGCCGCGCAAGGTTCTGATTGCCATGGTGTCTTCGGTAAATTCAATCGTAGAATAGGTGGTGACATCGGCATCTTCAAAAGCGTATGCCGTGTGCGGCCATTTGCTCATGTCTTCCATGGATCCCTGGTCACAGCAGGCGTTTGTGTTCAGGTAAATGATACCTTTGGGGTCGGTGTAGGTTTTGCCGCTTTCGGCTTTGCCGACAATCAGTCCGTCGCTGATGAAGTGGGAACGGCCCTGCATGTGGGTATGTCCCGTGAACACGATGTCAAGGTCATACATTTCAAAGATCGGCTGAAAAACCGCATTCAGCAAAATGCCGGTTTCAGGCTCAAGAGCGGCAATGCCGGGGGCATAAAGTCCCTGATGCATAACGCCGATTCTCCATTTCGCATCGGGGTTTGCTTCAACTGCCTCTTTTGCCATGGCTCTGTGGTCTGCCGCAGAACCCGAACAGGCGTCAAACATAAGGTAAAGCACATCGCCGTAACGGAACCAGAAATCTCTGTCAAGGCCTGTGAAATACTTGCCGAAAAATTCGTTGGGCATATGTGTGTAATAGTCATACATCATGCCCTTTTTGTCGTGGTTGCCGATTGCAAGTGCCATGGGAAGACTTCTTGTGTATTCGGGCATAAGCAGAGTTTGCCACTCATCAGCGGCATTGCCCGTGGATGTGTTATCGCCGGGAGACAGAAGGAAACTGATATCGGGATTTTCGGTGAGTGCTTCATCAAGTACACTTTGCCAGACATAGCCGATTCTGGACTGTTCTTCGGGGTTGTCATAGGACTGACCGCCGATCTGAATATCACCGATGAGCATCATTTTGAAGCTGTCGAAGCCTTTGGATTCGTATTTGTAAGGTTCACTCCAGCCGTCGTCGCCAAGCCATTGATAATAGTAAACCGTATTTTCTTCAATGCCGGTCATCGTTACGCGACAAACGAGCTGTTCGTCGTTTTCGGCAGGGGTTGTTTCGCCTGTAAACTCAACAAAATCCGTCATCGAAGCGTTTTTGGCAAGTCTTACCTTCGGCTGTGCGGTTTCTTTGGCTGCGTGCCAGCAGATATTGAGCTGTGTCTCATCCGCACCGACACAGAGTGTCGGAAGTGTATTTTCATCGCACAGGTCTGCATAAACTGCGTTCCATTCTTCCTGTGTCAGCGATTTGTCGTCAAATGCCGCAAAGGATGTAACAAAAAAGGATTGCAGCAAAAATAAAACGGAAAGAACAACGGCAAGGGCTTTTGAACAGCGTTTCATAGGGATTCCTCCAAATTTCTTGTTTGTAAATATTTTACTCTCTGAAAAAGCTTTTGTCAACAAAAAAACAGAAGCGAACCATCTTGCATAATGCAATTTTTTTTGATATAATTATAATAAATTAACTGAATAAAGGAGTTAATCTTATGAATAATATTACTTTGGTTATTATGGCGGCAGGTATGGGTAGCCGTTACGGCGGTCTCAAGCAGATGGATCCCATCGGTGCCAACGGGGAAGTTATTCTCGACTATTCCGTGTACGATGCCATTGAAGCAGGTTTCAACAAGGTTATTTTTGTTATCAAGCATGAAATAGAAGAAGACTTCAAAGCACTTATGCAGGGCAAGTATGAAAACAGAATCAAGGTTGAATATGCTTTTCAAGACATAGGCAACATTCCCGATGGCTACAGTGTGCCCGAAGGCAGAGTCAAGCCCTGGGGAACAGGCCATGCCGTGCTTTCCTGTGATGGCATGATCGACGGTCCCTTTGCTGTTATCAATGCCGATGACTACTACGGCAAAGAAACGTTCAGACTCGTTGCCGATGAACTGAAAAACAATAAGAGCGACAATGCATTTTGCATGGTCGGCTTTAAGGTCGAAAACACCCTGACCGAAAACGGCCATGTTGCAAGAGGCGTTTGTCAGACCGATGAAAACGGGTATCTGACCGATATCGTGGAACGCACCAAGATTGCACGCAAAGACGGCAAAATCATGTTTACCGAAGATGACGGACAGAACTGGACAGAACTTGCCGAGGGCAGCACCGTTTCCATGAACTGCTGGGGATTCAGCAGTATGATGATGACGGAACTGAAAAACCGATTCAGGGCTTTCTTCGAAAAGAATGCAGACAATCTGCTCAAGTGTGAATATTTCCTGCCCTTTGTGGTGGATGAGTTGCTCAAAGAAGGCAAGGTCACAGTCAAGGTGATGGACACCACCGAAAAATGGTACGGTGTAACATACAAAGAAGACAAAGCCGTTGTTATGGATGCACTCCGACAAAAAGTCATCGACGGTATTTATCCCGAAAAACTGTGGTAAAAAGAATAAACAAAGAGGTGTCGCCGCGTGTGACACCTCTTTTAACATTTATTGCATATTTTCATCATACACGGCTCTTGCACCGCCGATGAATTTGGGTCTTGTGCGTGCGGCAAGCACCATGGCTTCGCCGATTCTGTTGTTTTCCAGCCGCAGGGGAACGGCAACCTTTTTCAGGTGCATTCCGATCATCGTAAAACCGATATCAAGCCCCGCATCCGCCTTGATTTCTTCAATTGCAACGGGGTTGTCAAAGTTTGCATAAGCCTTGGTGGCAAGCGAACCGCCTGCTTTGGGTTGCGGAATCACGCTGACTGGCTCTGCAAAGGGAACTGCGTTGCGTTCTGTTATGATTGCACGGTTCAGGTGTTCACAGCACTGCACGGCAAGAAACAGATTCTTGCTTTTTGCAAAATCGTGCAGGGCACTGAAAATTTCCCCCGCCGTATCGGGATTGGAATTGGTTCCGATAACCGAGCCGACCACCTCACTGGTGGAACAGCCGATCACCACAATGTTCCCGGCCTGTAACTTTGCTTTTTCGCAAAGCTCCGCAATGGCGGCTTGTGTTTGTTCGTAAATTGATTGATTCATAAGTGTATCCTTTATAACAAAAATCAGTTTTGTTTATTATACAACATACCCTGTTAAAAATGCAACTCCTTCGGCAAAAACCGAAGGAGTTTTTTTGTTCAATCGTCCGCTTTTTCTTTTTTGATCACTTTTTTCTGCCATGTCCTTTTGCCACACTGCGGACAGCGCAAATATCTTGTTCTGCCCATATGCATGGTAAGGTTGACCGCCTTGAATGTCGGCACATAACGGTAACCGCAGGCTTTGCATTCGTAATAACCTGCGATCTGTTCGATTTTCAAAGCAAAACCGAAGCCTACAAGGCAGGGGATAAAGCCTGCAAAAGTGAGTGCTGTTTTTTGCCATTCTTCCATCGGCAACAAGGATGCGATGATGATCGGCACAAACAAAATAATGAGTGATAAAATGCCGACCACCCATTCAATGCGAAGTAAATTCCGGTCGCTTTGCTCCTTTTGACGGATGATTTCAAGCATGTTTTTTTCTGCTTCTTTGTTGTAGTTGTTCATTGTAATGACCTCCCCTGATAATAAATCGTTTACACTGATTTCAAGAATTGCACACAGCTCGAGCATGATGGATGAATCGGGCATGGTTTTTCCCGTTTCCCATTTGGACACGGCTCTGTCTGTGATGTTCAGTTTTTCTGCCAATTGCATTTGTGTCAGATTTTTCTTTTTTCTGCAATCGGCTATGAATTTTCCGATCTTTGCCTGATCCATGTGTTGCCTCCTTTCGATTTCAGTATAACGATGTTCTGTACAAAAATAAACACACCAACGGTTGAAAGGGGAGATATCAACCGTTGGTAGAGCAAAAATTTTAACCGCAAAACAAGAATTTACAACCCGGTTAAAGGCTTTTCGATGTTATAGCCGTCATTTACTGTGTAGGACATCCCGACAGTACCGATGGGGAAATAGTGAATGGTGTAATATACCTTTTGAGATTCAATAAAATCAATCGTCACAAAAACAGGCACCAATGGAACAGTCTTTGAATAGAATCCTTTTGCCTGATTTTCGATTGCTTCGATGTAATGTGCAGGGATATCAGTTTTGTTTACAAGAACAGGATTGAAAGTCAAAATACAAAGCCCTGTAATCAGTATGATCGTTGAAACAACGGCAATGATAAACTTTTTCTTCACAGTGGCACCTCCTGAAAAATTTACGGCTGTTCTTTTTTGTAGAATGCACCTTCCCAATCCCAAAGGGTATAAATATACTCGGTTTCTGAATCACCCTTGACAGTATAAACCTTCATTGTGATATTTGCATTTGATACCTTACCAAGATATTTCCCTTTGTCTGCATTGCTGTAGCCGCTGTTGTGCTCCCGAATATATGTTACATCATCAATGATAATCAATTCGTTTTCTGCACCGCTGATTTTTCCGATCGTATTCCCGGTACAGGCGGAAAAACACAAAAGACAAACCAGAACAATTGCAACAGCAGTCAGCCTTTTCATAGAATCACGCCCTTTTAATAAATCTGACTGATAATGTGATTATAGCATCAAGGTATAATCATTTCTATCTTTTTGTTTAAATCAATTCCCGTTTTTATTCAAAAGAATATTGGGAATTTTTTTGCATTTCAGGCTTAATTATGTTGAATTTCTGTGTGGTATATGATACAATATAAATGTGAAGAGGGAATTGTATGGAGTATCAGTACATAGGAAAACTGAATATTGGACTATTAGAGGACGAGTTTGGTTCTTTGGCAACTGATGAACTTATATTGACGCAAGAGCGAGACGATCATATAAAAGACCGTCACCAATCCGATTATAAACTCTTTCATAAATGTGTGTTTGATGTAATAAGTATTCCGGATTTAATACTTAAGGATGCCAAAAATAAGAATACTGTTATGTATATCAAATACATAGAAGAAACAAATGTCAATATTGTCATACGGCTTTCATTGGAAACAGAAGGTTCGAATTATAAGAATTCAATCATTACCTCATATCGTATGGGTGCTAAGAATTTAAAAAGATTTGCAAAAAACAATAAAATACTTTACAAGAAAGAATAATTGTGATATAATACAATTATACTGATATAAACGATTTGGAAGTAGAGAATGTGCTTCTACGCACCCTTTGGGTCAAAAGAAATGTGGGATTGGCACACCACCTGTAATCGTTTGGTAGGAGATGATGGATGTCATCTCCTATTTTTTTGTTGGTGTTTTAACATATACACCCTATACTTATCACAACAATAAGCATAGGGTGTATAATTGAGCTTACCTAAGGGTTATTCTTCCGTAATTTCCACGTTGAACATTGCCTTGTTCTGCGAAACGAACAGCTTTCCGCCGAGAACGCAGTCGAAATCTTTCACGATGATCTCCTGCGGAGGAACGACCGGGTATTTTGCATTGTAAGAATCGTCCTTATGATTTGCATTGACTTTGTTGAACAGATAATTGAAGCCAGGTCTGTAAACAAACAGGCCGTCAATTTCAATTCTCTGGGGCAGGTAGCAGGTGTAGCCGAAATCATGGTTTTCCGTATTGTTTGCATTGATAATATGGAGTGACACACCCGTGGGATAGAACTTGCAGTTGCGGATAATCAGGTCGCCGTTCCATGTGGAACCGTAGTCTTCACGCAGGTCAACGAAATCCTGTGCCATAACGGTGGTGTTTTCAATCAGTGCCGTGCCACTGCCGATGATCTTGATGCCGTGGTGGCCGAGCACAGAGTTTTTCACCGTTGCATTCAGCACACCCTGATGGGCATCGAAACGCGAGAATGCACAGCCGTCATACACAAGATTCTTGCAATAGTTCGTGCCTGCAATGCCCCAATAATCGCCGTCGGTGATGTCGTTGGTCTGGTTGCAATTGATGAACTTTGCATTCACAGCCGTTGCGGCGCCGATGTCGTAGGTGCCCATCTGCACGCTTGTGCCTGCCGATCCGATGGTTGCATATTTTTTATGCCCCGTGAAGGTGGAGTTTTTCACCGTCACATTTGCACAGCACGAAAGGCTGACAAAAGCCGAATACGGAGCTCCCGTTTTGCCCTCGTTTTCAATATCGTGATACAGTCCGTCTATAACAGTATTGGAGCGTCTGACCTGAATACCTCTTGTATAATAGGTATATTCGGACGGTGCTGCGTTTGCAAGGGTGGTGAAGCGACCGCCTTTGATGGTCAGCGTTTCGGTGTCAACGGGATAAACGGTTGCGCCTGTAATGGCGTTGAAATCCCAGATGAGGGGAGTGGAGGCATCAATATTGCCGTCTGCATCCACAAGAATCACGTCGGACTGACTGCTGCCGGAGTTCTGGTTTGCACCTTTGCGGATGTATCTTTTTACGTTGGAATCGGTCAGCACCACAAGGCTTTTTCCTGCAAGAGTCGCGCCGATATTGGCGGCATCCATGGCAAGAGAAGAAGCGGTCTGCCCCGTGATGGGGTAGGATTCCTGCGACGGTGCCACATGGAAGATCCACGAATTTCTGTTTTCAACATCCGTGTCATCAATAATAAACCGTGCAGTTGACCAGTCGGTGTCGGTCATAATGCGTGCGGTTTTGCTTTTGCCGCTGATGTAGTAGGTCGCGGTTTCGTTGGCAAGCACTTTCATGCCGTTTTCGTTGGCGTATGCGTGGGTTGCAACGATGGCGGCAAAGTCATCCGTTTTGCCGTCACCCACGGCACCGAACTGTTCGTAAGTGACGAAATCTGTGAACGTCTTGGTGTATTCATAGCCGTCCGCAAAGTCAAAACTGCCTTGTGCATTGAGCAGAACTTCATCAGCAAAAGCGGCGATACCTCTTGCAATGCCGATATTTGCACTGCCCGTGATATACACCTTGCCGTTTTCGACTTTCAGACTGAATGTATCCGTATCATGCAGTTCTTTATTGATGATAAATGCCTTATCGGTTGCTTTCTTGCTGACAGTCATCTTTTGGCCGCAAGCCTTGTAAATTTCATTGCCCAAGGTCTGCACGGCATTGTCAAAAAGTGTACCGTCAGCCTTTACAATACGGTATTCGTCAATGGAAACACCGCCCACCGTGATGTCCTCCAGCGGTCGCACAATATACGGGCTTTCGTAGTTGCCCTTTGCAAGCTCAATTTTGAGTTGAGCCGCATCAAAGGACTGCGTGAACGGAGCAAACAGCACGGAAAGGGCAGACAGGATGATGGCAATGACTTTTTCAAACATTTTTTAATCCCCCCGAAAAATTTATCATATTTCTATTATAACATTAAAATTGACTTATTGCAAGAATATGTTCATTTTTCAATTTCATACGGCCAATCGATGATGCCGCCGAATTCTTTCACATTTGTGTAGCCGAGCTTAATAAGCTCCTCGGCTGCAATTTTGCTTCGCCTGCCGCTGCGGCAATATACAAGAATCAACGCATCCTTGTCTGCAATTTCGTTTTCTGCTCTTTGGGCAATTTCATATTCGGGAATCACAACCGCCCCTGCAATATGCCCCTCTGCAAACTCCGCATCCGTTCGTGCGTCAATAAGGTAATAGGGCTGTTCGCTGTCCATGATTTCCTTTGCCTGCTCTGCGCTGAGCTGCTCGTAGGTGACATCGGCAGCTGTAGTCGGCGCTGTCGCTTCATTATCAGCTGCACCGCAAGCCGTTGCCGCAAGCAGAAAGGTCAAAGTCAACGCAGCAAATGTATATTTTGTAATTCTTTTCATTTGTAATCAACTCCGAAATGTAATTGCATTTATTATATCACGGCTGTATTCTTTTTGCAATCGGTTGCAATTTTTCTGTGTCGTGGTATAATTGATTTATCTTCAGATTGTGAGGGAGCAGTATGAAAATTCAGCTTTCAACCCAACGGCTCATTCTGCGTGCATGGTGCGAGGACGATGCCGCATATCTTTATCAATATGCAAGCGAACCGGATGTCGGTCCTGCTGCCGGATGGCCCGTGCATACGAACGTCGAAAACAGCAGACAGATCATAAAGGATGTCCTGTCTGCCCCCGAAACCTATGCCGTGTGCCTGAAAGAGGATAACAAACCGATCGGAAGCGTCGGCCTTAAAACAGGGGACAATACCGACATGACCGACCGAACCGACGAGTGTGAACTCGGTTATTGGATCGGTAAGCCCTTCTGGGGACAAGGTCTCATTCCCGAAGCCGCCAAGGAGCTGCTGCGGCATGCATTCGAAGACCTCGGTATGCGGGCCGTCTGGTGTGGTTATTATGACGGCAACACCAAATCTCGCCGTGTGCAGGAAAAGCTCGGTTTTCAGTACCACCACACCACCGAAGGCCTCGAAGTCACCCTTCTGAACGAAATCCGTACAGGCCATACCATGCTTATGACAAAAAAGCAATGGTTAATGAATATATTAAAAGATCGTTTCAGTAAAGATTCTTTCATATCAGTTGCAACAGTCGATAGCAAAGGTACTCCGTGGGTGAGAACTGTTGATGCGATTTACATGGACGGTGCTTTTTATACCATAACGCACAATGCAACCAATAAAATGAAACACATCAGCACCAATCCCGTTGTTGCAATCTGCGGTGAATGGTTTTCGGGACACGGCAAAGCTGAAAGCTTAGGTTATATCCGCAATGAAGAAAACAAGGATTTGACTGATAAATTAAGAACTGCCTTTGCCGCGTGGTATGATAACGGTCACACCAATGAGAATGATGTAAATACCATAATATTAAAAATCACTGTTACAGACGGTATTATTTACAAAGACGGAAAAAGATTTGAGTTTTAACGGGGCGTTGCGTATGAACTTCCATGAGGAAAACGGAAGGAGCAACTAAACTGCCTGCACCCATTCTTTTCCATGTTTGCCATTGCAAAATAAACCAATACTCCCTTTTGAAGATGTGTGAAAGGGAGTATTTTTTTTGCAGTTCGGAAAGGTGGATATCTGCGGCATCAACACGGCAACATTGCCCGTGCTCAAAGAAGCCGACAATATGCAATTGTTGCAGAAAAGCAAAACAGGGGACAAGCAAGCCCGCAATAAAATCGTGGAAGGCAACCTGCGGTTGGTGTTGAGCGTGGTGCAACGCTTTTCAAACCGCGGCGAAAATCCGGATGACCTGTTTCAGGTCGGCTGTATCGGACTCATGAAAGCGGTGGATAATTTTGATTTAACGCAGAATGTGCGTTTCTCAACCTATGCCGTTCCGATGATTATTGGTGAAATACGGCGATATTTGCGCGACAACAATGCCGTGCGGGTCAGTCGATCCGTTCGTGACACCGCGTACCGTGCCATGCAGGTGCGTGAGCAGTTGCAGAATGAACACAATAAAGAGCCGACGATCGAAGAGATTGCAAAGGTTATGCAGATGCCCAAGCACAGCATATCGCTTGCACTGGAGGCGATTGTGGATCCGATTTCTTTGTATGAACCGGTGTATTCGGATGGCGGAGACCCCGTGTATGTTGTGGATCAGGTCGGCGGCGGGGACGAGGAGAAGGATTGGATTGATGAAATGGTGTTACGGGACGAAATTGCCGATCTTTCAGAACGGGAAAAGCGTATTCTGCATCTGCGGTTTATGCTTGGTAAAACGCAAACGGAGGTTGCAAATGAAATCGGTGTTTCGCAGGCACAGGTGTCGCGACTTGAAAAAGGTGCAATGGATAAACTGAGGGGACTTTGAGTCTCCTTTTTTGATTTGATCGGTAATCTTTCTTAAAATTTTAAAATAAGCAAAAAAACTATTGTAATTGCTTGCGCAATCGTATATAATATTCTAATAATAGCATAAATATCTGTATACGGAGGTGCTTTTCAGAATGAATAACCAAAAAGATCCGACCAGAAAAATCGACATTGCTGATAAGAACGAAGCCGATGTGCGTGAAATCATGTGCACAGTTTATTCCGCATTGGAAGAAAAAGGCTATAATCCCGTCAGCCAGATCGTCGGTTACATTCTGTCCGAAGATCCAACCTACATCACCACGAACAAAAATGCACGCAGTCTTGTCCGCCGTATTAACCGATATGAACTGCTGAGCATGATGCTCAATGACTTTATGAAAAATTCTGATTCTTACGGAGAATAAAAGAAATGGCAAAAACAGAAAAATTGTTCACTTATAAGGGTAAGCCCTTGGTTCGTTGCGGTAAAACACTGTATTACGGCAACAGTTACGATCCTTTTGTTATCATGATGCAGGTTGCAACCACCAAAACCGTCGGAGATATGGAAATTGCCGATAAGGTTTTTGTGCAGTTGCTCAATACCGACCCCAATGTCCGTCCGCGTGATGCCATTGTCAAGAAGAGCGAAAAGAAAGGTTTGTATGCAGCAATGGATATTGCTTCCATCTGGCTTGAAAGAGCACTTGCTGCCAATTCATAAGAGGTAGAATAGTATGGATATGATTTTTAAATCCGATAAACTGCAGAATGTACATTCCGATATCCGCGGCCCCGTTTTTATGGAAGCCAACAGAATGAGAGCCGAAGGCATTGATGTGCTTCGTCTGAACACGGGCAACCCTGCAACATTTGGTTTCGGTATGCCCGACAGCGTTAAAAATGCACTTCTCAACAATGCCGACAAAGCAGTTGCTTACTGTGACCTCAAAGGTATGCCCGATGCCCGTGAAGCCATTTGTGCTTATCACAAAGCAAAAGGCATTGAAGGCATCACCCCCGATGATGTATTCATCGGCAACGGTGTCAGTGAACTGGTTACCATGGTGCTGACCGCATTGCTCAATTACAATGACGAAATTCTTGTCCCCGCACCTGACTATTCGCTGTGGACAAACTCTGTTTACATTGCAGGTGCAAAACCCGTTCACTATATCTGTGACGAGCAGAGCGAATGGTATCCCGATCTGGACGATATCCGTAAGAAGATCACCCCCAAGACCCGTGCGATCGTCCTCATCAACCCCAATAACCCCACAGGTACGCTGTATCCCAAAGAACTGCTTGAAAAGATCGTCGAAATCGCGAGAGAACATAACCTTGTTATTTTCAGTGATGAAATTTATGACCGTCTTGTAATGGATGATCTTGAGCATGTTTCCACTGCAACCCTTTGTCCCGACCTTCTTTGCATCACCATGAACGGTCTTTCCAAATCGCATATCGTCTGCGGTTTCCGTTGCGGCTGGATGCTGATTTCCGGCGCAAAGGACAAGGCACAGGATTTCATTGCAGGCATCCGTGCTTTGTGCGCAATGCGTCTTTGTGCAAACGCACTCATGCAGTTGGTCATTCCCGCTGCCCTCAACGACCCCGAATCTACAAGAGCCATGCTCGTACCCGGCGGCAGACTGTATGAACAGCGCGAAGCATGCTGCCGTGAGCTTGCCAAGATCCCCGGTGTCAGCTTTGTCAAGAACAAAGCGGCTTTCTACATCTTCCCGAAACTCGACAGCCGTTTCAATATTACGGACGATCAACAGTTTGCAATGGATTATCTGCATTCCAAGCATGTTATGATCATCCCCGGCAGAGGCTTCAACTGGCCCACGCCCGACCACTTCCGCATTGTTATGTTGCCCGAACCCGAACAAATGGCAAAAGCCATGCGCGACCTCGGCGACTTCCTTGCAGATTACAGACAGAACTGATTATATGAAACCATCCTGTTTTTGCAGGGTGGTTTTTTTGTGGCAATGAAAACTCCCTTTTCACTTCCGAGGGTAGTGAAAAGGGAGTTGCAGATGATTTTATTGTTTTAAGAAACATTTCCGTTTGTATCACAAGTCAGCGTAATTGTTTTTTCAATTGTCTGCAGCTTCACACCGAGTGATTTCTGCATAACGGAAAATGTGACCGAAGCCGTATTTCCGTTTTTTGTGCAGGAATATTTATCCAGCTTCCAGTTTTTGTCATACGCTTTAAAGAAAAACGATGCATCAATGCAATTGACCGAGGATGAGGAATACTGGAATTCACCTGTTAACTCACCACTCCATAATAATTCCGAATCGGCAGAATAGTAATAAATATATTTTGTTTTTGTAACACTCTTTTGATTGCTCAGCTGTGCAATCAGCCGCCTGAATGCTTCTATAATTTTTTTAAACATTTCAAGCAGTGCATTCATACCGGAAATCTCGGGATTTACCGAACCTTCAGGTTTGATGCCGTCGCCCGGAGGAAACGAATCGTCAATGTTGGGCGGTTCTGCAGAAGCAAGAGGTTCTTCGGTGATAATAAAGAACGAGCCGTCTTCATTGGTTTCCATTTGCACATCGGATGCCGCCGCAAAGCAAGGAAGAATCTGCAGACAAATCAGAACACAGCAAAGAAAAGAAATAAAGATTCGTTTCATATACCCATGCCTCCCGAAAGCAAAAGTCCCGCCTGCAGAATACCTTCTTCATAATAGCCGTGTGCTTCCGTATGCACATCAATAAAACTTGCAACAACAAAAATGATATACACCAGCACAACCGTCAGCATGGTAAACAGAAGAAGCTTTTTTATGTTCATTTTCTTTTTTATGTTGGCAATGTCGGCATTTTTCAAAAAACTTTCTGCAATTTCGGCAGGGGAGCCGAATGCAGACACAATGCTGTCAAGATCCGCTTCGGGATCCTGCTGCACAAATTCATCAATGTCATTCTTCAGATCGGTCAGAAAGACTATTTTGCTTTTGCGGTCGCAGAGCAACAAGTCCTCAACCTGCCTGTAATATCCGCTGAGTTCTTTTTTCAATGCATCAGTCATTTTCATTCACCGCCTTCAGAATCAGATTTACACCCATCGACACTTTTTGGTATTCTTCCAACAACTTGTTGTAGTATTCTCTGCCTTTGTCCTCAATGTGATAATACTTGCGCAAACGCTTGTTGACCACTTCATCGCGGTCGGAAATAAGCCCGTTTTCTACAAATCTGTACAAAACAGGATAAAGTGTGCCCAAGGGTAACTCAAAGTTTTTTTCACTTTTTTCGCTGATGGTCTTTACGAGCTCATACCCGTACATGTCCTTTTGGGTCAGCACGCTCAGTATAATGAGCTCCACCGTGCCGCGTTTGAAATTATCTGTATTCTGCATTTATTCTTTCCTCTTGTTTTATCATTTTCAATATAACAGATGTTTAACATTTTGTCAACTCCTATATTATGTCACACAAAATAACTATTGACACAAAACAAGTCTTGTGTTATGATGAAAGCAAGGAGGTGTTCGTAATGAACAATTTGCTTGAAAAAATCAAAAAAATCTTTGCCGCTTTGCTTTCCGTTTTTGCCGTTCTGTTTTCATTCGGAGCTGAAAAAATTGCAATGGACATTCAGGTGGAGCAAGCCCCTGAACAGACAATTCATGTTGAATGGAAAAATCAGACAGGCGCAGTCATTTATTCTCCTCGATATTCGCTCGAAAAGCAAACAGCCGCAGGGTGGGAAAAGGTCGCTTTTTCCGAGCATTTCGGCTTCAATGAAATGGCGACCACGCATTATCCCTTGCAGGGTGGAACCTTCACCATAAAGAGTGAGGAAGTATTCGGCAAGACTCTTTCGGCAGGCACATACCGTTTTAATTTTGAATACGGCACCGCAGACGGCGAAAAGGTTGCCGTGCAGGAATTTATAATTTACACTGCTCCGAGTGTTGAATAAGGATTTATTTAATTAAAAAATCTTTATTTGATGTTTCTCAGAAAGGATATAATTTGTATGAAAAAACTGATTTCCGTTCTCTTGTGTTTTGTATTGCTGTTTTCATTTTGCGCATTTGCTGCAGCGGAAGATGTGCCGCAGCTTGCAGTGGTTGCATACAAGGATAATACAGCATGGATCGGTGCAGCCGTTGCTGAAGACTATGTTTGCTTCGATGTATCGGTTGAAAAATGCTCGGAGCTTGAAAGCTTTGAACTGTTGATTTGTTATAATCCTGATGTGTTGGAGTATTCCGAACACTATCCGTTTTTATTAGATGAGTTGGTCAGAAATTCAATCGATTGCACTGTCACAGAACCCGGCAAATTGTGTGTCATCGGCACAAATGATGGTTATGGTGCAGACTTTGATCCGTTCTGCTTCAAGGTCATCGGTGAGGGCGATACGGAAGTTGCCGTTTCGCTTGTGTCCTTCAGAAGTGCAGACGGTGAAATTGAAAATGTTGCATTTGAAACAAGCATCGAAAACTTTACCGCAGGGGATGAAAGTGCTGTTTTGCAGCTCATAAACGACCATGCAACGGCTGATGGCATGCAGTATTCCCGCTTTAATCTTGCGGTAAAAAATTGCGGAGCACTTGAAAGCTTGGAGCTGCTTATTCATTACAATCCGGATGTTCTGGAGTATTCGTCCATTTATCCGTTTCTGAAAATAGCGGAAAAACTGAATTCAATCGACTGCACGCTCATTCAGCCCGGTCTGATGCGTGTTATCGGCACGAATGATTCCGGTTTTTTGCAGGATTACAAATACCTGCATATGGGCTTTGAACCGTTCTGCTTCAAGGTCATCGGCGAAGGAGATACGGATATTTCCGTTGAATTGGTGTCTTTCAGAACCGCAGACGGAGAAGTGGAAAATGTTGTATTTGATGCAAATATTCAGAATTTTACCGTAACAGATTTTTTTGTAAAATATGATCTTACGGGTGACAGCGTTGTTACTGCCGGGGATGCAAGACTGGCACTGCGTTTTGCAGTCGGGCTGGACTCGGCAACAGATGCACAGTGTCGTGCCGCCGCAGTCAGCACAACAAATGAATTCACCGCCGACATTGCCCGCACCATTCTTCGCTGTTCTGTCGGGTTAGAGCCGTAAGGGAACAGACATATATCTATGAAAAAACCGCATCGGGATTTTTTGCTTCCCGGTGCGGTGCTTTTTTGTGTAGTTTATTTCAAAAGCAATGTGCAGTTGTTGTCCGAAATGCCGTAGTTGCCTGCCGTGTGCTTAAGAATTTCATACAGGTCAGCGGGTTCACCCCATGTGGTCTTCAGCGAGATTTTGTTGAGAATCGGGCGCAGCCTGTTGAACAAGCCCAGAACTGCATCGCCTTTGGGCGTGCCTTCCACGAAGGGCTGATCGCCTTCAAAAATACTGCGCACAAGTTCAATGGCAAGCTCTGCAAACGGAATGTCCTTTACACTGTTGTCCACCTTGATGCAAAGCATTTTTGCAACCTTGCCGACCGACCAGCCGTTGACCGCCTTGCCGAAAAATGTAATCACCTTGGCAAGGGTATCGTTGTCGCCAAGCCGCAGCTTGCGCATCACGCGCTTCGGGTCATCGACCATGCTCGTCAGCAGCACACGGATCATGCGTTCAAACTGATCCTGCAGATACTGTTTGCCCGTTTTGCCGCCCTTGTCCCACTCGAATTCAGGGACGGGAATGCTTTCAATTTCCACCGTGCGTTCATCTTTAATGGTAACAAGGCGCATGAATGCGGGACAGCCGATGAGTGAACCCGTGCAGACGTCATAAATCTTATTGTTGTTTTCGGTCACATGCACGTTCACACTCTGGTTGTGCATGTGCCCCGTGAAAATCAGATGCACGTCATTGTCGGCAAGAATTTTTGCAAGTGCCTTGCCGTTTTTCTGCATGGCATCACCCACCAGCCAGAACAAGGGCTGACCGGGCAACAGGGGATAGTGCTCCATGGCAATCATCATCTTGCCGTCTTCTTTTGCCTTTTTCGCCTGTTCTTCCACCCATTCCAGGAAATCTTCGTCATAAGCCTTGCCTTTGCCGTCCTTTGTGTCATTGCAAAGCACAAGAAGTCTTACATCCTTTGAAAGTTCGGCAACATAGGACAGATGTTCTTTGTTGAATGCAATCGCATCCTTGTAGCCGTAGTCTTTGTAATAATCGTACAGGTCTTCAAAATCCACACCCTCGGGCTCGATTCTGCCCGTTTCATTGAACGCAAACGGATGCTCGTTGAAGTCATGTCCTGCTGTTACAACATAAATGTCTTTGCCGCTTTTTTTGAGTTTTTTGAGCAGCTTGCCGAAGCTTTCGTGGCTTGCCTTTTCGCCGTTGAACGAAAGGTCGCCTGCAATCAGAACGATGTCGGTGCGGGTATCGTTTGCAAGGTATTCAAATGCCGCTTCGTTGATGGCGGCGGTTTCCGCAAAGCATTTCTGCTCATTGTCCATGAAGTTTTCATATTCTTCGCCCCAACAGCCGAGCGAATGTTCAAAGTAATGCGTATCGGTAATTACAAAAAAGTTAAGTTCTTTCAAATCCAAGCACCTCTTTTTGCCATATTCTAAATTATTTTATCATAACGGAAAAATTATGTCAATATCAACAGCAAAATTTAAAAATCATCTTGTAATTCTGTGCAAAATGTGTTATTTATTAAGTAAAGATTTTTTTATAATGGGAGGATATACTGTGAAATACGAAAGCAATTGGAAATCTCTTGATTCAAGACCTGTTCCGCAATGGTTTCAGGATGCCAAATTCGGCATTTTCATTCACTGGGGGCTTTATTCCGTGCCGGGATACGCCAAAAAAGGTGACTATGCCGAATGGTACGGCTGGAATATGAACGATAAGGACTCCGAAACATGGAAATTCCATGAACGCAATTACGGAGTCAATTTTCAGTATGCAGATTTTGTGAAAGATTTTAAAGCCGATCTGTTTGATGCCGAAGAATGGGTCAGCCTGTTTAAAAAAGCAGGTGCAAAGTATATCAATCTGGTTTCAAAACACCATGATGGTTATTGTATGTATCCCACAGAATATGCGTGGAACTGGAATTCTTTTGATTTGCTCCCGCACCGTGATTTCTGCGCAGAGCTCAAAGCAGCTTGTGATAAAACGGACGTGCGCTTCGGCGTATATCATTCCGTTTACGAATGGTTCAATCCGCTGTGCATAAAAGATCCTGAACAGTATGCATTGCAACACCTGCATCCCATGCTCAAAGAACTGATTGAAAAATATCAGCCTGCAACCTTGTTTACCGACGGCGAATGGCTGTATCCTTCCGGTGTGTGGCATTCCGAAGAATTTTTGCAGTGGCTGTATAATGAATCGAGTGTCAAAGATTTCATTGTTCCCAATGACCGTTGGGGGATGGAAACAAGAGGTGTCCACGGCGGCAACTTTACTACAGAATATGGTTTTGTCGGCAATGCCGATGAAGAAAAGAGTGCAGAAGAAATTCAGGAAATTCGTTATTTTGAAGAATGCAGAGGCATCGGCAGAAGTTTCGGTGTCAACCGCATTGAAACCACAGAAGACTATATGTCTGCCGCTGAACTCATTGAACTGCTTGTTGACCTTGTTGCCGCAGGTGGTAACTTCCTTTTGAATGTAGGCCCCAATGCAGACGGCACCATTCCCGTTATTATGCAGGAGCGTCTTGAGCAAATGGGCGACTGGCTGGCCGTCAACGGTGAAGGTATTTATGCTTCCCGCAAACTCAAAAAGAGCAAACTCGAAAAAGTCTGGTACACGCAGAAAGACGGCAAAATTTATGTCTTCTTTGCAGGATTCCCGTTTGGTGAAAAGACCGTTGACCTTGACTTTGACCCTGCATACAAAGCCCATCTTCTCGGCTGTGATGCAAACGTAGAAATTGCCGCCGCAGAAGACGGCATGAAGTTCATTTTCCCCGCAATCAATCCCGACGATATGAAATCTGATTATATTTACACCGTTTGTCTTGAAAAATAAGAGGTGAGAATATGGCATTTATCAGACCGCGAGAAGAAGAACGCACAGGCTATCAGAACGGCTTGCCGCTGGAACCGCACATTGACTTTCAGAATGACTTCTGCATGTGCTACCGCCTGAACGAATCTACCGCCGCACGGGTAAAAGAGTATGTCGACAACGGCTATGTTGCACACCTGATGACAGGTATTTCATGGGGGTCGTATGTCGATTACCTCACAGGCGAATATGATGGCAGGGAACATATGGACGAATGGCAGAAAGACCGTTTCGGCAATGAAATCGTTCATGGGCACATGACCCCTTACATGGTTCCGACCGTGTCTTTTGCGGATTATCTGAGCGAAAAACTGAAAATTGCCGTCGATGCGGGTGTGGTTGCCATTCATGTGGAAGAACCCGAATTCTGGGACAGAGGCGGCTATTCCGAAGCCTTCAAACGGGAATACGAACTGTATTACCGCGAACCGTGGCAGGCACAGCACACAAGTGTGGATGCACATTACCGCTGTGCACAGCTCAAAGCCTATCTTTACCGCCGCACCATCGACCGCGTCAGCGCCTACATAAAAGAATATGCAAAAGTCAAATACAACCGCGATGTCCGTTTTTATGTCCCGACCCACAGTCTTCTCAACTACACACAGTGGAAGATTATGAGCCCCGAAGGAATGCTCGCCGATATTCCCGGGGTGGACGGTTTTATAGCCCAGGTCTGGACAGGCACGGCAAGAGAAAAAAATATTTACAAAGGCATTCTCAAAGAACGCACCTTTGAAACGGCTTACCTTGAATACGGTGTTATGCAGGAGCTTGTGCGCGGTACAGGTAAGAGAATGTGGTTTTTGCACGATCCCATTGAAGACAACCCCATTTTTGACTGGAACGATTATCAGTATAATTATTACAAAACCGTCACCGCATCGCTTCTGCATCCGCATATCAATCATTTTGAAATCTGTCCGTGGCCTGACCGCATCATGCACGGCAAATACCCCAAAGATGCACCCGATGCCGTCACCATTCCGCCCGCATACAAAACAAGGCTCAACGGCATGTTCCAGACCCTCGGCGACATTGAATGTGCCGATAACACGGATAAACTCCGTGTGGGTGTGCTGATGAGTGACACAGCACTTTATCAGCGTACATTCACGGATGACCTGTACGGCTGTGTGCCCGAGGAGGAAGTCGGCACGGTGCTTCGCACAAACGAAGACCTGACCAATTCTATCATCCTCAAAATTGCAAACGGCACGGCAGAAAAAACGGAAGAACTGCAACTTGCCGAATCCAATGCATTTCCGCTGTTTTACGGCCTCTCTTTGCCGCTTGTCAATAACGGTCTTGCAGTGCGACCCGTGCTTCTTGACAATGTCCGTCGTTATCCCGATACACTTGATGAATATAATCTTCTGGTCTTAAGTTATGAATTCATGAAACCGCTGTCGCCCGATGTTAACAATGCTCTTGCTGCATGGGTGCAGAACGGCGGTGTGCTTGTGTATGTCGGTAACGGCTTTGACCCGTTCCACAATATCCGTTCGTGGTGGACAGGGAAGTATGACACCCCCGCCGAGCACCTGGCAGAGCTTCTCGGCATCGGCAGAAAGCCCGCCGACGGCACCTACGATTGCGGCAAGGGGCATGTCATTATCCGCAACCTCAATCCCATGCATCTTTGCATCCGTGAAGACCTTGCAATGCAGTATAAGCAGACCATCCACGATGCTGCAAATCTTCTCGGCACAACATGGATCGAAGACAATAAACTCATTGTCCGCAGGGGCAATCACATCGTTGCCGCATCTCTGCTCGAAAGTGACACGGCAGGGGATATTGAGCTTGACGGTTTGTTTGCAGACATGTATACCCCTGATTTCGCTGTCTGTGAAAAAGTTGTCATCAAACCCGATGACAGCCGTTTGCTGTTCGATTTTGCAACAAGCGAAGACGAAACACTTCGCATCATCGGTACTTGCGTGCGTGTTCTTTCCATGGAAGAAAAGGATGATACAATCCGCCTTGCCGTGCGCGGTGCGGAAGGCTTCAAGGCTTACATGCGTCTGCGTGTTCCCGAAGAATATGCAGCAGCAACCGTCCTGCTCAACGGTGAAACAATCGAATCCGTTTATTGTGAAAAATCCCGTACGTTGCTGTTGACATTCGACAGCCATGCAGGGGAAAGAAATATAATAATCAAAAAGTGAGGTAAAATAAAATGAGTAAAAAAATCAAAGTAGCCATTATCGGTTGCGGCTCGATTGCAAACAGCGCCCACATTCCCGCATATATGGCAGATGAAAACTGCGAAATCAAGTATTTCTGCGACATCATCCCCGAAAAAGCCGATGCCTGCGTAGAAAATTACGAATGCGGCAAAGCCATTTATGATTATCACGAAATTCTGGATGATCCCGACCTGGATGCCGTTTCCGTCTGCACCCACAACGATATGCACTCTGTCATTTCCATCGACTTCATGAAGCACGGCAAGGATGTTCTTTGCGAAAAGCCTGCCGCCCGCATTCTCAGCGAAGCCAAAGAAATGGAAAAAGTGTCCTACGAAACGGGCAGAATCCTTGCCATCGGTGTTTGCAACCGCTACAACGATGCTGTCAACAAGATCAAAGAACACATCGAAAACGGCGACCTCGGCGAAGTGTATCATGTATTCGCTTCTTTCCGTGCACACCGTTCCATCCCCGGCCTGGGCGGTGATTTTACCACCAAGGCTTCTTCCGGCGGCGGTGCCCTCATCGACTGGGGTGTGCATTATCTTGATCTGATTCTGTATTGCTGCGGTGACCCAAAACCTCTCACCGCAAGCGGTGTTGCATTCTGCAAGCTCGGCAAGAATATCAAGGATTATGTCTTTGAATCCATGTGGGCAAAAGATACCTACAATCCCGAAGGCACCTATGATGTGGACGACTCCGTTACGGGTCTTATCCGTACCGAAGGCCCCGTTGTCAGCTTCGAAGGCGCATGGGCGCAGAATGTCGGCGAACATGAAACCTATATCGACTTCCTCGGTGACAAGGCAGGCATCCGTCTGCAATATTGCGGCGGCTATAAACTGTATTATGTGGAAGACGGCAAGCTTTGCAACTGCGAACCCGTCAGCGAACGTAACCCCATGCACGCAGACGAAGTGCATGACTTTGTAAAGGCAGTCATCGAACAGCGCAGAACCCGCAACGACATCTCCAAAGCCATTCTCACATCCTACATCATGCAGGGCATCTACGACAGCTCCGAAAGCGGCAGGGAAGTTGTTTTTGAATAATTTAATATAAAAAATGTGCTACCGCCTTACTTTTTGTAGGGCGGTATTCGCATTTTTCTCTTGACATTGTCGCCCAGTCGCATTATAATAAATTGGAATTCGCCAATGAATTCACCTGCCGGTGTGGCGGAATTGGCAGACGCAAGGGACTTAAAATCCCTCGGTGGCAACACTGTACCGGTTCGAGCCCGGTCACCGGCACCAAAAAAACACGCGCACCCTTGCGGTTGCGTGTGTTTTTTTATTTCCATGAAACGGGCTCGAAGCGGCGCGGGAGTGAATGAACATTCAGTGAATGTTCAGAGCCGCGCCTGACCGAGCGTCGCAACGCGAGAGTCGAGCCCGGTCACCGGCACCAAAATCCTACGCTTGTTTTGATACAATGGGCGTAGGATTATTTTTTTGGTTCTTCACGGAAAGTTGTGGGATGCAGAAAACAAATTACGGTTTATCGGGGAGTTGGTTGTTTGCCGTAGGGAATGCATATTATGCATTCCGACCCCGTCCAGCCAAGGTGATACGCGCACCTCGGTAGGGGTCGGCACCTCGACGCCCCGTTTTTTGGATTTCAAAATTATATCATTTATTGCATCGATTATATATTATTTCAAATAATAATGTTCAAATCAATGATTCTTTTACCCTCATACGGGATGCCGAGGGCGTCATCCCCCTACAGGATAAAAAACCAAGTCGGACAGGGTCGGAACGCATACTATGCGTTCCCTACACGCCCCGATAAACCGTAATTTGCATTTCCCTTAATCAAAAATCCCACAACTTTCCGTGAGGAACCATTTTTTTTTGCATACAAATAAAAGTAACATTTTTATGTTGCCTTAAAACCGTAAAAAATTAAATTTTTTTTATCAAACACATTGACAATATTTTAACATTATGTTAATATTACTTCGGAAATTGAACCACGGTTTACTTTGAAGTGTGTTTCAGAAGGGATGTGATGCTTTGGCGAATGTAAGAAGTGAAGCTGAAAGCAGAGAATTACACAGAAAAATTCTCACAGCTGCAACGGCACAGTTTATTCAGAAAGGCTTTGAGCGCACCACAATAACGGACATCGCAAAAATGTCAGGTGTGCCGAAAACAAAAATTCTTTATGAAATGAACAGCAAAGAAGAAATCCTTGTTTACCTCGTGACGAGATTTCTTGACGGTGTTACGGCGGCGTCAGATGCAGCCTCGAAAAGGCTCACCGACGATACAGTGCTTATCTTCATAGCCAATGAGGTTTTGCAGCTTTATATGGCAGAGATGAACGAGGATATGCGAAACCTGTATCTTGCAGGCTATTCAATGCCGAAAACAAGCGAAGAAGTCCTTAAACGAAGAACCAACATAATGTTTGAAGCCTTCAGCGAAACATTTAAAAGCTTTGAATTGAAGGACTTCTACGAAACGGAAATTGCATCCATGGGCATCATGCGGGCATATATGACCGTGCCCTGCGATATGTATTTTACTATTGAGGCAAAAGCAGAAAGGCTTGTAACAATGCTGCTGCGTATTTACAAGGCAGAAGAGAAAATAATCAACGAAGCACTTGAATTTATTCAAAAAATTGACTTTGAAGCAGTGGCAAAAAAAGCGGTTGAAAGTGTATTCAATGAGCTTGAAATAAAAACTAATAAATGATTTTCGAAAGGAGAATAAACAAATGAAAAAACTTTTATCAATCATCCTCACAATCTTAATGCTTGCGACGAGCATACCCTTTGCCCTGGCGGCGGACACAGTTGCAAGCGGCACATGTGGTGCGGATGGCGACAATCTCACATGGACACTTGACTCCGAAGGAACACTTACCATCAGCGGTGAAGGAGTTATGGCAGAGTATGATAACATTAATATGCCGGAATACGGTTATTTTCTTCCCCCTTGGGCGGGTTATAAAGAAAACATCAAAGCAATTGTAGTTGAAGAGGGCGTTACCGAACTGGGTCTTTATGCATTTTATGGACACACTGCTGTAAAGGATGTTTCCATTGCAGATTCTGTAACCGCTATTAACGGTCGTGTGTTTGATGGCTGCTCTGCGATAGAAAAACTTATTATTCCTGCAGGTGTCAATGTATTGGAATGCACTGCTTTTCAAAATTGTTCTTCTTTGAAGCAAATTGTTTTTTTAGGCAAAGTAAATTTTAACGGAAGTTATTCGTTTGATAATTGTCCGGAGCTCAGAGAAATAGTTTTTGTAAAGGGTGCAACAAATATCGGGGCTCAACCATATCCGTTTTGTCTCACTGATATAAAGGCCACTGAACCTATTATCCATTTTGGCGGTACACAGGCTGAAGCACAAAATGCTTTTTCGGGTATTTTTCAATCGGACAGATTTTATTCTGTGGCAACAATTCATTATATGGATAATTGTAATTGCTCGGTTTGCGGAGAATATCATATTTTTGAAGACGGTATCTGTGAAGTTTGCGGCAAGGAATGCAATTTTACCGGTGAATATGAAACAGATGAAAACGCCCATTGGTGTACATGCTCTGACGACGATTGCAATGCAATATTCAAAGAATACCACTCTTTTGAAAATGGTATTTGCAGCGTTTGTGAATATGAGTGTCAACATCTGTCTTATGTGAACGGTATATGCAATAATTGTAATTATAAATGTCCCCATGAAAACTATGTTGAATACAAGTGTGATGTCTGTGGATTGAATTGCCCGCATGAAAATATTGTCGACAGCCAGTGTCTTGATTGCGGTCTCGCCGGTAAGGTCGTTACCATTACTATGTATGACAACTACCTTGATGGATGGAACGGCAATGCTGTTGTTATCAGCAAACTGCTTGCTGACGGTTCATATGAAGAAATCGATACTGTAACGTACGATTACGGAAATCAAAGCACGCATTATGTAATTATTGGCACTGATGATTCTTTTGTGCTTACATGGATAGAAGGCTACGCTGACTACGATAGTACATTTGAGGTTGCTATTGACGGTGAAACTGTATTTGAATCAGAATACTTCTACAATTATGAAGACGGCGAAGTTGTCTATATTTACTGCAAACATACTTTTGAAAAAGATGTTTGCACAGTATGCGGCTATGAATGTAATCACGATTGGTCAAATCTTGACGGCATATGTGCAAACGGCTGCGGCTATGAATGTCCCCACGAAAGCTATACCGACGGTAAATGCGGTGTTTGCGGCTATGAATGTCCCCACGAAAGCTATACCGACGGTAAATGCGGTGTTTGTGGATATGAATGTCCCCACGAAAAAGTTACAGACGGCATTTGTGATGCTTGTGCAGCAGAAGTAAACATTATTACCATAACTATGAACGACAGCTACGGTGACGGCTGGAACGGCAATGCAGTTGTTATAAAACAGTTTGTTGACGGAGTATATACAGATACAGAGGCTGGAACAGCAACCATTGAAGACGGTGAAAGCGGAACCTTTACAACTGTTCTCCCCAAAGACGGTATTTTTGCTTTAAGTTGGCTTACGGGTGAGTTTCCTAGTGAATGCAGCTTTACGATTGCTGTTGACGGTGAAACCGTTTATGAATGTGCAGACGGAAGCACTCTTACAGACGGACAGATGATTTATGTAACATGTGAACATACTTCCTACACTGACGGCAAATGTGATGTTTGCGGTTATGAATGTACCCACGAAAGCTACACCGACAGCAAATGTGATGCTTGCGGATATATTTGCACTCACGAAGGACAGAACGGTTCCTGTCAAGTTTGCGGTGCAAATCTCGGCGAGCTCGTTATTGATGTAACCGACGAGCAGTATGTGCATATCGGAATCGGTGAGGAATACTACGACGAAGATGGTTATATCATTACCGGAAACAATCCGAACGTAGAGATATGGGTGTATGAAGGCGGCAATTACACATTGGATGGAGTTACCGCGAAATCTATTGTAGACAGAGCCGGAGATGACACTGTAAACATTACACTAAAAGGTAATAATGTATTTACAGGTTCATATAGCTTCTATAAAGCCGATTTAATTATAAACGCAGTTGACGGAGCAACTCTTAAAGCTCTCTATGTAACTACATCGGGTAATGACGGCACATTAACTGTAAACGGTGGCGATATAACCTTCGCCTATGAGGGAAATGAGAATTACAACACTTTAGAATGCAAGAAAATTATCATTAACGGCGGAACAGTTACGGCTTCAAACAGTGCTTTCTACACAGTGGACCAAAACGTTGAGCTCAACGGTGGCATACTGAATGTTGTTAATACTTCAACAGACTTTGAAGCTATATCCAATGATGTCATAATAGATAAGGGTGCTTTACTTACAATCAGCAGCACATATAAGCTTTTTCACGACGCGTATGATATCTTGAAGGCAGAAGGACTTGCCGAAAATGATTTCTTCTTCGTAAGATATGATACAGAAAGCGAGTTTGTGCCCGTTCAGGATATTGAATCAGCTCTTAACGGCAAAGCATATGCTGAAATCAAGATTGACACACACGAGCATTCGTATACGGACGGCATCTGCGATTGTGGCTATGTCTGCCTGCATGTGAATTTTGCCGACGGCATATGTCCCGATTGCACTGCCAGCGGAAAGCTTGTTGCAATCAAGATGTCAGACAGCAACAACAACGGTTGGTATGGAAAAAATGCCGTTGTCATTAAACAGCTTGTTGACGGAGCGTTTGAGGAAGTTGAAACAGCAACCTTAACAGACGGCAAAAGCGGAACAGTTGCTGTAAATCTTGATAAAGATGGAACATATGTTATTACTTGGCAAAGTGACTATTATCCCAATGAATGCGGATTTGAAATTTATGTTGACGGTGAATGTGTTTATAGTATCTCTGATGCACGCGGAATAGAAAACAACGCAATCTTATATACTATTTGTGAGCACACCGGAGGTAAAGCAGACTGTCTCCACAGAGCTGTTTGTGAAAACTGCGGCAATGAATACGGTGAAGTTGATGCAGACGGTCACGATTGGTCAAACAAAGACGGCGTTTGTGACAACTGCGAATATGCTTGTCCTCACGAAAATGTAACAGGTGCAACCTGCATAACACCGGTAAAGTGTGATGTCTGCGGTTACAGTGTGTTTGATTGGACAAACCACGAAGGCGAATATGTAACGGTTTGGTATAATGATTATCAACACGTTTCAGAGTATGAGTGCTGTCATATAGGTTCTTCAATAGTTTATGGAGATCACGATTATAAAGATTATACTGTAACTACTCCCGCTGACTGCGTAAACAACGCATGGGAGACAGGTACTTGCATCTGTGGCGATACTCATGTCAGAGAAATCGCCGACTCTGCAACAGATCACAACTGGTCAAATAAAGACGGTATCTGTGCAAACGGATGCGGTGAAACTTGTCCCCACGAAAGCTACACAGACGGTGTTTGTGACAAATGCGGTGAAGAATGTGCTCACGAATGGGACGAAGGCGTACTTACAAGACCCGTATATGATGCAGTTCTCGGCTCAAAGGACGGCTGTTACACCTACACCTGCACTGTTTGCGGCAAGGAAAAGAAAGAGAATGTAAAGAGCGCTGACTACTCAGCTTACGAAGCTGTTTCAGAAGAAATCAATGCTTTACTTCAGTCTGAGGAGCTCACTCCCGAAGCAAAGCAGGCAATCTATTCAGCAGCTAATGAATGCGGACTTCCCTCCAATGACCTTACGGAAAGCGAGCAGAATAAAATTGATTCTTTAGTTGCAGAGCTTGAGAAAATCGTTGCTGATGCAGAAGAAAAAATCGCAAGCGGCGAATATGTCAAGGCTGATTACACAGAAATTGACGAAGCAATCGCTTCCGTTGATGAAGCACTTGAAAATGCAACAATCAGCGAAGAAATGGCAAACGAGCTCTCTGACATCAAATCTCAGCTTGAAGCTCTTAAGGAAAATGAAAACACAAGTATTGCTGATGCGGCTGAGCTTCTTGAAAGAGTAAAGGCTGTTGCAGAAACAATGGCTGACTGTGCAAATGGCATTCACTCCTTCACAAAGTACGAAGAAGTAACTGCTCCCGAATGCGGCAAGACAGGTCTTGAAAAAGCTGTCTGTGATTACGGCTGCGGTGCAACAGATGAAAGGGAAATCCCTGCTCTCACTCACGAGCCTCTTGAAGCAGTAAAAGAAAACGAGGTTGCTCCCAAGTGTGGTGTTGCAGGCTCATACGACCTTGTAGTTTACTGTGACCTTTGCGGAGACGAGCTTGACAGAGACACAGTTACAGTTGATGCTCTCACTCACAAGGATGACGACGGTGACTACAAATGTGACCACGGTTGCGGACACGAGTTTGAAAAGCCCGCAGAACCCGACACGCCCGATGAACCTGCAGACGGCGATTGCGATCACCTTTGCCACAAGTCAGGCATTATGAGCATCTTCTGGAAGATCATCAGATTCTTCTACAGACTCTTTAATATTCAGCAGTATTGCGATTGCGGAGTTATTCACTACGATGCTCCCGTTTTCGGATAAAATTAAATACACAATACTTTACCGTATTTTATAATGACGAAACACCGTTGCAGTGCACATGCAACGGTGTTTTTTTTCGGTACGGATGTTATCTGAAACAGATCAGTTGAATTTATGAGTCGATTGTGATAAAATATATTTATTACAAATTTCAAAGTGTACATTTCAAATGTCATAAACTTTATCAACGCAAATAATAGCAAGGGGGATTTCTATGCAGATTTTACAAACCATTATTTCTTATCTTGCCATCGCGGCGGCGTTTATTTCTTCTTTTTTTTCATGGGGGGAAGCGGAAATGATACCTTTTGCAAATGATTACAAGATTCCCGACAGTATTCCCGAATACAGCAGCATTTCTACCGAAGAGAAAACCGATTGGAAGGCCAGATGGATTTGGGATCAGGAAAACCTCACGCAGAAAAATGTATGGATGTGCTTTCATAAAAAGGTCAATCTTGAAAAGAAGCCCGAAGAACTTACCGCTTATATTGCAGGCGATTCGAAATATTGGCTTTACATAAACGGAAAAACCGTTGTTTTTGAGGGAAACGTGAAACGGGGCCCCGATAAAAACAGCGGCTATTATGACAGTATAGATATTGCCCCTTTCCTCAAAGAAGGTGAAAACGCAATTTGTGCTTTGGTGTGGTTCTGGGATAATGAAACAAGTTATTCTTATTGCGGCAGCGGTCAGGGCGGCTTCCTTTTTGAAGCTGAAAATTCGGATATCACCATCATTACCGACAAAAGCTGGAAAGTAAAAAGAAACAGTGCTTTCGTTGACAGTTCTCTTTATCCGCCCAATTACAGACTTCCCGAATACAGTATTTATTTCGATGCAAGGAAAGATGCGGGCGATTGGACAAATGAAGTTTATGATGTTTCTTCCTGGGAAAATGCAACCGAATATGCCGTCGGCGGCGAGGGTGTTTACGGTAAGCTTTATCCGAGAGGAATCCCTTTTCTGAAGGATTACGGTCTTAAAGAGTATGAAAATGCAAAGGATTTCGAAAACCATACCGTAAGTAAACTTTTCGGTGAAAAAATCACCGTCGATGTTCCTTATAACGCACAGCTTACGCCCTATCTTAAAATCATAGCACCTGCAGGAAAAAAGATTCGCATAACAACGGAAAACACTTTAATCGGTGCAGTTTCAACGACCTATATAACCAAAGAAGGAGAGCAGGAGTTTGAGGCTTTGGGTTGGTTTAACGGAGAGCATATTACTTATAAAATACCCAAAGGTGTTACGGTTTTGTCATTGAAATACCGTGAAACGGGCTATGACAGCGAATTCAGCGGTGACTTCAAGTGCGACGATGAATTTCTGAATTCTCTGTGGCAAAAATCCCTGCGGACTCTCTATGTTACCATGCGCGACAATTTTATGGATTGTCCCGACAGAGAAAGAGCCCAATGGTGGGGCGATGTTACAAGTGAAATGATCATGACCATGTACTCTTTGGACAGCAATTCCTACCTGCTGTATCAAAAGGGTGTGCAGGCGATGCTTTCCCACATTGACGACACAAAAGTGCTGCAGACTGTAGTCCCCATAAACGGTGATTATTTTGAGCTTCCCGTTCAGCAGCTTGCAGGAATCGTAGGCTTCCTCACTTACTATGAATATACCGGCGACAAGGCTTTTGTCGAAAAGGTTTATGATGCATCCCTTGACTACCTGAAACTTTGGGAAATCGGTGAAAATAATCTTGTCGTTCATCGCGGCGGCTCATGGGATTGGGCTGATTGGGGCTCGAAAGCAGATATGACATCCATCGAAAATGCCTGGGTTTACTATGCTCTTTGTGCCACAGAGAAAATGGCACAGCTTTTAGGAAAAAACGAAGACATCGCATTTATTTCCGAAAGAATGGAAAACATCGCAAAGGGCTATCAGTCACTTTGGACAGAAGAAGGCTTCAAAAGTGAAGACGTAAAGAAATGCGACGACAGAGCCAATGCCCTTGCAGTTTTGTCCGGTCTTGCCCAAAAAGAGCAGTATGATACGATTACAAATGTGCTCACAACCACTCAAAATGCAAGCCCGTATATGGAATACTATGTTCTGGAAGCCCTTTGCGAAATGGGAAAATATGAAGCGGCATATGACAGAATCAAGGACAGATATTCGGATATGGTGAACGAGGATTACTCTACCCTCTGGGAATTCTGGGACTCCTGGCGCGGCACAAAGAATCACGCATGGAGCGGCGGACCTCTTGTTATCATGAGTAAGCATTTTGCAGGGATCACCCCCCTTGGAGCCGGCTATAAAAAGGTTAAAATCGAGCCTCAATATACGCTGTCCGACCATATTACCTGTACCGTTCCGAGTGTAAAAGGGTTGATCACTCTGGAATATGAAAAAGTTGACGGAAATTACAGGATCGACCTTACTCTCCCGCAAGATATGAAGGCTGTTTTATATGTGCCTGCCGGTGCTGCAGTAAATATCAATGCAGAGCCTTTTTACAAAAACGGTGCATATGTAAACGGAGATAAAAGCGGGGAAGTGGAGATTGTGGAAAAAACGCTCGATATCGGAGATTGAATGCCGATCATTTGAATTCCGAACTTGCTTTTTGTGGTATTGTGTGGTAGAATATGAAATATAAATTTTTAAATTCTCATGTTAAGGAGATAGTCACATGCAGGCGGTTATCAAATTTTTATTTACTGCGTTTACCGTAATTTCTGTTTTCTTTTCCAATCTGTTTTCCCCGGCAACAATATACCCCGAAAGCGAGAATTTTGATTTTTCGTTTCTTTCCTATCCGGACGAAGCAATCATCACATTGGAAGAAGCAGGTCTTACCGAACAGGAACTCGTAGGCCGTGCATCCGCAGAATTGCCCGAATATGTGCAGTCGGGCGGCTATGACGACATCAACGGAATTACGATTTCCCCCTATTACACGGCAAAAGTCAGCGACACCGAAATTCCGGTTTATGCATCGGTGGTGTTTATCCGTGCGGATGACACCGGAACACTGCAATCTTTTTCCGAAATTTATGTGGATGCAGACGAGGATTTTTCATTCAATATTGAACTGACGGGTGCCGATGTGAAACTGCAGAATGCCGTTGTGCTTCCCGCTTCGCACGGTGTTCAAGCAGTGTGCAAAAACAACACGGTGACCGCTTCCATCAACAAAACGGGTGTCTACACCTTCCTTTTCAACGGCGCAAACCAGTATTACGGCTATACGCTTATGGTCCGCGAAAGAGTGGATGAAGATGCCGAAATTGCCGCTTATATAGAAGAATACGGCGAGGACAATGTATGGGTGCTTGACAAAGGTGTGTATGAATACGACTATGTCAATCTTGTAGCACACAATAATCTGGTGATTTATCTGCGTGAAGGTGCCTATGTTATTGCAAACCACCTTTTCGACATCAACAGTGCCGAGGATGAAAATAAGTATTTTGAACCAAACGCATGGTATGAAAATGCCATCGGGCTGACAAGATATCCGTTCCTGAATTTCTATCAATGCAACAATATCACCCTGACGGGCAGGGGAGTCATTGACCTGACCCGCCTTGACAGACGTGAACGCCGCGGTGTGGTATTCACCGCCTGCAACAATGTTACTGTCAGCGATATCAAGATTATCAACTCTCCCGAATGGTCGTTCATTGCCTACGGATGCACGGATGTGGATATTGATCAGGTTGATATCATCGGCAACCGCGGCAATTGCGACGGCTTTGCAATCTGCAACAGCCACAATGTAACCGTCGATAACTGCTTTGCACGCGTGGCGGATGATACCTTCGAGGTCAAGGCACTCGGCGGCTCCATGGGCAGCAAGAATATCACATTCACCAACTGCATCGCATGGGGCGGTTATGCCCGTTGCTTCGGCATCACGGGCGAGGTTGAAAATCCGATTTCCGATGTTACCTTCCGTGATTGTGCCGTCATTTATCGCGACGGAATCTGGGATAATGACAGAATCGGCTCGCTGGTTGTGGTTGCTGAAAAAACAACGGGCAGCATTGACGGTGTTCTGTTTGAAAACATCGAAATCTTCCGCGACGAAGGCAGACCCATTCTTGTGAAGATTTACGATGAAGAAGCCGAAAACTTTGAAATGAAGAACATTGTTTTCAAAAACATTTCTTACACTTCCTATATGATGCCCAAAATCGCAGGCACCGACAGCGATACCAATACCGTGCAGGTAACGCTCGACAACATCACATCCTGCGGCAAACAGTTGCCGTTCCCGAAACTCGGTTTCACAATCGGCAAGTATTGCGACATCATCACAGAATGATAAAATAATACGGACCAATCACTTTTACCGTGAGAGGTCCGTATATTTTTTGTACCGTTACTTCAATACGCTTTTCAAAAGATCCGGTCTTCTTGTGGTGATGTTGTCGGGGTAAAGGGACAAGGCAAAGCGGATTTCGTCCGTTGTGTTGCACGTCCAAAGGGAGATTCCGAGGTCGGTTTGTCGGAATGCGGCAACCAGTTTTTCGGTTGCATTGTTTTTGTTCATGTTGATGCCGAGTGCTCCGCAGTTTTTCACTTTATCAACAAGGCTCTGCAGGTATTTTTCCGTCTGCAAAAGTGCGGGTCTGACATCCATATTCAGCCAATAGGGGACTGTCGGGCACGATTTTTTTGCCGTCGGGATGTCTTCTTCAAACAATCCCGTAAAGAATATGCGTTTTTCAATGCCGTGTTTCTTTGCAATGGTGTACACTTGTGCGAGCTGCTCGGTACATTCCTTCACATCCACATTCACACGCAATGCTTCGTATTCTGCAACCGTTGCAAATGCTTGTTCGAGTGTTACTTCGTTGCCCTTCGGCCTGTCATGTGAAAGCACAGGTGTGCCGTCTGGGGCAAACCGCAGGTCGATTTCCACGATCTGTGCACCTTGCTGGGCACCCGCTGTGATGGATTCCAATGAGTTGTCAGGGGTGTCCATGCAGCCCGAATGGGCGGTATATGTGAATCCGTCGGGCAAGCCTGTTGTGTTGCATTGCATCTTTTTATTCATAAAAATCTCCGTCCGTAAGAATATGTTTGCTATTATTTTAGCACATTCGTCATTTTTTCGCAATGCGTATCTTGATTTATTTGAAAAAATGAGAGCAGTTTGCCAAAAATATATATAATTTTATAATAACACTTGTAAAATCCGAATGCTTTTGATATAATACATAATTGAGAAATTATGATGATTTGAAAATTACCGTTTTTTGGGGGATTTATGCCTGCTTTTCATGTTCCGACAACGCAGGATCTGCAAGTATTCAGAAAGGCGTTCTTGTCAGCAGACCGCAACAGCTGCGAATATTGTTTCGGCAATGTCTTTGTGTGGAAAGAACATTTTCATTCACAGATCGCACTGTTTGATGATATGGTGCTCTACAAGGGCGGTGAACGCAGTGTGACCTATCTGTTTCCCGTAGGTTCCGGTGATACCGAAAAAGCACTGTCTGCACTTTTTGAAGATGCAAAAAAGAACGCAAAACCGTTTCACCTTGCGGCTTTGTCCGAACAGGATTGCCGCTTTTTTGAAAACAATGAACTGTTCTGTATCCGCAGAACACCCGATACAGACGATTTTGTTTACTGTGCATCCGATCTTTGCGAACTGGCAGGTAAAAAATATCACGCAAAACGCAATCACATCTCCCGTTTTACGACCGATCACCCCGACTGGAAATATGAAAAACTGACCGCTTCCCACATTGAACTCTGCCGCGAAATCTCCGATGCGTGGTTCATGGAAAAACACGGCAGTTTCGACCATCCCGAATATGAAGTGGTGCAAAATACATTGAATCACTTTGACGACCTCGGCTTTGAGGGCGGCATTCTGTTTGCCGACGGCAAACCCGTTGCATTCACCACAGGCGAGCAACTGACCGCAAACACATTCTGCACACATCTCGAAAAATGCCATCCCGATTACAGAGGTGCATATCCCGTTATCAACCGCGAGTTTGCAATGCAACTCTCTGACCGTTTTGAATTCATAAACCGCGAGGACTGTGCAGGGGATGACGGTTTGCGCAAAGCCAAAATGAGCTACCGTCCCGTGTCTTTAACCGAAAAATACTCCGTTTATCCAACAACGGCATTGTATGAAAAACTCGGCATTCATCTGTAAGTTATGCAATATTCATTACAAAACTGTAAAATTGAAGACCTGAAATGCCTTTGGGAAGTCGTGTTCGGTGACACAAGGGAAGTGACCGATGCTTTTTTTGAAAACGCATTTTTTGCAGACGGTTGTTTTTATGAAAGTGCCGACGGCAAAGCCGTTTCAGCCCTTTATCTTCTGCCCGTTACGCTGGATGACAAAAAAGGATTTTACCTGTATGCCGCGGCAACACTGCCTGCTTACAGAGGCAAAGGCATCATGGGCAAACTCATAAAAGAAGCCTTGCAATATGCAAAAAGCGTTGCGGATTTTGTTTATCTTTGTCCCGCAGAAGAATCCCTTTATGGTTATTACCGCCGCTTCGGTTTTTCACAGACTTTGTATGCACGGTTTGAACATACCGCTGATTGCACAAAATTGATCAGTGCACAGGCGTTTTATGACAAAACAAAATCCATGCCGCACACACCGCTGTTTTCTTTGGGGGTTTATCGCTATGCGGCTGCAATCGGCTGTGAATTATATAAAGAGGACGCCGCACGTTTCGACGGACAATTCGTTTTCCCGTCTTCACATCCGACAGGGAATATAAAACCCTACGGTATGCTGTGTCCGTTATCCGATTATAAATTTTCCGAAAATATATTCGCATTTTTAACCATGAATTGACGAAAGGAATGTTGTGCAATGATCTATCTTTTTCTTGCCGAAGGCTTTGAAGAAATTGAGGCTCTGACTCCGGTTGACTATCTGCGCCGTGCAGGTGTTGCCGTTACAACGGTCGGTGTCGGTGCGAAAAATGTGACGGGTGCACACAAAATTACTGTTGCGGCAGACATCACAACGCAGCAACTTTCGGAAGATACAGATTTTGACGGTGTGATTCTTCCCGGCGGAATGCCCGGAACCCTCAATCTTGAAAAAGATACAACCGTCATGCACTTTGTTAACCGTGCTTATAATGAAAATAAATTACTGTGTGCCATTTGTGCCGCACCGTCCGTACTCGGACATGCAGGCATCCTCAACGGCAAAAAAGCCACCTGTTTCCCCGGTTTTGAAGAAGACCTGACGGGTGCCGTTGCCACGGGTGCACCTGTTGAAAAAGACGGCAATATCATCACCGCAAGGGGAGCCGGCGTTGCTGCGGACTTCGCTTTTGCCATCATTGCGGCTTGTAAAGACAAAGAAACGGCGGACAAAATCTGTCGCCAGATTCAGAGTAAATGACCATTGATATCCGTCCCGTCAAAATGCGGTTGCGTAATGAGGCGAAGCAATACCGTCTTTCTCTTTCCGCAGAGGATAAAGAACGTAACGACCGCAAAATTGCAAATAAACTGCTGAATTTGTGGACATTCAGGGATGCAGAAACACTGTTGGCTTATATGTCAACGGAAATTGAGGTAGATACCCGCTATCTTATCGAACGGGCATGGGAACTGGGTAAAAAAGTTGCCGTTCCGCGCTGTATTGCAGGCACAAGAAATATGGTCTTTCACTATATTTCTTCGTTTGATGATCTTGAAAACGGTGCATTCGGTGTGCTGGAGCCGATTGTTGGGCGCTGTTGCGAAGTCACTTGTTTTGAGAACTGTATTTGCGTGGTTCCTGCTTTGGTTTTTGATAAAAAATGTTTTCGGCTCGGTTACGGAAAAGGATATTATGACCGTTTTCTGGCTTCATTCAGGGGAACAGCGGCAGGTATTTGTTATGAAGCCTGCCGAAAAGAAAATATCCCCCATGGCAAGTATGACAAGAGTCTGGATCTTTTTATTACCGAAAACAGAATATATACCCCATAACGCGTCTAAAAGGAGCATATCATGAACAACGATAATAACCAGAATGATCGCAGAATGTCAAAGGATGAGTTGTCCTTTGCATACGAGGATTTGCTGCGTAATTTTACGGAATCGGAACCGTCGGTAACAATTCCTGACCGAAAAAAGAGCACATCTGCAAAATCGGAAACGGTCACAGCTGCCGACAAAGCAGAATCTTCCGACACAAAAAAAACAACAAAAAATACTGCAGCTGCTTCCGCTTCGGCTAAACAAAAAACTTCAAAAGCTTCTGCACAACGCAAGTCTTCGCAAACCACACCTTCCGAAAGCCGCGGCTTATCTGAAAAGGAACGTGAACGGATTGCAAAACGCAAAAGAAAGCAGCATTATAAAGCATCAAAACGAAAATACCGTAAGCAAAGATGGGCACACAGAGCCTTGAGTTTGTTGGTCACGGCAATGCTGATTGTGATTATTGTGCTTACAAGTTCCGCGTTGAAGATTCCGCTTCTGGGCTTTGTCAATGACATTATTGCCATTGACCGCAGTGATACCCCTGTTGCTGTTTATATTTCGGAAGACATGACAACGGAACAGATTCTGAATATGTTGGAAGAGTATGATCTGATTTATTCCGCAAAGTTCTGTAATCTTCTGATGGGCTTTTTCGGATATGATGATGACAGCGAATTTGTTGTCGGTGAACATGTGCTGACTGCAAAAATGGGTGTCGAGGGTATGCTCAATTCCATGCTGTTTGAAACCGATACCAATGCAACGGTCAAAATCACATTCCCCGAAGGCTACACCATTGATCAGATTGCAGAAAAACTATACAGTGAAAAGGTAATCTCTGCAAAGAATGTTCTTTACAACGCCATTGCAACATACGAATTCCCCGAAAACTTTGGTTTCCTCAATTCCATCACCGATGCACAAACAAGATACCGTGTGCTGGAAGGCTATATGTATCCGGATACCTATGAATTCTACCTCGGTGAAAATGTAAACAGTGTTATCAATCGTTTTCTGAATAACTTTTCATCAAAGTGGATCGAAGAATATCAGGATGAGGCAGATGCACTCGACATGACCGTGGATCAGGTTATTACCCTCGCTTCTATTCTGCAGAAGGAAGCAAGCGATGCCAATCAGATGTACACTATTTCTTCCATTCTGCACAATCGTCTTGATTCGGATTCATTGCGTATTCTGCAGTGCGACTCTACACAGGATTATATTGCAAAGATTGATGCGGGGTTGTTGAATCAGGATCAGTTGAATGCCCTGCTTGAAGTGTATGACACCTATCAGTGTGTAGGGCTTCCTGTTGGTCCTATCTGTAATCCCGGCGGCGATGCCATTTATGCCGCATTGCATCCGGACGATACGGATTATTACTATTTCTGCCATGATTCCGACGGCAATATTTACACTGCAAGAACATTGGATGAACACTCCATCAATGTTCAGAATTATGTTGATTAAAAATTTGATTATAAATCAAAAAAAGAAAGGAAAGAAAAGAAAATGAACGTATTCATGATCGGCGGCACCGGACTTCTCGGTTCTGCAGCAGCACAGCTTTTTATTGACAGAGGCCACACTGTTAAATCCATCGCACTTCCTCCTCTTCCCGCAGGTGCTCCCATTCCCGAAGAAATGGAACTTGTATGGGGCAACTACTTTGACATGAGCGATGAAGAACTCAAGGAAATGATGAAAGGTTGCGATACCTTCGTTTTCGCCGCCGGTGTTGACGAACGTGTTGAATTCCCCGCACCCGTTTACGAAGCTTACAAAAAATATAACATCGAACCTGTCCGCCGTTTCCTTACTCTCGGCAAAGAAGTCGGCATCAAGCATGCTGTTATTCTCGGCTCCTATTTCTCCTATTTTGCAAAGCATTTCCCCGAACTTGAGCTGACCAAGAAGCATCCCTACATCCGCAGCCGTATTGAACAGGAAAATGTTGCTGTTTCTTTTGCAAAAGACGGCACCATGGACGTTGCTGTTCTTGAACTGCCTTACATTTTCGGCACACAGCCCGGCAGAAAGCCTGTTTGGGTTATTCTTATTGAACAGCTTGCCCGCATGAAGCCCACCACCATGTATCCCAAGGGAGGCACAACCATGCTGACCGTCCGTCAGGTAGCACAGGCTATCGTCGGTGCAGCAGAAAAGAACAAAGGCGGTTGGTGCTATCCGATCGGCTTCTACAACCTGACATGGGATCAGTTCCTTTCCATCGTTCATGCTGCAATGGGCAAGCCCGGCAGAAAGATCGTTCACATTCAGAAGTGGATGTTCCAGGTTTTCGGTCTTACCATGCGCAAGGATTATGCAGACCGCAATGTTGAAGGCGGTATTGATCCCGTCGGTCTTGCAGACCTTATGTGTATGAACACATGGATCGACCGTAAGTGGGCAGCATCTCTCGGTGTTACCGAAGACGATATTACCGCTGCTATTTATGATTCCGTCAAGCTTTCCGTTATTGCTTACGAAGGCACACAGGAACTTGTCGGTATGAAGGGCGAATAAGATTAAAATTTTGTACGGGCGGCGGTTTTCCGCTGCCCGTTTTTGAGGATTAAAATGTCTAATCAAAAATCTCTGTGTCCCGTTGCCGGAAAATGCGGCGGTTGTCAGATTCTGAATATGGATTATCCCCGCCAGTTGTCTTTCAAGCAGGCGAAGGTGATCAAACTGCTCGGAAAATTCTGCCATGTGAAAGAGATCATCGGTATGGAGCATCCCTTTCACTACCGCAACAAGGTGCAGGCGGCGTTCGGAACAACAAGGGGCGGGCAGATTATTTCGGGTGTCTATCAATCAGGCTCGCACCGCATTGTAAAAGTGGATTCCTGCTTGTTGGAAGATGAAAAAGCGGATGCAATCATTGTCACGGTGCGAAAACTGCTCAAGGGCTTCAAACTGACCGCCTACAATGAATTCAACCGCACGGGCTTTCTTCGTCATGTGCTCGTAAAACGGGCATTTGCAACGGGGGAGGTCATGGTTGTGCTGGTGTCTGCAACCCCGATGTTCCCGGGCAAAAACAGTTTTGTTTCGGCACTGCTCAAAGCACATCCCGAAATCACCACCATTATCCACAATGTCAACGACCGTTTTACATCGCTTGTGCTCGGTGAAAAACAGACCGTGCTGTACGGCGACGGCTATATTACAGACATTCTCTGCGGACTGAAATTCCGCATTTCCGCACAGTCGTTTTATCAGATCAATCCCGTGCAGACGGAAATTCTTTACAATACCGCCATGGAGTATGCACAGCTGACCGGTAATGAAACCGTAGTCGATGCCTATTGCGGTGTCGGCACCATCGGCATGGTTGCCGCCAAAACCGCAGGAACTGTTGTCGGTGTTGAAAGCAACCCGCAGGCAGTCAAGGATGCCATCGTCAATGCCAAAATCAATGACATGAAAAACATCCGCTTTGTGTGTGCGGATGCAACCGAATTTTTGTGTGAAGCCGCCGAAAACGGAGAGCACTGCGATGTTTTGCTCATGGACCCGCCCAGAGCCGGCAGTACCCCGCAGTTCATTGCTGCCGCGGCAAAACTAGCCCCCGACCGTATTGTGTATGTGTCCTGCAATCCCGAAACCCTCGCAAGAGATCTGCACCTGTTTATCAAAAAAGGCTACGCGGTCAAAAAAATCCAACCCGTTGATATGTTCCCTCATACCGACCATACAGAGACGGTTGTTCTTTTGTCCCAACGCAGACCTGACACACATATCGACATAAAACTTGACCTTTCAGAGCTTGATGTTACTGCCGCTGAAACGAAGGCAACTTATCAGGAAATCAAGGATTATGTGCTTGATAAACACGGTCTTAAAGTGTCAAGTCTTTACATATCACAGGTTAAGGCAAAGTGTGGTATTATTGAGCGTGAGAACTACAATAAAGGCGAAGGCAAAAGCCGAGTGCCACAGTGTCCTAAGGAAAAAGAAAACGCCATTATTGATGCATTGAAGCATTTTAAAATGTTAAAAATGTAGAACTTATCATTTGCTTTTCATATGATTTTATCCCAGAAACAAAATGTTGTATGGTGTATTAAATGTAAAAAATGCTTTTATTTTTTATAAATTTATTGTTTTTTATATTTTTAATGTGCTATAATGTGTAAATAATAGATTTAAAGATAATTTAAATAAAGGGGAGATTTATTTGAGAATATCTTCCATTGAATTGAAAAAGGAAACAAAAGGTCTGAACACATTTACGCGGAAAGATTTAGGAGATGTTGTTGTTTTAGCTGGAAGCAATGGCTCTGGAAAAACTCGGCTTTTAAAACTTGTTGAAGAATATGCAAAGGATTTGCGTGACGGGATAGAGAATACTGATGTTGAGTTGAATTTTATCGACCACGGTGAATGTGAGTGCAAATTGGATATTTCTAATATAAATAATTTACAAATAATAAATTATTCCCATTATGATGCTTACCTGCAAACACCCAATAAGTTTATGCCATATGTAATACATAAGGCAAAGGATTTATTGCGTGTTTGCGACTATGAAGAAACAGCATTAAATTCTCTTTTATTTATATACGATATGGCTATGGGTTATTCTGAAGAATTTAAAGATGAAACCAAATTTAAGGAATTTCAGAATACTATATGCAAAGAATTGGGCATAAAAATTTCTAAAGAAGAGGATAAGATTAAAGGGACTAAACATCTAAAATTGTTTGGATTAGATGTTAATGAAAATAAGCTATCTCCAGGTCAGCAATACTTGCTTAGAATTGCTGTTGCTTGTTATCAAAACGAAGCAAATGATAATTCAATATTTTTTTTAGATGAACCTGAATTACATCTTCATCCTAAAGCCTTAATTGAGGTTGTTAGTTGCCTGCGAAAAAAGTTTAATAAAAATCAATTTTGGATAGCCACTCATTCGCTACCTTTGATTTCGTATTTAGTTTCAAATATAAAAAATACTACTGTTTTTAATATGGTAGAGGGAAAGCTTGAACTTTTTAGAAGTGATTCTTCAGAATTGTTAGAAGGATTGATTGGCGGCAAAGATTATCGTTCAGCAATACAACTGATTCTATCAACACCTGATGAATACGCTAGCAATAAATTTGCTTTAGAATGTTTTAATTCCCCAGAAACTTTAGGAGCAAAACCTGGAGATCCTCAAAACATGATTATAAGCCAATTGTTAAAACCCGGAGATTTGGTTGTTGATTATGGTGTAGGAAAAGGGCGATTTTTTGAAGGTTTAGGTATTGATTATGCAAAGGAAAGGTTATCCGAAAAAATACAATACTATGCATACGATCCTAGCGATGCTGATGCAAAAAAATGTTGTTTAATAATGAATACATATGGATCAAGTTCTAATAATTATTTTAACGATATTACTGCCTTAAAAGAAAAAATCAATTCAGAAGCTAATTATGTGCTTTTAGTGAATGTTCTTCATGAAATATCCCCCACTTATTGGTTTGAGGTTTTTCAAAATATTCAACATTTATTAAAAGATGATGGGGAACTTATAATCGTGGAAAGAGACGAACTTACCATTGGAGAGGCTCCATACAATAATTGTTTTTTGGTGTTAACTAAAAACTCGGCAAATGAACTGTTTGGAAAAGAAAATTTTGAGTATGATACTCATCCAACAAAGGAATATATCGTTCGATATAAAATAAAAAAACAGAAATTAGATGTATCTGAGAAAAATATAAATAATTGCATAGCACAAATTAAATTTGATTCATATGAAAAGTTGAAAGAATTAAAAATAAACCCATCGGATGAAACCTATAAATTAGGATTAAAATTAGCCTTTTGGTTAAATCAATATGCTAATTCATCTTTTATTATCGAAAATATTTTAAATAGCCATGAAAAAGGAGATAGTTGATAAAATGCAAACACTTGATACCAAAACAATAATAATTAATTTGTTAAAAGAAGATAAAAAAGAATATCTTTCATTCAAGCGTCTACAAAAATTATTGGTATATATATATAACGAGTTAATAAAAATTCAAAAAATTGATCGTTATAATACTTGTTTCGATGTTAATTTTGATGCGATTGAAAGAACCGTGTTGTACAATAATAATCTCTTTTTGTTAGACATAGATGGTGAAATGATATATTTGCGAAAGCCTGAGTTAACAGAAGCATTAGCAGAGCAATATAAAACCGATGATATTATAAAAAAAATAATTGTTGAGTTTGTTAACTCGACTGCAGCCTAAGAAGGGTGAGATATTCCATGTTTGATATCAAAAACACTAAAACATTTATGGATTCAGTGCACGGATACATTAATATTCCTAAATGTTTTGTTGAGTATTTAATTGATACGGAATATTTTCAAAGGTTAAGAAATATTGACCAAACAGGAATGAGAGTTTTATATCCGGATGGCAAACATGATCGTTTTGGTCATTCATTAGGTGTGTTTTATTTGGGAAACAAGGCAGTAAATTCTTTGCTAGAAAATTTTTCTCATAATGAGTATTGGAATGTAAAAAGTGATCATACTAATACACTCTTTTGGGCAAAAAACAAAGTGCTTTTTTTAATTGCCTGTCTTTTACATGATATAGGCCATGCACCTTTTTCTCATTCATTAGAAAAAGAAATTCATAAAAATAGTGGAGGCTTACAATTCAAAGAAAAATTAGCAACATTGATTTCTAATGGTGAATTAAGCCTATACGGTGAACAAAAAATAAAAGCTATACAAATTTCTGCGTCTCCGCATGAGCAATTAGGTGCAGTATTAATTTTAGAAAAATTAAAAGAAAATATAGCAAAAATTTATGATTCGCTCATTTCTGACTGTTATCCAACAGAATCAACGAATAGTATCTTATTTGCTGAACACTACAACAATAAAACAATAATTGACAAAAACGAATTTGATGCTGATATTTGTTTTGTTGCAAGAATGATTTTGGGTTTTAAATACGAAGGTTTTGAACCTGAAAAACAAATAAAGAACTGTTTTATTGAATTATTAAATGGTAGTAATTTTGATGTTGATAAGTTAGATTATGTTGTTAGAGACACAAAAATGTCCGGAATAAGTAATATTTCAATTGACATTGAGAGATTGCTTAAATCAGTTAGTATTGTTCCTAAGACTATATACAAAGATAAAAAATTTGAAAATGATTTTCGATTTTCGGGATTAACTATACACAGTTTAGGAAATAGAGATTCTAATGAAAGTGTGCTACTTTCTGGTGCTTTTAAGGGCTGTCTAATAATACAACCTCAAACTCGTATAAAAATTGCTAAAGGTAGTACATTCTCTTCTTTAAACGGAACAAAAAATGATGCTTGTATAAAATATGTTGAAGAATCTGCTAGATTTTCTTCTGATACAACCTTATATAAAGATGGAGTACTCATTAACAAATATAGTTCATCTAGAGAATATAAGGATTTACCAGCAAATACAAATAATACTGAATTTAATTGTGTTATAAAAGACGCTACAGTTATTAGTGATGACTTTTATTTTGAGGTTTGTTCCGGTGTCGTAGAATTATGTGTTAATGGAAAATGCGAAATTGAATTATCTGGAAACTTTTTTTCAAAATCATCTGTTACATTTTTTAAAGATACGAAGATTCATGGATTGTTGGAAGAAGTTGTTGTGTTAGATAACTTAATTAAAAACGAGGTTCCTACTTCGAATCATTACAATACATTTTCTGTCGGTTTTAAAAAACAAGCAATAAATATTATTGCAAATGTTCTTGAGGCTAGAGATTACTTATATTTGTGGTGTTATGCACATCATAAAGTAATATATTATGCCAATTTTTTGATACCTTCAATATCAATGAATATTTTTTTCTATAAAGATAGCGAGTCTGTATTTCCTTCTTGGGAATTAAATTATAATGATTTATGTTATTTAGATGATGCATATATCTGGACAGTTGTGCGTTATTTAAAAAGCGCAGCATCCAAAGAATTAAATAAGCTTTGTGGTGAATTGTTAAGTCGAAAATATAAAAAAAGTTTATGGAAATCTTTGGCCGAATATGACTTGATTTTTGAATCTTTTACAATACCACAAAAGAGTGATATACAAACCTTTTTCGCACACAATATAAACAAAGAGTGGCCATGTGTATATGATCAAGACAATAATATATGTTTGGCAGGCTTTCTTGATGAAAAATTAATAAGAATATTTCAAAAAGAAGATGAATTATTTAAAAAAATTGACTCTATTGTTTATGCAAACGCTAGTTACAAGCAAAAAAATACAGATGCACACAATACACTAATTCAAATAGGTGATATTGTTGCTCCTATGGATAAAATACCCCTTTTAACTGACAGAATTAAGATATCTAATAGTACAACAAATCAGTATTTTTATTTGTATTACGATGTTATTGATGGTCAAGAAATAACTTTGGAAGAGAACGAAAAACTAAAGTTATTAATTAGTAAATTTATAAAGACTAATATTGATTGTTTAAATATTGAGGATTTGTCACATAAGTATAGCGAATAAAAAATGCGTTGTGTTTTTTGATGAAACCTTTATATTTCCATTAATGATATTTTTCAATCCACACATTCGACTATCCTCCTGTTATTCGGTAGAATAAAGCTACCAAATAACAGGAGGTCATTTTTTATGAGCAGAAAGACAAAAATTAAGTTTACAGATTTTGAGTGCAACTTACTTATCAACGGTATGAATGAGTTTCGCAATATGCTCTTGACGTAAGATATGCCAACCGAGGATGTTGATAAGCTGTTGCTAAAAATCGTTGATAAGAGTTAAAAACAAGGATATTTAATTATGATATACTTTACGAAAAAACTACCACCTCGGATTCAAAGGTGGTAGTTTTTTCAATTAGATGAAAATTTAATAAGTTTCAATAGTTTTTTCGGCATGAGACAATTGATTGGTTTCTTCTATCAATAATTCGATTCTCTTTATAAGTTCGCTTTTGCATGAATGAGAAGCATCTGCAATTGAGTTGAAATCCAAACTAACCAATTTCAGCATAAACCCAATATCCCAATTGATGTTTTTATTGAATAAGATTAATTGATCATTTGCCAGCTTTATATTTTTATCAGAATAATACCTGATTGATTTTAAAATGCTATTCACAACTGCAATATTATCTATTTCGAAGTCACTAAGCAATTCATTATATTCTTCTTTTGATTTTGCATTTGCTAGCAGTTGCTCTCTTAATGATATTGTATGAAATTTATATTTGCTAAGCAAATTGTTGGCCTCTGACATGACTGAATAATGGTCAGCATCAGATTCAAATTTAACCAACTCATCAAATCTTTCAATTTTTATAAGATAAAAAGCTATAGCTAACATAAAAACGTATGATGTTGTATCCTTTTTCTTAGATAAAATATCATAAAACTCATTTTCTAAAAGTTTAATTTTTATACTAGTTGCATTAGTTGGTGCATCATCTCTTGCCCACCAAGTATTATATGGATGTTCATCATTAACTTCATCTTCTGATAGATCTTCGTTTGCATTAATTCTTCTCAGCAAATAAGATAAATCTATGTTTTGATTTGTAATCCTTTTATTAATTTCATCTATCAACTCTTCAGGTATCGGTATCTGTCGAACAACCGTATCAAAATTTTCAAACCATACTTGTTTTTGAATATCCTCAGGAGAATATTTAATTTTTAATGTATCATAAATTCTCTCAATTGTTTCATTTTGATCTAATTCGTCTTTGCATATGAATTCAAATATTGCCCAAAGGTCATCCTCGTCAATTGTTTCTATAGATGCGTTTTCAAGTCTAGTAATAAATGTTGAACTCTTATTAATATGTTCGGCCACACTTTTTCCTGTTATTTTGTTTTGCATTCTAATCGATTTAATTGCTTCTCCTAATTCTGGAGTGACATATATCCTAGCCAAAATAAACACCTCCATTATATCAGTCATTTTATCATCATATAAACAAAAAGTCAATAATTTTACTCAATAAATTTATAGGTAAAATATTTTACTAAAACTATTGACAGAACATCTGTGTTATGATATAATCGCTTCACAATGAAAAAAGCAGCGGTTTCCGACAACCACTGCTTCAATTCGGTACACGGTTGGTAACCGACTTGCAATATAGCCCATTAATAATAACATCTATACAATTAATTGTCAAGCATTGATTTCCAACCGAGAAAGGAAGCTGTGTATTATGGCAAAATATATTACTGGTGAAAAACCCGGAAAAGGAACATACACTTGTACAGAATGCGGACAAACTGTTGTCTTAGATGACAATACAGATACTCTTCCCCCTTGTCCTAAATGTACTAACACTGAATTTATCAAAAACTGAAAGAAGGATTTTTAATGTCAGGCAATAAGAATCAGCATGTCACGCCACACAAAAATGGTGGCTGGCAAGTAAAAGGTGCAGGAAATACAAAAGCTACTGCACGAACAGAAACACAGGCGGATGCTATAAGAATAGCTCGTGACATCGCGACCAATAAAGGTTCAGAGGTTGTAATTCATGGGCGAAATGGTCAAATAAGAGAAAAGAACTCTTACGGCAACGACCCATATCCGCCAAAAGGATAACTTAGAAAAGGGGGGCGTCCGATGGCGGCGTCCCCAATTACTAAATAAATTAATGAAGAGGAGAGAATTAATATTTGAAGACTGATAAAATACCAAAAATTTTTATTTCATATTCTTGGAGTAGCGATACATTAGTTTTACCTTTAGCTGAACGACTTGTTTCTCATGGCGTTGATGTAATACTTGATAAGTGGGATTTGAAAGAGGGACAAGATAAATATGCGTTTATGGAACAATGTGTAAAAGACCCTGATATCGACAAGGTGCTAATTGTTTGCGATAAGAAGTATCAACAAAAGGCAAACTCAAGAGAAGGTGGTGTGGGCGATGAAACAGCTATAATCTCTACAGAAGTATATGGTAAAGTACGCCAGGAAAAATTTATCCCAATAATAGCTGAACACGACGAAGAAGGTGAGCCTTGTGTTCCGATATATATAAAATCAAGAATATATATAGATTTATCGGATACATCCAAGTATGAAGAAGAATATGAAAAGCTTTTAAGAAATATTTATAACAAGCCAACTTATAAAAAACCAACACTTGGTAATAAACCAGAATGGCTTGAAGAGGATAAAGTAAATTGTTTTCCTCTACAAGATTTATTAAGACAGATAAAAGGGGCTTTGAATGAGCAAAAACAAACATCACTCGTACAAAAATTCAAACAGCAGTATACTGATATATTAAAAGAATATTATAAAAAAGGGACTACTACTCCCCAAGAAGTTTTTCATACTTATATTTCTACAAAGGGAGTGAGAGATTACTATCTCGATTTTTTAGACGTATTATTAGAAACAAACATAAACTTAGGTGAGTTCTTGTGCGACTTCTTTGAAGATTTGTTTAACACTTTAATATACGTAAAAACTTTTTCAGAAAAGTCAATATCCTATGCGGAATCCGAATTTGATAGTTATAAATGCCTTATTTGGGAAATGTTCATCTGCACAATCGCATTTTTACGATATCATAAAATGTATGATACTATCAATAAAATTTTAACAAACACTTACTTCCTAAGGAATTCTCCTTTTGATGAAAAAATAAATCCCACAAATTATTCTCACTTTAGACATCACAGTAGAATAATAGAGGAACAGTATAAGCCTACAACCGATAAGAAAAACAAATTTACTTTGTTGGGCGATGTTATATATAACGAGAGAGAAAAACTTCCTATTTATTCAAAAGAGGCGATTGCTCAAGCTGATTTGTTTTTATATCAAGTTTTTAATGCGATGAAAGTTACAATCGATGAAAACTATAGACCTTTTGACACCTATTGGTTCCCAACCATGTACATTTACACTACAGCTGGAGTTACAGAATGGGAAAAACTAAAATCAAAAAAATATTGTGAAAAAATGTTTCCTTTATTTAATGTAACTAATATTGAAGATTTAAAAACGGCAATTAAAGAATGTATACCAGAACGAGATATGGGGTACAGAAGTTATTATTTCTCAGCTCCTTCTATTTTGAGTTGTATTAAAATAGACGAAATCGGAACATTAAATTAAATAATAAATCCGCACATTCGACAAAGCCCCCTTTAATTTGTACAATTAAGCTACAAAATTAAAGGAGGCTATTTCTATGTCAAACAAAAATTCTATCACTTACCGCCAGGTTGGCGACTATCTCATTCCTAACCTCATTATCCCGCCCGAAGAAGCAAGTATCACCCTCGGCAAATGGGGAATGATGCACAAGAACTATCTTGAAAAGCACAAGAAGGTGCTTTTTAGCTCGCTGCTTATTCAGGGTAAACTGTATCAGCACTGTGCTGAGGTTGAAGCTCAAGCTCGGGATATGTTTGCTACTCTTGTTGAGCAGATGAAAGAGGCTGAGGGTGTCACTGAGCAGCTGAAAGAAGAAAATCAGCTTGAGTGGGTGTGTCGTATGGGTAACATTGAGCAAAGAGCGAGAGAAATTGTTTGCAGTGAACTTATCTATGTATAACCTAACAGCCACAGGAAGAAGTTTCCTGTGGCTGTTGCTTTCTGTTGGTTTGTAAAATGTCGGTTTTTATATTATAATGTTAGCATAAAAAAGTTTTTCACTTTTCCTGTAACCTTTTTGTCTTTTTTCTTAGTATATATGTGAAGCCAAAATTATGTGGAGGTGTAAATATGTTACTTGAAGACAACAAAATTATCGAACTGTTTTTTGCCCGTTCAGACAGGGCGATTCAGGCAATAAGCGAAAAGTACGGCAAGCTGTGCTTTAAGGTGGCGTTCAATATCCTTAATAATCACGAGGATTCCGAGGAGTGTGTCAACGATGCATATCTCGGTGCGTGGAACACCATTCCGCCACAAAAGCCTAACCCCTTGCAGGCGTACATACTCAAGCTCACGAGAAATCATGCCCTAAACCGCTATGACTATAACTCAGCAAAAAAGCGTGCAAGCGGCTTGACCACCTGCCTTGAAGAGTTGGAGTTTTGTCTGAGCAGTAACGACGACCCGGAAAAAGCCTTTGAAGAAAAGCAGATAACCGAATATATTGATGAGTTCATTGAAACTCTCAGCGAAGCAAACCGACTTTTGTTTGTGCGCCGTTTCTGGTACGCCGACACCTATGAGCAGTTGAGCGTGCTTACGGGAATAAAGGTCAGCACCCTTAAGGTGAGAATTATGCGTATGCGTGACAGCCTTCGTGATTATCTCAGCGAGAAAGGGGTGGCAGCATAATGGACAATATCATTATAAAAGCCATGACGGACATTGACGAGCGTTTTATTCTTGAAGCGGCTGACGAGGAGCATATCAGAGAAGTCTTCTCAACCCTCACAGAAGAAGACGGATTTGCTGACGATGATTTTGTGAATACGGGTGAAGATGAGCAGACAGATGGTGACACCACCGAAGAAAAGCAGACGAAAAAGAAAATCACCAAAAGAACACATAAAGTGAGCTTCAAAAAAATGCTTCTTGTGGCGGTTATTAGTGTATTGCTGTTTGCTGTTGCAACCACAGTTTCAGCCTATGTTTTTGACTTCAATATCAAAGAGGAATTAGTTGAGTTTTTTGATGACCACATACGGCTACTTCTTGATAAAGTTGACAGCACAGCTGATTCATATTCACTCTTAGGCACAGACCTTGCAAAGGAGCTTGAGGAGAATGGAATATCACCTGTTACACTTCCTGCGGCTTTGTTGACGGAGGAGTGGAAAGTGGTTGAAATAACAAAACAGAATTCTAAAATTTTCAAATCAAGTAGTATAAGATTAGAAAATATAGACAATGTTGCTGGAATATCAATAACGCAATATACTGATATAAAGTATATTAAACCCTCAAACATAAATCTTCCCCAAAAAGGTGGAGAACTATCTGTAAATGGGTTAGCAGTTTTTATTTTCAATCTTAAAGAACAGTCTTACATAGAATACTTTGATTCATGTACAAGGTATGGTATAACGCTTAACACTGACTACGGAACAGCCCTCGAAATAGCCAAAACAATTAAATAATTTGCCCTTCTGAATATAAATTCAAGCCTATGTGATGAACTTTCACATAGGTTTTTTTAGTTTTTAATGTAACTTTTTTCCTTTTTTTCTTAGTTATTTTTGTATAGGTGTCTTTTTGCAGACAACCCGGCTTGAATTTTAAGGAGGCGATATGGAGAAAATATATGGATGAAAAGAACCCCTCAGTCAAAATCGACAAGCGATTTTGCCAGCTCCCCTTTCAGGGGAGCCGAGTCTTGCCTCTCCTGAAAGGAGAGGTGGCAGGCCGCAAGGACTGACGGAGAGGTCAAAAACCTCAAAACAATCTATATCAAGAAAGGAAAACGAAAATATGAAAACAAAAAAATTATTATCCATTTTATTGGCACTTATGATGATGTTATCAGTTGTGCCGTTTTATGCAAGTGCGGCGGAGCCGATTGCATTGACAGAAGCAAATGTTACAGTTTGGCCGACAGCAAGTGGTGAAATATGGTTCGGTCAGAAAATAAGTGACGGCATTACACTTTCAGGTGGTGAAGTTCAGTATGACGGAGCTGTTGTTGCAGGTCATTTTGAATTTGTAGATGTAGATTTTATGCCTACATCAGGTGGTCAAACACCAGCTAATATCAAATTTATTCCTGAAGACACTCAAGCTTATTCAGGTTTTGAATTAGAATATGCATGGGATGTTTTATATACAGTAAAATATGTAATGCCTGAATTAGTTGACAAAAACAATCCTCCTATTGCAACCGAAGTAGAAGCAGGTGCTAGAATATCAACATCAACAATTTCTGGTGGTGCAGTAAAAAATCCTATAACCAATGAAATTATTGAGGATGCAGTATGGAAATGGTCTAGTAGCAGAACAAAAGTTAATGAAAGTGGTTACTATCCTGCCAAACTTAGCACATCAAGTTCAGGATACGATGTGCTTACAATGGACATTTATGTTCGCATAGCAGGAGATACGCCTGAAACATCTATTGAAGTTAATCCTACTGTTGATATTACATATGATCCTAATTTAAAATGGGAAGATGTAGAATTCAAAAATGGTAAAGCAGTAATAAAAGGATCTTCTGTTGAAGTTGTCGGTTCATTTGAAGTTACCGAAAAATGGAAGACTGTAACACCTCTTGTATCACATACAGAAGTTGATGTAAAATTTACACCTAGTGACGCAACACAGTCGCTACCAATAGAGTTTAAAGTTCCTGTAACAGTTAACCCTGCTAAAATCGCTTTCGTTTCCGAAAACGGTGCAGAAATCGTCCCCGAAATTACAATTCCCTACGGTCTTAAAATGGGCGATGATATCAGCGGTTATCTCAAACCCTACCTTAACGGCACAGCAAGCTTCAACTACGAAGAAACCGAATACTACAACGAATATATCCCCGTAGGTACACATGAACTCACAGTTAAAACAATCTGTGACGATCCCAACTATGAAAGATGTAACACACTTACTTTCAAGCTCACAGTTGAACCTGTCGAAACAGCAGTAACCGTTAAGTACGACATAAACAAGGATAACAAAAACACCTATGAAATTTATGTTGTCAAGGCTGATGTTGACGGTGCAAGACCTCAGGGCAATTTTGCAATTTATGTTGACGGCAAGCTCCTTAAAGACGGCGCAAAATACAGCGAGCACATAACTTGGTCACCTGAAAAGAGCAAGGCTTATACAGTTAAGGTTGTTTACACTCCCACAGCAAACGATCCCTGCCTTGTTGCTGACACAGAAATCACAGTTGATGCCAAGCTTTACAGAAACATCACAACCGTTAATACAATCTCAGACGGCACAAAGCAGTTCCGTTGCGGCGAAAAGATTCAGGTAGCCGCAAATGTTCCCGAATTCAGCGGTTGGGTTATCACAGACGCAGCAGGCAACACAGTCGACCTCGGCGTTGATCTTAGTGCAAAATCAATTGAGCTTGCTGTTCCCGATTTTGATGTTAAACTCGAAGCAAAGGGCAAGACTTCATCCGGCTCAGACGGTCTCGGAAATATCTTTGATATGGACTTCGGCGACCTCAGCGAAGGTGACAGCGAATGGGCAATAATCAACATCATCAGAAACCTTATTGCAAAGTTCAAGTCCTTCCTTCAGCAGCTTATCGAAACCTTCCAGAGCATCGGTGGCTGATATATTTAGCAGATAGAACCAATCCAACATATAGTTCTATTCTCCTTAGTGAAAGCACCCTGGGGTGACAGAACCCGAACAGCATATGCCAAAGAATGTCTGCGTTCACGCACCTTTGTGCATTTTTTGTCTTGAAATACGACAGTATTCCTGCAACAAAGAAATACCCAAAATGCACGCAAACGCAGGCATTTTTGGTTCTGTGAAGTTTTCGGCGAGAATATTTTTTCTGTATCAAGGCAGAGAATCTTAAAAAGGCTAACGCCTTTTAAGATTTGATAACA